>NZ_OY776411.1:5000-605000 GCF_963675585.1 uncultured Draconibacterium sp.
GTCGAACCCTTGACCTCTAGAATGCAAATCTAGCGCTCTAGCCAACTGAGCTAATCCCCCGACTTATCAGTTCGCAGTGTTCAGTTTCAGTGTTCAGTTTTCACTGACTACTGCGACTGTATACTGTTGACTGGGCTGTAGTCCCGCCCAGACTTGAACTGGGGACCCCTACATTATCAGTGTAGTACTCTAACCAGCTGAGCTACGGGACTGTTTTGCGGCTGCAAGCTTCCGAGCTCTTAGCTTTTCGCGACAGCTCCCGCTTGTAACTCTTATATTTTATAAAAAAAGCAAGGGCCAATTTGTTAATTTCGTCTCCGAAATTGAAACCAAGGCTCCAGAAAGGAGGTGTTCCAGCCACACCTTCCGGTACGGCTACCTTGTTACGACTTAACCCTAGTTACTAGTTTTACCCTAGGCCGCTCCTTGCGGTCACAGACTTCAGGCACCCCCAGCTTCCATGGTTTGACGGGCGGTGTGTACAAGGCCCGGGAACGTATTCACCGGATCATGGCTGATATCCGATTACTAGCGAATCCAACTTCATGGAGTCGGGTTGCAGACTCCAATCCGAACTGGGACAGGCTTTAGAGATTAGCATCACGTCGCCGTGTAGCTGCCCTTTGTACCTGCCATTGTAACACGTGTGTAGCCCTGGACATAAGGGCCGTGCTGATTTGACGTCATCCCCACCTTCCTCTCACCTTACGGTGGCAGTCTCGCTAGAGTCCCCGGCATTATCCGCTGGCAACTAACGATAGGGGTTGCGCTCGTTATGGGACTTAACCCGACACCTCACGGCACGAGCTGACGACAACCATGCAGCACCTTGTAAATAGCCCCGAAGGGAAAACCTATCTCTAAGTTATGCAATCTACATTTAAGCCCAGGTAAGGTTCCTCGCGTATCATCGAATTAAACCACATGTTCCTCCGCTTGTGCGGGCCCCCGTCAATTCCTTTGAGTTTCAACCTTGCGATCGTACTCCCCAGGTGGATCACTTAATGCTTTCGCTCAGCCGCCTACTGTGTATCGCAGACAGCGAGTGATCATCGTTTACGGCGTGGACTACCAGGGTATCTAATCCTGTTCGCTCCCCACGCTTTCGTGCCTCAGCGTCAATCATGGCTTAGTAAGCTGCCTTCGCAATCGGCGTTCTGTGTCATATCTATGCATTTCACCGCTACACAACACATTCCGCCTACCTCAACCATATTCAAGACTTGCAGTATCAATGGCAGTTCTACAGTTAAGCTGCAGAATTTCACCACTGACTTACAAGCCCGCCTGCGCACCCTTTAAACCCAATGAATCCGGATAACGCTTGGACCCTCCGTATTACCGCGGCTGCTGGCACGGAGTTAGCCGGTCCTTATTCATTTGCTACCGTCAAATCACTACACGTAGTAACCATTCTTGGCAAACAAAAGCAGTTTACAACCCATAGGGCCGTCATCCTGCACGCGGGATGGCTGGTTCAGACTTGCGTCCATTGACCAATATTCCTCACTGCTGCCTCCCGTAGGAGTCTGGTCCGTGTCTCAGTACCAGTGTGGGGGATAATCCTCTCAGAACCCCTAAAGATCGTCGGCTTGGTGAGCCATTACCTCACCAACTACCTAATCTTACGCATGCCCATCTTATACCACCGAAGTTTTAACTATCCTTTCATGCGAAAAAACAGTACTATGGAGTGTTAATCCACGTTTCCATGGGCTATCCTCCTGTATAAGGCAGGTTGCATACGCGTTACGCACCCGTGCGCCGGTCGCCACCATCCGAAGACGTGCTGCCCCTCGACTTGCATGTGTTAAGCCTCCCGCTAGCGTTCATCCTGAGCCAGGATCAAACTCTCCGTTGTAAATATAAAAAGTTTAAATATCCTTTGCTCTCAGTTTCATCTCTCAGAAATCAACAAAGTTGGTACACCTTGCTTTTTTTTATTTCTAAATTTTTGTGCTTCAAAATGTGAAAGAACTTCCCATAAAAAATCAGCACCTCCGTTAATCCTTTAATGCTGATAAACTATGTTTCTTTATTTTCTCGTGACCTCTTCTCCTATTCTCATCCTCGCTTCGGCCACTATCGCTTTTCCCTCTTTCGGGGCGACAAAGGTAATAACTCTTTTGATTCTGCCAAAATTTTTAAACTAAATTTTAAAGTTTTTTTCAGCTCCCGGTATCTCGTTTTTGTCTCGCAACTCAAACTCAATCCCTTCACTATTACCCCTCAATCTTTCGAATGAACTTCGCTGTTAAAGCGGCTGCAAAAGTAATAGCTTATTTTTATCTGCCAAAACTTTTTTGAGGTTTTTTTAAATTTATTTTCTGACACGAAAATACATCCTTCAAAAACTCCCAAAAACCCCGCCAGATAACGGTTATCACATCATTTCTTAAATGAACTTTGCTTCCTTAAGCGGCTGCAAATGTAAGCAAGTCTTTTAGAAATCAAAGCCCCAAATGCAATTATTTTTCAAATAAATCGAAGTAATTATTTCAATGCTCTGATAATCAAAACAAACTATACTGAAAATATTTTTAAGGCTGCGGATTTAAACAGACAATACACTTGTTCTCCCGGCTGAAGATTCATATTCTTTTGCGATGCTTCGGTTACTTCAACAATAATATTCTCGCCTACATCGACTATACAAAAAGCCAAACCGTCTTTCAGAAAAACCTTTTGTATTGTGCCCTGTATCTGATTTCGCAAGGAAATATTGGATACGGGTTCTTTTGCCAATGCAATGTTCTCGGGCTTAATAAGTACTTTGAGTGGAGTATTAATTTCAACAGGACTTGTAATAAACTGTGTTAGTACCTGAATTTGCAGGTCACTCTTGTCGCTTTTTAAAAGAACCATTTCTTTTGAAGGTAACGATGCAAACACAAACAGGTGCATAATATTAAACCAGCCCGATTCGTGCATTACATTTAAGTTATCCTGATTTAAAATGAGATCGTGGAATTTACCATGAGCCAGAATTTTTCCATTCTGCAACAAAAGCAGATTGTCGGTTAAACTCAAAAGATCGGGCAAATCGTGACTTACTATTATAATAGGTATGTTAAATTTTTGGTTTACGGCATTAAGAAACGGAATAATCTCTTTGCGGAGTTTTACATCAACTGCAGAAAAAGGCTCGTCCATTAAAAGTATTTGCGAGCCACTGAGTATTGCACGCCCAATTGCAACCCGTTGTTTTTCGCCACCCGAACACTCTTCCGGCTTCTTATTTAAAAGGTGTTCTATTTTTAATGTATTAACTACCTCATCAAAAATTACACTTCTCCCCTTTTCCTTTCGGCCATAATTCAGGTTTTTACAAACTGAATAATGCGGAAACAACCTTACATCCTGGAACACATAACCCACTTTCCGATTCTTTACCGGCACATTAAGTTTGTTTTCTGAATCAAAAACCTTTTCTCCCTTTATATATATATTACCTAAATCTGGCTTAACAATTCCTGCGATGGAGTTCAGGAGGCTGGTTTTTCCGTGCCCCGACGGTCCGAATATTCCGGTAATTCCATCCGGAATCTCAGCCTTCACGTCCAGCACAAAATCTTTACGCTGCAGTTTGATATGGAATTTAAGTACCGGTTTCATGCTGTTTTTCGTTTTATAATACGTTTATTGAGAAACTCGGCAGCAATCATTGCCAGCAAGGAAAGGATAACCGAAACAAACACCAAACGCATTGTTGATGCTTCCTGCCCGGGCACTTGCATTTCAGAAAAAATTGCCAGGGGCAACGTTTGCGTTTTTCCTTCGATATTACCCGCAAATGAAATAGTGGCACCAAACTCGCCCAAACTACGGGCAAACGAAAGAATAAATCCACTAATTACGCCAGGCAATGCAAGTGGTAATGTAATTGTAAAAAACACGCGCATGTTAGAGGCTCCCAAAGTACGCGCTGCTTGCTCCAGTTTTTGATCGACAAGCTCGATTGATAAACGCACCGAACGGGTAACCAGCGGAAACGATACGAAAATGGCAGCAATTACCGCCGCATAAAACGAAAAGGCAATTTGGATACCCAGCTTTTCGTAAAAAAAGGAACCAATAAATCCTCTGTTTCCGAAAACAAGTAACAAAAGATAGCCGGTGGTAATGGGAGGTAAAACAAGTGGCAAATGTAAAATTCCCTCAACAATTGATTTGCCGTAAAATTTTTTGCGGGCTAAAAACCAGCCAATACCAACTGCAAGCGGCAAGGTAATTACCGAACAGATAATGGCAACGCTCAACGAAAGCTGAATTGCCGACCATTCACTTGCCGTATATTGAAAGAGTTCACTCAAATTTAAATCCGTGTTTTAACCAAATAACTTTAGCTTCCGGCGAACTAAGATATTCATAAAAACCAAGTGTTTGCTTATTGTTTTTTGTTTTTAGTACCGAAGCATAAAAACCGACCGGCGAATACAAACTATCCGGAACTTCTGAAACAATTTTTACTTTCTCCGATTTTAAAGCATCGGTTTTATATACAATACCCATTTCAACTTCGCCCAATTCAACTACCATAAGTGCCGAACGCACATCTTTTGTGGGCAAAATGCGGGCTTTTAATTCATCTGCATAACCGGCATTATTAATTGCCTGTTGCGCATAATCGCCGGCAGGCACATGTTTTGGATCGCCCATTGCCAGTCTTCCGGAAAAAAGTTCAGGTAAGTTACTTTGAAAAGAAATAGAATCAATCGGACTATCGAGCGGTACCACCACCACCAGCGAATTTCCGGCAACCATTTGTTTTGTTTCGGGAACGAGCAAATCGAGCTGAATTAAATAATCTACCCACTTTTCGTTTGCCGAAATATAAACTGCCGGTTGAGCGCCGTGTTCAATCTGGCGTGCCAAAGTACCCGACGAAGCAAAATTCAACTGAATATCTACTGCATTTTCCTTTTCGTAATTTTCGGCCAGTTCGGAAATTACATTGGTTAAACTTGCCCCACAAAAAGCCAGTAATTCGTTTGATTCAGTTTTCGCTTTCCGACCACACGCAAAAACAAAAAACAGTACTATTATATATAGTGTGTATTTTTTCATTTTTATACCTTGCCAAAATTATATTTCTTTTCAGAACATTCAATAAATTGAGATAAATGAATTGCAGAACTGGAGATTAACGCATAAAAGTTTAGGCCAACAGAACTATTGGCAACTAAGCAGAGCGAATCAGCAGTATTAAACAGTTTCTTCCTGCAGCAATTTTTCTTCGCAAAAACGTTTCAATTCATCGGTAAAACCAAGCATACGAACCAAATCGGAGCGCGATGGATCTTTTGTTTCCAAAACTTCGAGCGAGCAGAAATTCATAAAACTGTTTATAAATCTGGCTTCCACATGAAATGAGTCAGGAATTTCCATCGATTTCTGAACCTGCTTCAAAATGGCTGTAATTCCTGAATGTTCGGGCATCTGTCCGATTTTTGAGCACAAGGCAGTAAGGTAATTTTCAATGGCCATACTCAACAAATTATATACAACCTGACTTCCAAACTTCGACTTGTTAAACGAGCCAAACGCTGTTTTAGAGTAGGCATTCGCTTCATCAAAATATTTTCTCCAACTTTCCATAACTGTTTTTTTAGTGATTAATAATTATAAGCCCGATACCGATTTTTTTCTCGAACTTCTATCTGTTTTTATACTCCTGTTTTACCGGTTTCCCCGGCACCATGCATAATCATGCCGTAAAGTTCAATGGTGTGTTATGAATAAGGCTGTGTACTTCGCTAAATTTCAAATCGCGTTTAAGTTGCGTTGAAAGCGATTTAATTTTAGAAACCAAAACATGCAATTCATTCTTCGAAAGAAAAATATTTCGCTTTTCCAGTATTTCGCTAACGGCACCTATTCCTGAATGTTTTCCGATTACCAGCTCAGTTTCGCGACCAATCTCTTTTGGATTAAAGGGTTGATACGAAAGTGGGTTTTCTTTTAAACTGCGGCAATGGATTCCTGACTCGTGCGAAAAAACCAACTCGCCCGACACTGGTTTTGAAAGTGCCAGTTCCCTGTCAGAAGCCTTTTCAACCAATTTTGAAAGTTGCACCATCAAAGCGCCATCAAAATTATAATCGTATCCACAGGAATACTTAAGTGCAAAAGCCACTTCTTCCAAACAGGCATTTCCGGCGCGTTCGCCCAGTCCGTTTACTGTTAAACTAACACTCGTGGCACCCGACTGCAATGCCACCACATGATTAGCGGTTGCCATGCCCAGATCGTTGTGTCCGTGAAATTCGAAATCAACATCGGGAGAAATAGCGAGTAAACGCTGAAACAAACTTTGAACTGACAAAGGATTTAGGATGCCAACCGTATCCGCAATGCGGACACGTTTGGCTCCATATAGTGATGATAGATAGATATATTCATTTAAAAAATCGAAATCTGCCCGCGAAGCATCTTGCGCTCCAACTGCAACAAAATCGAAGTGATTGGTAGCAAAGCGCATAATTTCGGGCAAATAGTTTCGTACCCAATTGCGATTTTTGCCAAGTGTTTCCAACTGAATATCGGAAACCGGGAATGAGAGATTAACACGTGTTGCACCACATTTTAATGCCGCTTCCAAATCGTTGTAGGTAGCACGACACCAGCAGGTAGCATCAAAAGCAAAACCCTGACTGGTTAAAATGCGAATGTCATTTTGCTCGTTTTCGCCCATGGCAGGCGTACCAATTTCTAACTCAGGAATACCAAGTTCATCCAAATGTCTGGCAATTTCCATCTTTTCTTCCAACGAAAAAACAACTCCGGGAGCCTGCTCACCATCCCGAAGCGTTGTATCTATTAAGTGTGGAAACTTTTTAACTTCCATGAGATTCAATTTAAAATTAAGGGCTAAAGCCCAGACTTAAAATGTGAGATAAATCCCCAGACTAAAGTCTGGGGTGAAATATTCATCGAAGTTTGATTAGTTCTGGCAAAAAGAGGGGGTTATTCGTATTTACAGTTTAACTTAATCACTGATGAGATATTCTTCAACAGCCTCCCCCTCTTCTAGTGCATCTAAAATTTCGTCTATTTTTTCCTCATCAATTCCTCCATACCAAAAATTATTTGGATGAACGACCATTACCGGCCCTTGCGAGCATACATTTAAACAAGCGGTGGAAGAGACCGCGGCGTCAAGACCACGGTCGTTACATTCTTCCATTATATATTGAATTAAATCGGCAGCACCGTTTTTGTTACAATAGCCTTTTGCATCTCCTGCAACCCGATACGAGTTGCAAACTAAAATGTGATAATCTGGTTTTTTCATGATGTTAAAAATTGCCGGAAGTCCGAAGCCGGAAGTCCGAAGATTTATTAATTTGAATTATTTATTATTTCAATACATGTTGTCATTTCGAAGGAAGTATAACTGAGAAATCAGCTATTTGGGAAAAGATTTCTCCTTCTTCGTCGTCGAAATGACAGCTACATTCTGTTACTTACATTTCCCTGAACACCCCGGAATTTGTTCGATATTGCATGAACAGGGCTGAACAATTATTCCTTTGGCTTTTAAAGCCTCTTCCGGTTTTTCGCCTATTTGAAGGGTGTACACTTTTTCGCAATCTTTTATCCGGTTGTAAACCACCGACAGTCGATCGTCGGAGAACTTGTGATCCGGTTCCGATGCTCCTCCGGCATTTGATTGGCAATAAGAACTCACCATTCTGGTTTCGATAAGTTTTACTTCGTTGGCATTTATATCGTAAATGGAGAAACTGCTTGCTTTTCCAAAATGCTGGTCAACCTTTACACCGCTTGTTGTTGTTACTGCTATTCTCATTTGGGCCTCTCCCTAACCCTCTCCAAAGGAGAGGGAATTTTTGATTAATAATTATTTGTTCTTCAATCTAAATATGCTCAGGTTCTTGATTTTTCCCTCCCCTTGGGGAGGTCAGGAGGGGCTTTAACCACAACCGGTTCCTTTACCCGAACAATCCGATCCGCAGGCAAAAACATCTGATTTTTTAAGTGTTCTCAATTCTTTGCCTTTGTAAACAGCGTCCAAACCTTCATCAATTAATCCGGTCATTTCAACAATTTTAATTCCTGCCCTACCAATAACCGACGATGGAGAAGGGCCAATTCCACCCACTAACATGGCACGACAATCGTTCAGCGACTCGGCCAGTTTCTCCCAACGATCTTTTCCTGCACCCGGTTTTGGAGTCGGGCGTTGTTCCACCATTCGGTATCCGTTTGGTGTTTCGCGGAAAATATAAACCTGTGCTGCTTCTCCAAGGTGTTGGTTTACCAATAATCCTTCGTGGCTGGTTACGGCAACGTATGGCCTTGTGGTATCCACGTTAACCGAAAGTTTTGAAACTTCAGAAAGTATTTGTTTGGCTTCCGGATCGTCTTTACCCAGTAGGCCAACCGCGTCGGCGCGACAACGAGAACAGTGCGTCATTGGAGGTAAATGTTCTTTAATCCCCTTGCGCAATTTTTTCATCATTGCTGGAGAAGGCTCTTCGAAATCTTCGAAAGGAGTTCCTTCAACCGGATAAAGCGGAATGGTATTCATAATATCGACACCAAGTTCTTTCATTTCAGCTGCCAAATCAACCACCGCGTTGTCGTTAATTCCGGGAACTACAATTGTATTTGCTTTTACTGTTATACCGGCTCGTTTGAGTGCACGAATGGCCTCCAACTGGTTTTTCAATAAAATAGAGGCAGCTTGTTCACCAAAATATCCACGCTTTTCGAAACGTACCCATTTGTATAATTTCGACAAGGTTTCCGTATCGGTCCCATTTATTGTGATGGTTACGTGGCTAACTTCCAGCTCTTTTAGCTCATCGACGTAAGGCAATACATTTAAACCGTTTGAAGAAAGACAAAGCACCATGTCAGGAAATTCGTTACGAATTAAATGCAGCGTTTTCATGGTTTGAATTGGATTGGCAAACGGATCGCCCGGACCTGCAATTCCAACTACCGATAAATGCGGCATTTTCTCGCGTAACCTGATTGTGTATGCAAGTGCCTGCTCAGGTGTTAAAACCTCGCTGGTTACACCCGGGCGACTTTCGTTTACACAATCGTAATCGCGTTTACAATAATTACAATGAATATTACATTGAGGAGCAACGGGAAGGTGAACCCTTGCATATTTACCTTTTGCGTCTTTATTGAAACAGGGATGTGTTTTTATATCTATCATAACTGTATATTTTGCTGGAAGCGCGAAGCACAAAGTTGGAAGTAAAGCCTGCAACCTGTAACCCGCAACCTCTTTTGTTTATACTTTAAACTACATGTATTTATAGCCTACCGGCGATGTTGTTTGCTTGTATTCAATGAGTGCATTTACCACCTTATCAAATAATTCCTGTGTTCCGGAGTAACCAAGGTGTTTAATGCGCTGTCCACCTATTCTGTCGTGAACCGGAAATCCTACCCGAATAATTGGAATGCCCAACTCGCGGGCAATGTAGTAGCCTTTGCTGTGCCCGATTAAAATGTCAGGTTTATTTTCCAGGCTCCATTCTTTGATACTTTCAAAGTCGAATCCTTCTTTTACCACTACTTTATCTTTATTCTCGGGACAGTATTTTTTAACCTCTTCCTCCAACATTCCGCTTTCGCCGCCCGAAGCAACCAAAGCAAGCTCAATTCCAATTTCATCAAGAAATGCTGCCATTGCTACAACAAAATCTTCTTCGCCGTAAACAACTGCTCTTTTTCCAAAAGTGTATTTATGTGCATCAACATAAGAGTCGATTAAGCGTCCCCGTTGTTTTGTATATTTTTCCGGGATTTCATTTCCCGAAAGTTCTTTTAAGGTTTCAAAAAACGTATCGGTTTGTGTTATTCCAATTGGCATTGGCATTTCAATCGACGGAACATCCATTTCGTTTTGCAGATATTTACCGCCGGTGCGCGACAGTTTTTTATTCTTTACTCGTCCGGCTAAATTCCCTTGATTCAGGATGGTTCCAAATTCGATGGATGCTTTCGCCGATCCACTTCGTTCTACATCTGCAATTGAAGTTCCACCTTCAGGAATTCGGTGATACGTGTCCCAAACCGGGTTATCCAGACTTTCGGAATAATCGGGAAGCAGGATTGAATCCAATCCAAAATCGGCTGTAATTTCTTTAATCAGTCGAATATCTTCGGTTGAAACAAAATTCGTGAACAGGTTTATATGATCCTGGCTGGGTCCTGGTAAGGCAAATTTCTTTACAACTGCCGAAACCGCTTCGTGAAATCCGTCGATGTGCGATCCCTGGTAACTGGGAGTTGATGCAATTACAAAGTCGGTGTCAATATCTTTGTATTCCTCTAAAAAATGATGCAGAAAAAGACTTACATCGTCGCCAATTGTTTCGCTCAGGCAAGTTGATGCGATTCCCACAATTTGAGGTTTGTATGAATTTATAATATTTAATACTGCCGCTTTAAAATTTTCGTCGCCGCCAAAAATGGTGGAATCCTGTGTAAAATTCGACGAGGCAATATCAATGGGTTCTTTGTAATGAGAGATCAGGTATCGGCGAATATAAGTTGCGCAGCCCTGCGAACCGTGAATTAACGGAACACAACCTTCGAAACCTTTATACGCAACACTTGCTCCAAGCGGAGAACACAATTTACAGGCATTTTGTGTTGCCTTGTACGCCCCTCCCGGCCTCCCCGAGGGGGAGGAGTTGGAAGCCTCCCCTAACCCCTCCGAAGGAGGGGAACTAAGAACAGCCTCTCCCTGACCCTCTCCAAAGGAGAGGGAATTAAGAACCGTATTTCCATTTGTATTTTTCATTTCGCTTTTTTCTGTTGTCACACTAAATGTCTTTTCTCTTCTTGCTCCTCCCCTTGGGGAGGCTGGGAGGGGCTTTGGTGAATTTCCAAACCGGACTGGTTACCGATGCAAATACCTCTTTGGCAAAGTTCATCATACCAACATATCCCGCGAGTGCTTCCTTGCGCTCGTGGTTGTGATCGCAAAACCCGAGACCGAGTTTATGGGCAATGGGACGCTCTTTTACTCCTCCAATAAAAAGGTGAGCTCCGGTAAGCTTTACAAATTCAGAAAGTTCGTTGGGATTCGAATCGTCAACGATGATTGTTCCCTCATCGCATAATTCTTTTAGCAGTTTGTAATCTTCAGCGTTTCCGGTTTGCGAGCCAACAACAACTGTTTTCATTCCGAGTAAACGAAGTGCTTTTACCAGAGAAATGGCTTTAAAAGCGCCCCCAACATAAATGGCTGCTTTTTTGCCTTCCAGTTTTTGGCGATAAGGTTGCAGCGCCGGTAATAATTTTGAAATCTCGTTGGTAACCAACTCACGGGCTTTTTTCATCATCTCCTCATCATCAAAAAACTTAGCTACTTCGTAAAGTGCTTCCGACATGTCTTCAATTCCGAAATACGAAACTTTCATAAACGGAATCTCATATTTTTCCTTCATATCTTTTGCCAGGTGCATAATAGAACCCGAGCACTGAACCACATTGAGAGAAGCATGATGAGCGCGGCGAATTTCGTCAACACGACCATCACCGGTCATGCACGCAATAATTTCGACGCCTAATTTCTTATAATATTCAGCTAAAATCCAAAGCTCGCCTGCAAGGTTAAAATCGCCAAGAATATTAATTGAATATTTAGCAGGTTTAAAATCGTTGTTTGTTCCTACCAGTCTGGCAAGTGCTTCATTCGCGATTTTATAACCGTCTTTTTTTGTTCCGTTAAATCCTTCCGACATAACGGGAATAACATCGATGCCTTTTTCGCGGGTTACCTGGCGGCAAACTGCTTCCACATCGTCGCCAATTACACCAATAATGCAGGTTGAGAAAACAAAAGCTGCCTTGGGTTGGTGTTTATCGATTAATTCGATTAGCGAATGATATAATTTTTTCTCACCACCAAAAACCACATCTCTTTCTTTTAAGTCGGTGGTGAAACTCAAACGGTGTAATTGCGGGCCTGAAGAAAGAGAACCCCGAATATCCCAGGTGTACGATGCGCAACCAACCGGGCCATGAATTACATGCAAGGCGTCGGCAATGGGATAAAGTACCACACGCGAGCCGCAAAAAACACAGGCTCGTTGCGATACTGAACCGGCAAGACTCTTTTTCCCACAAGCTATTTCAGCAGAATCTGCGCCCTTGGTGAGGATTTGGTTTTCGCGTTCTTTTAGAAATTGAGTCATACCTGTTATTATTAAGTTGGAAGACCGAAGTCAGATGTCTGAAGTTTTGCTTCAGGATTCAACCTGGTTTTCCTGATTTACATTCTCCTTTGCCCTCGCCCTCCCCACAACGGGGAGGGACAGTAAGGCAACGGAATAATTGCTAGTTATAGAAATCGTTGTTTAGTAGTGACAAGGACTACATCACAAGTTCGAATGATTCTTCAGGAGCAGTGGCATCAATTTTATCCATTAATGCGCCAAGTATTCTTTCAAGGATTCGGATACCACCGGTGTAACCCACGGTAGGGAAATAACTGTGTCCGATTCGGTCAACAATTGGGAAACCTGTTCTTACAAAAGGAATACCCTCGTCTCTTGAAATGTATTTACCGTAAGTGTTACCCAAAATCAAATCAACAGGTTCTTGTTTAATCCACTGATGAAGCAGGTACATGTCGGACTGTGGACCGTTTTGTACTTTTGCTTCCGGTACTTTTTCAGCTAAAATTTCAAGCGCTTTTTTGCTGAATGCTTTTCCAGGAGTTCCTGAAACAACATACACCGGTTTCATATCAATGTCAACAAGGAATTCGATTAAAGGAAGCAGGTTGTCGGGATCGCCATATAAAGCAACACGTTTTCCGTAGAAATACTGGTGCATATCGGTAATCACATCAACCAAACGACCACGTTCTTCGCTAATTACTTCCGGAACCGATACTTTACCTGCCAGTGCAAGTGCCTGTATAAAACGGTCGGTTGCTTTTAGTCCGATCGGAATGTCGGTCATTTTAAATGGAACCTTGCATTTGTTATCGAGCATAATTGCTGCTTTTCGGGTAGCAAAATCACCCATGGCAACGGTTGCTATACTGTCGCCCATGCTTGTAATTTCTTCAACAGTTGTTCCACCTTTCGGATACATGGTGTATTTTCCGGTCATTGGTGTATCCAACACATCAGAAGTATCGGGTAAAAGAACAGTTCTCAGGTTCATTAATCCGGCAATTCGTTTCAGCTCACGCATATCCGATGGTTCAACCCAACCGGAAAGCATGTTTACCTGGCGGATTTTTTCGTTGGTATTAAAAGCGAAGTACTTCACAAATGCCTCAAGCATGTTTGCATAACCGGTTACGTGCGATCCCACATAACTTGGAGTAGCTGCCTGAACAACGTGTTTTCCTTCCGGTATTTTACCATCGTCTTTTGCTTTTGCAACAATCTGACCAAGGTCGTCACCAATTGTTTCAGAAAGACAAGTTGAGTGAACCGCGATAATTTCGGGTTCGTAAATGGTAAAAATATTATCAATAGCCTGCAGTAAGTTGGCCTGTCCTCCAAATACCGATGATCCCTCGGTAAATGAACTGGTTGCTGCCATTACCGGCTCTTTGTAATGCCTGGTTAAGGCACTTCGGTGATACGAACAACACCCTTGCGAACCGTGGCTGTGTGGCAAACATCCGTGAACTCCGAGTGCAGCATACATTGCTCCAACCGGCTGGCACGTTTTAGCCGGGTTTACCGTTAGTGCTTTTCTCTCTTTTATTTCTTTTGTTGTATGTCGTAATAACATGATAATTTCCTCCTATTAATTAAGCGTCAACGGTTACACATCCAACTATCTCTGGCTCGTGTTTCCATGGAGCATCAACCAGTTTCCAAACATTGGTAGCTAACATACGTTCCATCTCATTGTAGAAATTGATGGCACCGCCAAAGGCAGCATAAGGACCGCCGTAGTCGTAAGAGTGCAATTGTTTTAACGGAACTCCGTATTTTTGAACCACGTACTTTTCTTTAATACCGGCGCAGAAAATATCAGGTTTGTAAAACTCTATCAGCTTTTCAGTTTCCCAGTGGTTTACATCGTCGATAACCAGTGCATTTTTCTGCATGTCAGGCATCATACCTTTGTAGTCTTTAAACTCATAACCACCTTCTTCCAATTTGGCTTTTTTCTCAACCAGGTCGTCGCGGAAACGGGTATCGTCTTTGGTTACAATAAGATCTTCGATGTTACGGGTATCTGCATCAATTTTAATGCTTGGAATTACTTCGCGACCTTCGTAGTCATCGCGGTGAGCAAATTCGTAACCTGCAGAAACTGTTTTAACGCCTAATTCGCTAAATAAATCCTGGTAATGGTGAGCACGGGAACCTCCCACAAACATCATTGCAAGTTTGCCTTCCACTTTTGGTTTAACGGCTTCGGCCACAGCTTTAACCTTCAGCATTTCGCGGGCTATAACTTCTTCCACTTTTGCAATCATTTCGGCATCGCCAAAGTATTCGGCCATTTTGCGTAATGATTTAGCAGTTGATTCAGCTCCGATAAAGTTTACTTTAAACCATGGAATGCCGTATTTCTCTTCCATCATTTCGGCAATGTAGTTGATGGAACGGTGACACATTACCATGTTTAAGTCGGCAGTGTGTGAGTAGGCAAAACTTTCAACGGTTGAGTTACCACTATAAGTCGAAATAAGTGTTACACCAATTTCTTCGAAAAGTGCCTCAATTTCGAAAGCATCACCACCGATGTTGTACTCACCCAATAAATTCACCTGGTATTTACCGGTACGTTCGCGATCATCGTTACCAACTACGTGTTTAAAAATACCGTTGTTGGCAATGTGGTGACCGGCTGACTGTGATACACCGCGGTATCCTTCGCAGCTAAAACCAAAGATGTTAATTCCAAGTTCAGCTTTCATATCGCGGGCAACAGAGTGAACATCATCCCCGATCAATCCAACCGGACAGGTTGAGAAAATACCGATTGATGTAGGATGAAAGTTTTCGAAAGCTTCGCGAATGGCTTCTTTCAGTTTTTTCTCTCCACCAAAAACGATGTTTTCGTCCTGCATATCGGTAGAAAATGCATAGGTGATAAAGTTTGGATCGCCGTCGAGGGCTCGGGTTTGGTTACGACGGGTTAACCAGGCATAAAAGCTGCATCCGATTGGTCCGTGTACCAGGTTGATAATATCGCGGGTTGGTCCAAGAACCACTCCTTTACATCCTGCGTAAGTACATCCCCTTTGAGTTATAATTCCGGGAACGGTTCTTACGTTGGCAAGAATCTCCTTTTTCTCTTCCGGAGAATTAATAACCATGGAGTTGGCTCTTTTCTTGGCCACCTTCCTTGGGTACTTTTTTAGTAACTCCGCTTTCAATTCCGATGGATCCGGAAGTCCGTTTGTATAATCTTTCTTATCTGGCATAATTTTGTCTTTTTAATTAAAGAATTGTCGTGCCCGCATCACCAGTTCGAACCTGAAATGCATCATCCAACGGTAGGACAAAGATTTTTCCGTCTCCTGGTGCAGGCGTCTGGTTTACTTCAATAATCGTATCAATTGTTAATTGAACGTTGTGGTCAGAAACAGCGATATTTAGTACACGCTGGGGTCTAAGTCTGGGTTCTTTTCCCAGATGAGTAAGTGCTTCGGGCATATCCATTTTGGCTCCTTCCATTACTTTGGCATCCCATAAACCTTTACCTCTGCCAAACACTTTTCCGGTTGCAGTCATCGATGTGATGCCGGCTTCGGTTAAAGCACGTTTGGTTTCATTCATCTTATCAATTTTGATTATGGCCATTATTATCTTCATGGTTCAAAATTTTTAGGGTTTATAATTCTTTTGAACCTCGACTGATTGTATAGGCCTCTTCAACCGGAGAGACAAAGATTTTTCCGTCTCCAAATGCTCCTTTAGGTTCGGTACGTGCAGCCTCCATAATGGTATTTACTGCAAAATCTTTATCCTCGTCTTTAACAACCATTATCAACATTTCTTTTGGCAGCTCATCGTAAGTAACGTCGCCAATTTTAATACCTCGTTGTTTTCCTCGTCCAACCACCGGAATTTTTGTTACTGCAATGTAACCGGCTTCAAACAATGCTTTTAAAACTTTACTTGACTTCTCTGGACGTATGATCGCTCTTATCATTAACATATTATGGTCTCCTATAATTTTTGGTTATAATTTTTGGTTTTTAGATTGACTTAGCTGGCAATACCGAAATCAATTAACAATTTCTCTAAATCATCCATTTCCAATGGTTCAGGAATAACGAACATGTCGTTTTCGTCAATCGCTTTTGCTAAAGCTCTGTACTCATCGGCCTGTACATGTTCTGGTTTGAATTCGATAACTGTTTTACGGTGAATTTCGGCTTGCTGAACCATGTTGTCGCGAGGTACAAAGTGAATTAATTTGGTTCCCAACTGACGAGCTAACTCTTCGATCATTTCGCGTTCGTTATCTACTTTACGTGAGTTACAAATTAAACCACCTAAACGTACTGCACCTGCCTGGGCGTATTTTTTAATACCCTTACAAATGTTGTTGGCAGCGTACATCGCCATCATTTCACCCGATACTACAATGTAAATCTCTTCTGCTTTTCCTTCGCGGATTGGCATAGCGAAACCACCACAAACAACGTCACCAAGTACATCGTAGAAAGTATAGTCAATTTCATATTTTTCGTCCCAGGCACCCAACTGCTCCAACAGGTTAATAGAAGTAATAATACCACGACCGGCACAACCTACTCCTGGTTCAGGACCACCTGATTCAACACAACGAACACCACCGTAACCTTCTTTTACGATATCGTCCAAATCGATGTCCTCACCTTCTTCACGCAGTGTATCTAAAACTGTTTTCTGAGCCAAACCACCCAACAACAATCGGGTTGAGTCAGCTTTTGGGTCGCAACCCACAACTTTAATTTTTTTACCTGCTTCAACTAATCCGGCTACTGTATTTTGGGTTGTGGTTGATTTACCAATTCCACCTTTCCCGTAAATTGCAATCTTTCTCATAATTTGTTTTTTAAAAAGTTTAAAATCGTTTGATCCCCCTTATGCCATACTTGTGCCAAAAAACATGCTGGACAGCATAATTCCACATTCCAGACCACTATAAAAACCTGATTATATGCACATTAAAATTTCAATAAATTCTTTTTGGAAGTAACAACGAATCTAAAAATCCTACATTTTTGTAGGATGTATTTGTTTGGTGCACAATATGGTGGTAAAGTTTAAGAAGCCCCGTTGCAAAGGGGTTTCGGGCAATTAACATTGAGGTAACCTACATTTTTGTAGGAATTCATAAAATACAGGCGTATGTGGTTCAGAAATGCACATCCGGTGACTTATTTCATATAAAATACAATTTCGTCTTCTTTAGTTAATATTTAGGACACATTCTATCTTGCGCCGTATCAGCCATTTAATTTCATCTTAGGAATATATTTCGGCCAAACTCAAACTTAGTTGACTTTTGCAACCAATTTCAATTTATATTTGCAGCCGAAATAAAACAGAAACAATGGATACAAAAAAGCCACTTACTCATTTGCTGGGACAAACTTCGAAGCTGATAAAGCTAAAACTAAAGGAAAGTTTTATGGAGCACAACCTGGATTTAACAGTGGAACAATACATTTTTTTACGACTGATTGCAAATCGTGATAATTTGATTCAACAAGAGTTGGCCAATCATTTCCAGAAAGACAAATCGCTTATTTTGCGCCAAATTGAGACTTTACTGGATAAAAAACTGGTAGCCAGAAAAACGGATGAAATTGATAAACGGAAGAAAAATCTCATTCTTACAGAAAAAGGAAAAGAAACGGTTGCCACCCTTAGTTCGATTTCAAAAAAGGTTTCCAACGATTTGCTGACCGGAATCACAGAAAGCGAACAGAAAGTATTTATATCCGTAATTGAGAAAATACAGCAGAACACAGGGCACAGCGACCTGTTTGAGGAGGCCGATACAAACAGCAACCAAAAAACAACATTTAAATAGTAGATACCATGAAAACAATTAAGACAATTAAAAATTTAAGTAGTTTGTTCGTACTACTTACCATTTTCTCGTGCTCGAATTCGCAACAGGGGCAGGTAAAAATGGCGGGACAGGTGCGTGAATACCTGGTTCAGGAAGTTTCGCCAAGCGATATTACCATTTCACAGGATTTTCCTACACTGTTGCAAGGAGAACAAACTGTTGAAATTCGTCCGCGCGTTGCAGGTTATATTGAAGACATTTTAGTAGATGAAGGTGACTTTGTAAAAAAGGGCCAAATCCTTTTTAAAATAAATGCCGACGATATTCAGGCTCAGGTTCGTTCTGCCGAAGCACAGGTTAAAGTTGCCGCATCACAAGTATCGACGGCAAAAATCAATGTTAACAAAACACAACCACTGGTTGAAAAGAACATTGTTAGCGATTTCGAACTTGAATCGGCAAAAGCGAATCTGCTTGCTGCCGAAGCACAACTGGCACAAGCCAATGCCAATTTGGCCAATGCCAAAGCCAATCTGAAGTACACCATAATTAGCAGCCCCACCAACGGAATAATCGGAACTTTTCCTTATCGTGTGGGAAGCCTGGTAAGCAGTTCAATCACAAATCCGTTAACAACTGTTTCCAACACCACCCGAATGCAGGCCTACTTTTCGATGAATGAAAAAGATTTTCTGCAAATGACCAAAGATCTGGAGGGTACCACAACACGCGAGAAACTGGAAAAACTACCTGAAATAGAACTTGTATTATCAGACAACTCTGTATACCCTTACAAAGGAAAAGTTGAAATTGCAAGCGGAATTGTTGATACGCAAACCGGTGCCATAAACATTCGTGCTTCGTTCCCGAATCCAGAGGGTAACCTGCGCTCAGGAAGCAGCGGCCGTGTTCGTTTGCCCGAGGTGCATCATTCAGCATTAACCGTGCCTCAAAGTGTTACTTTCGAAATACAAGGCAACCGTTTTGTGTATGTAGTAAACGCCGAAAACAAAGTGGTTAACACACCAATTTCAACTGTAACCGGCAACCTGAAACAAGTATATGTAGTTACTTCCGGCCTTAAAGCAGGCGACAAAATAGTTACAGAAGGAATTGCAACACTTCGCGATGGTATGGAAATTAAACCCCGCCTGGCTGAAAACTCAAATTCAGTTACAGAGAACCAGCTTTCAGGAAAATAATTTAATGCAGATTTTACCATGTTAAAAACATTTATAGAACGGCCGGTTTTATCAACGGTCATCTCAACCATATTGGTAATTCTGGGGATACTCGGAATTACTACGCTCCCCATTGAACAATATCCGGATATTGCACCACCAACCATTCGCGTTACGGCGAATTATACCGGTGCCGACGCTCAAACCGTGCTTAATAGTGTTGTAATTCCGCTGGAGGAACAAATTAACGGTGTTGAAGACATGATTTACATGAACTCAACAGCCAGTAATTCGGGAATGGCAACCATTGAAGTTTATTTTAAACAAGGTACCGATCCCGACATGGCTGCGGTAAACGTTCAGAATCGTGTTGCCCGGGCAAATGCCTTGTTGCCAACCGAAGTTACCCGCGCAGGTGTAATTACCGGCAAACGCCAGAACAACATGTTAATGGTATTTTCGGTGTACAGTACCAATGGCAATTACGACGAAACTTTCCTTCAAAACTATACTAAAATCAACCTTTTACCACAGGTTCAACGTGTGAACGGAGTTGGTGAGGCAATGGTTTTCGGAGCGCGTGATTATTCCATGCGAATCTGGCTGAAACCGGATATTCTGGCAAGCCATAATTTAATACCTTCGGATATTACTGCGGCTTTAAATGCTCAAAACCTTGAAGCGGCCCCCGGACGATTTGGAGAACAAAACAACCAAAGCTTTGAATATGTAATCAGATACAAGGGAAAACTTACCGAACCCGAAGAATTTGAGAACATTGTAATTAAAGCTGATAACAACGGAAATGTTTTACGTTTGGGCGATGTGGCCCGTGTTGAAATGGGTTCGTTAAGTTACAACCGAATTACACAAACCCAGGGACAGCCGGGTATTGCCATGGCTATTTTCCAGTCGGCCGGATCGAATGCCCGGAACGTAATCATGGAAATTGAAGATGTAATTGAAGAAGCGTCACACTCATTTCCTCCGGGAGTAGAATACGTGACTCTGATGAATACCAACGAATTTCTGGATGCCTCAATTTTAAAGGTGCTAAGTACACTCCTTGAGGCATTTATTCTGGTTTTTATCGTTGTATTTATCTTTCTTCAGGATTTCCGTGCTACGTTAATTCCGGCCATTGCAGTGCCTGTGTCGATAATCGGAACCTTCTTTTTCCTGAATATTTTTGGGTTCAGCATCAACCTTTTAACACTTTTTGCATTGGTTCTGGCCATTGGTATTGTTGTAGATGATGCCATTGTGGTGGTAGAAGCTGTTCACGCCAAACTCGACAAAGGAAAGATGAAACCAAAAGCTGCAGCAATTTCAGCCATGAATGAAATTGCAATGGCAATTGTTTCAATTACGCTGGTAATGGGTGCAGTGTTCGTGCCGGTGACCTTTATTACCGGAACCACCGGGGTATTTTTCAAACAATTTGGTATTACGCTTACCGTTGCAATTATATTATCGGCTATTAATGCACTTACACTTAGCCCGGCGCTTTGTGCTATTTTCTTAAAACCACACAAAGAAGAACTGCAGGGAAGAAAAGGTTTAATGAAACGTTTCTCAACTGCCTTTGATACTTCGTTTGAAATTACAACCCGGAAATACCAGAAAATTACCAGCTTCTTTATTCGTAAAAAATGGCTGGCAGGCGGAATGATTGTAGCTTTTATTGTCGTTCTGGTTTTTCTGATGAAAACCACTCCAAGCGGATTTGTTCCGTCGGAAGATACAGGTCGTATGTTTGTAGATATTTCGATGCCTCCTGCAACTTCTGCTGAAAAAACCATTGAGATAGCCAAACAACTTGACGAAATTATTCAATCGGTTCCGGAAATACGATCACGGACGATTATTTCAGGATTCTCATTTTTAGGCGGAACGGGTAGTTCGTATGCAATGATTATTGCCAACCTGCAGCCCTTCGACCAAAGAAAGGAAGATGGACAGGATCAAAACAGCATCGTTCAAAAACTATACGGCTTGACCTCACAAATAAAAGATGCGCGTATTATTATCTTTTCGCCTCCAATGGTTCCCGGTTTTAGTGTTACCGGTGGTTTTGAGTTGAAACTGGAAGATAAAACAGGCGGAGACATTCATCGTTTTGAGAATGTGGCCAACGAATTTCTTGGAGCACTTAATCAACGTCCCGAAATTCAGTATGCGCGTACTGCATTTAACACAGGATTTCCACAATACCGAATTGATGTTGATGCAGCCCGTTGTATGCGTTCAGGTCTTCAGGTTAGTTCGGTACTTTCGGCCATGCAAGGTTATATTGGCGGGTACTACGCATCCGATTTTAATCGTTTCGGAAAACAGTACCGCGTAATGGTGCAATCGGAAGCGCAGTATCGGGGAAATCCGGAAGATTTGAACAATATAAAAGTTAGAACGGCCACCGGCGAGATGGCTCCAATTACGGAGTTCATTACACTCACAAAAGTATACGGACCGGAAAGTATCAATCGATTTAATATGTACACTGCCATTTCGGTGAACGGTGCCCCGGGAATGGGTTTTAGCTCGGGTGATGCCATTGATGCCATTCGTGAAGTTGCTGCCGAAAAATTGCCTACCGGATTTGATTATGAATTTTCGGGAATTACACGTGAAGAAATTAGTGCAGGAAACCAAACCATTCTCATCTTTATTTTGAGTTTAATATTTGTGTACTTTTTCCTTGCGGCACAGTACGAAAGTTACATTATGCCTTTGTCGATTATTACTTCGTTGCCCATTGGTATTTCGGGTGCATTTATATTTGCCCGGATAATGGGAGTAGAAAATAATATCTACCTGCAAATTTCGCTAATCATGTTAATCGGACTGCTGGCCAAAAACGCCATTCTTATTGTGGAGTTTGCACGACAGCGAAGAGAAGCCGGAATGAGTATTGTGGAAGCCGCAGTAGAGGGAGCTACTGCCCGCTTGCGACCTATTTTAATGACTTCGTTTGCTTTTATTGTGGGATTAATTCCGCTGGTAATTGCCGCAGGAGTTGGTGCAAATGGGAACCGCTCGATAGGAACCGGTGCCGTTGGAGGTATGCTGATTGGAACCTTAATCGGAATTTTGGTGATTCCTGCCATGTTTGTTGTTTTCCAAACACTTCAGGAAAAAGTTACAAAACCAAAAGAAAAAGAAATCTCAGAAATGAATAGTCTGGCATAATTCAGGCTTAAGATTTAAAAATTATGAATATGAATTCATTTAAAAATATAGTGCTTGCTTTTTTAACTGCATCAGTAATGTTCTCGTGCAGTTCGAGCAGCCACTACCAAAGAAGTCAGACCAATACTGATGGTATTTTTGGTATTGAAGAAACTGACACCACAAACATGGCCAATGAAAGCTGGCAGAATTTGTTTAACGATGATCTGCTTGACAGTTTAATTGCCGAAGGATTAAGAAACAATCTTGATTTGCAGGCTGCAACACAAAGAGTAGTAGCTGCCGAAGCGTATTTTAAACAAAGCCGTGCGGCGCTGGTTCCATCGGTATCGGCCCAGGCCGGCCATACCTATGTACACAGGTCAGAGTCAACTTATCCCAACGGACCGAGCAACTACAATGCTTCGCAAATTACTGTACAAAGTAGCTGGGAAATTGATTTTTGGGGAAAACTAAGCAGTGCAAAAAAAGCATCGTATGCCAGTTACATGGCAACCGATGCGGCACAAAAGGCTGTTCAAACCAGTCTGATCGCGTCCATCTCTTCTGCTTATTATAATTTACTGGCTTTAGACAGCAAACTGGCTATCACTAAAAAAACGGTGCAAAATAGTGCTGAGCTGGTAGAAACAATGAAAATTTTGAAAGAAAGTGGAAAAGTTACAGGTGCGGCGGTGGTGCAGAGCGAGGCTGCTCGTTATGCCGCAGAAGTAACCATTCCGGATATTGAGCAACAAATTAAAGCAAGCGAAAATACAATTTGCCTGTTGTTGGGAAGAACGCCCGGAACAATAAAAAGAGGCAGATTTGAAGACCAGGAAACAAACACCCTTCTAACAACAGGTGTTCCTTCTGAACTTTTGGAAAACCGACCAGATGTAATGCAGGCCGAATTTGAATTAATAAATGCTTTTGAACTAACAAATAGTGCCAAAGCCTATTTTTACCCGTCGGTTACTTTAACTGCCAGTTCGGGTTTTGAGGCACTGAAATTCGAGGATCTTTTTGATCCGACATCGTTCGCTGCCAATTTGGTTGGTGGCCTGGTACAACCCATATTTAATAAACGGCAAAATAAAACACGGCTCGAAGTGGCCAAAGCAACTCAGGCACAAATGTTGGCGAATTTTAGCAGTACACTGTTAAATGCAGGTAAAGAAGTGAATGATGCTTTGAATTTGTACGATTCGTCGGTGCAAAAAACTGAACTTCGAAAAATGCAGCTCGAAGCACTGGAAAAATCAGTTGATTACACCAAGGAACTTCTGATTTATGGCTCGGCAACTTACACCGAAGTTTTAAATGCACAACAAAGTTTATTAAACGCTGAACTAAACAATGTTAACGATCGGGTGCAACAACTCAACGCAGTTGTTTCGTTGTACCGGGCATTGGGTGGTGGCTGGCAATAAACCAGGTAGCGGAGTATAAAAAAAGGAGCTGTTTCATTTGAAGCAGTTCCTTTTTCAATTTTTCTCGTGTTCTGTTGCCTTGTTTGGTAACCTAAATTGGTTTTTGCCAAAAATACATTGGTGGCTGGCAATCGGCAAATCCCACTTTTTGGTAAAGCTTTTGGGCTTTATAATTATCGTTTCTAACTTCAAGATTGACTTTGCAATACTCGTTTTCTTTGGCGTAATTTTCAATCCCATTTAAAAGAAATTCGCCAACACCTTGTTTACGAAATGCAGGAGCTACAATAAAATCGTGAATATTGATCAGGAATTTAGCTGCCCAGGTTGAATAGTTAAGGTTACAGTTGGCCAAAGCTGCAAACTCATTTCCAACACAAACAAAAAAACCAAGGTATGCTGCATGTTTTTTTAATCCTTCAATTATTTTGGGGCCAAGATCTTCGGGCATCGAATCGCTTATTCCCATTTCATCTTCCATGTAATCGTTTAAAAGATGAAGTACCTGTTCGCAATGTACCGGATTATTCAGATCTACTTTTATTAATTTCTTCTTAGTCATAACACCACAAAATACACAGATTCACACAGATTTTCGGAATAAAATTAGTGATAATTTTCGTTTGCTTCGTTCCATTCATTCTAATTTACAATGATTGAATTCTGCTTGTAAATCAAAAATACTAAGAGATTATACTTTATATCGCCAGGCATCAATCTTGTATTTTTTCAAACGGGTTCCCAGCATTCGTTCGGTCACTTTCAAATCTTCGGCAGCTTTTGTAATGTTCCCTTTGGTAGTGGTTAGTGCCTCGCGAATAAGTTGTTTTTCCACTTGCTCCACGGTATAAACCATGCCACCTTTTGCCAAAGTATTGGTTGAATCGGCAGTTTGCAGCGAAGGAGGCAAATTGTAACTGTGAATCACGTTATCAGTACTTAAAATACAAGCCCTTTCAATGCAGTTTTCCAACTCGCGAATGTTACCCGGCCATCCGTAAACCATTAACATATCGAGAGCCGAAGTGGTAATACGTTTAATTTTGGTGCTGTTTTCCTTGTTAAATTTGCCTATAAAATGATCGACCAAAAGTGGTATATCATCGCGTCGCTCGCGCAACGAAGGAATGTAAATTGGAAACACATTGATCCGGTAATATAAATCTTCCCTGAAATCTTCCGATTTTATCATCTCCTCCAGGTTGCGATTGGTGGCTGCCACAATCCGTACATCCGATTTTATGGTTTGTGTACCGCCAACGCGTTCAAACTCGCGCTGCTGGATCATTCGCAAAAGTTTTACCTGGGTTGAAAGCGGAATATCGCCCAATTCATCTAAAAATATAGTACCACCGTGTGCCATTTCAAAACGCCCCTTTCGTTGCGTATCGGCACCGGTAAAAGCACCTTTTTCGTGGCCAAACAGTTCGCTTTCGATTAAGGATTCGGGCAAAGCAGAACAATTCACTTTAATAAAACTTTTACCCTTTCGGGTGCTGGCTTCGTGTATTGCATCGGCAACCAGCTCTTTACCTACCCCGCTTTCTCCGCGAATTAAAACAGTAGAATTGGTTTTCCCAACCATTTGAACCAATGAATATACATCGCGCATTTTGCCCGAATTACCGATCATATTCAAACTTTTATTGCTCGAAAGTTGGGTTTCCAGTTCCAGGTTTTTTTGCTTCAGCGTTTCCATTTCTTCCAAACGTTCCTGGCGCTGACGTGCCGTTCGCACAATCATCGATCCGATGATTGAAAGCAAACGTGTATCTTCTTCAAATGTAATGTGTGGATTATAAATACGGGTTACACTTAATGTTCCGGTTACCCGTCCGTCGTCAATAATCGGAACGCAGGTAAAACTAAGCTCCTTGCCGTCTTTGTATAGTTCCTGGTTGGTTTTATTCAGAAATAGCGACGATTTGGAAATTTTTTCAATCACAACCGGGCGCGACATCTCAACCACTTTCCCAATAATTCCTTCACCTAATTTGTATTTACCTTTTGCTTGCTGCGAGGTACTTAATCCGTAGGCTGCCTCGATGTATATTTGCGAATTTTCGCGATTAAAGATGGTGAGAAAACAACGTTCGGCATCCAAATATTCAGCAACCATCCGAATAATTGTATTCAAATCGTTTTTCAATTGTTTGCTTTGAATTAAACGCTGACTTATATCAAAAAGCAAAGTCATCTCGCTTAACCCATAACACTCTTCCCCGCCTTTTCTGCATTTAATTTCCATCTGCCTTGTCCTTGTTTTGCTTCACGCTGACACAAAAATGCTCATTATTAAAGACATTTGTAAATTCAGACCGTTATATAACATCTTTTTAACACAGTATTAATCTTTCTACTAATTTTTCGTCAAAATAGCCAATCCCCTTAGAAATTCTAAATTGCATCCTTTTACACCCTTTTATTGCTACTAAAGACCAACAATTTATTCTAAAAAGTGTATTTTCGTTTTTCATTCAAAATTATAGATCGTGTCGAAAAATCTGGTTATCATACCCACATACAACGAAAAGGAAAACGTTGAAAAAATGATTCGTAAAGTCTTTTCTCTCGAAAAACCTTTTCATCTATTAATCGTTGAAGACAATTCTCCGGATGGAACTGCAGATATTGTACAAAAACTTCAAAAAGAATTTCCAGACTCACTTCACATTCACGAAAGAAAAGGAAAACTTGGATTGGGGACAGCGTACATTGCCGGCTTTAAGTGGGCACTGGAAAGAGATTACGAAGCTGTTTGTGAAATGGACTGCGATTTTTCGCATAATCCCGACGATTTGCTCAAACTTTTTGCCGCCATTGAAAACGGTGCTGATGTAGCTGTTGGCTCGCGTTATATTACAGGAATTAACGTGGTAAACTGGCCACTTGGCAGGGTGTTGATGTCGTATTTTGCATCGATGTATGTACGTATTGTTACCGGCATGAATGTTCGCGATACCACGGCCGGATTTGTTTGCTGGAAGCGAAAAGTGCTCGAAACAATCGACCTTGACAATATTAAACTGATCGGCTACGGGTTTCAGGTGGAAATGAAATTTACAGCTTACAAATTCGGATTCAACATAAAAGAAGTATCGATTGTATTTACCGACCGACAGGAAGGAACTTCGAAAATGAGCGGAGGTATTTTTAACGAAGCACTTTGGGGAGTGCTGAAAATTAAAATGCGAAGCTGGTTTAAGAAATACGAAATACCTGCTTAAGGATACAATAAAAAATAGAATACAAAACAGAAGGTTGCAAATTGCAGCCTTTTTTGTTTATAGTGAACAAATCGAGTTCGGAATTGCTTAACTTTGTTAAAAATACGGGATTATGAAAACTTTGATAAAAGACGCAACGATTGTTAACGAGGGATTGAAATTTAAAGGAAGTGTATTAATCAATGACGAAAAAATCGAAAAGATTTTCCCACATGTAATCCCGTCCGATCTTGACTTAACAAATGTTGAAACAATAGATGCCACCGGGCTTTTACTCATTCCCGGAGCAATTGACGATCAGGTTCATTTTCGTGAGCCGGGTTTAACGCACAAAGCCGAAATTGCCACCGAAAGCCGGGCCGCAGTAGCCGGTGGAGTTACCACCTACATGGAAATGCCCAATACCAATCCGCAAACTACAACACAGGAAGCTTTGCAGGCAAAATTCGACCGGGCAGCCCAGGTGTCGGCAGCCAACTACTCGTTTTATATGGGTGCCACAAACAATAATCTTGCTGAGGTATTAAAAACCGATCCGACTCAGGTTTGCGGAATCAAAGTTTTTATGGGTTCATCAACCGGAAATATGTTGGTTGACGACGAGAAAACACTCTCCGAAATATTTAAAAATGCACCTACTTTGGTAGCAACACACTGCGAAGACGAAGCAACCATTAAAAAAAATACAGAGATTGCCCGTGCCCGTTATGGCGAGAATGTGCCAATTTCGCGGCACTGCCACATACGCAGTGACGAAGCTTGTTACATTTCATCGTCGAAAGCGGTTGAACTGGCTTCAAAATTCGACACTCGTCTACACGTTTTGCACCTGTCGTCGGCAAAAGAAATGAGTTTGTTTGCTCCGGGCAAAGTGGCCGACAAAAAAATTACGGCCGAAGTGTGTGTGCACCATCTTTGGTTCGACGAACGTGATTATATCGATTACGGAACGCGTATTAAATGGAATCCTTCGGTTAAATGTGTGGCAGACAAGGAGGCACTTTGGGAGGCACTTCTTGCAGATAAGATTGACGTAATTGCAACTGATCATGCTCCACATACTTTGGAAGAAAAAAACAACACCTACTTTAAAGCTCCATCGGGTGGACCACTGGTTCAGCACTCGCTTGTTGCCATGCTTGAGCTCAGCAAAAAAGGATTTATTTCGCTTGAAAAAGTGATCGGAAAAATGTGCCATGCACCGGCCGACTTGTATCGTGTAAATAAACGCGGCTACATTCGTGAAGGTTATTTTGCCGACTTGGTTTTGGTCGATCCAAACAAAAGCTGGATGGTAGCTCCCGAGAATATTTTATACAAATGTGGCTGGGCTCCGTTTGAAAGAACATTATTCTCGAATAAAGTGCATACTACTTTTGTTAACGGAAATAAAGTATACGCCAACAACAAAGTGGTAGATGGAGTTCGCGGACAAAAGGTGACTTTTAATGTTTAACAAAAAATCCGGAAGTAAATACTACCGGATTTTTTGTTGTTATATGGATAACTTAATTACCTGAATACCCACATAATGTCGTTATACGTTGGTTGTTGATTTTCACCAAAAGCAACTCCCACATCACGAAACGCTTTTATCCGCAGCGATTCCAGCATCACCTGGTTTTCGAAAACCTCTTTCATAAAACTCCAGTCTCGCTTTTCATCCTGCAAAACTTTAGTCTGCATTTTACTGATCAAGGCCTGAGAATTGCTGTAACATTTCGAATCAGGATCGATTTGCGACAAAACAGAACCGGCCATCATTGCTCCCTGCGAATTTGGTTGCGAAGCCCACACCGTATTGGCGACATTTACCATCATCTGACAATCGTGATCGATCATATCCTGGTAAATCGGACCAACCTCATCCAGCGCTTTCATGTAACAATCTTTACAAACTTCGGGTACCGATGTTAAAGTATTCATGGCTGCAGCAAACTGATTTTGAGCCGCCAGTGTTTTTGCCCTTGCAAGAACAAAGTCGCATCTCGAGTTGTAGTATTCAATTATTTTTTGTTTGCCTTCATCCAAAAAACGATCGACATTTTGATTGCGCAAATTGATGGTGCGCAAAGCATTTACATAGGCTTTGTTTTGATTCGAACCCGCCCCTTTTGCTGTGAATGTTGTAGACGAAACAATGTTTTGATCCACAAAATCAACAATGTAAAGGTAAATGTCGAAAGTATAGGTTTCAACAGGCGGCACTGTTGGTGATATGTCTTTGGTAAGCGGCTCCATGTTGGCGGTAACCAAAAACCGGGGACTTACACCTGCACCTCCCATTCCTTTTTGCGTAATTACTTGCGTAAGCCGGTTTGTTAACAGGCTTTTGGCATGATCTGGTATTGTTTCTACCTGATCGGGAATAAACACATTTAAATTTAACCGGCCGTAATCGTCGGTCGATCCCAAATCATTTTGAGCCAGTCCAAACAATGGTAAAATTCCGATCAATAATACAATTAGTTTTTTCATTTTCCCGTTTTTATTTTTCGCCAACTATTAACCACACTTCGCCCAAACCGCGAGTATAAATTTTACACTCCTGGTTAAACGGTGCTTTTCCCATCATCGAGCGTAAATCCCGCATCCAGCGTCTTGTGTCGTTGGCTCTTCCACGGTCGTCGTATAAAGGAATACGAACCTGATCGAACCGAATCACATTTTCGGTATAAGTGCTTGTACTGTATCGTCCTTCAACTGTATTTTCATACACCCAGTCTTCAATTATTTCGCCCAACTCAAGGGTTTCACCGTTGTAATCAAATTCCTCTTCAAAATCCAGCATTGAAGTATCCCAAATACGGGTTTGAAAGGCAACCTCGCGGCCGTTTTCAAACAAATCATTAAAATGATCCTGCAACCTCGAATTAAAATTATCGATGTGCGACAAAACAGCTTCTTCAAGCAAAACAGGTGTTTCGGTGGCCAGCGAAGGTTCGCCTGTACCCTGCGCACCTGCAATTTGTTTGTTTGTGTATGCATCTAAACCTTGCAACATAAAAGTAATTGAACGTTGCGGCCCCACCTGGTTAATCACATACGTTAATTGCATAATGATATCGGCATTGGCAGTTCGTTGCAAAATATCAATTGGACTTTCGGAAATACCTCCGCCCGACTTGCTTGTCAGCATGGCAATTTCGGCACTTTCCTGTTCCATATTTCGCAAAACACTTTCAAGGTTTACCAAAGGAAATCCCCGGTCGGCCATCATTGTATTTATTTTACTGATGGTCATTAATAAATCGGTTTCGTTTTGCAGTGCCAGTTTATAATCGGGTAATGTTTTTAGGGTGCCCATTTCGTCGAACATTTGGGTGTACCCGTTTTTAATGCACCAATTATCGCTGGGAACCACCATAATGGTTGGTTTTTTGGCTTGCGAAAAAGCCGAAATACTGAGAACTAAAACAGCAATTGTATAAAATATTTTTCTAATCATTTTTTATCCGTATTAAAATCCACCACCTAATTTTTTGATTATTCCTGCAGTTTCCAATTCACTGCGCAATGCCGAATGTTTTACCGACACAATTACTCCAACCTTGTATTGTTTGTTCGAAACTTTAATTCGGTCGAGTGTACCATCACCACTTTGCGAAACAAAATTCAGGTAATGGCCGCCATCGGTAAAAAATGTTTCGAAATAAGCACTGTGTTGCACTTCGGCTCCGGGTTTCGTAACCAAAGGACGCATCATACAACCGGGTTTTCCGCCTGTAATTCCTTTAAATATTACAGCATGCACAGCATTCTTTTTTGCCTGGTAAACAGCTTTGTCAGGTTTTTTACCGTAACCCCACACTTTTATTAACTGGGTTCCATCCATGCCTGTTCCCATGCATTCAACTTCGTAATTGCTGATGGTATAACCTGCCATTTTTTTCTGCTTTTTGGTTTGAGCCGAAACAGTTACAGCCATAAGCAACACAAACAAAACTCCTATAAAGCCAATTCTTTTTTTCATGATATCGTGTGTTAAAACATTATTCTTAAACCAATATTAATTCCCAAACCCATTCGGTCTTCAAAAAAATCTTCGTACTGAAAATCTTCTTCAGTAACTACACCATCTTCTTCAATTTCAGAACTTATTAGCGAGTGATAGCTTGCTGTTCCCAGCAACTGAACATTACTTGCAAGGTTAACACCAACACGGACACCGGCTTCAATAAAGTCAGAATTAATTTGTTCTTCAGTTACATCCCAGGTTCCGGTTTCAATTCCATATCCAACAAAAGGTCCCCAATGTAAAAATGGCAGTGGATGAAAATCTTTTGCAATACCACCACTTATCCGAACAAAATCGAAGTTTTCATCTACTGTTTCAGCCGATGGTGCTTCAGCTCCAAAACCTCCTTCAACATATATTTTCCATGCGGTTAAGGCTTTCCCCGATTTCCCTTTACCAACCAGGTCTCCAAAAACCTTCGAGATATAATATTCTGCTCTTACCGTTGCACCTGCTGCACCCACGGCATTGTAACCCACGCAAATATTCAGACCAACATCATTGTGCTGCTCTAAAAACATTCCGTAGTTATCTACTTTACCTCCGGCAATCTGATAAAACTCTGATGATTCTGATTCCCCGGAAGTGACTTTTCGGTTATCCGCAATTTTCATCGATTTTACAACAGCCACTTTTTTCGAGTAAGTTGAACCGTTGTTACGCATACGGTTTTCATACACAAAATAACGGTTATCGAATTTTAAACCTTCCTTTTTACCAATTTTTGCGGCAATTGGATGAACATCACTTACCATCGCTTTTACTTTAAAAGCATCCTGCTGATTTTCGATGATAGTTGTTACCGAAGTAAGTCCGCTCAAACACAATGCATCAAACAATTCTGCTTCGCTTTTTTGAAATTTTGGTGCCAGTGTCTGGCCTTCGTTGTATTGTGTTGCCGTAGGACTGGTTCGTTGTTTCGACATAAACTGAAACGAAAAATCGGCGTTGTTAAAGGCATCAATTTTTGCTTGTTTATCGGCATCACCTTCCGAAACCCAATATTTTTGAAAAAATTCGGCGGCCACCAGTTCACTAAAATCAAGTTTAAACAAATAACTGTTTAACGACGATTTAAATCCATTCATCGTACGTTTGTCAGTAGCAATCTCTTCTTTGGTGTAATACTGGTTCATCGACAATACATTGTAATAATCGAAAACCAGCACGTATGATTTATCAACCAGCTGAAGTCCCATATCCATCAACGATGCTTCGCCGCGTTTTGATGCCGATGCTACTTTAAAATCGTTATCGTTGGCATTAAACATACCGCGTTCTTTTAACATGTCAACATTAAAAGTTCCATCGGCCTGACGGTTAAACCACTTTGCCAGAATTTGCTGCCCCACTTTATTTTCTTTGAGCCACTCTGCGATCTTTTCCGGCTCAATTTGCTGAAGGTATTCATCGGTAGCCGGACGAGCAATACCCGGTTTTAGTATTTTTGTTTCAACATTGTTGTCGTAATACTTGTCCGGAACCTGCAAGGCTGCAAACTGAGTATACAGTTTTGAGCTGAGGTTTTCATTAAAATCGAGGCCAATAAAAGTAACAGAAGATCGATCGTATTCTGACGAAACGACACTTTTCACTTTTTTACCCGATTCTACAGTGTTCTGGGCAAAGCTTAAAAATGGTAGTGCCCCAACCATAAGTAACAGTAAAAGGTTTCTCATATTATTTTGATTTTTAAGTTGATGTTTTATAGTAATTTGGGTTGAATTTTTTACTAAAACTTTTCGGCAGCTTCAGTAATATCTTTGTTTTTTAATTTATTTAGGCGTTCTTTTTCAGCGGCAGACATATTCGAATCGAAAATATCGCATACAACTGCATAACTATTCAGGTTGTTTTCCACCAGCGAAATTGCAATAATCTTTGTTCCCTGTTCCCATTTGCTCATTACATATTTTTTACTTTCCTGAACATCAAAAACAGAGGGGAATTTTTTTTGCATAAGCGGGGCTCCGTATCGTATTTCAATTATTTTAAACAAGTTGGTATAATTGCCTGATAAATCGCTTTCAAATTTTATGGCTTTTACTCCGGACGATGTGAGCGTTAATTGATATAACTCATCCTGATTGGTAAAACGGGGAGATAAAGAATAGTTGTATTTACCTAATTTTTCGCTTTCAATATTTAATTCGGCTACCTGAGTTTTATTCATTCCAAACACAAAGTCGCCAAATGCAGTTTTTTGCATTTTGTCATAAACAAGATTATCAATACTGTCTTGTTTAGCCTTTTCTTCTTTCCAAAGTTCTTCAGGAGTTCTTTCCTGTACTGCGTTTTCTCTAGTTTTATCTGAAAAATTACAATATGTAAACAATAATGCCACAAGTAGCAGGACTGCACTGGTTTTCATAATATATTGGTGTCGAAATGGTTTTTATCGGCTAAATTTAAGCATTCTTGTTCAGAATTGTTAATTTTAACACCATAATTTAATTTCCAAAAAGATAATAAAAACCAAATGCTATGAAATACGCCTTTTCTGTTTTATTGCTGTGTATTACGCTCTGCTCTTATTCTCAGTTTAAAAACGATCCATACCGCGATTCTGACGATGGTAATTTTCACATTCGAAATGGTAAAGTATTTTTTCAAAAAACCTTTAATTCGCCTGTAAATTTTGAGGCACTGAAAGAAAAACTACAATCGTACAACACACCGGGTGCAGGTTTTCAAATAAAAAGTACTGAAAATGATGTAATGAATGGAGTTTTAATCAATTACCATTTAAACTGGAATTATACCGATGCCAAAACCAGGAAAATAGCTGATTTTCTGAAAAACCCGGTGAATGCTACAATTGAGGTAAAAAAAGATGGCAGTGGCTACCAGGTGACCGTAAATAATATTTGGTTTATGGATGTGCAAAAACCAAGCAATAAAAAACACAATACACTTGAAAGTTATGTGACCGACAAAAGCGGATTGTTGTTTACAAAAAACAAAAAGAACCTGGAAGCGCTCGATATGATAGACGAGAATTTTCAGTGGATTTTTAAAATGCAGGGAAGTACCAAAGACACGCGATTCTAAGCAATCGGGAATAGATAAAAAACGAATATAAAACGAAGCCGGATGATTTAAAAATCATCCGGCTTCGTTTTATTCATCCAACAACTCGCGAGGTAATTCCTTGGTCGTTTTTGCTCCTAATTTTTTAATGTTCTCGGCACGCCGCACCAGATTACCACTACCCACGTGAAGTTTATTCAGCGCCGAATCGTATGTTTTTCGTGTGGTATCGAGATTTTTACCCAGGTTTTCCATGTCGGTAATAAAGCCAACAAATTTATCGTAAAGGGCTCCGCTTTGTTTGGCAATTTCAATGGCATTGCGGGTTTGGTTTTCCTGTTGCCAAATGGACGAAATGGTGCGTAAAGTAGCCAGTAAAGTCGATGGACTAACAATCACAACTTTCTGGTCCCAGGCATACGAAAACAGCTCCTGGTCTTCTTGCACAGCCACGCTAAACGACGCTTCAATGGGTATAAACAACAACACAAAATCGGGCGAATTTAATTTACTCGCCGTTTGATAGTGTTTATCGCTTAAACCTTTTATGTGGGTTTTTAAACTTAACAGATGCTCTTTAATGTGTTTGTCGCGGTCACTTTCCGATTCGGCATTTACAGCCCGTTCGTAGGCAATCATCGACACTTTCGAATCGACTATAATGTGTTTGTTATCGGGCAAATTAATTACAATATCGGGTTGAATCCGTTTGCCATCTTCAGAAGTATCGCTAAACTGTTTTTCAAATCCCTGTTTTCCTTCGTTTAATCCCGAGCGTTCGAGTATGCGTTCTAAAACTACTTCGCCCCAGTTGCCTTGTTTTTTCACATCGCCTTTTAAAGCTTTTGTCAGGTTGCTGGCTTCCTCACTAATTTTTGAATTCAGATCGTGCAGTTTTTTTAGTTCGGCCCGCAAATCGGTTTGGTCTTTTAATCCCTGTTTGTAGGTATCTTCCACTTTCTTTTCAAAAAGCTGTATTTTTTCTTTTAGCGGATTTAAAACATCTCCAATGTTTTTTTGATTGGCAGCTGTAAATTTTTCGCTGTTTCTCTCCAGAATTTTGGTGGCTACGTTTTCAAATTCGGTGGTAAATTTTTTCTGCATCTGGTCCAGCTCAGCCTTTTGGGTTTCCAGCTTTTCTTTCAGGTTCTGATATTCAACCTTGGCTTTTTCGAGCTGGCCAAACAAATCGGTATTTTCGCCACGTGTATGTTCCAGTTCCTGCTTCCATTCAGCCGATTCAGCTTTTAACAACTGATATCGTTCCTCCCAAATCAGACTTTGTTTTTCAATTTCAACTTTTTGTTGCTGAAATAACCTTTCATTCTCCAGAACCAGCTTTTCAGCAGCCAACTTTGTTTTCTCATTTTTTGTTCTGAAATAGAAAAATGCGGCAACAAAGCCAATAAGTACACCAACAAGCAGATATATAAATTCCATTCTTTGTAATTTGAACCTAAAAATACAAAATAGAAAACAGCCCGATGATAAAGATCGGAGGTTTATACATAATTTTCTTATTTTAGTTTTTTGTAAAATAAATCGAATATCCGAACTGTGTCATATCACTGTTTGTACGTCATGCTGAAACTTGATTCAGCATCTTGTTTCTTTATCAAAGAGACCCTGAAATAAATTCAGGGTGACGATGTTGATGATTCATACTGGAGGTTAATTAAACAAAAATACATGGATGTTAAAATAGAGCCGGGCTGGAAAGAGCAGTTAAGCGATGAATTTGAAAAAGATTACTTTATAAAATTAAGTGAGTTTGTGCGAAAGGAGTACCAAACACAACAGATTTTTCCTCCGGGTAAACTTATTTTTAATGCTTTCAACCAATGTGCTTTCGACAATTTGAAAGTAGTTATTTTAGGACAAGATCCTTATCATGGCCCGGGGCAGGCACATGGTTTGTGTTTTTCGGTAAACGATGGAATTAAGTTTCCACCTAGCTTACGCAATATTTTTAAAGAGTTAAACCAGGATGTGGGCAAAGCTATTCCGGAGACAGGAAATCTGATTGAATGGGCAAAACAAGGCGTACTGCTGATTAATGCAACCTTAACGGTACGCGCCCATTTGGCTGGTTCGCACCAGAAAAAAGGATGGGAACAATTTACCGATGCAGTTATTCAAAAGATAAGTGCAGAAAAAGAAAATGTTGTTTTTCTGTTGTGGGGAAATTATGCGATAAGCAAAAGCAAATTTATAGACCAGAACAAACACCTTGTTTTATCGTCGGTGCACCCATCGCCACTTTCGGCCAGCCGCGGTTTTTTTGGCAACAAACATTTTAGCCGATGCAACGAATTTTTAAAATCAAAAGGGTTAGAACCAATAAACTGGTAGGTGAAAAAAGGATCCGATCCCTCGAAGGGATCGGATCCTTTCTAATTTTTAAGAATATATTTACTAGTTTCGTAATATGCCTTCAACAAAAACCATAACACCCATTATTGGCGGCAATTACTATCACATTTTTAACCGCGGTAGTAATCATCAACTTGTCTTTTTTCAAGAAAGAAACTATTTCTATTTTCTGAATTTAATGCGAAAATACCTTACCGAATGTATTGATATTCTTGCGTACTGTTTGCTGCCAAATCATTTTCACCTTGTTATTCGTGCAAAAGAAGAAATAAAAATTAAGGATCCGATCGCTTTGAGCGATCGGATCCTTAATGAAGAAGAAATCGGCAAATTGATCTCTGATCAGTTTCGAAAACTTTTTATTAGTTATACTCAAGCCATTAACAAACAAGAAAACAGGACTGGTTCCTTATTTAATTCCAAATTTAAGCGGCTTGAAATAACACAACAAGAATACCTGGAATATGTTATATTTTACGTACACTATAATCCTGAAAAACATGCTGTACTTGAAAATTTCAGAGAATATAATTTTAGCTCATACAACTCGATTTTATCAAATGCCAAAACAAATTTAAACAGGCAGCTTACATTGGATGTATTTGAAGGGAAAGCGAATTTTGAAACTTTTCACGATGGATGGCACACTGAAAAAGAAAACTTTATTCTTGAATAAACAAAAGGATCCGATCCCTTCGAGGGATCGGATCCTTCAATATTTTACCACTTATATACAATTGAGTTGATGTTCATTCCGGCGCCCACCGAACAAAGAATGGTATAATCGCCTTTATTCACTTCATGTCCTTCCATTTTGCCTTTCATTACCAAATCCAGCAAAGTTGGAACGGTTGCTGTTGACGAGTTACCCAATTTACGAATACTCATTGGCATAATTCCATCGGGTATTTCTTTTTCGCCGTACAATTTAAATACTCCTGATAAAATGGCTTCATCCATTTTTTCGTTGGCCTGATGAATAAAAATCTTCTTAATGTCACTCAATTCCAACCCAGCCTTTTCAATGCTGTCTTTTACTACACCCGGAACGGTTGTAATTGCATAAACATACAATTTATGACCTGACATTTTCACCCACAACTCATCGCCTTCGTAATCGGGATTACTCGATTCGCCCAAAGTTAAAAGGTTGGCATATTTCACAGAGTCAGAACGACTCGAATGCGCCAAAATACCGATGGGTTCTTCACTTTCAACGGCTTCAACTATTGTTGCTCCGGCACCGTCGGCGTAAATCATCGAGTCGCGATCGTGCGGGTCGGAAATGCGCGAAAGCACATCGGCACCAACCACAACACCTCGTTTTTTATAGCCGCTTTTAATGTAAGCATCGGCAACTATCATCGACTGTGTCCAACCCGGGCAACCCGAAACAACATCGTGACAAATACATTCCGGATTTTTAATGTTTAGCTTCATTTTAACTTTGTTGGCTAAACTCGGCAATACATCGGTACGCACATTCCCCTCGGCAATATCGCCAAAGTTGTGCCCCACAATAATAAATTCAAGACTTTCCTTGTCAATACCGGCGTCTTTACAGGCATCTTTAATTGCGGTTGTTGCAAGGTCAGAAGTTATCTGGTCTTCATCAACATACCTACGTTCTTCAATATTAGTAATCTCCTGAAATTTCTGAATGATTTCCTCATTCGATTTATCCTCTATCTTTTTCTTCGATGGAGTATAAAACTCGTAATCCAAAAAATGACTGTTTTTTATTATTTGAGGAGGAGTACAACTCCCGGTTCCAATAATTCTTGTGTATGTATTCTTTGTCATAAATCCCTACTTCTAAGCCGAAGCTTTATCCTTATATTTCTTTAACTCAAATTTTTCGCCGTCGAAAACACCATACGAGAAACTGCGAATCCAGTCGCCCAATAAAATAAAGCTGGTTTTTTCATTCATTTTTTCATTTGCCATGCGGTGACGATGCCCCATAACAAAATAATCCACCGGATTTGTTTCCAGAAAATCCGCGGCAAATTTATACATTCCATCCTGATTAACCATAAAATCGTCATGATAATCTGATTTTGATAATCTACTGGAAGCAGACCATTTATGCGCAAGAGTAAAAGCGAAGTTCGGATGCAGTCGCGAGAACAACCATTGCAGGGGTTTGTTTGTAAATATTTTTTTCAAAAAGATGTATCCTTTGTCATCAGCATCCAGTCCATCGCCGTGAGCCAGAAAGAATTTTTTTCCTTTAATGGTTTGAATAATTTGCTTGCGGTGCACTTTTACCCCAAGTTCCTCTTCCAAATAGTCAAACATCCAAAGATCGTGGTTCCCGGTGAAAAAATGAACAGGAATCCCACTGTCGGCCAGGGCTGCAATTCGCCCCAATATTCTGGTAAATCCACGGGGAGCCACCTTTTTATAGTCGTACCAAAAGTCGAAAATATCGCCCATTAAATACAACTCAGCCACATCTGTTTTAATCTCATCGAGCCAGCTGGCAAATAATAATTCGCGTTCGCGATTGTTTGTTAGAGCCGGCGCTCCAAGATGCACATCGGAAACAAAATATATTAGCCCTTTTTCTGACAAAACGAATGGGTTTAAAGTTTTATTTTAACAGTTGTGCAAGTGCTTTATCAAGTGCAGGGCCTGTAAGATTTTTAGCTACAATGGCCCCTTCTTTATCTAATAAATAATTAAATGGAATCGATTGAATATTGTATATTCTTGTTGCCATTACGCTACCTTCCATGTCGCCAACATTTGTCCAGGTTAGTTTATCGCTATCAATGGCATCTACCCATTCGCTGCGGTTTTCATCCACACTCACCTGGTAGATTTCGAAACCTTTGCTGTGGTATTTTTTATAGGCATCAACCAAAACCGGGTTTTGAATTCGTGAGCCACGATCTACAGCGGCCCAAAATTGCAACAATACCACTTTTCCTCTTAACGACGATAAAGCAATCTCTTTTCCATCGGCATCGGGCAAAATAATTTCAGGACTGTTTTCGCCCTGCTCTTGTATAAACTGTTGCATTTTAGCAGCTTGTTGCTGACGTACAAACTGTAAAGTATTGTTGTAAAGTGCTTTTACTTGTTCCGATTGAGGATAAATAGAATTTAAAGCCGAAGCAGCTGTTCGCATCACCTGCAAATCACGAACGATGTAATGTTGATCGTCGTTGTTAAATTTTTGATAGAGTGCCAAAACACTGGCCATGGCAAATGGGTTTTGCTGAACAAAGTTGGTAGAGAATTCGATTTGTTCTTTTACAATTGTATCGTATTCGGCAGCCCATTTCGGACGGATTTCATCGTATTCAGGATTACCATCGTACAAATCGTTCAACGACTGCAAGGAATCGAGTTTATGACGCGTTTGTTTTAATTTTACATCCAGCTCTTTTACCTGCGAAGAGCCTAAAGATCCCGACACATTGTATTCGCGATACAAATTCGCTGCATCTGCCTCAACAACAACAGTTTCAGCCGAATCAACCAAAAGAGTAATGAAGTTGTGGTCGGTTAATTTCAACAAATAAAATGTTGGTATTCCGGTAACACCTTCAAACTTAAATTCACCTTTCGAATTAATTTTGGCTTCGCCTATTTTTTTCCTCGATGAAGTCAGCAACTCCTCAAGATAAATGGTTTCACCTTCTGCATGGGTAATTGTCCCACGAATTGTAAACTGATTGTCTTGCTTACAACTGCCAAGAATTAAAACAGTTGCGATTAGGATAAATAATACTCTGTATGTCATTCTCTTTAATTAAAGGCCGTAAAATTAACATTTTTGGGTACATCAAAAATAGCAAAGTCCGAAAATAACAATTTTTAAAGTACTTACCAATCTTTGCCCCATGCAACCCGCTACCAAACAACGATTTATACCTCCTGTCTTTTTCCAATCATTTTATTCTTTTATTATTTTTACGCCAATAAAATCCATCTCGTTTTATTTGCGTAAAATTTTCAATACGTTTGTAGCTCAAACTATTGTTGGTATTTAAGCGTGAAAATACATTATAACCTTGATAATTTTGAAGCTAAAACTCCTGTTGTAACCATTGGTACTTTCGATGGGCTGCACAAGGGGCACCAGTTGGTAGTTAGCCAGTTAAAAGAGCTGGCCGGTAAAATGGGAGGCGAATCGGTTATTTTTACGTTTTACCCACATCCACGGGTGGTTACTTCGCCAAACGAAACCAATTTACGACTGCTGACCACCAAAGAAGAAAAGATTGGTTTATTCGAGAAAATGGGAATCGATCACCTGATTATTTATCCTTTTAACAAAGAATTTGCAGAGTTAAGTTACTCCGATTTTGTTCGCACCATTTTAGTTGAAAAAATGGGAACAAAATGTTTGGTTGTGGGTTACGATCACCGTTTTGGAAAAAACAGGGAAGGCGGATACGATTACCTGAAAAACTGCGCTGTAAAATACAATTTCGAAGTAATTCGCACCGATGCGCTTTCGGTAAAAGCCGATAAAATAAGCTCCACTAAAATTCGTGAAGCACTGGAGAGCGGCGATATTCCAAAGGCAAATCATTATTTAGGATACAACTTCACCTTGCACGGCACCGTGGTTAGTGGCAAACAATTGGGCCGGAAACTGGGTTTTCCGACCGCAAACATCGAAGCTTCTGATAAATACAAAATAATACCGGGTTATGGTGTGTATGCCGTTTATGCCGAATTTGAAGGTAAAACCTACAAAGGAATGTTAAACATTGGGATGCGCCCAACTTTTAATAAAAATGCCGATAACCGCAGTATTGAAGTCCATATTTTTGATTTTGAAGAAGATATTTATGGCCGCGAAATTACCTTGAACTTTATGGCAAAAATACGTGAAGAACAAAAATTTGCCGGCATTGAAAGTTTGGTAAACCAGCTCAACGACGATAAAATTACGGCACTGAAACTTTTGAGTTAATCTGCTCTCACCGGAAACCGGAAAAAAAAATTGCTAGTTCTTTTGCAAATCGCAGGCAATTGGCAAATGGTCGGAGTACCTGAAATCCATGGTTTTAAAGTTGAATGACGAAAAACCATCTCCATGAAAAATATAATCGATGCGAAAAGAAGGTAGTTTTCCAATGTAAGTTCGTCCGATTCCTTTCCCCGATTGTACAAAAGCATCCTGCAAACCGTTGCTTAAACAACTGTAGGCATACGAAGCCGGAGTGTCGTTAAAATCGCCACAAACAATAACGTTATACGGCGATTCATCAATGTATTTTCGAATTTCGCGCACCTGCAAAGCTCTTTGCTGAAAAGCCGTTTTAAATTTTGCGCCCATTTCTTTCATCTCTTTTATATCTTCTTCCTGTGTAATTCCCGGCGACTCAATAATTGCATATTCGTTCGGATCGATTTTATACGACTGCAAATGCACATTAAAAATGCGAACGGTATCCGAATCTATCAATACATCGGTATAAATGGTCATGTTGCGCGAATCGTCGAAACGTATTTCCTGCATATTCAGAATGGGATAACGGGTCATTGTAACCATTCCAAAGGTATTACTCGACCGCGCGTATTGATAGTGTTGAATCGACTTAATTTGTTTGATGGTTTCCGGCAGATCGAAAATATTTTTTTGTCTTAAACGAGTTTCCTGAAGACAAATAATATCGGGATTTTGTTCCACTAAAAAAGAAACAATTGAGGTTGCATTCTCCTCTCTTTTTTGATTTCCGTCGCCATAAAAATGCCCCACATTGTACGACAGAACCCGAATGTCCGCATCTTCATTTGAGTCTGCTTTTAACTGAAAATACCGCCCGATAAAATTCCAGCCAAGCAAAACAAAAATCAACGACAGCAATAAATTACGTGGTTTAACCAGCACCCAAAACACCATAAATAAAAGGTTTGCCCCTAACAAAAAAGGGTAAGCCAAACCAAACATTGCCGGTAACCAATACTTGTCGGGCGGAATAAAAACCGAGAGATACGATACAAGCAATGCCAGCACAACAAGTAAGTTGAAAAAAAATAGTATTTTAATAAAGGCTTTCTTCACAATTTTAGATTCTCATGGTAAAGCAAGATAAAAAAAAGTAGTGGTGTTAGAACGAAGAAAAATCAATTTCCTTACAATTTATTTACTTTTTTTTGCACGAAATCATTCTGTTTTTACCGTTTATATCTGACCTTAAATCAATTGCAACAAAGCCGAGTTCCTGAAGCAAGTCTTTCATTTCAGGCCCCAGGTATTCATTGATTTCAAAAAACAGTGATCCACTCTGATTCAGATTAGCGAGAGCAAACCCGGCGATTCGCCGGTAAAAAAGCAGGGGGTCATCATCGCTTACAAAAAGTGCTCCTTCAGGTTCGTAGTCCAACACATTCGAATTCATTAATTTCTTCTCACTCTCGCGCACGTATGGCGGATTACTAATAATAATATCAAATGCTGGCCACTCGTAGTTCTCCCATTGTAAAATATCAGCCTGCACAAATTCAAGGTCGAGTTTATTCAAACGTGCATTTTCTTTTGCGGTTTCAAGGGCTTTTGCCGAAACATCAACCGCCCACACCTTTGCTGTGCTTAGTTCCTTTTTTAAAGCCAATGCAATACATCCGCTGCCTGTGCCAATATCAATTACTTTTGCTCCCGGCTGAACACCCGTTTTACTTATCCAGTGCACCAATTCTTCCGTTTCGGGGCGGGGTATTAAAACTCCGGGATTCACCTTTAATTTAAGATCGTAAAACTCGGTTTCGCCTAAAACATATTGAATAGGCCGGTACGTTTTTAAGGCACTTACAATTTTAGCGATCGCTTCAAAATCACTGTCATCAATCCTCTTTTCCTTTTCCAGAATAATCTGGGTATAGGTCATCGATAGCACCGATTCGAAAATTATCCTTATAAATCCTTCGATCTCCGTTTCGGGATAATAAGCAACCAATTCTGTTTTTATATGTTGAATAGTTCTTTGCATTGTTTACTTTTGTTTTGCAAATTTAGCTTTTCCTTTAAAATGACCGCATCAGAAAAATATATGGCCCGCTGCATTGAGCTGGCAAAAATGGGAGCAGGTAATGTTTCGCCAAACCCGATGGTGGGTTGTGTAATCGTTTTGGAGGATCAAATTATTGGCGAAGGCTACCATCAAAAATACGGAGAGGCACACGCCGAAGTAAACGCCATTAACTCGGTTGCCAACCCGGCCGATTTGAAAAAAAGTACCATTTACGTTTCGCTTGAACCATGCGCACACTATGGATTAACACCGCCTTGTGCCGACTTAATTGTTGCAAATAAAATTCCACGGGTGGTCATTGGCAGCGTTGATCCGTTTGCAAAAGTAGCCGGCAAAGGAATTCAGCGACTTATAAACGCCGGCATCGATGTTAAAGTTGGTATTCTGGAAAATGAATGCAAAGAGTTAAACAAACGCTTTTTTAATTTTCACGAAAAAAAACGCCCCTACATTATTTTAAAATGGGCACAAACACTCGATGGTTATATAGACATCGACCGAAGCAAAAACGAGTACGGCGAACCTACCTGGATTACCGGCAACGATGCATTGGTAAAAGTGCATAAAATGCGGGCCGAAGAAGATGCCATTCTGGTTGGAACCAATACTGCACAAAAAGACAATCCCTCGCTTACAGTTCGCCATTGCGAAGGGAAAAATCCTTTGCGGATTGTAATTGATAAAAACCTGCGTTTGGCTAGAACCTTGCACCTTTTTGATAACTCAACTCCCACCCTGGTACTCAATTCAATACAGAACGAGACGCAGGACAATACCGAATTTGTGCAACTAAACTTCGAGAAAAACATACTCCCACAGCTTTTAAAAGTGCTGCACTCAAAAAATTGTTTGTCGTTAATTGTTGAAGGAGGCAAAAAAGTGCTTGAATCGTTAATTGCGAAAGACCTTTGGGATGAAGCTCACGTTTTTACAGGAAACAAATATTTTAAAAGTGGAATTGAAGCGCCTAAATTACAAGGCAAAATAGTGTTGACTGAACAAATTGAAAACGACCGGCTTATTGTATACAAAAACCGACACTAAGGGTGCTTAACAGTTGGACCTCCTTGTATAATCTCAATGTTTAACACGTTTTCTACGTACATAAAATAATAGAACAATTCGTGGTTTAACTCAAAACCATAGTCTTCGTTTGTTTTGTAGCCCACCACCGGATCGAAATGCCAGCCTACAGGTGGATTGGCACATTTGGCATTCCAGGCAGGAACGTACTGGCGGTTCCAGTTTTCGTAATAGGCCTGCGACCGGTTTTTTGCAGGGTTTTTAAAATACTCATACCAATTTTTAAATTTGGCATCAAAGGTTTCAACGCCATATTCCATTTGTTCCTGCTCCGTATTCGAATTGTTACTTTCCTTAACGGCACTCTTTTGAGTTGAACAGGAAAAAAGCAAAATGCCAAAACCAAATACAATTAAAAATCGTTTCATTCTCCTAAGATTGAATATTTTATGTTTTCTCGCGGCATTCATCGTTTCTTTTCCTTTTTCAAAGAAGCAAAATTCCTTCAGTCAATTTTATACTAAGAACTCAAATTGCATACAAGAATACGAATGTTGCATAAAAATTGTTTTTATTCAACAAAATTCTGAATTTTATATCACAACAAAATTACAATTCATGTTTGATTTAAGTCATTTCTGGGGTTGGATTTATATGTTATTTCTGATAACTGCAATTCCTGTTGCTTTAATGATCATACTAGAGAAACGCTCACCCTTTAAAACGGCGGCCTGGCTAATGGTTTTAATTTTGGTTCCCATATTCGGAATTCTGTTTTTTGTTGTTTTTGGGCAGGAGTACCGCAAAACAAAAAAATTCTCGCGGAAAGGACTTAAAGGATTAAATAAATTACGAACGTTGGCATCGGAGCAATTGCGCGAAATTGGCAAAACGCATCCTGAACCTGATCATGAAATTCTCGCAAACGAAAACATAATTAAATTACTTTTAAACAACTCAAACACGCTTTTAACTACCGGCAATCAGGTTGAGCTTTTAAAAGACGGCGAAAAAACGTTTGAAGCTATTTTTACCGAAATTGAAGCAGCCCGTCATCACATTCATCTGGAATATTACATATTTTCGGACGATAAAATTGGTAGCCGCTTAAAAGAAATACTTGTCAGAAAACGAGCCCAGGGCGTGGAAGTTCGTATAATAGTTGACGATGTTGGAAGCTGGGATTTGCGAAAAAAATATTTTGCGGATTTACGGGTAAAAGGAATAGAAATCTTTCCTTTTATGGAAGTTCGTTTTCCTCGTTTAACTTCGCGTGTAAACTACCGGAACCACCGTAAAATTGTAATTATTGATGGCAAAATTGGTTTTATTGGAGGAATAAACATTGCCGACCGTTATGTGGAAGGAATGCCAAAACTGGGGCACTGGCGCGATACACATTTGCAACTAAAAGGCGATGCAGCAGCCTGTTTACAAGTAATTTTTGCTGCCGACTGGTATTTTGTTTCACATAAAAACATATACGGGTACAGGTATTTTCCAAAGTTTACCGAGGCGGCGGGAACACCTATTCAGATATCGGCCAGCGGACCGGATTACAACTGGGAAGCCATTGCACAGGCTTTTTTTGTGGCCATTAGCAATGCGCAGAAAAAAATATACCTGGTTACTCCTTATTTAATGCCTCCGCAGGCATTGCTCACCGCTTTGCAAACGGCAGCACTTAGCAACGTAGATGTGCGAATTATTATCCCCGAAAAATCGGATGCACGTTTGTCAAAATGGTGTTCGTTTTCGTATGTCGAGCAATTGCTCGAAGCGGGAGTCCGAATCTACTTTTATCAGAATGGTTTTATACACAGCAAATACCTGTTGGTTGACGATTCTTTTTCCAGTGTAGGCACCAGTAACTTTGATTTTAGAAGTTTTGAAACCAATTTTGAAGCCAATGCATTTATATACAACCGTGCGTTTTCGAAAAAACTGCAAGCGCATTTTATGGATGATTTACAAAATTCGCGCGAAATAGAATTGCCTCAGTGGCAGCAACGCTCCACATTGTTTAAAGTGCGCGAATCGCTGGCACATATTGTTAGTCCAATGTTTTAGAAGAAGACAGAAGTTGGAAGACAGAAGTTAGAAGTCCGTGCCTCGTTTTTTTGTTATATCCCCCAAGGGGATTATTATGTGCCCCAACATTTTTGCATCGTGCCCCCTGGGGATAGCTTTATGCCCCAATATTTTTGCGTTGTGCCCCAAGGGGATCGCTCTTCGAAAACAGGGGCAGATAAGATGCCCCAAGGGGATGGCTTTGTGCCTCATCTTTTTTGCGTTGTGCCCCGAGGGGATCGTTTCGTGCCCCTTGGGGACGGCTTTGTGAAAACAGGGGATAATCTTTCGCCCCCGGGGGATAATCCTGAACCCCTAATCAAAAGTTCAGCTAAAAATGTACTGATTGTTGTGCACTTAGGGGCTCAGTTTAAAACGGCAGTTTCCCCAAATCCAGGTTTCCACCAGATAGAATAATACCCACTTTTTTATTCCGAACATCCACTTTCCCTTCGAGAATTGCTGCCAAAGGAACTGCCGATGAAGGCTCAATAATAATTTTCATCCGTTCCCAAATCATACGCATGGCAGCCACAATACTTTCTTCTGAAACCGTCACCACGTCATCCACTTTGTCTAAAACAATTGAAAAGTTACGTTCACCCAGCGAGGTTAAAAGTCCGTCGGCTATCGTTTTTGGATTTTCAGATGGCACCCACTTTTTGGTATGAAATGAACGAAAAGCATCGTCAGCACCTGCAGGTTCGGCTGCAATTACTTTGCAGTTGGGCAATAATTGTTTTGTCGAAATGGCAGTACCGCTTAATAAACCGCCCCCTCCCACCGGGGCCATAATCACATCAAATTCACCTTTGTCTTCAATTAATTCCTTTGCTGCTGTTCCTTGTCCGGCAATCACATTAAAATTATTGTAGGGATGAATTTCGGTGGCACCAGTTGCTTCAATTACATTTGCCAAAGTACTTTCGCGAGCCTGTAAAGTAGGTTTGCAAAAGGTAATTTTTGCTCCGTAACCGGCCACTGCCTTCTTTTTAATTTCAGGCGAATTTTCGGGCATTACAATGTGCGCTGCAATTCCCCGCATTCGTGCAGCCAGTGCCAAAGCAGCCGCGTGATTTCCGGAAGAGTGTGTGGCTACTCCTTTTTGTGCCTCTTCTTCCGATAAGGAAAATACAGCATTACAAGCCCCACGGAATTTAAACGCACCTACTTTCTGCAGGTTTTCGCACTTAAAATACAAGTCTGCACCCACAATATCATTAATGCTTGCAGAAGTTAAAACAGGAGTACAATGTGCGTATTTTGCTACAATAAGGTGTGCTTTTTCAACATCGGAATAAGCAGGAATGTCTATCATCTTATTTTGACAATTTTTCGTTTAACAAATCGTAGTCGGTATTATAAATCGATTGTTTCGACAACACTTTCATTCTTTTCAATCCCGAAACATACAGGTAAATCACAAATGCAATAAAAGCAATGGTCAGCCAATCGATTCCTGTAAACAGGATAAAATCATAAATTCCGTGCAGCAAAATAGGGAAAGCTAGTGCCTTCAATTTTAAGCTGGCCTGTTCTTTTTGATAAAACTTTGCGAGGCCAAAATAAAACCCCATTGTTATACCAAATATTGCATGGGCCGGAACCGCAGTGATCGCCCGTGCAATGCCGGTACTCAGCCCGCCATCCATTACATACATTACATTTTCAACCGCTGCAAAACCCAAGGATACATACACCGCATACACAATACCATCAAATTTTTCGTTGAATTCGGGACTGCGCCATATTAAAACGTAAAGCGCTATAAACTTCCAAAGCTCCTCTGAAAAAGCTGCCACCACAAAAGCTTTCCAGGCTGCAGCCGTTAATCCATAAAACAGCCCGGTAAACGAACTTAAAAATGTTTCGAGAAACAAAACCGGGATTACAGTTAATCCGCCTGCCAGCAAAGCAAACAGCAAAAGCCGGATGGGTTCCTTTTCGTATTTATCGCGGATATAAATGTAGGCAGCAATTATTACCACCGGAGCTAGAGCAAGAATGAGTAGGTTCATATACGAAATTAATTAGTATCGTTGAAAAAGAAAGCTTCCACACCTTTTACACCCAGCCGGGTCTTAAAAACTCCACCTGCACTTGGAAATTTGGCAAGCTCTTCTTCGCTTGTTGATTCGCGGGCTGTTGTTATATAAAGTGTTCCCAAATCGTCGTCGCCAAAGGCACACGAAGTTACATTTTTAGCTGGCACATCAATTGTACGAATCAATACCCCGGTTTCAGGATTCCAGCAGGCAACTGCTGAGCCTCCCCAAAGAGCCACCCAGATATTTCCATCGTCATCAATGGTCATTCCATCGGGCGAGCCCATTTCTTCGGGAACTTCAACAGCAGTTTTCGGATTGCCGATTTCGCCGGTTTCATTGTTGTAATCGTAAGCCACCACTTTTTGCGTAGGTGTATCAATGTAGTACATTTTTGTTTTATCGCGCGACCATACAATCCCGTTTGAGATGCTTACGTTTTCAATCATTTTATGAATGGTTGTATCCCGGTCGAGCCGGTAAAGTGCCGCCACACCTTTTTCGCCGGTGGTACTTAAAGTACCTGCCCAGAATCTTCCTGCCGGATCACATTTTCCATCGTTAAAGCGGTTGTCTGGCAAATCGGCCTCCGGATCGACAAGTAATTTCTTAGAGCCGGTTTTTGTATCGAAAGCATAAATGCCATTTTGTAAAGCCACCAACACATAGCCCGTTTCCGTGGGAACTACAGTGCCTATCATTTGTCCGGTTAACATTTCTCGATTGCTTCCGGTAAGTGGATTGTAAAAATTCAGGATTTTCCCTTTAATGTTAATCCACATCAACTCACCGGTTTTATAATTCCAGATTGCCCCCTCGCCCAAAGTCGATTTTGAATCAATCACCAATTCCACTTCAGCCGTATTTTGTCTTAAACAAGCGACTAAATTCAATAGTACAATTCCAATTAGAAGGATTTTTTTCATGCTATTTGATTCTGGATGCTGGATACTTGATTCTGGATTCTGGATTCTTGATTCTGGATATTTGATACTTGATGCTGGATGATGGATGCTGGATACTGGATATTTGATACTGGATGCTGGATGTTGGATGCTGTAGCTTTCTGAACTCTGAACTCTGAACTCTAAACTCTGAACTCTAAACTCTAAACTCTGAACCCTGAACTTTGAACTCTAAACCCTGAACTTTGAACTCTAAACCCTGAACTCTAAACTTCTACAAACTCTGAATCAGCTCTTTCATAATCAGTGTCATTTTAGGCTCAGCTTTCATGGCCACTTCCTGCACTTCTTCATGCGATATTTCCACAATTTCGCCGGGCACACCACTGTCGGTAACTATTGAAATACCAAACACTTTAATGTCCATATGAACGGCAACAATCACCTCAGGCACTGTCGACATTCCCACCACATCGGCACCTAAAATCCTGAACATTTTATATTCGGCAGGAGTTTCAAAAGTTGGCCCCGAAACACCCACATAAACACCTTCTTTCACATCGATATTATGTTGCAGTGCAATTAATTTGGCTTTGTTTCGCAAACGCTGGTCGTAACATTTACTCATGTCGGGGAAACGTGGCCCCAGATCCTTGTTGTTTTTTCCACGCAGCGGATGATCGGGAAAAAAGTTGATGTGATCGTTAATAACCACAATCTCACCCACTTTCCAATCCGGATTTAAACCACCGCTCGCATTCGATACAAACAAGTGTGTAATTCCCACATATTTTAGCACACGCACCGGGAAAGTTACTTCTTTCATATCGTAACCTTCGTAATAATGGAAACGGCCCTGCATTGCCAATACTTCCTTATCTCCCAGCTTACCATAAATTAAACGACCTGCATGACCATCAACGGTTGAAACAGGAAAATTAGGTATTTCGTTGTATGGAATCGAATCAATAATTTCAATTTCGTTCACCAAACCACCCAGCCCGGTTCCTAAGATAATACCTACCTCAGGACTTGCCTGAATTCTTTCTTTTATGAAGCTCGCGGTTGCTTTTATTTTCTCCAACATAATTTAAAATCTTTTTATTAAACGATTTTTTTTCCTCATCGAGGAATTTTACCTGAACCGGTAAATAATACAAAACGCTTTTAAATTCATCCGTTAGTCCTGAATTATTTTTTAAACGCATTGAATCCTTTTCGGTTGTAATAATTATCTTTTTTTCTGCTTTGAGGGCAGCAAATTTATTTAGTATGGTTTGAATATCCTGTGCCGAATAATTGTAATGATCGGGGAAAGTCAGTGTTTCAATCCTTTTTGAAAAGTGGCGTAAATATTTTTCGATCAATTTTGGCGATGCAATTCCGGTAAGCAGCAAAACAGCATGTTTCTTTTCCTTATAAAAGCCGGCATCCAGCGATTCAGCATCAAAAACAGGCAGCAGTTTATCGTATTCCAGTTTTGTAAAATACAATTTCTGATAAGGAAACAATCCAACATCGTTGCTTAAAATCCGACGCATTATTGGTGTAACCTCGTCGGGGCATTTTGTAAAAATAATAATGTTGGCCCGCCTCATCTGGTGAACACTTTCTCGCAGGCGCCCCATGGGCAAAAGATGATCTTCTTTTATCTGGCGGTTGTAATCAATCAACAGGATATTAAGCCCCGGCGATATTCGACGGTGTTGAAAGGCATCGTCGAGTAAAACTACATCGGGTGCTTTTGCTTCTGAAGCCAGCAATTTTTCAACTCCCACAACCCGGTTTTCGCACACCGAAACGGTTACATCTTTGTATTTATTTTTAATCTGCAAGGGTTCGTCGCCCACTTCAATGGCGGTAGAATTGGACTCAACATACCTAAATCCTTTGGTTTTTCGTTTGTAACCGCGACTTAAAGTAGCCACTTCGTATTTTTCTTTCAGCAATTTTACCAGATATTCTACGTGCGGCGTTTTCCCGGTTCCCCCAACTGTAATGTTACCAATCGAAATGACAGGCACATCAAATTCGGTCGATTTCAGGATGTTTAGATCGTAGGCACGGTTTCGCAAATACATAACAAAACCATACAATAAAGAAAGAGGATACAGGAATATTTTGACCATTTATGCAGTTATTCAAATAGAAAACGAAGATAAGAAACAAGCAGGTAAATAAAAACAATCTCCGGGAAAGAATTGCTCCAGAGGGAAAATGGCGGTGACGGAAATTTAAAATTCATATTAACTATATAATTATTATCTTTTGTTGTGATTTTTCATCCTTTTTTTACGACTAATGGGTCAAAGAGCAAATCAAAAATGATTGATAAAAATTTAACGAATAACTTTCTGGAATTAGTCGAAGAAAACAAAAAACTGATTTACAAGGTCAGCCACATGTACTGTAATTCCCCAACGGAGCGAAACGACCTCTTTCAGGAAATAGTAACTAATCTGTGGAAGGGATTTCCTCAGTTTAAAGGTCTTTCAAAATTCAGCACATGGGCGTATAGGATCTCAATCAACACAGCCATTTCATGGTTTCGTGATTATTCGAATCACCGAAATTATATTGAATACACAGATTTTGTACCGAACATGACTGACGACTGTGAATTGGACGAACTGACGGATACCTTATTTAATGCCATTGAACATTTAGGGAAAATTGATAAAGCAATCATCTTACTTCAGCTCGACGGATATTCGTACGATGATATTGCCGAGATTATCGGAATTTCCAAAACCAATGTGGCTACCAAAATCAATCGTTTAAAGCTCAAATTAAAAAGTCATTTGTCAAACAATTAAACAATTTATCATGGAATACGCAGAACTGGAACAACTCTGGAAAACATACGACAGCAAACTGAACCATTTAGAAAGACTAAATAAAAGACTAATGGTTGAAACCTTATCAAGAAAGCCACAAAAGAGAATTAACTGGCTGCAATACAAAAATTACTACGGACTTATTATGGCACCCATCATTCTTATTTTTGCTTTGCATCCACAAATACAAGCAGGCAGTTTGGATGATGCAAAATTTGTTGCCGGAATAGTACTTCTACTCGTATTGATTGGGTATAACACATGGCATTTTATAACAATGATTAATAAACTGAAAAAAGTGGATTTAATAAATGACTCGGTTATTAAATCAGCCGATCGCTTAAACGATTATAAAAGTAGGTTTATAGCGAGATTTAAATCGGTGTATGTATCCATGCCAGTAACACTGGCAGGTGTACTTTTAATTGCTTGGGAAGATTTACACTTTGGGCAGAACCTGTATATTTTGATTATATTCTTAAGCCTGTTCACTGTTATTTGGGGAAACAAACAACTTCAGGTATTCAAAAAAAGAATGAATAAACTGGTACACGACATTAACGAATTAAACGAATACAAAGAATAATTCGGCCAATTTCAAAAGCTTATAGATTTTCTTTTCTTGTAAAAACTTGCTCTACTCCCGCAAGATTCTAACGTTTGTTTATAAATAGGAAGGCAATAAGATAGCGCGTTAGCAGAAAAAAAGGATCCGATCTTTTTGAAAGATCGGATCCTTTTTTCCCTGGTAGCGCAGTCAACAGAATTCTTCTTGCTTCCAACTTCTGCCTTCTAACTTCTGCCTTAATTCACATTAATATCATACGGCATCCGCGCGAAGATACCATTCATTCCACTCGCTTTTTTCAGGTATTCGTAGTAGCGGTAGTTTTCGCCCAATTCGTTTTTTAATAGTTTAGCGCGAACATTATCGGCACCCATTTTAAACAGCTCTTCAAACGGATTTGGCAAAGCCGGTAAATCAACCGTTCTGTAGTCTTCCAATCCTTCCATTTCGGCAGCCAGTTTTATAGCATCCTGTAATCCGCCAAATTCATCCACCAATCCAATTTCTTTGGCATTTTCGCCACTCCAAACACGTCCCTGTCCAATTTCGTCCACCTGTTCCTTACTCATTCCACGTCCTTCGGCCACATGCGAAATAAAAGTATCGTAACCTTCTTCAATGTTTAATTGCATCATTGCCCGCTCATGCTCTGTCATTGGACGTGTTAAGGTCAGCAAATCGGAATTTTTATTGGTTTTTACCACATCGGTAGTAATTCCCAGCTTATCGTTTAACAGCTCCCCAAAGTTTGGAATTTGCCCAAAAATACCGATTGATCCGGTTATTGTATTTGGGCTGGCAACAATTTTGTCGGCCGGGCAGGCAATGTAGTAACCACCCGATGCAGCCACATCGCCAAACGATACCACCAGTGTTTTTTCTTCGGCCGCCAGTTTTACTTCGCGCCACATGGTTTCCGAATCAAACACAGCTCCTCCCGGAGAATTAATCCGGAATACAATGGCTTTGTATGAACTATCCTGACGCACTTTACGAATTTCCCTGCCAAATTTATCGCCGTCGATCATTTCGCCACTTCCCAACGACATACCAATATCGCCGCTGGCGTATATTACTGCAATTTTATTGCGGCTGTATTTTTTGCCTTTGCCTTTTACTGCAGCCGATGCATAATCTTTTGCTCCAATAATTGGCACTCCTTCAGTTCCTTCAATTCCGGTAATTTCGCGAAGATCGGCTAACACTTCATCTTTGTATTCTACTGCATCAACCAAACCCGATTCAACCGCATATTTTCCTTTTTTAAAGGTTTGAACCTCATCGGCAAGTTCATTTAGTTTTTCAATCGAAATGCCTCTTTCTTCCGAAATTCCTTTTAACATGTGATTCCACAAACTTCCCATGTAAGTAAGTGTTTGTTCACGGTTCTCGGCACTCATTTTATCGAGCAAGAATGGTTCAACCGCCGCCTTAAATTTTCCATGACGAACGATCTGCATTTCCACACCAATCTTTTTCAAGGCATTTTTGTAAAACATCATTTCGCCGCCTAAACCCCGAAAATCAACACCCACTTCAGGATGTACCACAATTTTATCGGCTACGGTGGCCAGGTAATATGCTTTTTGTCCGAGCATCATCTTATCGGCACAGGCATACACCGGTTTATCGCTTTTTTCTTTAAACTCAATCAAGGCATTTCTAATTTCTTCAACCGTTGCCATTCCTGCGTTTATTGACGAAACATCAAGGTAAACTCCTTTAATCCGGTCGTCATCCACTGCTTTCTCAAGCGATTCCATAATATTGTCGAGCCCCAGCGTTTTTACACTTGCAAACATCCCCGGAAGTTCCATTCCTTCGAAAGGATCGTTTGGTGCACGGTCAACAATTGTACGATCCATGTTTAAAACCAACATGCTGTTTTCCTGCACAATTACTTCTTTTTCGGTTGACGAAACGATTGCACCAATTATCATAAACATTAAAACTATTCCAATAAACGAAACAGCAAAAACCCCAACAATGGTTGCAAATACGTATTTAAAAAATTCTTTCATATGATTATAATTGTTTGTTTACGAATGTTTGACATAAAATCAGATAAAAATCCAGTCCTTCAGAATGGTATCTGATGACAAAAATTATTTATCCTTGCCTCTTGTTTTTTCTTTCTCAAATCCTTACTACTTTTATCGATTGGTATAAATTTGTTCAAGGAATTACAAATATATAAATCAATGCACAAGGTTTATCTAGGAATTGGTGGAAATATCGGAAATAAGGAGCAGAATTTTAAAAAGGTTCTGGATTTGATTGATAAGGAATTAGGTAAAATTCTTATCGCGTCGTCGATTTACGAAGCACCGCCATGGGGATTTCATTCCGAAGATGCATTCTGGAACCAGGTAATTTATATCGAAACAATTCTGGAAGCAGAGGAATTGCTTTGGAGAATTCATGGTGTAGAAGAAAAATTTGGCCGGGTAAGGGAAAAAGAGCGTTATTCTTCGCGCGAAATGGACATTGACATTCTGTATTTTAACGAAGAATATTTTGAAACCAAAACGCTCATCATTCCACATCCTCGAATTCATGAACGAAAATTTGTTTTGGTCCCGCTTGCAGAAATTGCACCAAACTTTAAACACCCGCTACGCAGATTAACCAGCATAGAAATGCTGGAAGCCTGCCGCGATGATTCGATCATTAAAAAGGTGGTTATTGACTAACCACCCGAATAATATTTATTCTTGAATTCCTTCTGTCCACTCCGAGTTGTACAAATAATCGTTGTAAGGAAAACGTTGCGAATGAATGGCTTTTACGTGTTCGTACAATTCCTCTTTAAAATCTTCGACATTTGATTTCTCTTTTGCCGAAATAAAAAGTGCCGGTGTATTGCTTTTTGCCATCCACGAGTTTTTCCATTCGTCTAAAGTAAAATTGTCTTTTGTACGTGGCGACAAGTCATCCTCGTCCTTTGCCTCGTAAGTAAACGCATCAATTTTATTAAAAATGTACAAAGTTGGTTTATCGCCCGCTTCAATTTCCTGCAGCGTAGTGTCAACGGTTTCAATCTGCTCCTCAAATCCGGGATGTGAGATATCTACAATGTGCAGCAACACATCCGCTTCACGCACTTCGTCGAGTGTTGATTTAAACGACTCGACCAATCCATGAGGCAGTTTCCGGATAAATCCTACGGTATCGGCCAATAAAAACGGCAGGTTTCCGATTACCACTTTACGAACCGTTGTGTCGAGCGTTGCAAAAAGTTTGTTTTCGGCAAACACTTCCGACTTGGCCAACATATTTAATATGGTAGATTTTCCTACGTTGGTATAACCAACCAGGGCAACACGCACCAGTTTTCCACGATTTTTACGCTGGGTAGCCTTCTGCTTGTCGATTTTAACCAACTGCTTTTTTAACAACGAAATTTTATCCAGAATAATCCGGCGGTCGGTTTCAATCTGAGTTTCACCCGGACCACGCATTCCAATCCCCCCTTTTTGCCGCTCAAGGTGAGTCCACATTCGCGTAAGTCGGGGAAGTAAATACTGGTATTGAGCCAGTTCAACCTGTGTTTTTGCGTGTGCCGTTTGGGCGCGTTTGGCAAAAATATCGAGAATCAGGTTGGTTCTGTCCAATACTTTGCACTCCAATATGGTTTCGATATTTCGCAACTGAGTTGGAGAAAGTTCATCGTCGAAAATTACGGTATCGGCTTCAACCACTTTAATGTAGTTGCCAATTTCTTCGAGTTTACCCGGCCCAACAAATGTTGCTTTGTTTGGTACATCGAGCTTTTGCGTAAATTTTTTCAATACCACAGCGCCAGCCGTATCGGCCAAAAACTCCAATTCATCCAGGTATTCTTTAACCTGTCTTTCGTCTTGCGCGTGGTTTATTAAACCTACTATTACTGCCTTTTCTGTTTCCGGTGCTGTTTCTATCATGCTCTAATCTGTTGTAAAAAAAAACTCCTGCTTCATTAGAAACAGGAGTGCAAAAATATTGTTTTTTATTTGTTACTGCAACACGAAGTTAATTGGTACCGTGTACGATACATTAACTGGTTTTCCACGCTGTTTTCCGGGCTTCCATGGTGGAAGAGCATTTACAACGCGAAGTGCTTCCTTGTCCAAAGATGGATCGACACCCCTTGCGATAGATGCATTTGTAACCTGACCTGTTTTACCAACAACAAAAGTTACATATACTTTACCTTGAATACCGTTTTCCTGAGCAATTACAGGATATTTAATGGCGTTAGCAATGTACTTACGTAAAGCTAAATCACCACCAGGGAATTCCGGCATATCCTCAACGATAAAAAATACCTGAGCTTCTTCTTCTTCTTCCTCTTCTGCAGTTTCAATTACCGGAGCAACATCAATTACAGTTTCGTCATCAGCTTCAGTATCTTCAATCTCCAATTCGTCTTCAATCTCAACATCATCGTCAACAATGTTTAACACCTCGATTACTTTTGGTGGTGGAGGTGGTGGAGGTGGTTTTACCTCTTGCTCACGAGTAATTGGGATAATCTCTTCTTCAACTTGTGCGGTTTGGATAGTACCCAACGATTCAGCTTTACTTGGTTTTGTAGTCCATTCAAAAGCCAAAAGCGTGACGCCTAACGCGACAACCAACCCGATAAGTAAAAAGGTATTTCTTTTACTCTCAAGATCAGCTTTTTTAGATTTTTTAAGTTCCATACTACTTATTAATTATTTGTTTTATTCGATTTTTGCCCCCTAAAAAGCGGGGCTTAAAGATAAAAAATAATATTTACATGCAAGATAAAAATCAATTGATTTATAAATTCTATCTCAACTCGAAATATATAGGCACAGTGTACCTGACTTTAACAGCCTTTCCAGCCTGTTTTCCCGGTTTCCATTTTGGCATTCCGCGAACGACTCTTAATGCCTCATTGTCCAGTGCAGAATCCACGCCGCGCAACAGGTCTACATCATTAATGTTACCCAACTCATCAATTACAAAGCTCACATAAACTTTTCCTTTTATTCCATTTTCCTGTGCAATTAACGGGTACTTAACATTGTTTGCCAAATAGCTAAGCAAGGCTTGTTTTCCGCCCGGAAATTCGGGCATAATTTCAACATGAATAAAAATATCGTCTGGCTTATCAAGAGGATTTTCACTTGGTTTAAATACTGGGTTACTAAAATCAATTTCCAACCCGTCATCCGGTTCAGAGCTAAAATCAGCAAAAATATCGTCAACCTGTTGATCATTTTCAACCAACTTAATAATCTCAACTTGCACCATTGGCTTTGGAATCTCTTTCTTTTCGGCTGGTGTGCGAGGGATAAAAATATATTCTTCAGGTGTATAATCATGCGTATCAAATTCCATTACAGCATCTGATGTACTTGTTTTCCACTCGAAGGCATATAAAACAGAACTCAACGCAATTACCAAACCAATTAAAAAGAAGATGCTTTTTTTGTTTTCGAGATTGGCTTTTTCGCTTTTTTTATTTTCAATCATGGCTTATTGTTTAAATGAGTGAATCAATAAATAAAGAACGCCGGCTCGTTTTCTGCAGAACAATATTTGTTTAACAAAAACTTTACCAAAATTGAAATATGGGATACTCTTCTTGAATTATTATTTTATGTGTGGGATTTTGAAGTCGTTTATAGCTAAAACCACATTAAAAATACTTATTAATCGTACTGTGTAAAATATCCTTACTGATTGGTTTTGAGACATAATCGTTACAACCTGCTTCCAGTGCTTTTTCTCTGTCGCCCTCTAATGCAAAAGCAGTTTGAGCAATTATTGTAACTTTCTTATTAAAGGTCCGTATTTTTCGTGTTGCTGCGAAACCATCCATAACCGGCATTTTTATATCCATCAGGATTAAATTGGTGTCAGGATTTTGGTTGCAAAATTCAACCGCCTCTTTTCCGGTACTGGCAAAACTTATTTTCGTTGCAGTTTTTTTCAATAAAATAGACAAATGGAGTTTACTTATTTCGTCATCTTCAGTAATTAAAACATTTATGTTTTTTACTTTCTTTTCACTCTCATTCTGTATTCCTTCAGAGTTGAATTTTGCAACTGAAAAATTTTCGGCAACACTCGGTATCGTAAAATAAAATGTGGAACCTTCATTGATTGCTGATTCCACCCATATTTTCCCTCCGAGCAATTCAACGTACGATTTTGCAATAGCAAGTCCCAATCCGGAACCTTCAAATGCCCTTACGTCATCGATATCTGCTTGTTCAAATCTGTTAAAAATTGCATCGATCCGCTTCTTTGGTATTCCAATTCCGGTATCCTTTACATAAAATTCAAAATACTGTTGTTTCTTAATGCCACCAATCTCAATAAATCCTTTGTCGGTAAATTTAATGGCGTTTTTAATGAGGTTGGACAATATGGAACTAAACTTATTTTTATCAGTTATTATTTGGTTATCGTCATCAGGTATTTGGTTTCCAAGTTTCAACTGAAGCCCCTTCTGATTTGCTTCAAACTCAAAGAATTGAAACAAAGTATTCAAATGCAAACTTGCATTTAACTTTCTGTTTACTACTTTAATCTGTCCTGTTTCTAATTTTGAAATCTCAATAATGTCATCAACGGTGTTTAACATCCGATCGCCACTTTTTTTGATAATTTCAATAAATCGGTTTTGATCTTCACCTGTCAAACCAGGTTCCTGTAATAGCGTTGTAAACCCCAGAATACCGTTCATTGGCGTTCTGATTTCGTGGCTCATATTTGCTAAAAAAGCTGTTTTTAACCGATCACTTTCCTGGGCTTTTTCTTTTGCAGTGATTAATTCGTTTTCAAAAATTTTACGCTCGGTTGTTTCCACAAAAATTTCCATCACGGCTTCCTCACCATTAAAAATCATACTTCTGTGCGTAATCTCAAATGTTCTTCCTCCGAACAGTCCCTCTGTTTCTGTTTTTATTATTTTGCCATTCAGTTTCTTTTCCGAAAGCGGACAATCTTTGCATTGCTGCTTATCGTCTTTGTACAATTCCCAACAAAACGAACCTATTTTATTCTTCCCCACAAGTTTTTCCAACACGGGGTTCATAAATAATATTTCACCTCTTTTATTAACTATTTCTATTGGAAACGGGATTGTATCGAGCAATGATTTGTTAAACAGATTTGCTTCTTCAAGAACAATGGTTCTTTCTTTAACCAATCGATCCAAATGCTCCTTTTCTCCCCGAAGTTTGTCTTCCGCCTTTTTTGTTCGTAAAATAACTTTAAGTTGCGCTGCCAATTCAACTGGTTCAAACGGTTTCGATACAAATGCGTCGGCACCCAAATCCAACGCTCTCACTTTGCTGTTCGAATCTGTTCGCAAAGCAGTTACCATTACAACAGGAATATGTTTTGTTAACTCATCCTCTTTTAACAACTTACAAACTTCGTAACCATCCATGCCCGGCATAATTATATCAAGCAAAATAACATCAGGCTGATGTTCCCTGGCCTGTTCAATTCCTTGCGTTCCCGACATAGCGGTTACAACCTCATAATCAGGCAGCAACATTTTCACCACTGCTTTTATGGTAATTAAGTTGTCTGGCTGGTCGTCAATTGCAAGAATTTTCTCCATTTCTGAAAGTTTTTGGCTTGGATAATTTTATTTGAGAAGCAACAGATTTATTTTTTGTAATAATTCTACAGCATCGATTGGTTTCGAAATATATTCGTCGCATCCGGCTTCTGTTATTTTTTCCCTGTCACCTTTCATTGCTTTTGCAGTTAAAGCAATAACAGGTATATTTTTGGTTTTTTGGTTTTCTTTTAATGCTGCGATAACATCAAAACCATCCTTTTTCGGCAGCGAAATATCAAGCAATATCAAATCAGGAAGTTCAGTTAACGACTTTTGTATACCAAGTTCCCCATCTTCGGCTTCAATGGTTTCGTATTTATTCCCAATAATGGCACGAACAGTAATCCTGTTATCCGGATTATCTTCCACAATCAGAATTTTTGCTTTCTTTCTTTCCTCAATTATTCTTTCGTCAGAAGTTTTTAAACTTGCGGTTTCTGCTTTTTTGATTGACGGATTGCCAACTCCAAGCATCTGGTTGACTTTACTTAAAAGCTCGATAACGTTAATATCTCCTTTTTGAATAAGTTGCTGGATATTATTTGCAGACAATTTATCAAGGTCGGCTTTTGTCAGGTTTTTAGCAGTTAAAATAATAACCGGAATTTCCCGGGTTGATTCTGCACTACGAATATTTTCGAGAACTTCAAAACCATCCATTTCCGGCATCATTAAATCAAGTATTATACCATCAGGAACAGTGTGTTTAACAAACTCTAGTGCCTCTTTGCCTCCACTTGCATGATGAACATTTAGCCCAGCCTTTTGCAAAACCTTGCGAATTTGAATAACTGCCGACTCATTGTCTTCGATAATTAAAATAGTACCGGTATTCTTGTTCGGTTTTTCTGTCTCGTTTTGTGTTTCAGATTCCATCTGACTAACAATCCGGTAAATTTCATTCACCACTTCGGCTTTTGTTGTATCTCCTTTTGCTAAAATAGCAGTAGCGCGGCCTCTCAGAAAATCCTTTTCTGTTTGGCTCAAATCTTTTGCGGTAACAACTATAACCGGAAGCCTGCTTGTAGAATGCGTGTTCCGGATCTCTTTTAATACCTGAAATCCATCCATTTCAGGCATCATTAAATCAAGCACCAGTACATCAGGAAGTTCTGTTTTTAAATAGTTCAGACAATCCCTGCCATTTTCGAACATAATATGATCAAGGTTTTCATTTACGAGTGTCCGTCGTATTTGCATCCGATCTATTTCTGAATCATCAACAATGGCAATTTTCCTTGCATTAGTATTGATTTTACGAATCTTTTGAATCAGCAAATTTTTGTCGACTGGTTTTTGTATGTAACCCACAGCCCCCAATGCCAGACTTGTTTCCAGATCATCCGATTTCGAAATAATAATTACAGGAATATCTCTTGTAGCAGAATTCCGTTGCAGTTTTTGCAAAACTTCCCAGCCATCTATTTCCGGCATTAGAATATCCAGAGTTATGGCATACGGCTTGTGTAAAACAGCCAATTCTAATGCTTCAGTTCCCGAATGCGCCTTGATGGTAGTGTAGCCCTCATTTTCAAGTTTTTTCGAAATTTCAGCAACAAGTTTTTTGTCGTCATCCACTACAAGAATTGCTTTCGAATTTCCCATTGCCGGATTCTCCGCTATTTGAGTTACAGCTTCAAGCACTTTCGACTGACTCACTTCGCTTGGAATTTCGATACTAAATGTTGAACCTACTCCTTTTACACTTTCAACCTTAATCGTTCCATTCAAAGCCTCAATTATTTTACTGGCAATTGCCAATCCCAGTCCGGTGCCTTCATAAGCTCTCGATGTGGTACCATCTGCTTGCCTGAACTCTTGAAAAATTAAAGGCAAAACATCAGCATCAATTCCAATACCAGTATCCTTTATCACTATACAAACATTTTCATTTCTTTGCTCGCATAAAACGTTAACCGAACCTTTTTCGGTAAATTTTATTGCATTCCCCAGCACATTTGTAATTACCTGATTCAAGCGGTTTTCATCACTGTCAATTTGTATTTCACCAATAATATCCAGTTTCAATTCTATCCCCTTGTCTGCTGCCAAAGCCTGAAGACTCTCAACAGTATAAGTCAGAGCAGAATTTAAGGAAAAAGTCCGTATATCCATTTCCATTTTACCAGCTTCAACTTTCGACAGATCCAGAATATCATTTATCAGCGATAATAATCTTTTCCCGTTACGCTCAATTATTTTCAGATAATTGGTTTCATCGTCATCCAATTTACCAGCCAACTGCATTCTTAACACATTCGAAAGTGCATTTATCGAATTTAACGGTGTTCTAAGTTCATGACTCATATTGGATAAGAACTCGCTTTTTAAACGGTTGGCTTCTTCTACCTGTCTTCGTTGCATTTCCAACTCCACATTCTGTTCAAGTAAACTGTCACTTGATACTTTCAGCTCATCCGACTGCTGTTTTAATTCTTCAGTTTGTTCCTGCAACTCTTCCGATTGCGCCTCTAACTCTTGATTTACCAGAACAAGTTGTTCCGAGAATTTTCGTGTTTTCCGATTGGCTAACAAGGTATTAAACGAAGCATTGATTATTGGCTGAGCCTGCTCGATTATGGTAAGACTCTCGTTTGTAAAAGCAAGAATACTGACACATGAAATAAGAGCAATAACCTTCTGGTCTTGAACAACAGGTATAGTTATTACTTCTTTAGGGATGAGTTCGCCTGCTACTGAGTTATAAAGAAAGATTGTATCGTTGGAGATATTGCGTAAATGATATAACTTTTGAGATCGGATGACATTTCCGAGGTCTCCGGGAGAATTAGCAATATCGAATGATTTAAGCTGAGTAGCATTCGTTCCAATGGAAGCCAGAGGAATAAAGTTGTCTGCACCTTCTTCCCTGATGTAAAATGTTGCCATTTGAGAATCAGTCAGATCTGCCAGTTTTAAAAGCAGTGACTCGGCAAAATCGATTAATTTTATTTTACCCAGCATTGCTCCGGAAATCCCGGACAAACCCTCTAAAACACTATTCCGCAACTCAATAGAATCGGCCATTTTATTAAAAGAAATAGCCAACTGACTAATTTCATCTTTTGCCTTCACATCATGTCGAACACTTAAATCTCCTGATCCTATTTTGCCGGCAATTACATTCAATTTTCGAATTGGACTAACCAAACTTCGCGTAAAAACAAAAATTATAACAGAGCTGAAAATAAAAATTACAGACAAAAGAAGAATCATAAACCTGAAGGAACGTTTTTCATCTGCTTTTGTAAGAGCATAAAAACTATCTGCCTTAGCATTTGCAAAATCAACCATCACATCCACATCGGTCAAAACCTTATTAACATGTTTGGCTCCCTTCCCTTTTGTTATGGCAATGGCCTCATCTTTTTTCCCTTGCTGCCACAAATAAATTACTTCTTCTCGAATAGGCTTCCAATCTAAAAAACTTTCATGTGCCTTTTTAACATCATCCATATTGCCAAGAAACTGACTGTACACAACGTCAAACTTCTTATTAACAACATCTTCCAATCGATCAACCTCTTGCTCAGCTATAAAAAGTTCTTGTTCGTTATTTGCCAGCGCAACATCTTTCATCGAACGATGAATGGCAATAATATTGGTTTTAATATCCCTAACAGCATTACTAACTGTTAAGGGATGCATGTACATATTCTCGGTTGCTTTGGTCGCAGTTGAGATATTTTGTAATGCAATAATTCCTATTAAAATTGAGAAAGCAACAATTATTGCAAAACCCAACGCCAAACGAACTCCAATATTTAAATTTCTAATGCCCATTGTGTTTTTTCCTATATGTTTTACAGAAATCATCTATTTGTTGAAATTTATTTCCAAAATGTTTTGGAGGAATTTCAGCGTCTCCTAAAATTAAAATTCCATCCATTATACAAGATTTATATAGTTTTTCAAAAATAAGATTCTGATATTCTTCGTTAAAATAGATCAATACATTTCTGCAAAGGATAAGGTCAAATTCGCCATAAATACTATCAGAAGGAGCATAACTGTTCTGGTCTAAAAGATTGTATTGTGAGAAGTGAACCTTGTTTTTCAACACAGTGTTAATAATGTATTTGTCGTTGGTTTGCTTAAAAAACTGTTTTAAGTACTTTAATTTAACCTCCTCTACACTGCTTTGGTCGTATTCTCCTTTTTTTGCAAACTCCAATGCCGAAGAATCATAATCAGTGGCAAAAATGTCAACGTCAATTTCCAATTTCTCCTTTTTACAATATTCATCAATTAATATAGCCAGGCTATACGCTTCTTCTCCTCTTGCACAACCTGCCGACCAAACTCGAAGAGAATTTCGACCTGCAGCTATTGTTTGTGTTATCAATTCGGGCAGGATCCTTTTTTTTATTACCTCAAAGGTGTACGAATCTCTAAAAAATTGGCTTACATTAATCATAAAATTATTTACCAATTCTTTCGCTTCCTCTTGGTTGTTTTGTAATAGCGTATAATAAAGTTCAGGCGTCCCAAAATGCATTCTCAGAATGCGGTTATCAATTCTGCGAATTAACATTGGTAATTTATAGGCTTCAAAATCAAAACTTTCTTTGGCCTTTAAATGCAATAATATTTTATTATAAACAGAATTCTGCAAGTTCAACTTTTATTAATTCCTCAGTAATCCCTTATTTTAACACTCAAGAATAGTGCGGTTTTTGAATGTTTTAAATATAAGTAAATAATGTATTAAACGAATTTATTTATGCTTTTTATCGCACAAACTATTCAATTCCGGATGTTGGGTTTTGACTCAATTTGATAAGGCAATGTAAAATAAAATGTACTCCCGGTTCCTTCAAGCGATTCCAGCCAAATTCTACCTCCTAAGATTTCAACATAAGCCTTTGATATTGACAACCCTAAGCCAGCACCCTGCAAGGCCATTCTGTCAGAAATATCGGCCTGTACAAAACGTTCAAATATGGCTTCCTGCCTGTCTTTCGGAATACCGGATCCACTATCTCTTATATAAATCTGAAGAAATTTATCCTTAACATCATACCCCATTTCAATCGTTCCGTGAGAAGTATATTTAACGGCATTTTTAACCAGGTTTGTTAATATTGAGTACACTTTTTCACGATCAGTTCGAACAATGAGCTTTTCCATCTTCGGCTTATTCTGAAAAAGAAAACGAATTCCTTTCGCTTCAATTTCCGGCTTAAAAAAAGTATAGATATACTGCATTTGATCCATGATATCCGTCTCCTGAATATATACTTCAACTTGTCCCGATTCGATTTTTGAAATGCTAATTATGTCGTTGATGATGTTTAGCATTCGGGCACCACTTTTTTCAATTATGTTTATGTAATTCTGTTGAACTTCTCCACTCAGGCCCGGCTCTTTTAACAAATCGGCAAATCCAAGAATTCCGTTCATAGGAGTGCGAATTTCATGGCTCATATTGGCTAAAAATGCTGATTTTAACCGATCAGACTCATTTGCTTTTTCAATCTGCAAATCGCGTTCTTTAATAATTTCTTGTAATTGGTTTTTATGTAAGTTAAGCTTACGAGTTCGCCATTTTATTAATGCAACAACAAGTAGTACACTGCATAAACCAAAAACAAAACGGGCAAATATCGTATTCCACCACGGATGCGAAATAGTAAACCTATACTCAATTGGCTGACTCCATTTTTGTGCATCGCCAATGGCACGCAGTATAAAGGTGTAATTTCCGGCAGGCAGGTTTCTGTAATCTGCTTTGAACTCCTGGCTTGGTTTACTCCAATTTTCATTAAGCCCTTCCAATTTATACGAATAACGAATTTTATAGGGAGCGGACCAGTCTATTGCCGAGAAATAAAATGTAAGATGATTTTTGAAATACGGAAGTGGTTTATTTTGATGAAAACTCAGCAATTCGTAGGATCGTTCTGATTGAAAAACATCAACATTTTCACTTCTATTTCCTGATTTTTCAATAAACTCTTCATTTATTTCCAATCGATTAAGTTGTACACTTGGTGCGTTTTCATTTAATCTGAAATTATTTAAATCGAGAATGGAAAGGCTTTTTCCACCTCCCCACCAGATACGGTTATCGCTGTCGAGCAAAACACTATTTTTATAAAAATCAATTCCTTTTATTCCATCCAATTCATTGTAGCTGTGTATTTTTGGATGGATGTAATCGAATTCTACGGGCTCCTGTATTCTTGTTTTTTCAGCGCGATTAACTGAAGATCCATAATTTGTATTGGAAGATACCAGTATCAAATTGATTCCTTTTTGGGTACTGGCCCAAATGTTATTGTTGCCATCTTCTATTACCGACCGAACAGAATTATCACTTAGTCCTTCTTGTGTAGTGTAACAAACAAAATGCTTCCCATTAAACATACAAAGCCCGCCACCATCGGTACCAAACCACAGATTATTCCGGCTGTCTTCAAAAATAGTTAAAACAGAATTATCACTTAGTCCTTCTTTTTCGGTGAAATGCATCAAGGTTTTGCCGTTAAACCGCGTAACTCCTCCATCGTTAGTCCCAAACCACAAATTCCCATTATGGTCTTTAAATATACAATTCACGCTGTTACTACTTAAGCCCTCCTTCTCGGTGAACTGCGTAAATTTTCCGTTCGATAACATTGAAATTCCTTCGTTCTGACTTGCAAACCAAATATTTCCATCGTTATCTTCGCAAACCGAATTAATATAATCCTCGCAAAGGCCTTCTTTGGCAGTGTAATGAACATAAGTATCACCATCAAATTTTGTAACACCTCCTTCACCCGTTCCAAACCAAATATTCTGTTTACTATCTTCATACACGGCATACACATAGTTATTGCCTAAGCCTTGCTTTTCGGTATAATGCTTAAACACATCGTTCTGCAATTTGCTAACTCCTTTCCACGATCCAAACCAAATGTTTTTATGGCTGTCTTCAAGCATCGAAAAAATGTGATTATCATATAAACCCTGATCTACGGTGTAGCTTGCAAACAAATTATCAGCATAAATACTTACTCCACCTCCCCATGTTCCCATCCAAAAATTCCCGGAGTGATCCTTTAGAATAACATTTATGTCTTTGTAACTTAATCCTTGTTCCTCGGTTAAATTCATAAATGTTTTTCCGTCGTAAATACTTACACCTTCCCAAGTTCCGAACAGAATCTTCCCACTTTCGTCTTCAACTATGGAATTAATACTATTGTAAACCAAACCTTCTTTTTCAGTATAAGTTGTAAGGTATTTCCCGTCATACTTACAAACTCCACTTCCCCATGTTCCAAACCAAAAATTCCCTCTACTATCTTCCACAATAGGAAGCACACTATTGTTGGGAAGTCCATCTTCTTCGGTAAAAGAAATAAATGTGTTATTGTGCAATATGGTAATACCTCCTCCATTTGTTCCAAACCAGACTCTACCCTGACTATCTTCCATAATATAGCGTACAATGTTATTCGTCAGTCCTTCCCCGGTGGTGTAGTTTATAAATGTTTTTCCGTTGTATTTGCACACACCTCCCCCATTGGTTCCAAACCACAAGTTGTTCTTGCTGTCTTCGTAAATAAATAAAACCTGATTGTTACTCAATCCCTCTGCCTCGGTAAAATGAATGAAGCTTTTTCCATCGTACATACAAACTCCTCCATCAGTGCCCAGCCAAATGTTTCCATTTTTATCTTCAAATAAAGCTCTAATGGTATTGTTACACAATCCTTCTTTTTCGGTAAAAACATTGTAAGTAATTCCATTATAAATACTCACTCCTCCATCCTTTGTTCCAAACCAGATATTATGATGTCTATCCTCCAGAATGGCAAGAATATATGACGAATTCAAACCTTGCTCAACATCTACATATTTTATATTCAACATGTTTCTGTCCTTTTGCTTGGGAGGAAGCGCAAGAGTAGAAACTGGATTTTTAGAAGGAACAATTTTACCGTTGAAGTTTAGTTCCACTCCTGTTGGGACAGTATCACCCACCGAATTTTTTAAAACCAAATTGTGGTTTTTATCTTCGGTTTTAACTGCTCTCAATTGGTTAAAATCTATTGAAATACGACTTAAGGGTTCCGGAATTTTTTCGGTTTGTTTGGCAAGCTGTGTTTGATAAGGGTCAGTTGAAGGGATTTCTCTGGGCAAAAGAACTGTTCCCGGATCGATGTTCTTTCCTATTGCAACAATAGGTTTCCCTGAGAGAACTGTATCGCCAAAATTATTAATTAGCGGCCTGATAAGGTCTCCACTAACAGTATTCAGTTTATATCCGATGCAAGTATCTAAATTAACAACTGAGGCTGGAGGGTATAAACCAGTGGATTCAATTATTTTACTCGCCTTATTATTTTGACAAGATGACAATAAGAAAATCAAAGGCAGATATATGAATACATTCTTCAAAAAAATAGTTGTATTGGTTTTCCAATCAAATATATAAATATTTTCCTATTGATTTTTTTTGCAAAAAGCGAAGCTTTTAAACCTGAGAATACATGCAAATGAAAAATATTTTTATATTTGCACACGCATTTGGGGGATTAGCTTCCCGATTAAAATCGGGACAGGCACTTCGCTAATCCAATAATAGTAAATGCAAACAGTAAAAATAATTTGGGGGATTAGCTCAGTTGGCTAGAGCGTTTGACTGGCAGTCAAAAGGTCATCGGTTCGATTCCGATATTCTCCACAAACAAAAAAGACTTTACATTGCTGTAAAGTCTTTTTTGTTTTATGTATTCTTTTGTTTCTATTTGAACAACAGAGGCGCGAATGTATTTAAATACACACGCCAATTTGCCCAGGTATGGCCACCTTCAGTAACAAAGAAGGTGTGTTCCAGTCCATTATCAGTAAGTTTCTGATCCAGTTTCTGAGCACTTTCCCATAAAAAATCACTATTTCCACAGGCAAGCCAGTACAATTTATAACCCGCAGTTTTCAGGCCTTGTAATTGTTTATCCACATCGGGTTGTTCTCCCCACAAACCCATACTTAAGGGACAAATGTACTGGAATGTTCCGGGATAAGTGTTGGCTGCAGCAATGGTATGCCCGCCTCCCATTGAAAGACCTGCAATAGCACGATGGTCTGGATCGGCAATTACACGGAAATTCTTTTCAATGTATGGTACAATGTCTTTTACAATGCTGTTTACATATAGATTGCGGTTGGCAGGGTCTCTAAAATCAAGTTCACTCACGGGCAACTGGGTAGTTTGTGCTGCCATCTGATTTGGATTTCCGTTTGGCATTACACAAATCATTGGTTCAGCAAGGCCTTTTTCAATCAGGTTATCCAAAATCTGACGTGTACGTCCCATTGAACTCCAGGCATCTTCGTCGCCACCGGCACCGTGTAAAAGATACAACACCGGATAATCTTTGTTACTGGTTTCGTACCCATACGGCGTGTAAACAAACATTCGTCGGTTTAACTTAAGCGTTGGCGAATCGTACCATACCTGGTGCAGGTTTCCACGTTTGTTTGCTTCAAAGTAATTTTCGGTTTTAGTACCGGGAACCAATAAAACACTCAAATAACGCGATCCGTCGCGCTGCATAAACGTGTTATTCGGGTCGTTGGCACTAATTCCATCAACAATAAAACTGTATGTATATAGTTCCGGTTCAGGCAAAGGAAGAGTAATTGACCAAAGTCCCGTTTCGTCTTTTACAAGATCAAGTGGTCCGGGAACATCCATCTCACCAAACGAAGTTTTCATTTTAACGGTAGGTGTAAAACCACCCGTAATTTTCACAGAATCTGCTTTTGGTGCCATAAAACGGAAGGTAACCTCTGTTTCACCAATTTCAGGTGACACTGTGGGTTTTCTGTTCATAAAATTAGTTAGTTCCTGTGCATGCAATATTGAAAAGCAGCTCATGACTAAAACAGCAAGAAATAGTTTTTTTAGTTGCATAATAAGTTTGTTATTAAATTCATATTCAAGTTTGTTTTATTCGGTTTTTAGACGAAATTTTCAGAAACAAAAGGAGATTTATCTATCAGTTAAAATTTCATAATCGCATTCATACTTTTTTAATAGATCATAATTTTCATAAATGGTTTAATTTCAACTGAAATGTAATTGCGCTAACATATAAATGCTTTAAATTGCCTTCGTCGTTTGTAATAACGTGAGTTCGACACTAAAACATTTTCACAGAAAGTCAGCTTAGTGTCAGATCACATTTTTCGGTTATTGCTAAAAAAATTGGAGTGTCGCCCAAAAACTATCATGGATAAAAAAGAAAAGCCGCCTTTCAATTGAAAAGCGGCTCTTTATTCTTGTAATCCAAGTTATTTATTTACTTGTTTTAAACAGTTCTTCTTCTTTTACTTTCTTTACCATCATACTGTCTTTTAAGGTTTTGTTGATGGCATTGTATGGAGCAATTACCACTTCGTCGCCTTCGTTTACACCTTCCAGAATTTCAATGCTGTTGTTGTCCTGAATACCGGTTTTTACTTCCACTTTTTTCACTTTATCGTCACTGTACACAAAAACAACCTCTTGCTTTTCTTCCTTAACTGCGGTTTTACTATCAGTAGTAGTTTCAGCCGCAGTACTCTCTTCATCAGCAACTTCTTCGGTACCACCACCTTCTTTTTTAATTCGGGTGGTAACTGCCGAAATTGGTACAGAAATTACACCTTCGCGTGTTTCGGTAAGTATGTCAACCGTTGCCGACATTCCCGGACGAAATGGATAAGGACTCGTTTCTGTTATCAGGTCTTCGTATGATTCTTTTAACAAAAATACTTTCACATCGAAATTGGTAACCTGATCGGCGGTGGTTCCGGTGGTACTTGCCGAGTTGGCAATTTCGGTTACAATGCCTTTGAATTTGCGATTCAGATAAGCATCAACCTCAACCAGGGCGGTATCAAATTTCATTACCTTAACAATGTCGTTTTCGTTAACCTCTACCTGAACTTCCATTTTATCCAGATCGGCAACGGTCATCATTTCGGTTCCAACCATCATACTTGTTCCAACTACACGTTCTCCCTTTTCCACATTCAAGGCCGAAATGGTTCCTGAAATCGGAGCATAAATTTTGGTTTTTGTAAGCTGTTCCTGTGCTTCCGACACCGTTGCTTCGGCACTACGTACCGAATACTGTGCGGCCCGCACTTCTGCCTGCGCTACTTTGTAAGCTGCTTCGGCGGTTTCAAATTCCGATACAGGAATGGTTCCTTTATCATACAATTGTTTGCTCCTTTTATACGAGAGTTCACGTTCTATTTGTTGTGCCTCCGCCTGTGCCAATCTGGCTTTCGACGAATTTAATGCGGCTTCTGAACGGTTTAGTGCCGATACATACATTTCGGGTTTAATCACACACAAAGGATCTCCTTTGGTTACCGGTTGACCGTCTTCCACAAAAAGTTCCACGATTTCACCTGCCACATCCGGACTGATTTTTACTTCTGTTTTTGGCTGAATTTTACCGTTGGCAGTAATAAATTCAGTAATTGTTTTGCTTTCAACTTTTTCGGTGGCAATACTTATTGTAAACTCGTTACCAAACCAGCCGGCTTTTTTCCCGACTACCAATAAAATCATAACAACTACTACTAGTCCAATGGCGTAAGGAAGAATCTTTTTTTGCTTCATCTTGAAGAAGTTTTTTTTATATGTAAAGAATAGCTCACTAAAATTACAAGAAAAATCCGTTCGGATAGAAATAAAATTCCTTTTAAAGGTTTCGATTACTCTTTTACAAGCATTCTGGCGGTTAACCTGCTGTGTTGTTCCAGGTAAATGTCTTTTTCTTTAACCATCCAGTCGAGCACCTCTTCGGTATAATGACGAATGGTAACCAACGTTAATCCGGTATTGTAACGAATATTGTATTGAGTTGACAGTTCGCCAAAAATCTCTTCCAGATTTTCATCTGAGGCATCGGCGACAATATTTAAGTCGATGGCCGACTGTTGCATTAAAGTCACTTTTATTAATTTCTCCATTAAAAAGTTTACAACACGTTCAATATCTACTATCGAAATAATGGAGAAATCTTTTGCCGAAAGCGTAATTAACACCTGGTTTTCTTTGAGAATAAAAATGGGTGGCAATTCAACTTTATGATCGATTTTATGAATAACCGTTCCCGGGTTTTGTGGCACAACAAACGATTTTACCAAAAGCGGAATTCCTTTGTTGTGCAAAGGTTGCATGGTTTTCGGATGAATTACTTTGGCTCCCGAATGTGTCATCTCCACTGCTTCTTTATACGACAATTCGTTTATCATAACAGTGTCGGCCATTTTTTTCGGATCGGCACTTAAAATACCGGGTACATCTTTCCAAATCGAAACACTTTCTACCATTAACAAACTACCAATAATTGCCGCTGTAAAATCCGATCCTTCTCTTCCGAGTGTGGTGGTTAAATTGGCGGAGGTCGATCCAATAAATCCCTGCGTGATGTACAACTGGTCTTCCTGAAAAGTAAACTCCTCCAAAATCAACTCTTCTGTCCACTCCCAATCAACTTTTGCATCTCTGAAAGTGTCATCTGTTTTCAGGCAGGTTCTTACATCGATCCATTTATTGGGGTGCCCTGCGGCATTTAAATAATCGCTGATAATACGTGTAGAAATCAACTCGCCAAAACAAATAATCTGGTCGTATTCAAAATTATAATCATACGAAGGCCGGGTTGCCAGCTTATGTTCCAGTTCGTTAAAAAGCTCGTAAACGGGTTGCGGCATTCCTTTTTCGCCAAATAAAGTTTCAATTATTTCGATGTGATAATCTTTAAAGGCCTTAAAAATAGCCAGTTTCTCACTCGTTTTGTTGTAATACGCTTTTATTAACGTTTCCAGCAAATCGGTACTTTTACCCATGGCAGAAATTACAACCACCAGTTTACCTGTTTCACTTTTAATAATCTGAAAAACATTTTCTACAGCTGCGGCATCTTTTACCGAGGCGCCTCCAAACTTGAATACCTTCATTTCCTTTTTTTACTTTGTGCCTTAAGACCTGTGCCCTGGGCATTTTTTTGTTGTTTACAAAACTATATTTTTTGTTTAAATCGAATACTAAAATTTATCAGAGAATTATTCATTTAAAAAGTGCTATTTTAGAAGTCTCCAAAAAGAAATCATTATGAATATTACATCAAAAACTACGTTAAATAACGGCCTAACTATGCCATGGTTGGGTCTGGGTGTTTTCCAGTCGGAAGACGGGAAAGAAGTTATAAATGCCATAAAAGTGGCGCTTAACAACGGATACAGAAGTATTGACACTGCCGCCATTTACCGGAACGAAAAAGGTGTTGGAACTGCCATTAAGGAAAGTAATGTTGCGCGCGAAGATATTTTTCTAACCTCAAAAGTGTGGAACAGTGAACAAGGTTACGATACAACAATGGCCGCTTTTGAAGAAAGCCTGGAGAAATTACAGACAAATTACCTCGATCTGTATCTAATTCACTGGCCAAAAGGGGAAAAATCGATCGACACCTGGAAAGCACTTGAAGAGTTGTACAACAAAGGAAAAATAAAAGCCATCGGAATAAGCAATTTTCTGGTACATCATCTCGATGATTTTTTGCCGCACTGCAAGGTAATACCGGCTGTTAACCAGGTTGAATTTCATCCGGAGCTTGTTCAGCCCGAACTTTTAACTTATTGCAAAAGCAAAGGAATACAATTGGAAGCCTGGTCGCCAATTATGAAGGGAAAAGTTAACTCGGTTCCTCTTTTGCAGGATCTGGCAGCTAAATACGGCAAAACTCCGGTGCAGATCGTATTACGCTGGGACATTCAAAAAGGCGTGGTTACCATTCCTAAATCGGTTACCGACGAACGAATTATCGCAAATGCCAATATTTTCGATTTTGAACTAACACCGGAGGATATTTTAAAAATCGACAGTCTGGATAAAAACAAACGGATCGGTCCGCACCCCGATACCATTTCATTTTAAATCTAATACCGCTTATAAATTATTTCTCATGAAAAAACTGTTCACCATTTTTTTGCTCGCCTTGGTTGTTACTGCTTTTGGTCAAATACAGCGCAACAACCGCAGCCAGCTCACCATCGAAAATATTATGCAGGATCCGGCAAAATGGATCGGAACCTCGCCTGAAAACATTAGTTGGTCGGGCGACGGGCAAAAAATTTATTTCGATTGGAATCCGGATCAGGACACGCTGGAATCCTTGTACTCCTATTCGTTGCAAAGCAAACAAATTGAAAAAGTACCGCTGGAGGAAAAACTACATCTTCCGGCCAGGCAGGTTGACTACTCTGCCGACAAGTCGAAAAAAGTATATGCACGAAATGGCAATATTTATTTGTATTCCACCAAAAACGGAACGGAAAAACAACTGACCAATTGGTTGGAGCGTGCTATTTCGCCCGAATTTGTTTTAAACGACACAGAAATTGCATTTATAAAAGACAACAATCTGTATACCATTCATCCTGCAAGTGGACTCATTCGCCAGATTACAAATTTTGTTTCGGGAAACGAAACAAAAGAAAAGAGCAGCGATGAACAGGCAAAATGGCTGGAAGCACAACAAAATGAATTGTTTGTGGTACTGAACGAACGCGAGGCTCAAAATAAAGCCCGCGAAAACAGAGATAACGCGGAGAAACAGGAACAGGCTTTAAAAATCTACACCGGAAAAAATCGCGCGAATAATATCTCTTTAAGCCCCTCGGGAAATTTTGTTATTTACTCAATCTACGAACGAGGTGACGGCAAAGCCACTTCTGTAACACACCATGTCACTCAATCGGGTTATACCGAAGAGCAACAGGCCCGCGTTAAAGTGGGCAGTCCGCAGGGAGGTGTTGAAATGGGTATTTTTGATGTAAAAAATAATGCGCTGATAAAAATCGATAAATCTCAGATTCCCGGCTTAAAAGACCTTCCCGATTACCTGAGCGATTATCCGGAGCGAATGCCAAAGGAAGGTGATGAAATAAAAGACCGTGAAGTAAATATTCTTGGCCCGATTTGGAATAAAACCGAAGATTTGGCAGTTGTTGTAGCACTTTCGATAGACAACAAAGACCGCTGGATACTTTTGCTCGATCCGGCAACAGGAAATCTTGAACTACTCGACCGCCAGCGCGACGAAGCATGGATTGGCGGTCCCGGAATTGGTGGCTGGGGATTTTCAACCGGCGACATGGGATGGATGCCCGACGGAAAATCCATTTGGTTTCACTCCGAAGAATCGGGCTACTCGCATTTGTACTGTGTCGATATTCATTCAAAAAAGAAAACCTCACTTACATCGGGCGACTTTGAAGTTTCGGAAGCCTTTATTTCCAACGATAAAAAACATTTCTATTTTACAGCCAACAAAGTACATCCCGGTGTAACTCATTTTTACCAAATGCCTGTTTGGGGTGGCAAACTCACCCAAATAACTTCCATGGAAGGAGGAAACGAAGTTAGTCTTTCGCCCGACGAAAAGTGGATTGCCATTCGCCATTCAACTGCAAATAAACCATGGGAACTGTATCTCCAGGAAAACAAGTCAGGAGCAGAGGCAACACAACTAACAAAATCAACCACAGCTGCTTTTAATGCATACAAGTGGCGCACACCGGAATACATTACCTTTAAGGCACAGGATGGCGAAAATGTACATGCCCGTTTGTACCGCCCCGACTCGCCCGAGAAACAAGGCCCGGCAGTGATTTTTGTACACGGAGCCGGATATTTGCAAAATGCCCACAAATGGTGGAGCAGCTATTTCCGCGAATACCAGTTTCATAATTTTTTGGTCGACAATGGTTATACGGTTTTAGATATGGACTACCGTGCCAGTGCCGGTTACGGCCGCGACTGGCGAACCGGAATTTACCGCTGGATGGGAGGCAAAGATCTTTCAGACAATGTGGACGGAGCTAAATTTTTAGCCGAAAAATACGACGTTTCGCCCGAACGTATTGGTTTATATGGTGGTTCGTATGGTGGTTTTATTACCTTAATGGCCATGTTTAACTACCCCGATGTTTTTAAAGCCGGTGGTGCACTTCGCTCGGTAACCGACTGGGCGCACTACAACCACGGTTACACCGCCAACATATTAAACACACCCGTGGAAGACAGCCTTGCCTTTGTAAAAAGTTCGCCCATTTATTTTGCCGAAGGTTTGCAGGGAGCTTTGTTGATGTGCCACGGCATGGTTGACGACAATGTGGAATTTCAGGACATTGTTCGTTTAACACAACGTTTGATCGAGTTGGGTAAAGAAAACTGGGAACTGGCTGTTTTTCCGGTTGAACCACACGGTTTCCGCGAGCCAAGCAGCTGGACAGACGAGTACAAACGGATTTACAAGTTGTTCGAAGAAAACCTGAAATAGGCTGACAATAACAGTCTTTGTGTCAAAAGGATCCGATCTTTTTGAAAGATCAGATCCTTTAATTCGCCAAACATTTGGCCGCATAAATGGACAACACCATCAAATTGGAAAGAAATGAAACAAATCTTCTTTATTCTCGGATTGATAGTACTGATGGCGTGCAGCAAATCTGATGCAGATCCGGATAATCCGGAGACAGAGCAGACCTTGTACTTCCCTCCTACCAATTCCGGAAATTGGGAAACTACTTCACCTGAAAGTTTAGACTGGAATATCGCGGCTTTAAACGAATTAAAAACATTTCTGTCGGACAACGGGACACGCGCATTTATAGTGTTAAAAGACGGTAAAATTGTTGTGGAAGAATACTGGGGAAAAACCATTTTGAATACGGAGGATTTTAACAGCGATGCAACATGGTACTGGGCTTCGGCAGGGAAAACACTAACAGCATTTCTGGTGGGTTTGGCACAGGAACAGGGACTACTCAACATTACAAACAAAACTTCCGACTACCTTGGAAAAAACTGGTCGGGCTTACCCGAAGAAAAGGAAGATTTAATACAGGTAAAACACCACTTGTGCATGACAACCGGACTGGATTACGGGGTTTCAAATCCCGATTGCACTTCTCCTGAATGTTTGCAGTACAAAGCCGATGCGGGAACACAATGGTACTACCACAATGCGCCCTACACTCTTTTGGAAGAGGTAGTAAGTACTGTTTCAAACCAAAGCTATAATGCTTTTACCGACGAAAACATAGAGCAAACTACCGGGATGAATGGCTCCTGGATTAATTTGGGCGACAACAATGTATACTGGAGCACTGCCCGCGATGCCGCGCGTTTTGGATTGTTACTGCTTAACAAAGGAAGCTGGGACAAAACCGAAATTATGCACGACACCACCTATTTTCATTCCATGGTAAACAGCTCGCAAAGTTTAAATCCATCGTATGGCTATTTGTGCTGGTTAAATGGCAAAACATCCATTATAGTTCCCGGCCTGCCCAATTCGTTTCCGGTTTCGCTTTCGGCAAATGCGCCAGCCGATTTATTTGCAGCCATGGGCAAAAACGGTCAGTTTATCGAAGTTGTCCCCGGGCAAAACCTGGTAGTCATCCGAATGGGTGAAGCTCCCGACAATTCAATGGTTCCTGTGGTTTTTCATAACGACATGTGGGCTAAAATAAATGCCGTAATTAATTAAAAATATGAAAGTGGTGGGTTTAACAGGCTTTTCACTTTAGTTGCTTTCCTTCGCCGGGTTTCACTCCCGGTTGTGCTTGGCTTCCGCCGGTCGCCAGCCAACCACGGTTCAACCATGGCTCAGGCGCAGCAAGCTGCCGTTCCAATCCTTACCCTATTCGTATACCAATGGCGTCGGGGAAAAGATCCGATCCTTGTTTGTTAAAATGTAAAAGGATCGGATCTCTCAAGCCACAATCAGACTATTTTGTTGCCGGCGGTAATCCATTTTTTTGCAACAATTAAATGAGGAGCATTCGACTCCGGCAGGAGTCGTATGTTATCGACGCTAAATTAAGCTATAAGTATTTGAATCCTCCGGATTCCTGAAATCCCTCCCATAATTGTGTTGCATTATTGTATAGTGAGTCTCTGAAAAAAAAATTGCCTCCTGCAGAACTGTAACAGGTCAACCACAACTTTTTTTTGTGTCCTGCAGCTCTGCATCAGGCTCGCCAACAAAATTTCTTGTGTCCTGCAGCCGTGCGGCGGGTCAGCCACGATGTTTTTTTGCTCCCTGCAACTCTGCAGCAGCCAAGCCAACACTTTTTATTGCTTCCTGCAGTTCTGCAACAAGCGAGCCAACAAGTTTGCCGGGCAATTACACGGCTGCAGCAAGCCAAATAACAGCACGTTACACACACATTGATTTTGCGGCTGGAGTCATATGTCATCAACGGTAAATTAAGCTAGAAATAGTTGAATCCTACGGATTCCTGAAATCCCTCATATAATTGTATTGCATTGTTGTAAAGTGGGTCTTTGAAAAATTTTTTACCTGCTGAAGTACTGCACAGTCACTAAATTATCTGTTGAGATCAGAATAAGCATATGATATGAAAAAGTAAGCAATAATTAACCTTTATATTTTAACAAGACAGTTTTTGCAAGGGTGGAATATTACGTACCTTTGCACTATGTTGTATTACCGTAGAAAAATATTGTTAGCGTTATTGGAAGTATTCGAAAATCAGCTTACTGCTAAAAGTTTGCAGAAGTACCTTTTTCTTTTTACCCGAACCCAAAATAAAAAGGCGTTTGATTTTGTACCTTACCGTTATGGCTGTTTTTCCTTTCAGGCAAATCAGGATTTAGCAACCATGCAAAAATACGGCTACCTTGAAATAGTTCAGCAAAATAACGGTCGTTTTATAAAAATAAAAGAAAAAGGTAATTATCTTTCACTACTTACTAAGCAAGATAAATCCATACTACTTGGAACAAAAAAGAAATTTGGAGCCTTGGCACAAGATGATCTGATCCGCTATACTTACCAACAGTTTCCGTATTACGCTACAAAAAGTGCAATTGCCCACAAACTTTTAACAGCAGAAGAATTGCAATCGATTGAGCAGCAAAAAAGATCATTTTCAGATACACGTTTATTTAGTATTGGATACGAAGGCGTTACACTCGAAACCTACATAAACAAGTTGATAATAAACGATGTTCGAGTATTGTGCGATGTGCGAAAAAATGCATTCAGCCAAAAATATGGTTTTTCGAAAAGCCAACTAAAAACAGCATGCGAAGGTGTTGGTATTGAATATGTGCATGTCTCGGAACTTGGTATTGTTTCTGACAAACGTCGTGAATTAAATACTCAAAGCGATTATGACCGGTTGTTTATGGAATACGAGAAGACAAGTTTAAAAGAAAACTCTGAAGCCTTACTTCGGATACGAAATCTTCTAAAAAGTAAAAAGCGAGTTGCTATTACATGTTTTGAAAATAATCCGTCGCAATGTCATCGTACACGAGTCGCCAATAAATTACTCCACTTCCCCGATGCCGATTATACTCTAAAGAACATATAATATTCATATTAATAAAATCAAAACTTATGTCAACCACCAAAGTACTTATCACTGTAAAAACCTATCCTTCATTATCTGAAAAATATGATGAACTAGTTTGTACAGCCGGTTTTACAGAAGACGGCAGATGGATTCGCATATTCCCGGTTCCTTTTCGAAAGCTGAACTATGCAAGTCAGTATGAAAAATGGCAATGGATTGAATTGGATTTAACGAAAAATACATCGGATTTTCGCCCAGAAAGCTACCGGCCAGCCAATCTTGATAAAGATATTTTTATGTTGGATAAGATGAATACCAAATTCAATTGGGCAGAGCGCAATAAGATCACATTAAAAAATGTTTGCACAAACCTTACGGAACTTATTGATCGAGCAAAAGACAAGACTGAAAAAACCTCTTTATCCATAGTTAAACCAAAGAAAGTAATTGATTTTATTTGGGAACCTTGTGAACGGGAATGGCCAAAGAAAAAGCTTGATGCAATTTATGCTAATAATGCACAGGGCAGTTTATTTGATATTGAAGAAACCAAAGCCATTTTTCAGATTGTAAAGAAACTTCCATATAAGTTCTCATATAAGTTTACAACCGATGATGATGTTCTTCGAACAATTATGATTGAAGATTGGGAACTGGGAGCACTTTATTGGAATTGTTTAAAAAATGCGGATGGTGATGAAGATGAGGCTTGTCGGAAGGTTAAGGTGAAATATTTCGATTGGATGTATAAAAAACGTGACTTATATTTTTTTATGGGAACAACAAAATTACATCATTTTGTCTCTCCAAATCCATTTATAATAATTGGGGCGTACTATCCTCCTAAAGTTGAACAACTTAGCTTGTTTTAATTTATGCATATTACATACAAAGTAAAGATCCGATCCTTATTGATAAACACCAACAAGAATCGGATCTCTATTTTATATTCCGAAAATAATTTATTCCATCCAGAATTTATTCTTTTTGAAAATGCTTTTGCTCCAGTAAACAAATGGAGTGTCGGCAGCGGCTACAATAAATTTCAGGAAATACGTGGTAATAAAAATTTCGAATAACATGGCGGTTTCGAATACGCCGTAAAAAGCGATAAGTACAAAAACCACACTGTCGATAAGTTGCGAAACGGAGGTACTTAAATTGTTGCGTAACCACAGTTGTTTGTCCTTTGGGAAACGGCTGCGCCAAAAATGAAATGCCCACACATCGTGACGTTGCGAAAGCAGGTAGGCCGCCAGACTTGCCACCGCAATACGAGGCATCAGACTAAAAATGGTACTTGTTGCATCGTGGGCAACACCTGCGAATTCGTCGCCTGCCAAAGGCAAAAATGCCAAAGCCAGGTTCATTAAAAGTGTCATCGATATAAGACTGAAAAACCCGATCCAGACCGCCTTTTTTGCCTCTTCCTTCCCATAGTTTTCGGATAAAATGTCGGTAACCAAAAACGAAGTGGCGTACACAATGTTTCCCAAAGTAGCCACCAAACCAAATAACTCAACGGTTTGGATAACCTGTATATTGGCCACAATCACTGAGATAGGTATCCACATGATAAGTCCCCATTTGCCAAATAAACGATAGGCTAAAATGATAAGTAGAAAATTTGCCAGCAACATGGCCAGCCATAAAATTTCGTTCTGCATTTTTTTATTTTTTAGTTGCAGGGTTATGCCACCTGCTTTATTTATAATTCAATAATGAGCTAAAGCGTTCAGAAACAGAAGCAAACCCATATTGTTTATTTTGGGCTGCAAAAGTAAATAAAAAGTTCGATCTACAATAAAATGCCTAATAGTTGTCCTATTTGTTTGTTAGCACTTTAAACAGCCCCTGTTCGTTAATCCAGATTTTCAGGCCATTGGCGGTTTCAAGTGTGGCTGTGTAAATCGTGTTATCGGCATTAAGTTTCAGAGTGTAAGAAACTCCGTCTGCAGTACCTTTTTCGGGTATATCTAAAAGTGTAAGTGTGGGTGAATACTGTCCGTTTTCGGATTTATAGCTTTGCTGTTTGTAATAAATCAGCCATACATATTTCGCCCAGATTTCCTCTTCGGGCAGGGAGAAACTCACCTTTTGCTGCGTAAGCGGATTTTCTGAAAACTGCACCATACTCCATCGTTCGGGATAATGCATGTTTATAACACCCTGCGGACTCCACACCCAATTGTTTTCGGGCAAAAGTTTCTTTTTCCCGGAATCCGTTTTTCGTACATATATTGCATCGATTAACTCGGTTTGCCATTCAACACGCGAAAAATTTATCTTCCACACATCTCTGTTTTTGGGCTGTACAAATGGTCCGTCAAGCCTTAGCGACGAAAAAGGAATTTGCATTTCTACTGTCCACTTTACATCCTCATCGCTGGCATCGTTTAAAGTTCCATCAATGTACACAGCACTTTTAAAACCTTTCGCGTTCCACTCAATGTTTGCTTTCCCGCCGTTTCGGTAGGGTTTGTTCATAAACAAATCAAACAAGGTATTCCGGGCGTTTACTTCAAACTCGTAATAGGCGTGCGCATCGCGTTCGGGATCAATAAAAACTTCGAAATCATTTTCATGATAAACAATCATGTCGTTTTTATCGTAATATGCCCAAATGTGCGGTTCTTCCAATTCTGCATATATATACAAATTGGATTCGTCCCATACCATTTTCATACGGGTTTGGTATGCAGGAGCCGGTTTTACATCTCCTTCAATGTCGTTAAAGGCTTCAGACCATTTGGCCAATTGCCAATCCTTCTCCCCTGCTTTTCCATCCACATTAATTTCGCCGGTAGTTTTATAAACCACGTACGTTTCCACGGGCTCAAATAGATGCTCAAACCCTTCCCGGCTATTTTGTGCGCTGCCCTGCAAGACAGTTAAAATCGTTCCCCAAATCAGAAAAATCCCTGTACGAATAGTCATAAAAATCCTGTTTTACTGCGCAACAAAAGTATCGCAATAAATCGATTTGAGGGAATACCTTGCAGAATATTTAGAGTTTTACAGCCTTAGCTCATATCCACATCACGAGTAATGTACCCTGCGTAATCTTTTAAGGCAGGCTGGTAATTTTCGTGAAACAACTCTGAAGTTACCATAAAATCGGCCGTTGAACGATTTGATGCCGTTGGAATATTATACAATACTGTAATTCGAAGCAATGCTTTTACGTCCACGTCGTGTGGTTGCGGTTGCATCGGATCCCAAAAGAAAATGAGCATATCTACTTTGCCTTCGCAAATAAGTGCCCCGAGCTGCTGATCGCCACCCAATGGCCCCGACTTTAAGCGGGTAACAGTTGGAGGCACTGCACCGTGCTCTGCGCAACTTTTGGCAATGGTTTCTTCCACCATTTTTCCGGTTGTTCCCGTGCAGATTAAATCGTGCTGCAGCAGTTCCTTCCAGTTAAAGGCCACCCATTCCATTATGTCTTTCTTTCTGTTATCGTGTGCAACAATTGCTATATTTTTTTTCTTTTTCATCTGTTTCTAATTTTCTGAAATTTTCATTTCATATGATGCGTCAAAGGTAGATGCTAATTTAGATTCAATCAACATACCTTACCCAACTTTGCGAAGTTTATTGAAAACTTAATTTCTGTGGAACAAAAAGACCCGCACATCCTGTTTTTCACAGACTAAACGGGTCTTTTCCCAGGCTTATGGAAGCTGAATATACTGCTGATTTTACCCCCTGTTTCGAGAATGCACCAGTCAAGCTGTTTCATTTTCTCAACCGTCCCCCTATAGGAATGGGGACAATCGGTTCCAACATAACTCAAATTCAACTTATGTCATCTTCTGTCTTCTAACAATCTATGCTGTCAATTCCTTTATTTCATCAATCATTTGTACGGCTAGAGCATCGGCCTTTTCCATTGAGTTGGCTTCGGCATAAATACGGATAATCGGTTCGGTATTCGATTTGCGTAAATGTACCCACGAATCATTAAAATCAACTTTTACACCGTCAATATCAGTCACCTGCTCATTCGCGTATTTCTCCTTCATTTTTTCGAGAATGGCATCCACATCAATATCAGGAGTGAGTTCAATTTTGTTTTTCGAGATAAAATAATCGGGATAGGTTTTTCGCAAGGCCGAGCAGCTTAAACCACTTTTAGCCAGATGCGTTAAAAACAAAGCTGCACCAACCAAAGCATCGCGTCCGCTGTGACTTGCAGGGTAAATAATTCCACCGTTTCCTTCGCCACCGATAACCGCATTGGTCTCACGCATTTTAGCTACCACATTTACTTCGCCAACTGCAGCCGCAGTGTAATTTTGCCCATGTTTTTCGGTAATTACACGCAATGCCCTGCTCGACGACAAGTTGGAAACTGTATTGCCCGGTGTTTTACTCAACACATAATCGGCCACAGCTACCAAAGTATATTCTTCGTTAAACATGGTACCATCTTCGTTAATAATTGCAAGGCGATCCACATCCGGATCAACCACAAAACCAACATCCACTTTATTGCTGCGAATTATTTCGGCTGTTTCTACCAGATTTTCGGGCAGTGGTTCAGGTACGTGTGCAAAATGCCCGGTCGGATCACAGTTGATCTCAACTACTTTATCAATTTCAAGGGCTTCGAACAAAGCCGGCATGGCCACTCCGCCCACCGAATTTACGGCATCAATTGCCACAGAGAAGTTGGCTTTTTTAATGGCTTCAACATCCACTAAATCCAGGTTTAACACATGCTGAACATGAATATCGGTATAATCTTTTTCCAGTACTTCGCCCAAATCATCCACGTCGGCAAACACAAAATCTTCCGATTCTGCAATTTCAAGAATTGTTGCTCCCTCTGCAGCATTTAAAAACTCGCCTTTCGAGTTTAAAAGTTTCAGTGCATTCCACTGTTTTGGATTGTGGCTGGCGGTTAAAATAATACCACCATCAGCCTTTTCTTCGGTAACGGCAATTTCGGTGGTTGGCGTGGTTGCCAAACCAATATTCACTACGTTGCAGCCCATTCCGGTAAGTGTTGATATAACAAGCGAGCTTACCATTTCTCCCGAAATACGCGCATCGCGCCCAACCACAACGGTAATTTTTTGTTTGCCTGAACTTTGTTTTGCCCAGCTGGCATACGATGCGGCGTATTTAACTACATCGAGCGGACTTAATCCTTCGCCTGGTTTTCCACCAATTGTTCCACGAATTCCTGATATTGATTTTATTAATGTCATTTTACTATTTGTTTGAGCGGTTAAAGATAAATATTGAAGATGAAATAAGAATTGAAAAAGTGCAAAAGATCTGACAAATTGATTGATGGAGGTTGATGGAGATTGATGAAGATTGATGAAGATTGATGGAGATTGATGGAGATTGATACTAAAATTAATCCTCGATCTCTTGTAACTCTTTTAAAGTAAGCTTCAGTTTTGTGATGTAGTTTCCGTAAAGCTTTTTAAATCCCCAACGAAGCGATAGAAAAATTGCACCCCCAACAACTACAATAATTGCTGCAGAAATTAAAACAATCAGAATCAACTGTTTGGTTTCAATATCAACCAATTCCAGCCCTTCGAGTTCGGCACTGTGGCTCACGCCTTTGATTATTCCCATTGTAAACGCCGATCCCATAGCAACAAGCATTGTTGCCAAAGCCAGATAAAAAAGGCGTTGATACAAAACTAATGTGCCAATTATCTGAATAAGCGTTTCCTTTAAATCGCAGGCAACATCGCATTTTCTTTTTACCAGGTAGTACTTAATAACAAAATAAATGAAGGTTGTAAAAATGAGTACGTTTCCAAAAACAGCAAGAAAAATCACCCAATTCGGAATGGGCATTTCTTTGTAATACTCTTCCATGGTTTGAGGAGAAAACCAGAAATCGTCGAATGAAAACAACAGAATAAGTCCCAACAAAACAACAAAACCAATTTTAATATTCCGATCAATTCGCTCAATCAGGCTTTTGGTCCGACTGCCCAGCATTTTGTGCAACTGGTCCTCATCCAGTTCCTTGCCAACAGCCATTTTGTCCCAGGTCTTTTTCAGATCATTTAAATCCATAGTAACTACTCTTCTTTAATCATCAGTTTTTTCAACTTCCTTTTAATCCGGTTCATTTTTACCCTTACATAATTCTGAGTTATTCCGGTAATTTCAGCAATCTCCTCGTATTTTTTATTTTCCAGAAATAACAATACAATCGACTTTTCAATTCCGGAAAGTTGCTGAACTGCCTTGTGCAATAGTTTAATGTTTTCTTCGGTTTCGGTATCGTACTTTACATCTTCTATCTGAAAATTTTCGTACGTTAAATGATTTTGGTCCGGTCTTCGTTTACTTTTCTTAAAGGTTGTAATAGCCGTATTCAGAGCTACACGATACATCCATGTAGACACTTTTGCATCTCCCCGAAAATTGGGAAACGATTTCCATAGTTGCGCCACAATTTCCTGAAAAAGGTCACGACGGTCATCATCCGTATCGCAATAAATATTGCATACTTTGTGGATGATCCCCTGGTTCTTCTGAATTATTTGTAAGAATTCCTTTTCCAAAATCAGCTTATTAGTAACGGATAAAGTTATAAATTACAAATCCCAACAGCCAAATATCAATTAAATTCCAGAATTCAGGTTAATTGCTTGTTGGTTATTGGTTGTTGGTATTTATTTAAATATTGATTTTTGATTCCTGGTATTTCAGAAAGTTACATCATCTTTAAAAACTGTATCTCTTTTTCGGTTAAAAAGCGGTATTTACCGCGAGGTAGATTCTTTTTGGTTAAACCTGCAAAAAGTACGCGATCGAGTTTTCTTACCTTGTAGCCAAAGTGTTCGAATATACGCCGTACAATTCGGTTTTTTCCCGAATGAATTTCAATTCCAACCTCTGTTTTGTCCTCCTGTTTTGTGTAGCTAATTGCATCAGCCGCAATTGGCCCGTCTTCCAGTTCAATTCCGTCAGCAATCATTTCAAGATGTGCTTTGGTTACAGGTTTATCAAGTGTTACCTGGTATATTTTTTTCTTGTTGTGACTCGGATGCGTTAACTTTTTCGACAAGTCGCCATCGTTTGTAAAAAGCAACAAGCCGGTTGTGTTTCTGTCTAAACGCCCCACCGGATAAACACGTTCTGTACAGGCATCTTTTATCAGATCCATTACAATTTTATCGGCATGCGGATCATCAGTGGTTGTCACGTAATCTTTCGGCTTGTTTAGTAATAAATACACTTTCTTTTCCGCGTCCAGTTTACGCCCGTCGAAACGAACCTCATCGCCCGGCATAACACGCATTCCCATTTCGGTTACCTGTTTTCCGTTAATGGTTACCATTCCGGCTTCAATATAGGTGTCGGCTTCGCGGCGCGAGCACACTCCGGCATTGGCTACAAAGCGGTTTAATCGCATTCCCTCGGCCGAAACCGTTTTTAATTTGGGTTGCGGTTCGGTGGTCGATTTTACCCTCTTTTTTACAAAAGGTTTTTTATATGTTTTATGTGGCGAGAATTCTTTCTTTTTGCTCTCTGGTTCAACTACACGTGATTTCCCTTCCCTTTTTCCAGTAGGTTTTGCACTTGTTCTTTTTGAAGGGCCACCTGTCTTTTTATCCTGACGGCCACCACTTCTTCCACTGCTATTTGATTTGCGCATAACTAAAATAATTTGTGCAAAGGTCGTTTTTTTTTACGACAATTTTACATTCACTTTCAGAATGACTAAAACGCTCTTTTTTGCCCCGGCTGTTTCCGCTGAAACTTATGATTGCACAGATAAACCATTCTAAATTATACCACACCCGGCAAACTGATTCCTTTTATTTTTCGGTACAAATCGAGAGCAAAAACATCGGTCATTCCGGCAACAAAATCAACCACCGACTGGATTTTAAAATAGGCCGTTTCTTCTGTTGTTTTGTATTGTTCGGGCAGCAAGGAAAGTATTTTTTTGCTATAGGTTTCTTTCGGATTCATTATGGCTTCTACAAATTCTTCGAGCAAAGTGCCAATAATTTTATAACCTGCAATTTCAATTTCCACTACCGAACGATGCCCATAGACTTCTTTTATCGAAATTTTCTGCACCTTTTTCATGGCAGCCGCTTGTTGCTCCGGTAGCCTGTCGATTAAACTCTCTTTAAACACACCTCCTAAAATGGCTTCCTGGCTGGCTTCAAAAATAGCTGTGCAGGAGTAAATTAAACTACCAATAACAATGGCTCTTAAATAACTTACCTGTTCGTTTTTATCGGTAACATTCTGAAGCGTTTTTTCAAAGCCGGCCAGCTTTTCGCCTTCGGTAAGCGGATCATAAAAATTCAGAAACAGCTCTTTAATCTGATTGTAACTTAAAATCCCCAATTTAAAGGCATCCTCCAAATCCATTATCTGGTAACAAATATCGTCGGCCGCCTCAACTAAATAAACCAGGGGATGACGCGCGTATCCACGTTCAGCATTTTTCGGAATTCCAAGTTCGTTTGCAATGTTGTAGTAGTTTTCTTTATCCGATTGAAAAAAACCAAATTTTGGTTTTGTGGCTTCCGTCGACTCAAAAGGGTATTTTACAATACTTGCCAAAGTAGAATAAGTAAGTGCAAAACCGCCGGCGCGTTTCCCGTTAAACTGATGAGTTAACGTTCGAAAAGCATTGGCATTCCCGTCAAAAAGAACAAAGTCTTTCCATTGGGCTTCGCTTAATTCGCTTTTGTATTTTTGTCCGGCTCCCTTTTCAAAAAAATTTGAAATGGCCGCTTCGCCCGAATGCCCAAAAGGCGGATTTCCCAGATCGTGCGCAAAACAGGCAGTCGACACAATTGTTCCGATTTCAGATACAAATGGATTTTCGGGATATTGTTGCATTAGTTTTTCGCTTAAAATAGTACCCAGCGATCGTCCAACACTGGCAACTTCCAAACTATGCGTTAAACGGTTGTGTACAAAAATGTGCTCGGGCAAAGGAAACACCTGCGTTTTATTTTGCATCCTTCTGAAAGGCGATGAAAAAATCAGGCGGTCGTAATCGCGTTGAAACTGGGTTCGGTCTTCGTGCGCTGCCGATAATTTTTGATTTGAGCTTCCCAAACGTTTTGTTGAGAGTAAATTATTCCAATCCATCATAATTAAGTGTTCTACTGCGAAAGTAAAAGAATTTCTCTGAACTTCGTACTTCCACCAAACAAGCTCAATGACAAATTACCGGATTAGTCGCGCCAGAATGCGGGAGTAAAGATTACAAGCAGGGAATAGATTTCCAAACGTCCGACAACCATTAATAAGGTTAGAAAGTATTTGGCTCCAACAGGCAAATGTAAAAAGTTGCTTACCGGCCCCACCGTGCCAAATCCGGGACCAATACCCGCCATGCTGGTTGCAACCGCGCCAAACGAAGTAGCAAGATCTTCCGTCCAGTACATCATTGTAAAGGTGCCAACAACTACAATCAAATAATAAAAGAAAATGAAAGTAAGTATGTTTTGCACAAATTCGGTTTTTACATGGTTGCTATTGTAACGAATTACTTTAATGGTATTAGGATGGATGATGTCTTTTATAGATTGTTTAATTTGTTTGTAGGCAATTAAATGCCTGATCACTTTTACACCTCCGCCGGTTGATCCGGAAGAAGCTCCAATCAACATTAAAATACCGATTAAAATAATTGCCTGAATGGGCCACTGCAAATAATCGGCGGTGGCAAAACCGGTTGCAGTAATAATTGAAATTACCTGGAAAAACGAACTGCGAAATGCGGGTTCAAAACCCAGCTCGCGCTGTTGAAAGAACAACAACAAGGTAATTATTGCACCAACAACAAAAATAATTTTCAGGTACAAACGCAGCTCTTCATTTTTTGAAGCCGCCCGAAACTTCCCCTTTAACAATTTAAAATGTACGGTAAAGTTAATCCCCGACAACAACATAAAAAAAGCAATTGTGTACTGTATAAACGGAGAGTAACTTGCAATACTGTCGTTTTTAGTCGAGAAACCTCCCGTAGCAACCGTGGCAAACGAATGGCAGATACTATCGAACAGCGGCATTCCGCCAATCCAAAGAAGGATAATTTCGATAAATGTAAGCCCCATATAAATGAGCCACAAATTACGTGCAATGGTTTTAATACGCGTAGAAACCTTTTCGTTGGCAACACTCGAAATCTCCGAGTAGAACAGGTAAATACCATTTATTTTTAAAAATGGCATAATGGCAATCACCAACACAATAATTCCCATTCCTCCAACCCAGTGGGTTTCGGCGCGCCAAAACAATATACTTTTAGGAAGCGCTTCAATGTCGGCTAAAATCGACGATCCGGTTGTTGTAAATCCAGAAATAGATTCGAAAAAAGCATTTGTAAATTGTGGAATGCTGCCCGTGGTAAGATACGGAAGCGTTCCAACCAGGCCCATTATTACCCAACCCAAACTAACGATTATAAAACTTTCACGTTTCGATGGTTCAATGTATCGTTGTTTGCGGGTAAGTACATTCAGCCCGATCCCAAACAGCAAAGTTCCAATAAATGTGTAGAAAAAAGTTGGAGCAATGGTTTCGTGGTAAATAAACGATACAAGAACAGCCAAAAGCATAAAAAGGCTCTCGAATGTTACCACCAGAGAAACAAAATGAAAAATTAAGGGAAGGCTAATTTTTGAAATTTTCATAAAACTCAAATTGAATGCCATCAACAAATAACACCTTGACAACGAACATACTAATTTATAAAAATGGCAGGATACTTACGTTAGAAATGAACAGCTAATTACAAGTAATTTTAGCTTACATAAGCCGGTGGTGGCAAATTGGTGTAATGTTGTAACAACAAAAATGGAGTTAGTGACTGTTTGCGGTATTCAGCCAAAACAACATAAGAGGATTGAAACAAGCTTGCATTTCGCCGGTTTCCAATCACCCAGGTTTTTACATCCTGATCTTCTACAATTTCGTCCAATACCGAAAACAGTATTCCGTATTCAACACCATTGTTATCCAAACAGCAGTCATCACCTGAAAAACAATTTATCTCAGCAATACCTGTAACGGCATCATTTTGAATACTTTGCTGTTGCCAAACGGCCAACAAACAAAAAAGCAGAAACAGTATGTTTATGTTTTTCAACCTTTTCAACTGAATATTACAAGGAACAAATGTATAAGGAATAAGATTCGCTTGCCCAAAAACAGTGTAATACAACACAAATTTGAAGTTTATTTAAACATCTGATTTTCGGAAAATCACTGATATCAACCATTTGCTCGTTAATCCTGAATTACAGCTATAAAGTATAAGTTGAATATTGCCGCACCTGCCCCGACAATTCGCGCGCTTTGTTTGCTGTAATTCCGTTTAAACGATCCCAGAATTTAGGGCCATGATTTTTTATTTCGGTATGCACCAATTCGTGTAAAAGGATGTAATCGATTAATTCAACAGGGAGTTTCATCATTTGCAAATTCAAACTTATATTATTTTGCGACGAGCAACTCCCCCAATTCCGGCGGTTATTTCGAATGGTTACCCGGTTGAATTTAAAACCGTTTCGCTGGGCCAAAGTGGCTAATCTTGCCGGCAACAATCTTTTGGCTTCTATCCGATAGATTTCGGTAAGGTAATGCTCAATAAAATCCTGACCTTCCTGCGAATCAAAATCACGAACTACAAGTGTAAGTTCAGGGCCTTTTTTGAAACTCCTGTTTTCGTTTCCTGATATAAACTTAACGGTGTGCAGTTTGGTTTTTAGTTCCGTATTTGGTTCTATTCTGGTTTTGCGCAGCTCCATTTTCTGCTGCTGATTGCGAATCCAAAGCTCATTTTTCAGTAAAAAAGCAAGAACTTCGTTAGAAGAAACATAAAAAGGATAAGAAACCAACACAGATTTATCGGGTTTTACACTTATCTTTATATTTTTGGAACGCCTGTTCTTAGATAAAGTAACATTTCCGATTTGCTTTAATTGAACTACTTGGTTCGACATGCGTTATTATTAGAAAATTTAAAAGTCAAAGATATCAAACATGGGAAATAAAAAAACCGAGGTTTTTGTAAACCTCACAAAAAAGGATACAGTTGTAGCTCTGGATGAAAAAATACTACCGGGCAGTTTGGTTTTCGATTCGTTAAATCCATTTCCTGGATACTATCACGAACTACCTACCGATGCCAGCTCGATGTACATTTACATGGTACTTGATGCACAATATCCGCTGGAAGACATTTTGCGTGCAACTCAATGTATTGAAAAAGAGTACGATTGGAATTTTGACGCCGGAAAAGCCTACATTACCATTGGTACAACCAATTTGAATGCGATTCGTGTACGTCACCTTCCGGAACTCGACATGGTTGAAAAAATTCAGGAAGCATACGCCAAACAAGGCATTAAATTTTTAATGACCAAAAAGCACAAAGGAAAACTGGAAGCTGAAGTTAAAATTGTAAAATTCCTGATATTGGAAGAATTGGCTGAAGGTATTTATTTAAATAGCGACGACCATACTTTTGCGTATATCGAAATTCCAAAATATTTAAGCCCGGAAGCATTTACCAAAGTAGCAATGGATGTAAAATACAACTGGGACGGACATGAATTTGATGCAGCAAGCGCATCGTTCTACAAAGAAGGCAAACTGTATGAAGTGGTTCGAATTCGTTCTGATAAAATGGATGTTGACTATTTAAGCAGTATTAAAAAATTATACGCTGACAAAATCAGATAGTAATTATCTTATATAAACAAGAGGTGGTTTGTTCGCATACAAGTCACCTCTTTTTTTGTAGATTTTTGCAGAGCTCACACTTCCATTCCAATTGCACATTTTTTTAGTAACTTTAGCCAAATAATTACACCCTAATTGGTTATTCCAATGGAAAACAAAACTCGGTTATTTCTCATCATCCTAATAACAGCTGTCTTTTCCGGCAGTTTGGTTTTTTTTATTTTTTCGAATAACAAAACAGCCTCACCGGATAAAACAATTCCGGTTCAAACAGCTGCCGAACAGCCTTCATCAATAAAAGGGACAGTACAACCCGAAAACGAAATTCTTTTGTTAAGCCCCACCCGAACCACCGTAAAACAGGCATTTAAAACACCCGGAAGTTGGGTTGAAGAAGGTGAACTAATACTTGAACTGGATAGCAAATCGGTAAAAGAAGACATTGAACGTAACCGGTCGCAACTGGCTTCGAAGCGGGTTTCGCTTGAAAAAATTGAATTAAGCAGCAAAAGTATTGAACTGGACCTGGCTTACAACGAAGAGGTGAAAAGACTGCGCATTACTTCCTTAAAAACAACACTAGCCGACCAGCAAAGAATGCTTGATGCAGGTGGAATTACCCCGGAAAGAATTAACAAAACCAAACAGGAAATTGCACTTGCCGAAAAAGATCTGGAAACTTTAACTCAAAAAAACTTAATACGTGTAAAACAATTGGCTGCTGATGCCAAAAGCATGCAACTCCAAATTGATGCTCAGGAGAAAACCCTGACAGAAAAAAGCGAATTGTTAAACGAATTGAGAATTAAAGCTCCCTCTTCCGGAACCATTCTTGAAATGGCCACAACCAAAGGGCTCCGTGTTGATGCAGGTAACATTCTGGTTCGAATGTCGGATTTAAGCACATTTAAAGTGGTTGCATCGGCAAATAGCTCGATGGAAAAAAACATTCAAACCGGAAATCAGGTTGTTGTTATTGTAAACGCTGAGGATGTTAAAGGCGAAATTGGACTAACTACTACAATCAACGAAACAAATACGATACAATTTGATGTGCATTTGAAAGCCATTGATCATTCCGACCTCACATTAAATCAGGATGTTGAAATTCAACTGATCGGCAAATAGCGGATCAGCTTTGGGATAAAATCAAGAGAAATTATTCTCCCGGAAAATAATCGCGGGTATTTAAAGTTGTCAGGTTATTGGAGTGCGCCCGATCCACTTTTAAAACTGATTGTTCGTTCACGGTTTCTCCCTTGTACCTATAATTTTTATTTAACGATATTGTATTCAACAGCAGGTTTTTATACTCAACTGTGAAAGAATACGAAACATCCGTTAAGTAATTTGTGTTCGAACTTCCAATTGCCAATCCTCTTCCCTGTCGGTTATTTTTTGGAGAAACTACTTTCCCTTCAATTTTTAATACTGAATAATCAACTTTATTAATTGTAATTTTTCCTGAAAATTGAGAAGCATAATAATCGCCCGAGCCTTCAAAACTTGGATTCTTCTGACTAAATGCAATTACCCAGTATTCCTTTCCATCAATTGTTGGCTGGCTTTCGAGCGACAATTGATACTCTTCGAGCAAAGCCGGATTTAAAACAGCCGATGCCGAACGTACCCAGTCCAGTTCCAGCAAATCGTCAATATTAGTCAGGCTGCTTGAAAACCGGTAATCATCGTTGCCTTGTTCTTTGCTTACCGAATATTTTCGCGATGTAAATGCATCCGATTTTGAAACTTGCGAATACCCGTTACTATCATACAACAAAACAGAAGCAATTTTTGGACTTTGCACCTGGTCATTCACGGTTCTCTCGTTGCTGTAACTGCAGTGTAAATTAAAAGGTCCGGCTCCGTAATTGTATTTAATATCTTCCGAAGCCATTCTTAAAATGCGGATCAATACCATGTTTTGCGCGGCAATGTCCACTTCATCAACGCCATACGATTGTGCCTGCAATTTTACCACATTAAATGTTTTACTAAAAAGCGTGTTCACCGGAAACTGCTTGTTTTTAAATCCCACTGCCGAAAAATAAATGGATTTGTCAACCAATTCTTCCGGAATCTTTAATTCAAAATTACCGGCACTATCGCTGGCGGTTCCGTAAAATGTTCCTTCCAAACCAATGTTGGTATACGATACCGGGCGGTTACTCGATTCTTCAACTACTTTACCTTTTATGGTATGAACTACTTTACTGCCATCTTGTGCAAAAGTGAAAACCGAAATGGCGAATACAAATAAAAATATAGTTAATCTTTTCATCATTCTCATCTAAATTTAAGTTGGCCCGATTTAAATCCGGTCATCAAATCCAACACCATCAAAAGTACACAAATAAAGCGAAACAACATCGTCCGGGATAAGTCACCCGGTGCCTTTTACTCAATATTCAACAGTACAAATAAGATGCATTTTCAATCCTTTCAAATTTTTAAAAGATCGAATTAATCGGGTATTATTAATACCAATCATTATTTAATAACGTTGTACTACAGAATTATTATTGTTTATCTTTGTTTTAATCATAAAAAAAAGAATTGGTATGTATCGAAAATATGTAATCATTTTAATTAGTGTTGTTCTTGTATCTCTTTCTTCATGTGTTTCGAAAAAGAAGTTTCTTGAAATGGAAGCAGGACGTTTAAAAGCGGAAGAATTATCGAGAAAGTTAGATGCCGAAAACAGTGCAAAAGCGGAACGTATTAAAGCTTTGATTGCCGATTACGAAGAAATGAAAAATGAGTTGATGGAAAGCAACGCCATGAAAGACCAATACATTTCGGAATTAAAACAGGAAATGCACACATTGTCGCAAGATTTAAATAAACAAACTGAATCGTTACAGGAAACCAGTTTTAATCTCGATTTCGAAAAACAACGCTTGAGCAATGCCCTAAACAGCAAAGACCAAAGCATAAAATCGTTACAAGCTGAAGTAAGCGAGCTGGAAAATGAAGTAAGTGAAAAAAGTTCGCTTATCGATCAGAAAAACTACGACATCGGACAGTTAAAAGAACAGGCTATTGTTTTAGACGGAAAAATAAAAACAGGCGAATCGAAGTTGGCTGATTTACAAAAGCAGTTGGACAAATCGAAAGCTGCAGCTGCTACTTTAAAAAACGAAATGGCAGAAAAAGATGCTTCGATTCAGAAACTACAAAATCAGGTTAGTTTATTAAAAAAAGAGATTGGTCAGTAATAATTTTGTTGTTACACAAAAAAAAACTGCCAATCTGTTTAACAAAATCAACTTATCGTTGTTATATGATTTTAATAATTGGATGGTTTCGCGACCAGAATATTATTGATTGCACACAATGAAAGTACCCTTTCATTTAAAGCCTGGTGTAGAGCCAGGCTTTTTTGTTTTGATTCGCAGATTAAAGAGAAACAAAGGCATCTGCAGTTGCAAGCTACCTTTGTTTTTTGCTAACTCTTTAATTCTACTACTATTTCTATAAAAAAAACCACGCTGTTTACTTCTCTGCTTTTTTGAACCACATCCGATTACCTACATTGTAATATTCTTGTTCAATTTCAGGATTTTCGGCCAATTGTGCCTTTGTATATGGGAAATGAGGAACCATTACATCGTCTCCTTTTTCCCAGTTGGCGGGAGTTAAAACCTGAGTTTCGTCGGTAAGTTGTAACGCTTCAACAATGCGCACAATTTCTTCCATATTACGACCTACCTGCATCGGATAAAAATTAATTGAGCGTACTACGTCTTTGTCGTCGATAATAAATACACCCCGAATATCTTTGGTTGTGCTGGTAGGTTCGTGAAGCATACCGTAAGTTTTCGAAACTTTTCCATCCGGATCTTCAAACAGAGGAAAGTTTATGTGTTGACCGCCCCTGCTTTTGTAGTTCAGTTCTTCCAAATGTGCTTCCCACATTTTATGAACTTCTACTTTATCGGTGGAAACGATGGCGATCTTTACATTTAACTTATCAAAAGTAGGTTGTAAGTTTGCCAGTTCGAGTAATTCGGAAGAACAAACCGGAGTAAAATCGGCAGGATGGCTAAAAAGAATTTTCCAGCTCTTTCCAAAATCGTTCGGGAATTTAATATCTCCCTGTGTAGAATTCGCACTAAAAGTTGGTGCTTTTGATCCAATTAAAGGAATCTTGTTGCCTTCCGCGAAAATCACTCCTGTGATGAGCGTACAAGCTACTAAAGTTAGCATAATTCGTTTCATAATTGTAAAATATTAAATGATTGCACCAGCAAGTTACGACCGTGAAATCGCCCAAATATATGCTGAACAACATATAATCTTTTCTCAAGGATTAATTGCTTGTATGTATTACACGACACCTCAACAAAGGAAATATCAGATTAAAAGACTTTTTTGTATTTTACCTATCGATTTGACTATTTTAAGGGGCAAATAGTTATAATATGAAAGTTTAAAAAATATAAATATAAATACCTATTAGTATTCTATTAACAATTATTTCATTTTCTGTCGAACATTCTGTTCGATTATTCTAACTCATAATCGATCTTAAACAGCTTGTAATATTCAATAATTGCATTCCGAACCTGGTATTCGGATGCAGTATAAGGCAATACATTTTGTCCGTTAAACCAAATCATAAAAGTATCGGCGTAAGCTTCATTTACTCCGGTAAGTTTCATCACCATTTCTTTGTTGTAATTCTCTGAATGCATTTCCCAATTTCGCATCCTAGACATATCTTCTCTTACCTGGCGTTTCCGCTTTTCGCGTTTACCGTAATACTGCATAAACGATAACGGGCTAACTAGCGCAGCTATCACCGGCGGTTTTTTATTGAATGCGTCGCCGCGAAGTGTTGGATCAATATCGGTAGGATCTCCATGCTCAAAATAGTCAAGTTGCTGCGCCTCGCCTTCAACAGTAACCTCGCCCACATTGTACAACACCGGTTTCATATAAAAAGTCAGTACTTCAAATCCCGTGTAATACGATGGAATTTTTAAAATGGTTTTTTCGTATCCAACTGATGTAACTTCCAGACTATCGATATTTAACATCTCGAGCGTAAAATATCCTTCACCATTTGTTATGGTTCCGCTGTGCGTTCGGTGTAAAATAATATTGGCATATGGAATGCCCGAACTGTCGCCCGAACTTAAAATCTCAGCCTTTAGTTCAATCAACATCGGATCAACTATGTATTCATCATCCTGTGCCTTTGCTGCCCAGACAATACAAAGAAAAAACAAGAGAGGTAAATATTTTATCATAGCGGGTTTATTCAGTTCTTTGTGCAAAACTAAATAAAAGAATGTTTTCTAATTGAAGATAACATTATTTAACTGGCTTTTAACAGATATTAAGGGGCTTAAAAATATATTGATAGCCTGACTTTGAGTCAGACTATCACTAAAAAAAGTGTTATTTCATTGAAGCAATACGTTCTTCCAAAACTTTAATTTTGGATTCGGCATCGGCTTGTTTTTCTTTTTCTTTGGCAACCACAGCTTCAGGAGCATTGTTTACAAAACGTTCGTTGCCCAGTTTTTTCATTACCGAAGTAAGAAATCCTTTGGTGTATTTCAACTCTTCTTCCAGCTTTTTCAACTCTTCTTCCACATCGATAAATCCTTCAAGCGGAATGTAAAAGTTTGAAGATTTTACCCGGAACGAAGCGGCGCCTTTTACTTCCTCATCAACCAAAGTCAATTCCGAAAGATTACCGAGTTTGATAAGAATGCTGTTGAAAGTTTCATCAAAACCTTTGTCGCCTTTTTGAGCCGAAAGTTCGATGGTATCTTTGAACGCTATGTTTTTATCTTTTCTGATTTTTCGAATTCCCGAAACGGCTTCTTTCACATCTTCGAAAGTTGCCAGAAGTTCTTTATCGTATTCTCCTGCTTTTGGCAGCTGACTGATCATTATACTTTCGCCTTCACTGCGTTCTTCCAGCAACTGCCAGATTTCTTCGGTGATAAACGGCATAAACGGATGCATTAAACGCAATACCTGGTCAAACAAATCAAGGACCTCCGCATAGGTTTTTGCATCAATTGGTTTTTGGTAAGGTGGTTTTACCATTTCGAGTAACCATCCCGAAAACTCGTCGCGAACCGTGGTATAAACGGTCATTAATGCTTCCGAAATACGGAAACTGTCGAACTGAGCATTTAAAGTTTCAACCACCTCGCCCAATTTGTTTTTAAACCATTCGATGGCCAGTTTAGCGTGTTCCGGTTGTTCAACATCGTTGGCTACTTCCCAGTTTTTCACCAGTCGGAAAGCATTCCATATTTTTGTTGTAAAACCGGCTCCCTGCTGTGTTAATCCTTCGTCGAACAACAAATCGCCACCGGCAGGCGAACAAAGTAACATTCCTACTCGAACACCATCGGCTCCGTATTTTGCAATCAGGTCGAGCGGATCGGGAGAGTTACCCAGCGACTTCGACATTTTGCGGCGTTGTGCATCGCGCACCATTCCTGTAAAATATACATTTTTGAACGGGAATTCGTCGCGGTATTCGTAACCGGCAATAATCATTCGGGCTACCCAGAAAAAGATAATATCAGGGGCAGTTACCAAATCAGATGAAGGATAATAATATTGTATCTCCTCGTTTTCAGGATTATTTACGCCATCGAAAACCGAAATGGGCCACAACCAACTCGAGAACCAGGTATCCAAAGCATCTTCGTCTTGTTTTAAATCGGCAGCGGTTAATTCGGCATTGCCGGATTTTTCTTTTGCCATTGCCAAAGCCTCTTCAGCAGTTTCGGCACACACAAAAGTACCGTCAGCCAAATAATACACCGGAATTTGATGGCCCCACCACAACTGACGGCTAATGCACCAGTCTTTAATGTTGCCCATCCAGTGTTTGTATGTATTTTTAAATTTTGGAGGGTGGAACTGAATGTTATCATTCATTACATTCTCCAGTGCAGGTTTTACCAGCTCTTCCATTTTCAGGAACCACTGCGCCGAAAGTTTAGGTTCGATCACCACATCAGTCCTTTCAGAGAAACCTACTTTGTTGGTATAATCCTCAACTTTAGCCAGATTACCGGCTTTTTCAAGCTCCGGTACAATTTTCTTCCGCACTTCGAAACGGTCTTCACCGATATACATTTCGGCTTTTTCGCTCAAAGTTCCGTTATCGTTAAAAATATCGATCGACGGAAGATTGTGTTTCATGCCAATTTCGTAGTCGTTAATATCGTGAGCAGGTGTTATTTTCAAACAACCTGTACCAAATTCCATGTCAACGTATTCATCTTCAATAATCGGAATGGAACGATTTAAAAGCGGCACCAAAACACGTTTTCCTTTTAAATGGGTAAAACGTTCGTCGGCCGGATTTACACAAACGGCAGTATCGCCCAATATCGTTTCCGGACGCGTAGTTGCAATGGTTACGTATGAAGCCCCCTCCTGCTCCCCCGAGGGGGGAGAGTTAAGAACGTCCTGAATAGATTTCAGAACAGTATCAATACTTCCCAGTACTTCTTCATTCGTAAAACGAATAATTTTGTAACCTAGTTCATTAAGAATGTCAGTTTTAAGTTTATCCAATTCCTGAATTTCAGGTTTATTATGATACCCTCCATCAACCTCAATTACAAGCTTTTTTTCAAGGCACACAAAATCAACAATAATATCGTTTATAATGTGTTGTCTTCTGAATTTTTCGCCCAATTGATTCGCTCTCACCATTTCCCACAATACACTTTCAGCTTCTGTAGAAAAACGACGTAGTTCTTTTGCATTCTTTTTTAATAACTCATATTCCGATTTACGAGCAGTCTGGTATTGGGGCTTCTTTTCCTCCCCCTTGGGGGAGTCAGAGGGGGCTTCCTCTACAATTTTATATTTCAGGTAGTAAAGTTTGCCCTGCATTTCTTTGTAAATCACCTCTTCGTCGGAAAGGGCAGTTTTTGCAGCCGGATCCCAGTTTACCATACGCACACCACGGTACACCAAACCTTTGTTAAACAAGTCTACAAAAACTTTAATTACCGATTCGCTGCGGATTTCGTCCATGGTAAATGCGGTACGGTCCCAGTCGCACGAAGCACCCAGTTTTTTCAATTGCTCCAGAATAATTCCACCGTGTTTGTGTGTCCACTCCCAGGCGTGCTCCAAAAATTCGGGACGCGAAAGGTCGTATTTGTCAATTCCTTCAGCATTCAATTTATTTACCACTTTTGCTTCGGTGGCAATTGATGCGTGGTCGGTTCCCGGCACCCAGCAGGCATTTTTACCGGTCATTCGCGCACGACGAACCAGAATGTCCTGAATAGTATTGTTAAGCATGTGCCCCATGTGCAACACACCGGTTACGTTTGGTGGCGGAATTACAATGGTATAAGGTTCACGCTCATCGGGTGTTGAATGGAAGTATTTATTGTCCATCCAGTATTTGTACCACTTATCTTCAACCTCAACAGGGTTGTACTTGCTCGGAATTTCCTTTTCGCTCATATTGAAAAAACTACCTAAAATTTGAGGTGCAAAAGTAATATTAAAAGTTTAAAGTTCAGAGTTTAGAGTCCAGAGTTTGGAGTTTAAGGGTTAAAGAAATAACGATGGAAGCAAAATTTGTGGTATTAAATCAAACAGTTGCATCTACCAGGCTCTCATTTTTTTATACAGATAAAAAAGTGAACGAATTTCTTTCGTTTAACACCGTGGCTTTAGCCCGGTGAAAAGCGCAGTTGATGCAACTTGCTTTCGCTTTTAATTCTAAATATTAACGGCTAAAGCCTTTATTTTCATTCTGAATTCTACACCGCACTATAGTAGGGTGCAAAAACAATTTTCATAGAGGAAGCTAAGTTCTAAGATATAGCGTCCTGTAAAAGTTTTGACCTCCCTGTGGGAATAAAACCTTCCCTGTAAGGTTTTTCTCTTCCCTGTTGAACAGGGCAACTAAAAATGCAACAGGATTTCAAAAAAACGCAACAGGGCAGCGAAAAAGGGCACAGGACGCGAAAAAATGATACAGGAAGGGGTAAAAATGATACAGGACTACCAGAAACCATACAGGACAGGCTAAAACCTTATAAAATAAAAAACCACGAGCAAAGTAGCACATCTACTCTGCCCGTGGCCGGAATTATATATAAGTTATTGGTTCTTTATTGTCGGGCCACCTCGCCGTGATAACCAAAGTCGAGCCCTTTAATTTCGTCCATTCTACCCACTTTAACCGGTACAAACTTATTGATCAACTTCAGTACTCCAAGAGTAAAAGCAAATCCCCAGGCCGATGCAAGAATAATTGCCACAATTTGTTTCAGGAAGAAACTTACGCCACCTCCCATAAAAAGGCCAACTGCACCATTGGCATTCACCGATTTTGTAGCAAATAAACCAAGCATTATAGTTCCAAGCACTCCGCCAATTCCGTGAACTCCCCAAACATCAAGAGCATCGTCCCAACGCTGGCGTTCCACAAATTTTACAGCCTGATAACACACAATACCTGCAGCAATACCGATTATAAATGCAGTTTCAAGCGTAACAAAACCGGCAGCCGGAGTTATGGTTGCCAAACCGGCAACTGCACCTGTCATTAAGCCGATAAAAGTCGGTCTTTTTCTTCCGGTAGTCCACTCAATGGTTAGCCAGGTAATGGCGGCCACCGATGCCGATACGTCGGTATTTAAAAACGCTTGTGCAGTAATGGCATCAACGTCTAATTCGCTTCCGGCATTAAATCCGTACCAGCCAAACCAAAGCAGACTTGTGCCAATGGCTACCAGCGGAATATTATTTGGGCCTGTATTTTTTTCTGCTCGGGCCCCCACAAAAAATACGGAAGCCAACGCGGCAAAACCTGCTGTTGCATGCACGGTTATTCCTCCTGCAAAGTCAAGAACTCCCCATTCCTGCAAAATTCCGCCTCCCCAAACCATGTGCACAAACGGATAATACACAAATATTTGCCAAAGCACTAAAAAGATAACGTATGATTTAAAGGTTACACGATTGATAAATGCACCGGTTATAAGTGCGGGTGTTATAATCGCAAACATCATTTGGTAAGCCACAAAAATATACTCCGGAAAATTTCTTTCGGGCGACAAAGGTGTGCTTGCAGTAACTCCGTGCAAAAATGCTTTATCGAAGTTTCCGATAATTCCGAAAAAATCCGTTCCACCAGCCAGTGTTCCACTGAAACACATGGAATAGCCAAATGCAATCCATAAAATTGTGGTTATCCCAAGCGACACAAAACTCTGCATCATAATGCTTAGAATATTTTTTTTACATCCCAAACCGCCATAAAAAAAAGCCAGTCCCGGGGTCATCAACATTACCAAACTGGTGGCAACAATCATAAAAGTGGTTAAACCTTTGTCGAACATCATAAATCTAATCTTAAACGTTAAGTTTCGCCAAATGTAAAAGAATATTGAAAAGAGTGGCCACTTAAAAATGAACAAATCGATCATTTAGAAAGCATTACAAAGTCATTCATTTCAATTCAAAACGTTTTTGCGCCTTTTTGTATCAATTTGACAAATAGGGTTCGAAACTGAAATATGAAGTTTTTTTCGTACAATTTTACTTTTCGATGGGGTTGAATTCCAAAACGAACAAAATCGGTGTTGAATATTTAATTTTTGACAGGGGTATGAATTTTCGCTGAAAAACCGCAAAATGCCAAACACGATACAAAAACATGACAATTCTCACATTTTTTATATTTACTCTAAATAACAGGTTCTTAAAGTTGAGTTAATATTGAGGCAATTAAATTGTAAAAATTAGCAGAATCAGATTTTGACACAGTTAAAGTTACATCAGTTTTGGATGTAAAATGGTAAAAATCAATTTGTGATGAAGTAAAAAGCTGGAAGTAATTTTGAACAAATCCCGTAAAAACTGAGGGAAAGAGTCCCTGTAATGCGTTATTTCAGCACCGAAGGTTAAAGTTAAAAGGCAAAATTTAAGTTCTCCGTTCTTAAATACCGGTAATCTGCTATTCGTTTTGCTTTAAATCGCGATAACTTAAAAACATCATTGCTGATACCAGTAGTGTAAACAGGATGGCTAAAGTTGCTATTACCATAATCTGTACATTTTAAATCAAAGCCTTAACGGGCATTGATTTTTGTTTGCACTGAAATTACCACCTTTAAACAAACCTTACATGCTGTTTTATAGAAACTTATCAAACACTGTTTGTTAATACAGTTAACAAAAAGGATCACATGAAATTTCAGGTGGAGTAATTTTTCGAAGTTTGTATAATCCTGCAACAACAGATATTATAATGCGCCTTTGCCTTATCAGGCCGATTCTACTCTTTGGTTTGGCCCAAAGAGTAGACAGAAAACCCAAGGCTGCGCCCGCTTCACTCGGAAAAGCTACACGATGCCGGCTAAAATTCCTGAAACTCGTCGTACCTCCTCAAACAGCAGTAATTTTTTAACGCCGACACCACTTGTTTTCCGGCTCACCGAACGAGGCCGAAGCTTCGAATAAGGTCTTTGGTTTGCCATCCCCAGATCAGAGGATCGGCCTCTTTTGGTCTTTCTGATAGCGGAAGGCAAGGATCAAAAGCAGCCTGGATTTTTCTGCTTCGTGCCGATTGATTCGGGATGAAGGCCTGCGGCAGCAATTTTAAAATCGACTAAAAGTCAAATTGACTTTTAGTGTGCCCATGTACTTTTGAGATATAAATATTCAAATCCACCTGATTTTACGGGTGAGCCAACAAAAAAGCATTATTAAGATGAGTTGAGAAATTAAAACTCCCCGAATGATCAGTCCGGGGAGAAACAAATGCAAAATGATTAATCAAATATCATTTAACAAACTAAACGTATTAATTGACATAAAAAATGGCACATGGTTTAAATGAAATAGACATCCATTTCATTACCTTCTTAAACAAGAAGGACACTTTAAGAAAAGTTACATTTTCACAGTTTGTGAAAGCACAGTAATTTTGGTCATCAGCCCAATATCATACCAATAATTGTAGCACTCATTAACGAAGCAAGTGTACCGGCCAATAATGCTTTCACGCCATACTGAGAGAGTAAAACTCTACGTTTGGGAGCAAGTGCACCAATACCACCTATCTGAATTCCGATGGATGAGAAGTTGGCAAAACCACACAATATATAAGTTGCCATAATAATAGACTTGGTTTCGGCAAATACTCCGGCAGCTTTTAAATCGGCCAAACTTACATAACCAATAAATTCGGTAAGAATAAGTTTTTCACCCAGCAAGCGGCCAACGGCAGCTATATCTTCGGGACAAACACCAATCAACCACATTAGTGGAGCAAAGGTATACCCCAGAATAAACTGAAGTGAAAGTTCGTTGTATTTTCCATCTGTAATATCTGCAATCACACCATTCAAATGAGTCCAGTCGCCAACTTTACCAATTATAAAGTTAAACATGGCAATAAAAGCAATAAAAGCAAGCAACATGGCGCCCACATTTACAGCTAATTTTACTCCTTCGGTAGTACCGTTAGAAATAGCATCGAGTACGTTACTTCCAATTTTATCTTTACTTACTTCAATTTCCTTATTAATTTCTTCGGTAGGAGGAACCAGCATTTTTGAGAAAATGATAGCGGCGGGCGCTGCCATAACCGAGGCGGTAAGCAAATGTTTGGCAAACTCGAGACGCAACACAGGATCGTCGCCGCCAAGTAATGCAATGTAAGCCGCCAAAACTCCTCCGGCAAGTGTGGCCATTCCACCTGTCATTACCAGCAAAATTTCCGACTTGCTCATTTTATCGAGATAAGCTTTAATCATCAGTGGCGATTCGGTTTGACCCAAAAATATATTACCGGCAACCGACAAAGCTTCTGCTCCCGAAATTTTGAGGGCTTTTGTAAATACCCATGCCAGTCCGTAAACTACTTTTTGAATAATCCCCCAGTAAAACAAAAGGCTGGTAAGTGCCGAGAAAAAGATAATAGTAGGAAGCACTTGAAAAAGAAAAATGTAACCGTATGTATCGGCATCCATTAATCCGCCAAGTAAAAAAGTACTTCCCTCTTTTGTAAAGTCAAGAATTTTGACAAAAATACGTCCAAAAAATTCAAACCCAACCTGAACGATTGGCACATACAACACTCCCAGCGCAAGCAATACCTGAATTAACAATCCCACGCCTACCGTACGCCAGGGAATATTTTTCCGATCGGAACTAAAAATAAAACCAATAGCCAACAAAACAGCCATCCCCAGCAAACCACGCATTAGTGTAAAAATTGAAAATGGCGTTTGTCTTTCTTTCGAAAGTAAAATATTTGATTTGTCGCTGTGTTGCACAACTTGTTCTACAACTTCCTGACCTGCATCTGCAACACCAGCGATTGCAGGCTGAAAAAAGAAAATGCCGGTAACTACTACCAGCAAGGCTATTACGTATTTCATTTAAGTTGTTTTATAAATTTTCATCTCCATTTTTCGCGCATGCATTCGGGTTTAATCCTTAAAATACAGTGGCCACTTTAAAATTGAGATGATTATATTATTTCTGTTAAAGTTATCTTACTTCTCTCTTTTGTTCAGCTCATCGCGAATTACCGAAGCTTTCTCGTAATCTTCATCCTGAATTGCCTCGTTTAATAATTCTTCCAACTCACTGGTTGAATACTGCGCATACGACGATGAACCCGGTTCGTTGTAATCGTCCTCGTCCATTAAACTGCGTACCGGAGAATGTTCGTCCTCCCCTTCTAAAACAATACCTGCTTTTTGAAGTATTTCCTCTGAAGTATAAATCGGACAACGAAATCGCAAGGCCAAAGCCACTGCATCCGAAGTTCGCGAATCGATTCGAATTTCTTTTCCATCCATTTCGCAAAGCAACTCGGAATAAAATATTCCTTCTTCCAATTTATAAATTGTGACTTCGAGCAAGGCAATGTCGAAAGCCAGAGCCATATTTTTTATTAAATCGTGCGTGAGCGGACGCGGTGGTTTTAACCCCTCTAATTGAATTGCAATTGCCTGAGCTTCTACAGGTCCAATAATAATAGGTATTCTTCGCTCTCCGTTTTCCTCTGCCAACACCAAGGCGTAAGCCCCTGACTGTGTCTGACTTACTGACAATCCTAAAATGTTTAAGCGTATTTTATGCATACTCCGTTTGGCCTCTTACTTTTCGGTGGAAACAAATATAATAATCATTTTGGTTTCATCTCATTAAAAATGTTAGTTTCACTTGTATTCAATGCATCCGGCAATTTATTTTTCTTCCTGATTCTTATGCTTAAATCCAAACTCAACTTGCCTATTCATCAACCTTACTCTAAAATCCTAGAAAGCTGGATTCACCCATTTTTTAACATCCACATTATTATTACATTGTTTTTTATATAAACAGATTTTGGGAGGAGCGATCGGGCTCAGCTCAAATTAGTTTACCAAAAGTGTAGTTTTTTAAACCTGTCTGCGACCAACATTTCAGAAAGCATAAAAATGACACCACAAAAACCAAATAAGAAAGATTTTAGCACACTGATTGAAAAGAACCAGTCCATTATTCACAAAATAACCATGGTTTACACAAATGGCTGGACTGATCGCGAAGACCTTTTCCAGGAGATTTGCCTGCAGCTCTGGAAATCGTATCCCAATTTTAGGGAAGATGCGAAAATTACTACCTGGATGTACCGAGTTGCACTAAACACCGCCATTAGCACCATCCGACGAAACAGCAAAGCACCTTCTTTTGAACCGCTCCGCGACTTTGACCGAATTGACGATGAAACACAAAACGACAAGGAACAGCTTCAAACTTTGTACAACGCTATTTCAAAATTAAACCGAATCGACAAGGCCATAATTTTACTTTGGCTCGAAGAAAAAAGCTACGATGAAATTGCAGCAATTATGGGAACATCGAAAAAAAATGTGAGTGTAAAGTTGGTGCGAATTAAACGCAAACTGGAGGAACTAATTACAAACACAGAAATACAAAAGCCATGAACGATAACGATAAAAACTTAAAAGCTATGTGGAACAAAGCAGAAAACTTAGCAGGAGCTTCCAATTACGAAAGCTCAACCATCGAGCGTTTCCTGTCGGGACGTTCGGTGTCGATCGCACACGGAATCCGTAAAATGATATTTATGGATATTGCTCTAAAAACACTTGTTATAATTGTTCTCGGAATCGACATTTTCCTGTATCTGGGAACGGCTAATGTTACAACAATTTGTGTACTAGGAATTGTATTACTGGCACTACTGATTTGGTATCAATTTCAAATGCTGAACCGTTTTTCTGAAATTGCAGACAACGGTCAAACTACGCGCGAAAAACTGGGATCGATGCTCACCTATTTAAGAACCCGGTTTTACAGTACCTTACTCACTATTTCGTCAACCTACCTGTTTGTTTTTATTGCGGGTACTTTGGTTTATTTTTATTCTACCTATGGCCAGGTTCGCCCAATGGACGGCCAGGACATAATTGTTTTTACCGGTTTTATTATTGCCGGAATTGTATTCAATTTTATTGTAAACAAGGCTCAAATAAAATACCAGGTAAAACACCTTGAACTTTGTTTAAGCGATTTAAACGACGATGCACTAAATGTTGTTTCCGACAATATTGTAACTCAGCAGAAACAAGACCGTATTAACAAAGTGTTTCTTATGCTGGTGTTGGTTATTGGTTTTGTATTGCTGATTGCACTCTTTAAAAATGCAGGATTTATAGTAAAATAAGTGTTTCTCCCCAATTTGTTTAAAGTCGACGAGTAGTAAAAAATTAATCTCGTTGTTGTGCAACGAAAAATAATTACAGACAAACAGATTGCTTCACTGCGTTGCCAATGACAGATTTTTCTTCCAGCCCCTGATCCGTCAGCTGACGGTCAGGGAGACGTTCCTAACTTAACAAACAGTGCTTCTAAAACGTCATGCTGAACTTGTTTCAGCATCTCTGTTATTTCCTCATTATCCCAGTAAAATTGGGTGAGCACTCGGGAGAAGCAATCTTAAAGATTAACTGGAAACTAAAGTTGTCTAACTTAAAAACAAATAGTATGAAATACAAAGTACATCACTTCGAACTAAAAATGAGTGAAGACCAGCTAAAACTGGAACAGTTTTTAAATCGTTTACGCGGAGAAGTTGTTTCAATTGTTCCCAATGTTAAACCAATTTTCAGACCCATGGGAGCCACCGCCAAAGTTGATTTTCTGTTGATTATTGAAAAACAACTGAATTGGGAATAAAACTCTTCAAATCAATTTTAAAGGTGTGGTTCTAAGAGTGGCCTTGACTTTTTTGCAACTTTTGTGTCAAGACAAAAGTTCGGGGAAAAACCTCCGTTTTAAGCACATGAAAGGAAGTTGCACATACCTCAAAAACCTTATTCATACATGACTGATCACAAACAACTCATGTAAAAACAAACAACTTTCCCAAAATAAGTGTGAATTGATTTTTAAATTAACCCCCATTTATTTGCTAATTATCTAAAAATAACTACTTTTGCAGTCCAAATTTTGAATCGATCAGGCTCAAATAAGCGAAATTCAACGGAAGTTCCGCCTGACGGTGTAAACATTAAAAGTGAAATTATGTACGCGATTGTTGAAATTGCTGGACAGCAATTCAAAGTAGAAAAGGACAAAAAACTTTTCGTACACAAACTGGACGCTAAAGCAGGCGACTCGGTTGACTTCGAAAAAGTATTGTTAGTTGACAACGACGGCACAATTGCTGTTGGAACTCCAACGGTTAGTGGCGCTAAAGTTACAGCCAAAGTATTGGTAGAAGAAGTAAAAGGTGACAAAGTGATGGTTTTCAAAAAGAAACGCCGTAAAGGTTACAAGAAAATGAACGGTCACCGTCAGCACTTCACTCAGATTCAAGTAGAAACTATTGTTGGATAATTAATAAAGTAAATTTACCATGGCTCACAAAAAAGGTGTAGGTAGTTCGAAAAACGGACGCGAATCGGAAAGTAAACGACTTGGAGTAAAAATTTACGGAGGTCAGTTTGCAAAAGCTGGTAACATATTAATTCGCCAGCGAGGAACAAAACATCATCCGGGAGAAAATGTAGGAATAGGTAAAGATCATACCCTTTTTGCATTGATTGACGGAACTGTTGTTTTCAGAAAAAAGAAAAATAATCGTTCATACGTATCGGTTGCTCCTATTGTAGATGTTGACGTTGCAGTTGCTGAAGCTCCTGCAAAAGCAGCTCCTAAAAAAGAGGCAGCACCGAAAGTAGAAGAAGTTAAGGCAGAACCAAAAGCAGAAGCTAAAGGCGACGACCTTACTAAATTAACTGGTGTTGGACCAAAATTGGCTGAAGTTTTAGTAGAAGGTGGTTTTACATCTTACGCTGAAGTTGCTGCTGCATCAGTTGAAGCAATTCAGAAAGTACTGGAAACTGCAGGAAGCCGTTACGCTTCTAAAGATCCAGCACCATGGATTGAAGAAGCTAAAGGTTTAGCTTAATCACATCGATTAAATCAGGATTTTCCTGAAAAGATATTAAAAACTCTTGTCGCGCGCGGCAAGAGTTTTTTTGCTTAATAAACTCACTCACTCACTCACTCACTCACTCACTCATTTACTCATTCACCTTCTTACTGAATACTGCGACTAATTCAACTTTTCTTTAAACTTTAAGCCGCAAGCCAAAACTCTGAACTCTAAACTCTGAACTTTAAACTTTTCCTTGTACATTTGCGCTGCATTTTAAAACAGAGAACATGCTCAACTTAAAATTTATTCAAGACAATCCGGAGGTAGTAGTTGAAAAACTAAAACGCAAAAATTTTGATGCTTCGGAAATTGTTTCAACAATAATTGATCTGTACAAACAAAAAAATAAGCTGCAGGGCGACGCCGACGAAGCAAAAGCCGAGATGAACAAAATCTCGAAAGAAATTGGTTTAATGTTTCGTGAGGGCAAAACAGAAGAAGCAAATGCTGCCAAAGCACGCACTTCCGAAATCAAGGAAAACATCAAACAATTTGATGCCGATTTTGCAGCCATTGAAGAAAAAGTAACAAGTCTTTTGGTTTTGTTGCCTAACCTGCCTCACGACTCGGTTCCTACAGGCAAAGGCGAACAAGATAACGAGGTGGTAAAATCATTTGGAGACATCCCGGTTTTACACGAAAATGCAATGCCTCACTGGGATTTGGCAACAAAATACAACCTTATTGATTTTGAATTGGGAGTTAAAATCACCGGCGCAGGATTTCCGGTTTACCGCGGAAAAGGAGCACAATTACAACGTGCGCTTATTAACTTCTTTTTAGCCGAAGCTTCAAAAGCAGGTTACGAAGAAATTCAACCTCCGCTGGCGGTAAACGAAGCCTCAGGTTTTGGAACCGGACAGTTGCCCGATAAAGAAGGACAAATGTACCACGTTACCGAAGATAATTTATACCTGATTCCAACGGCAGAAGTTCCGGTAACTAACATTTACCGCGATGTAATTTTAGATGCCAAAGATCTTCCTTACAAAAACACAGCTTACAGTGCTTGTTTCCGTCGCGAAGCAGGTTCGTATGGTAAAGATGTTCGCGGATTGAACCGCTTACATCAGTTCGACAAAGTAGAGATTGTACAAATTGCACATCCCGAAAAATCGTACGAAACGCTGGACGAAATGGTAACCTACGTTGAAGGGTTGGTGAAAAAGCTGGGTTTGCCGTATCGTATTCTTCGTTTGTGTGGTGGCGATGCCAGTTTCGCATCGGCATTAACCTACGATTTTGAAGTGTATTCAACCGCTCAGGAAAAATGGCTGGAAGTAAGTTCTGTTTCTAACTTCGAATCGTTTCAGGCCAACCGCTTAAAATTACGTTTCCGCGAAGAAGGAGTTAAAAAGCCGCAAATTGCGCATACTTTGAACGGTAGTGCACTGGCACTTCCACGAATTGTTGCTGCTCTTTTGGAAAACAACCAAACTCCTGAAGGAATTAAAATTCCGGAAGCGCTGGTACCATTTACCGGTTTTGATATTATTAACTAGATACATATTCAGCAGGTGACTATAATTTTTTATAAATAGTCACCTGCTGAATCTTCCATAAAAAAGCCTGAAAGAAATATATTCTTTCAGGCTTTTTCTTTTGCACAAAAAGGGGCATCCTCCTTTCTATTCATCGGATGACTATTTGAGATAAGGTATAGTCTTCCGATGAATTTCTCCCACAAACATTCAATTAAAGTTTAATCTCTTTTGCTTTCTTAAAAAGTTCGGCCAAACATCTCCCGGTAAGTTCAGCATCTTCCAAAGCATTGTGCTTTTCCCTTACACGCTCCATTTCCAGGTACTCTGCAATTGCATTCAAACCAAGACCTTTAGGCACTTCCCTTCCATTTGCCTCCAATATCGTTTTATAGAACAGTGTTATATCTTGTAAATCGATGAACTGATAAGCAAAAGGCCATGTAAGATTAACCGTTTCGTACGAGGCCTTTAAAAAGCTAATATCGTTGTTAATTCCCTGCCCACAAATTTTAAGATCTCGCATGGCTTTCCTCGATGGGAATTCTCCTTCTTCCTGCAACCAGTACTCCAAATCGTCAATTGTCTCTTCCAGCGAAGGAGCTTCATCCAGTTCAAAACGCGAAATACCATGAATTCGTTTACTTCCCGGATCAAAATCAGCCTCATTCTCAGGATAAATCAGAGATTCGAAAGTGCTGATCTGCTCAAAGTTTTCATCGAGCAATGCTGCTCCTATTTGAATTATATCGTGAATCCCCGGGGTTTGCCCCGACATTTCGAGATCGATACACAGGTATTGTTCGCTCATAATCTATTTATTTAACTGTTTCAGAACAATAAAAATAACATAATAAACTATACTGATGGCTGAATTGCATCATTGAAAAGATGCTGAAACAAGATCTGCACGAAAGCATACACACCAAAATTTCTAAAATTCATTTACCAACAAGACACCCATAACAGTAGAATTAATCCCCTTCTCAAAGCGGACATTCTCCTTTTAAAGGAGGTGGTCGACGCAGGAAACCGGAAGATTGTTTTATTCATCGGATGACTATTTAAGATAAGGTATAGTCATCCGATGAATTTCTTCAAATAAAAAGCCCGAAAGAATTAATTCTTTCGGGCTTTTTTGGCTTGCAGTCTACAAGGTCACCCTGAACTCGTTTCAGGGTCTTCTTTCAACAGATACTGAAACAAGTTCAGCATGACGTTCAAACAAACTGAAGATTCAATTTTTTACTTTACCTCGCCGTTGGCAATCAGCCACTCGGCAATTTGCACAGCATTTAACGCTGCTCCTTTTTTAATCTGATCGCCAACACACCAGAAAGTAATGCTGTTCGGATCAGTTACGTCCTGACGAATGCGTCCTACGTAAACATCGTCTTTACCCGAAACAAACAATGGCATTGGGTATTCATTTTTTGCCGGATTATCGATAACTGTTAATCCTTCGAAATTCTCAAAAGCCTCTTTTACGTCTTTCACCGAAATCGGATTTTCAGTTTCTACCCAAATGGCTTCAGAGTGTGCACGAGCCACAGGAATACGAACACAAGTCGCACTTACTTCAGCATCGGTGTGCATAATTTTTTTGGTTTCCCAGTTCATCTTCATTTCTTCCTTGGTATAATCGTTATCCAGGAAAACATCGATGTGTGGGATAATATTCATGGCCAGCTGGTGGGCGAATTTTTCAACCTTTGCCGGTTTACCTTGAGCTACATCAAGTACTTGTTCTTCCAACTCAGCAATACCTTGCGCACCTGCACCACTTGCTGCCTGATAAGTAGCCACACGAACACGTTTAATTTTCGAGATATCCTCAATTGGTTTTAATGCAACTACCATTTGAATGGTTGAACAGTTTGGATTGGCAATAATATTACGTGGTCTTATTCTTGCATCCTCAGGATTTACTTCTGGCACAACCAGCGGCACATCGTCAACATAACGGAATGCGCTAGAGTTATCGATCATAATTGCACCGTATTTGGTAATGGTATCAGCATATTCTTTCGAAATACCGGCACCTGCAGAAGTTAATGCAATATCAATGTCTTTAAAATCGTCACCATGTTTAAGCTCCTTAACTGTTAGCTGTTTACCCTTAAATTCGTAAGTTTTGCCTGCACTTCGTGCCGAGCCAAAAATTACCAACTCATCCATGGGAAAATCCCTCTCTGCAAGCACTTTCAGGAACTCCTGCCCTACTGCACCGCTTACACCAACAATTGCAACTTTCATCGTTTTAATTTTAAAATTTTTTATAGTCTATAGTGTCTAAATGTCCGCCAAAGTTAGTATTTTGCTTCTAATTGTAAATCTGATGAATCCCAATCTTCTAAAATTATTAACATTCTGGTTCCTACTCATTTATTTCAATACGCCGGCGCAGGAGATATGGCGCGAAAGTTTTGATGTTTCCGACAAAGGAATTTGGGGCGATGCGAACCTGTCTGTTATTCAATCCGACTTTGAAAACATCTCCCAATGGATCCTTGATTATTCGAACGCTGTGTTAGACGACAACGACGATTACGCAAAAACCGTATCAACTTCGGGTGGAAGATTCGAATGCAAAGACACAAATGGCGAAGTAGTTTGGCGCTCCGTTTGGATTGATATTTCAGACTATAAAAATTGCACCATTCAACTAAACGCTGCAGAAACCGGAAGTGGTGCCAACCAAGATACAAAATACCTAAAAGCTTATTTCAGAATAGACAACAGCGAAGAAATCCTGTTTGAAACCAATGGTATAAATATTGGAAACTGGGGCTCAGCCCTTGCCACACAGACCAACTTAAACGGGAACCAACTTCAGATTGTTGTGCACATGAATAACCATTACGCCGGAGACAAAGTAATTCTGGATGAAGTGCTAGTTAGTGGCGAAGAAAAAAATCCAATTGTAATAAATTCAGGCGATGTGCTGCTGAATGAAGTACTTTTCAACCCGGTTCCCGATGGTGAAGATTATATTGAAATTTACAATAACTCCGAGAAACAAATTCCACTAAATAAACTTTACCTGGCCTCGCGCGATGCTAATTTCGAACTCACACAAGTTTATCCGCTTAGCAATGAAAAACGTGTAATTGAACCCGAAAGTTACCTGGCCCTCACCAGGGATACAAACGGTGTATTTCCTTGGTTTACCATCGAGTACCCGGCTTGTTTCCTGCAAATGGACAAGTTCCCATCCTTCAACAACGACGAAGATTATGTGGTACTTTTGAATAACAATATGGAAATTGTTGATGAGTTTTATTACAACGAAAAAATGCATCTGCCATTGTTGTTCGATCGGGAAGGAATTTCACTGGAACGCATTTCGTTTTCGGAAAACACAAACGAACAAAGTAACTGGCATTCGGCTTCCACCGAGTCGGGCTACGGTACACCGGGCTATAAAAACTCACAATTTGAAAATGAAACAAACAAAGTGCAAGTTACTTTTGAACCGGAAGCTTTTTCGCCCAATAACGACGGCTACAATGATATTTACACCATAAATTTTAAACTCGACCAACCCGGCTATCTTGCCAATATCTGGATTTTTGATTCATCGGGAAGAATGGTTATGCAACTTTGTAAAAACAATATTCTGGGTACCTCGGACCAAATCAAATGGAATGGCGAAGATAAAAATGGCCAACGCCAGCAATTGGGCGCCTACATTGTATTGGTTGAGGTATTCAATCCTAAAGGTTATGTTAAACAATTTAAAGATGGTGTGGTTTTGACTTCGATATTAGATTAAAAAATGTAATTTAATCCTAAAAAAGAGACCAACTATTTGATTTCAGACTAACAAGAATCACACAAAATACATGAAACGAAATTTTTTCTATTTCGCCTGGCGGGAATTTACGCGATCGGCGACGATGAACAGAAACATGGCTACCAAAGGAATTCTAATTTTCTTTGCCATTTACTTTTCGCTTGTAGCACTTTTTATGGGCTTCAATTTAAGCGAAACCTTAGCCAAATCGAATCCCGACAACCAAATTTCGGCATTCAACGCGCTGGTTTTTATATATGTTGGATTTGAGCTGGTGCTTCGAATTATGATACAAAATCTGCCAACCTTTGGATTTCAACCATTTCTAATTATTCCGGTAAAACGCAAACGAATTGCACGTTACATGTTAAACAAATCGTTGTTGCATTTTTTTAATGTACTTCCGCTGTTTTTACTGGTTCCGTTTGTACTCCGAACAGCAGTTTTTCAGTTAGAGACACCGGTTTTAATTGCCTGGCTGGCATCGCTGTTTTTTATGATTTTTGTGAATCATTTTTTGGCCATTTACATTAAATGGCGAACCAACGAATCAAATATTTTATTTTATGCGTTTCTGGCATTGGCTGCCGGAATAACAGCCACTAATTATTTCAAAATTTTTGATTTCGCAGCGGCCTTCGGGCAACTCTTCGATTTTGTAATTGCAAATCCTGCTGCAGTGGTGATTTTCCCGGTTCTTATTGCTGCACTCTACTTTTTAAATCAGCAATATATAAATAGCCGCTTTTACCTCGACGAAATTTCGCAAAAGAAAAAAGAAGGAACAACACACGATTTTTCGTGGCTTAACAACGTTGGAGAATACGGAAAAATGCTTTCGCTGGAAGTTAAAATGCTAACCCGCAACAAACGACCACGAAACACAGTAACCATGTCAATACTATTTATTTTTTACGGACTTTTACTCTACAAAGATCATGGTTCAGGTACACCTGAAGTAATATTTGTTTTTGGCGGTATGTTTATGACCGGTATTTTTAGCATGATGTACGGGCAATTCTTTCCGGCCTGGCACAGTCGGTATTATCCGCTATTAATGGCGCAAAACGTTAAAATGAAACAGGTTTTACAATCCGCCTTTTTTCTGATGGCTGTTACAAACCTCATTTTTTATCTGCTTTCACTTGGCTACATGTACATCGACCCAAAAGTACTTTACATTCATTTTGTGGTGATGCTTTACAACGTAGGAGTAAATACCTGGGTAATATTTGCACTGGGTTTAAACAGCAAAAAAGCAATCGATCTCGATCAACGTGCCATGTTTAATTACCAGGGAATGAGTGCTAGCAACTGGCTAATGATGTTCCCCATTTTATTTGGACCAATGGCTGCTTTTGGATTAATGAGCCTGGCCTTTGGGAACATTGTCGCCTATGTAATTTTTGGAGTACTGGGAGCAATCGGAATTATACTTCACCCTCGCCTAATCGACTATTTTACCAAACAATATTTAAAACGAAAACACAAGATGATAGCCGGCTACAAAGCGACCTAGCGAAAGGGAAAGGAAAAAGGCAAATGCTGAAAGCGAATAATAATTAATCAATAAGCAATAATAAAGTCAGGGTGTCAGAGTCTTCGTGCTTCCAGCTTCCGGCTTCAAACTTTTAAATATGATACACGCAATAAATCTACAAAAAGAATACAACGGAACTACCGTATTAAATTTGGCAGAACTCAAGGTTGAAAAAGGACAGGTATTCGGCTTGGTTGGAAATAACGGAGCCGGAAAAACCACTTTATTTTCGCTGGTTCTTGACCTGATTAGAGCCAGCCGCGGAAAGGTTTTAATTAACGATATTCCGGTGGCAAAATCGGAGGACTGGAAAGAATTGGTTTCGGCCTACATCGACGAAAGTTTTACAATTGGATACTTAACTCCCGATGAATATTTTAGTTTTATTGGCGAATTGCGGGGCATGAATCCAAAAGATGTTTCCAATTTTCTGGAAGCTTACACCGATTTTTTCAAAGACGAGATCATTGGAAAAAAGAAATTCATTCGCGACCTATCAAAAGGAAATCAGAAAAAAGTAGGTGTTGTGGGTGCTTTAATGGGCAATCCCGAGGTTATTATTTTGGATGAACCTTTTGCAAATCTCGATCCATCGTCGCAATACCAGCTGCGAAACATTATTAAAGAATTTGCCCGGCAAAAAGAAAAAACCTTACTGATATCGAGTCACGACCTGGACCATGTTGCCGATGTTTGTTCGCGTATTGTAATTCTCGAAAAAGGCGAAATTGTTCGCGATGTGGAAAAAACAGACTCAACGCTTGCTGAACTCGAAGAATTTTTCACAGGTGTTAAAGCCCAACCTGATTTTTTGGAAGAACTGTAACTTATTATGCTTCAAATAGGATGCTACTACACTTTATAAAAGCAGTATAGGAATAAGCAAGATTTTTACTTAAATTTATCTTCCTTAAAAATTGTGCACTTAAGTATGGAAAACCAAGAAGCTAACGTAAACCAGGCCTATTCGAAAATGGCACAGTTGTGCAGCCGCTCGGAGCAATGCTCCACCGACATCCGAAAGAAGATTTTAGCCTACGAAATAGTTGATGAAATAGTTGATGAAATAATCGAGAAACTGATCGAAGAAAAATACATCGACGACAAACGTTATGTACGCGCGTATGTAAACGACAAATTCAAAATAAATAAATGGGGCAAAATTAAAATGCGTTATTATTTAAAAATGAAAGGTCTGTCGGATGAAACAATCGAATACGGTTTGGAAAACATTGACGAAGAAAAATACAAAACGCTTTTGGTAAAAACCATGAAAACCAAAGCCAAAACCATTAAATCGAAAGATAAATTTCAGAAAATGGGACAAGTAATCCGTTATGCCCAAAACCGTGGTTTCGAACCCGAACTGATTCATCGTTATATGAATCTGGCACTGGAATAGCTGCGAGCAACAATTTAGTACGTCATTCCCTCTGTCATCTGACGGATTCAGAATCTGATAAGATCATACAAAAGAATTAGATGCTGAATCAAGTTCAGCATGACGTTTCAACAATTCTCCAAATAATCTTGCTACCTTTGCAATCCATTCTTAAAAATAAAAATTAATGATATTAAAAGACCAGGTAAAAGACCTAGTTGAGCGCCGGGATGCGCTGAGGAGGCATCTTTGACTACGATGCAAAATTAATTTCACTACAAGAGGAAGAACTCAAAACCCAGGATCCTGAATTCTGGAACAATCCAAAAGAAGCAGAAGTCCAGATGAAAAAAATCCGCACCATAAAAGTGTGGACTGATGGATACAAAAAAGTAAACGAGGCTGTTGAAGACTTTCTGGTGCTCTACGAATTTTTCGAAATGGAAGAGGCCAGCGAAGACGAAGTGGATCAATCGTTTGCCGACACTTTAACTCTGATTGAAGAGCTGGAAGCCAAAAACATGCTTCGGAAAGAAGAAGATCATTTAGGTGCCGTTTTACGAATAAACGCGGGCGCCGGTGGTACCGAAAGTAACGACTGGGCAGAAATGTTATTTAGAATGTACTCGCGCTGGATTGAAAAAAACGGCTACAAAATGAAGATTGCCGACATGCAAAACGGCGATGAAGTGGGAATAAAAAGCTGCACCATCGAAATTGAAGGCGAGTTTGCTTATGGCTATTTAAAAAGCGAAAACGGCGTTCACCGTCTGGTTCGACTCTCGCCTTTTAATGCACAAAACAAACGAATGACATCGTTTACCTCGGTTTATGTTGCGCCACTAATCGACGACACCATCGAGATTGAAGTAAATCCGGCCGATATTACCTGGGATACTTTCCGAAGTGGAGGCGCCGGCGGACAGAACGTAAACAAAGTAGAAACCGGTGTTCGTTTGCGGCATGCTCCTTCGGGCATTATTATCGAAAACACCGAAAGTCGTTCGCAGTTGGGCAACAAAGAAAATGCACTGCGTTTGCTTAAATCGCAGTTGTACGAAGAGGAACTCCGCAAGCGGCATGAAAAAACGGCTGCCATTGAATCGCAAAAGAAAAAAATCGAGTGGGGATCGCAAATCAGATCGTACGTTTTACAACCCTACAAATTGGTAAAAGACGTGCGTACCAATTTCGAAACGGGAAATGTAAATGCCGTTCTCGATGGTGAACTTGATGGTTTTATAAAGGCCTTTTTAATGGAATTTGGTGGTGAGTAACATCAAATTCTTACTCCTTTGCTTTTGGAAATTTGCACTCCTTTTCTGATATTGTGAAAAGATAAAATAGAATTATAAACCGTTACAAAACCGGGCATACATGTATTCAAAAGAGAAATTTATTAATCGCGAAATAAGTTGGTTGTCTTTTAATGAAAGGGTTTTACAGGAAGCCGATGATCCGAATACTCCCTTGTTCGAACGAATTCGTTTTATTGGTATCTTTTCCAATAACCTCGACGAATTTTTCAGGGTGCGTGTAGCCGCTGTTCGCAGGATGGTGGCGCTGGGAAAGGACGAAGAGAACCTTTTGGGGAGCATGACTCCAAAAGAATTGCACAACCAGATTAAAAAGATAGTAAATCAACAGCAAAATAAGGTTCAAAAGATTTTCGCCAACATTTTGGACGAGTTGGAAGAAGAAGATATTTTCATGATAAATGAAAAGGAACTGAATGAAAAGCAGGGAAAAGTTGTAAAAAAATATTTTTACGACAAAGTACTGCCCAACCTGGTTCCCATTATGTTGCGAAAAAATAAGTTTCCTTATTTGCGCGACCGTTCAGCATACCTCGCATTCAAACTTTCGAAAAAAGAGGATCCAAGCGATTTTGCGTATTCGCTTATTCGGATTCCCGGTCGATCGGTTCCCCGCTTTTTTGTTTTGCCTAAAGAAAACGAAAAGCAGTTTGTAATTATGATCGACGATATAATTCGTTACTGCGCCCGCGATATTTACTTTTATTTCGATTATGATGTGTACGAAGCTTATACCATAAAAATTACCCGCGATGCCGAGTTGGATATAGACGATGACATCTCGAAAAGTTTTATGGAAAAAATGAGCAGCAGTCTTAAAAACAGGAAAAAAGGAAAACCTGTTCGATTGATTTACGACGGTGAGATACCACAGGATCTGCTTGAGTTTCTGCTAAAAAAGATGAAAATGGCAGAAGGTAGCGATGCAGTGGCAGGTGGCAGGTACCACAATCAAAAAGATTTTATGAATTTCCCCGACATCGGGAAGAAAAAACATTACTACACCAAACTGCCGCCTTTTCGCCACAAGGATCTTCCACCTTTTACAAGCGTGATGAAAGTAATGCGGCAAAAAGATGTAATGTTGCATTACCCTTATCAAACTTTTAATCACTTAATCGACTTTTTACGCGAGGCAGCCATCGATCCGCAGGTTAAAAACATTGGTCTTACAATTTACCGTGTTGCTGCCGATTCGAAAGTCGTAAATGCCCTGTTAAATGCGGTACGAAACGGAAAAAATGTAACGGTGGTAATTGAGCTCCAGGCCCGTTTCGACGAAGAAGCAAATATTTTCTGGTCGAATAAATTACAGGAAGAAGGAGCCAACGTTATAAATGGCGTTCCGGGAATGAAAGTACACAGTAAACTGGTGTGGGTTCAGCGAAAAGAGGAAGACCAGATGCGCAACTATGCATACATCGGAACCGGTAACTTTCATGAAGGAACAGCGCGTGTGTATGCCGATGAAGGTTTGCTTACTGCCGATCCACGCCTGGCTGACGAAGTGGAGAAAGTATTCGAATTCTTCAATCAAAACTACAAACATTACAGCTACGAGCACCTTGTGGTAAGTCCTTTTGTAATGCGCAAACATTTCGAAAAAAATATCGACCGCGAGATACAACTGGCCAAACAAGGTAAACCCGCCTGGATGACCTTGAAAATGAACAGCCTCATCGATCCTAAAATGATGAAAAAAATATATGAAGCTGCTTCGTCCGGCGTGCAGGTAAAACTTATTGTTCGTGGAATTTTTGGTTTGCAAATAGGCTTAAACGGCTACAGCGAAAACATAACAGCAATTAGTATTGTAGATAAATACCTGGAACATTCGCGCATTTTCCTTTTTGGTGCCGGTGGCGAAGAGAAAATGTACATTTCGTCGGCTGACTGGATGCCTCGTAACCTGAACCGACGAATTGAAGTGGCTTGCCCGATATACGACGAAGAGATAAAACAGGAATTGAAAGAAATGCTGGAAATTCAACTTCGCGATAATTCCAAGTCGCGAATTCTGGATCCTGACCTTTCGAATCATTATTCAAGACACAATTCGGGAGAAACATTCAGAGCGCAGGAAGATTATTACAATTACATTAAATCGTTAACAAATTAAACACCGGATAAGGTGAACCTTTTTATGATTCCTGTGTCATAATTGCTGAAAATTAAAAACGTTTTAAAATGAAAATATACCACAATCCTCGGTGTTCGAAAAGCAGAAAAGGACTGCAATATTTAGAAGAAAAAGGGTGCACATTTGAAATAGTCAAATACCTTGACGAAGGCATTGGCGAAACCGAATTGGCTGAACTGATTGCCAAGAGCGGGAAAAACCCTTTTGATTTTGTTCGTCAGCACGAACAACAATACAAAGACGAATTTAAGGGCAAAGTTTTTAGCGACGAAGAATGGATAAAAGTACTTGTTAAAAATCCGAAGCTTTTACACCGCCCGATAATTGTAAACGGCGACAAAGTTGTTTTGGGAAATCCTCCCGAAAATATTGACGCGATTTTATAAGATCACACAATGGAACCGTCGAAACAAATGTTTTGGCGGTTCTATTGTAAATCACCAACAATTACCTGCAATTTTTTGGGAAGAATCTCAACATGAAACTGACTTTCGCCCAGTGCCTCGCCATCCACTTCTCCGGCCAAATCGCTTTGCGACGATATAAAAACTTCCTTCGCCTGAAAACAGGTCACATGCGAATCTTTGATGTAGCTGCCTGAGTACAAACCGGCCAGGTTGGTGAGAATTCCCCAAAAACCAATTTTTTTAATCACAGTTACATCAAAAATACCATTGTTGGGAATGGCATTCGGAGCTTGTTTCATCCCTCCACCGTTGTATTTACCAATGGCAACACTTAGCGAAAATAATAACTCTTCCACCGGATTTTTATCGATAAGTATTTTAACTTTTTGAACTTTGTACTGCAAAAAAGCAGCGAGTAAACTTTGTAAATACACCAACATTCCACTTCGCCCCTTTTCTTTAAGCGAATTTGCCTTCTGTGCAGTTAATGCATCAAATCCAAAACCTGCCATATTAGAGAAATACCTTTGCTGCTCCACCCCACCCTGCGAGTAGCCAAGTTTACCAACATCCTGAAACAATGTTTTTTGCTCCACGATTTTTTCAACTGCACTTGCATATGCATTCGGAATTCCAAAGGTTTTTATCCAGTCGTTTCCAGTTCCAACCGGAATCATCCCAATCAAAACCTGCTCAGGCGGCACCACCTTTTGCAGAAATACGCCGTTAACCACTTCGTTTAATGTGCCATCGCCACCGGCAACAATAAAATGCCTGCATCCATTTTCAACGGCTTCTTTTGCCAGCTGAATCGCATGTTTTGGAAACTCTGAAACAATAAGTGAGTAGTTAAAATTCTGAGACTGCAACAGCTTTTCAATCTGATCCAAATCTCTTTTTCCTCTTCCTCCTCCGGAATGCGGATTTAGGAGCAAAGTCCATTTAGTCTGATCTGTTTTATTCATCAGTTGATATTAGTTCGTTTGAAAGATAATCATAATTCAGAAAAATTGCTCCTCCGTTTTAGCTCTCGTTTTGATTTACCATTTTCGTTTTTGAAAATTGGGCAAGAAAAAACCGGATGTACAACAACCGGTTTTTTACTATTGTAAGTTCAACTATTACAATCCTAACTTCTCTTTAATCAAACCTGGGATTTCCGAAGGCTCTTTTGCCACCGGAACTCCTGCCGCATTAAATGCTTTTACTTTTTCGGCAGCTGTTCCCGAGCCACTCGAAATAATTGCACCGGCATGTCCCATTCGTTTTCCGGGAGGTGCCGACTGGCCAGCAATAAATGCCACAACGGGTTTGGTCATTTTTTCTTTTATAAATTTAGCTGCCTGCTCTTCTGCATCGCCGCCAATCTCGCCAATTACAACCACTGCATCGGTTTCAGGATCGTTTTCGTACATTTCGAGCAAATCGATAAAATACAAACCCGAAACCGAGTCTCCACCGATTCCCACACAAGTTGTCTGTCCCAGGCCGCTCTCGGTAAGCATATTAACCACCTCGTAGGTTAATGTACCCGAACGCGAGATCAATCCAATGTTTCCTTTTTTGAAAATCATTGCCGGAAGAATACCAATTAAACACTCGTCGGGAGTAATTAATCCGGGGCAGTTGGCGCCAACCAGTTTTGTGCCGTTACGTTTTAATACAGGAGTTACTTTAATCATATCCTGAACCGGAACATGCTCGGTAATACACACTACCAAATCAACTCCTGCATAGCTGGCTTCCAGAATGGCATCGCCTGCAAAAGGAGCCGGAACAAAAATTACGGATGCATTTGCACCTGTTGCTTTAACTGCTTCTTCAACCGTATTAAAAACCGGAACACCTTCAACCTGCTGACCACCTTTCCCCGGAGAGATTCCGCCAACAATGTTTGTTCCGTAAGCTTTCATTTTACTGGTATGAAAAGCACCGTCTCTACCGGTAATTCCCTGTACAATTAACTTTGTATCTTTATTTATTAGAATACTCATCTCTTTTCACTTTTGACATTCTACTTTTTACTTAATTCAATGGCTGCTTTTGCTGCTTCACTCATGGTCTCCACAACCGGCAAACCGGTTTGTTTAATAATCTCCAAACCTTCTTTTGCATTGGTTCCCGACAAACGAATTACAATCGGAATATCCGTTTTTATGATATCAAGAGCAGTAACCAAACCACGTGCAACGTCGTCGCAGCGGGTAATACCACCAAAAATGTTAATCATTACGGCTTTTACGTTTTTGTCGCCCAGCAAAATATTCATAGCATCCACCACTTTTTGTGGATTCGAAGAGCCACCAATATCGAGGAAGTTGGCCGGATCGCCACCATACAATTTAATCATATCCATGGTTGCCATTGCCAGTCCTGCACCATTTACCATACAACCGATGTTACCATCCAGCTTAATATACGACAACCCTTTCGCATTGGCTTCTATTTCTTTCTGCTCTTCTTTGTCGGCTTCGCGCATGGCAATAATTTCTTTCTGACGGAACAAAGCATTGTCGTCGAAATTCATTTTACCATCGATGGCCAAAACCTGCTTGTCTGGTGTTAAAACCAGTGGGTTTATTTCGGCCAGCGAAGAATCAGTTTCGATGTACAACTGGTAAAGTTTAACCAGAATTTCGGCAGCTTGTCGAATTTGTTTCGGATCGTTAAACAATTGAAGCGCAATTTTACGCGCCTGCCAGTCCATTAATCCCATTCCCGGATCAATGCTCATTTTAATGATTTTTTCGGGCGAAACTTTTGCAACTTCTTCAATTTCAACGCCACCTTCGGCACTTGCCATTAAAGTAACCGACTTTGTATTCCGGTCGTTAATTAAACCAACATAAAATTCTTTTTCAATGTCAACAGCATCGGCAACCAGAACTTTTTCAACGGTAATGCCTTTAATGTCCATTCCTAAAATTTGTTTGGCTTTTTCAATGGCTTCCGACTTGGTAGTTGCCAGTTTAACACCACCCGCTTTTCCACGGCCTCCAACATGAACCTGGGCTTTCACAACACGGAGTTTGTCTTCGTCTGAAACTTTCTTTTTTACTTCATCTACCGAATGACATAAAACATCTTCCGGCACAGGAATCCCGTACTTCCTGAATAAATTTCGGGCTTGATATTCGTGAATCTTCATCTCATTAAAATTGTTTGTATTTAATGCATTCGATCAAATGCACCTTTTCTTCCGACAGTTCTAATTGTCAATTTTAAAGGTTCATTATTTTTCGGTTTTAAAAATTATCGTTAAATGTAACGATTATTTAACTCCAAGTGCCCCCAATTTGTTCATTATTTTTTATGACTTATAACACATTTCTATTGTAACCCAAATCACATATTTGTAAAATTATTTTAAATGGAATTGCACAATATTACAGGCTTCAATAATTTCCTTTAGATTTGCACCGTTAAAAACAATTACGAATGAAGGAAGCTATAAGAAAAGTTATTGAGCAGGAGGCGCTGGCCATTCAGAATATTCCGGTTGAAGATGGTTTTGTAACAGCAATCGACCTGATTCACCAGCAAGTTCACCAAAAAAAGGGAAAACTGGTGACCAGTGGAATGGGAAAAGCCGGGCAAATTGCGGCAAATATTGCCACTACTTTTAGTTCTACCGGAACTCCTTCGGTTTTTCTTCATCCCAGCGAATCGCAACACGGCGACCTTGGCGTGTTGCAGGAAAACGATGTTTTACTGGTTATTTCAAACTCGGGAAAAACTCGTGAGATTATTGAACTAATTGAGTTGGCAGAAAACCTGCATGCCGGTCTTCCGCTGATTGTAATATCAAGCAATCCGGATGGTACTTTGGCTAAAAATGCCGATGCTTTTATTTACACCGGAAATCCAAAAGAAGTTTGTCCGTTGGGATTGTCGCCAACAACTTCAACTACTGTTATGACAGTTATTGGCGATGCACTTGTGGTTTCAATGATGAATAAAATTGGCTTTACCAACGAAGAATATGCCAAACGCCACCACGGCGGTTACCTGGGCGACAAATCGCGAATGCAGGCGAAGGGAGGAAAGTAAACCGTTACAACGCTTAGGATTGAAAAGAGATTGATGAAGATTGATGAAGATTGATGGAGATTGATGGAGATTGATTTTAAAAAACAATTCAGCAATTTGTCAGTTTGCAATTCTTTGTAATTGTACACAACATATCCTCATTAAAAAAATAAGACATTTAAAACAACAGTATAATTCGAGTAGACATGAGAATTACAAAAGAAAACACAGTAGGATTAATTATTGATATGCAGGAACGTTTATTTCCTGTAATGAACGAAAAAGAAGCTTTACTCAAAAGCTGCCAGACATTGGTTGAAGGATTGGGAACACTAAGTATTCCGCTGGTTGTTTCGCAACAATATACAAAAGGCCTGGGTGAAACTTTGCCCGAAATAAAAGAGCTGATTCCCGATTTCGAATACATCGAAAAAAAGGATTTTAGTTGTTGGGACACTCCTGAAATTGCAGATAAATTGAATGAATTGGAAGCCAAAAACATTATCATTTGCGGAATTGAGTCGCACGTTTGTGTACTACAAACTGCGGTTGATTTAAAAGCTGCCGGGTTAAATCCAATTGTTGTTATGGACTGTGTGTCGTCGCGAAGCGAAGTCAACAAAGAAATGGCAAAAGAACGTTTCCGCGCCGAAGGAATTATGATGACTTCATACGAATCGATTCTTTTTGAATTAACACGTTCGGCAGGAGCTCCGGAGTTTAGAGCTATTTCCAAATTGGTGAAGTAAACTCAGGAAAACATTCCGTTTATTGCTACAGAGCATAAAATGCCATTCGATTAAAATCTTTAAACCGAATGGCATTTTTTATTTTGGCTTTCTGCTCGCCCCATTTGCAATTCAGGATACCGAAAGAAAGAACTTCTAAAAATTAACTATTTTCGCAGCTGAATACAAAAAAAGAATATGCTTGAAATTTGTGCCATCGCATCGGGAAGTAACGGAAACTGTTATTACATAGGAAATAACACAGATGCAATTCTGATTGATGCGGGCTTGTCGGGAAAACAAATTATAAACCGCATGAACGAGGTGGGATTAAATCCGGCAAAGATTAAGGCTGTTTTTATTACTCACGAACACGGCGATCACATGCGCGGTGCACGGGGAGTTAGTAAAAAACTACATGTCCCGATCTATATCACTTCAAAAACATTTTTTGGTGCCTATAAAAATATGCGCCCCGACAATCCCAACTACTTTACTCCCGACGAAGAAATTGAAGTGGGCAAATTTACGGTATACCCGGTTCAAAAAAATCATGATGCGGCTGAACCCTGTTCATTCCGAATAAAATACAACACTAAAAACATTGGCGTTTTTACCGACATTGGCGAAGCATGCGAAAATGTAAAATCGCACATAAGTATCTGCGACGCACTTTTCCTGGAGTCGAACTACGATGAAAAAATGTTGTGGGACGGTGTTTATCCTTACTTTTTAAAACAACGGGTTGCTTCTGAACTTGGCCACTTATCAAACGACCAGACATTCGAGTTGCTTGAAAAACACACCAACGGGAATCTACAATGTGTATTTCTTAGCCACATTTCAAAAGAAAACAACACTCCCGAAAAGGCAATGGAAAGGATGGAGTCTTTAACCGACAAATTTGAAGTAAAAATTGCTTCGCGATACGAGGCCAGTGAAGTTTACACTATTAAATGACTTATTACTGAATGCATAAAAAAATCTGCAACTTAATATTTAAAAGTTGCAGATTTCTCTTTTGTTCCGAATTCGGGAAGCTATCGTTTATTAGCCATTCAGCAAATTATCGCTTAACGATTGCAGCGTTTCCTTTTTGTGAACAGTTGGTACAAGAACCGAAATATTGTACTTACTTCCACCATACGAAATCATACGAATTGGAATGCCGTCGAGAGCTTTAAATACTTTTGGTGCAAAACCTTTTTCTTCTTCAATTATGTCGCCAACAATACAAACAATCGACATATTTTCGTCAATTTCCACAGTACCGAAAGTATCCAGTTCTGCCTTAATTTTATCGATATTCTGAATGTTGTCAATTGTGATTGATACTGCCACCTCAGAAGTGGAGATCATATCAATTGGCGTTTTATATTTTTCAAAAATTTCAAATACACTTTTTAAGAAACCGTAAGCCATCAACATTCGTCCCGAGCGAATTTTTACAGCAGTAATTCCGTCTTTGGCAGCAACAGCTTTAATTCCTTTACCATCCGATTCGGCAGTAATTAAAGTTCCGCCATCGCTCGGATTCATAGTATTTTTTAAGCGTACCGGAATATTTGCCACACGCGCCGGCAACACCGTTTGAGGATGCAAAATTTTAGCTCCAAAGTAGGCTAGCTCGGCTGCCTCGTTAAACGACAACTGCTCAATTTTTTGGGTATTTTCCACAAAACGCGGATCGTTGTTATGAAATCCGTCAATATCAGTCCAAATCTGAATTTCCTCGGCATCTATTGCAGCACCGACCAACGAAGCTGTATAATCGCTACCTCCGCGTTGTAAGTTATTGATATCACCATTGGCATCTTTACAAATAAAACCCTGGGTGATGTAATAATCCGCCTCACCAACCTTATCCAAAACAGGTTTAATATTTTCACGAATAAAAGGCAAATCTGCAGCTTTGTCCTCATCAATTTTCATAAAATCGAGTGCCGGCAAAAGTTTGGTATTGTACCCGTTTTCACTCATTAAAAGCGTTACCAAATTAGTAGAGATAATTTCGCCCTGTGCAAGAATGGTATTCTCTCCAACTTCATCAAAATTGCCGGCAGTAAACGATTTAATTGTAGTAAAACATTCGCTTAAAACCTCCAGGCCTTTCTTCTTATTTTCTTCGGATTCAAAAAGTTCAGCAACAACTTCGTTGTATTTATCTTCCAGCTTGCCAATAAAAATACTTGCAGTGTCTTTGTTCTTCTTATACAAGTAATTTGCAATTTCCACCAACGAATTTGTAGTTCCAGACATGGCTGAAAGTACGATAATTTTTTGCTCTCCATCAGTTACCAAGTCCATTACTGCCCTCATATTTTCAGGCGACCCAACCGATGTTCCTCCGAATTTTAAAACCTTCATTTTATTAGTGTAAAAATTTTTCTGAGTGCAAATATGAATATTTTTTAGTATAAAACGAAAGAATGGAACCACTTATGCATATTTATTCACATTAAATGCATATTTATAATACGGTGCTTTATGATAACTATCATAGACATGCACATAGTGTGGCTTTTCGTAAAAAGTATTTTTGAAAATTAAATTAATCAAACTATGAAACAGCTTATTTTAGTCTTCACTTTATGTCTGCTTGCACAATTAAATTTAAGTGCACAAGAAGAGTCCGCTTACTTTTTGGTTGGCAACAGTTCAACGGACATCAACAGCGCAATTCAATCGAGTAAAGATGCTTTATCGGCCTCAGGATTTAGCGTTATTGGCGAGTACAATCCGGGAAATTCAAACGATTTGGCAGTACTTTGTTACACTAGTCCGGAACTTGAAAAAATTGCACTGGGTTTTAATGACAGAGGAGCTTTGGCTGCCACATTAAAAATAGGTTTCAAAAAAGATGGCGACCAGGTTAAAATAAGCATGCTTAATCCGATGTACCTGTTTTATGCGTATTTTATTGATGGCATAAACAGCCAGGAAAAAGCTTTGGCAGAAATTTCGGACAAGGCAAAAAATGCCATGAAAAAAGTCGGTGCCGATTTTACACCTTTTGGTGGCACGCTGGATAAAGCAAAACTTCAGAAGTACCACTATAAAGTAATGATGCCGTATTTTGAAGACGCTGAAGAATTAAATGAGTTTTCATCGTTTGAAGAAGGTGTAAAAACCATTCAGGAAAACCTTAAAAAAGGAAAAGGAGAAACCGAAAAGGTATACGAACGCATTTACGCAAACGAAAAAGTGGCCGTTTTTGGAGTAGCATTAAAAAACAAGGAAACCGGTGAAGCCAACTTTTTACCCATTGTTGGCGACGACCATGTTGCAGCCATGCCTTACGAAATAATTATACAGGGAAATACGGCTTCCATTTTACCGGGTAAATACAGAATTGCATTGCACTGGCCCGAGTTAACAATGGGCACATTTATGAAAATAATGAGCACTCCGGGCGATATAAAAGACACCCTCGAGGGACTTACAAAATAACAAGAAGAAAGGCTTTCAGAAATGAAGGCCTTTTTTATAACTTCTCTAAAAAGAAATCAACCAAATCCAAGCCCGACTCGTCGACAATTCCAATTGCCGGAGCATAAACAATTGCTTCGGCTCCAACCTTTTCGGCTTGTTCTTTTAAACGTTTGGCATGCACCGGATGGTGTTGCAATTCGTCCTCGTTTGTAGGAATACCACCCTCCCTGCGATTGTACACAAAAAACGGCGCTGCCGTACTACTCATTTTTCCTAAAAAATCAAGTTCTTTACGAATTTCAGATTGTTGAAACAAGTCAATTCCATCTGCCGATTTCAGCCCAAAAGCCCTGGCAATAACCTGCTTTTCTTCGGGAGTTTGATTTAAAGGAAGATTCAACAATTCAGGCCAGCGTAAAATATCATAGGTCGATTGGGTTGCAAAAGCACCGGCACAGGAAATAGTTGTTGATTCGCGCAAAACCGGATCACTGCTGTTTAAATCAGCCATATCATCCGAAAAAGCCAGCCACAATGATGTTCCGGCTCCTGCTGATCCTCCGGTACACGCAATTCTGTTTGTATCAACGTTGTACTTCTTCGCATTGTACCGAATGTATTGAAGACACCTCTTGGAGTCGTTCATGCTGGCCAAAATCCCATAGGGCGCCTGGTTCATAAACCGATAATTAATGGCAGCAATAGAAACACCTGCTTCGAGAAAACGCACCCAATCTTCTGAGTCGTAGTATCTCGATTTGTCGCCACCGATAAAACCACCTCCATGAATATATATTACAAGTGGTGTTGGTTCTTCCGAATCTGCCAACCAGATATCAAAACTATTTCTTTCGTGAGAACCGTATTTTTCGTTGGCGTAGGTTGCCCTTACTCCTGCCGCATTTATAGGCTCCGGAACGTTTTGTGTTTCAATCATTATTTATACAAAAGGGCAACAAAAGTAGGAATAATGAATTTACTACCAAAAAGTTAAGAATTTAATTGGTTCACAAGCTCTCCCTTTCTTCAGGAAACAAGCACCCGATTGTCAAAAAATCAAATAAATTTGAATGTATTGATTTATTAAAAGTTGCCGTAAATGGCGTGTTTGTCGGAATTAAAATAAATGGTTGAATAAATATTAAAATCAGCCTTATTTGTATGAAGTTTACGTTCGATATAAAGAACCGGCTGACCGGGTTTTAAATGAAGCAGCTGCCGCAACTGAACAGTCGGTTTTACAGCTTTTAATTTTTGCTCGCCTCCCATAATCTCAATCTGATAATATTTACGAAGGATTTCAAACAAAGACTTATTCTCAAACGAACGCTGTGTAATTCGCGGAAGATAAATATTGGGAAGGTGGTTTACATCGTAAAAAACAGGTTCGTCATCGACATAACGCAAACGTTCCATGTAAATACAACCCGACTCCTGCTCCAGCTCCGAAAGTTCAAACGGAAAATTATCGGGCCAAGTTTGTATCACAGGTTTTTGCAGAATGTCGGTTTTTAAATAACGTACTCCCACCGCCGAAGCCGTTCCGGCAATAGACAAAATCCCAATGTTTTGCGACGGTTTTCGAACAATGCTGCCTTTCCCCTGCTTTTTTGTAATTAAACCATCTTTCACCAGTGTTTCCAACGCATGCCGCACCGTAGGGCGTGTCATTTCATGCACTGCACAAAGTTCATTCTCCGACGGCAGCAAATCTCCTTCGGTATAAACACCTTTTATAATGTGTTTTCGTAGTATCTCGTATAATTTTCGGTATTGCGGTATGTTATCCATGCGGCCCCAAAGTTAAGAAACTTTTAAAACTTACAAAAACAACTTGTATTTACAAGTTAAAAAATATAGATTTACAACGTCAAAACATTACGATATTTAAATACTTGATTTTTAGCTATTTAATATTTTACGACAATTTTATTTGTAACAACAAGTTAAATTAAATTAATAAAACTAATAAATATATGGCAGTACCTGTAATCATGCCTCGTCAAGGACAATCGGTTGAATCGTGCATTCTTGGACAATGGTATAAAGAGGTAGGCGAAGAGGTGAGCGAAGGCGATATTCTTTTCTCCTACGAAACAGACAAAGCTTCTTTTGAGGAAGAAGCCAAAGAAAATGGAGTGCTTCTGGCAACTTTTTTTGAGGAAGGTGACGAGATTCCCGTTCTGGAAAACGTTGCCGTAATCGGAAAAGCAGGTGAATCATTCGACCAATTTAAACCTGGTGCCGAAACAGCAAAAGAAGCTCCTGCAGAAGAAGTAGTTGAAGAAGCTCCAAAAGTGATTGAGTTTGAAATGGAAGAAACTTCTTCTGATGCAAGAATCCGTATTTCTCCACTGGCTAAAAAAATGGCTGAGAAAATGGGAGTTGACATTAAAGCCGTTAAAGGCTCAGGCCCACACGGAAGAATTATTGCCCAGGACATTGAAAAAGCAGCACAATCAGTTGAAGCACCTGTACCAGTTGCAGCAGCTCCAGCGCCTGTACCAAAAGCAGCACCGGTTGCAAAAGCAGCACCTGCTCCTGCCGTTCTTGAATCGGGTGACGATTACGAAGTAAAAGCCATTCCAAACATCCGTAAATTAATTGCAACTGCAATGCACCAGAGTCTTCAGAACTCGGCTCAGCTAACACACCACATGAGTGCCGATGCGCGTCAGCTGATGAAATTGCGCAAGAAATTCAAAAAACAACTGGCCGATGGTGAGATCAAACAAAATGTGACCATCAACGACCTGGTATGTTTTGCAGTAATTCGTGCTCTTGAGAAATTCCCGCAGGTAAACACGCAATACTTTGGCAACCAAATGAAATGGTTCAGCAAAGTACACCTTGGATTGGCCGTGGATACCGAACGTGGATTAATGGTTCCTGCCCTTAAAAATGCCGACGATCTTTCAATTACCGGTCTTTCGGGTCAGTTAAAACAATTGTCGACTGCAGCACGCAACGGAAATGTAAATCCTGATTTATTAAATCCGGCTGCCGCTTCATTTACGGTTTCTAACCTTGGAAATTACGGTGTTGAAATGTTTACTCCGGTAATCAATTTGCCACAAACAGCAATTTTGGGTGTTTGTACAATTGTTCCGCGTCCGAAAGAAATTGAAGAGGGTGTTTACGGATTTGTTCCGATGATGGGACTTTCGTTAACCTACGATCATCAAGCATTAGACGGTGGCGAAGCAACACTTTTCCTTGCAGAAATTAAGAATCAAATAGAGAATTTAGTAGTTTAAAAACAGTTGCACGTTACAAGTTGCATGTTACAGGAGAACAAAATACAAAACCTGAAACTTGAAACCTGGAACCTGAAACAAAAAATAAAGTAAAATGCCAAAAGTACAATATATTAACCCGGATGATGTTCGTAAACCGGGACAGATAGAATTCAAACCAATTCCTGTAAATCAATACAGCAAAACGGTTGAAGAGGAAAAAGAGAATTTCTCGAACGAAGATTTGGTTCGCATTTACCACGATATGGTAGTAATTCGCGAATTCGAAACCATGTTAAACCTGATTAAAACACAGGGTGTTTACAATGGTGTTGAATACAATCATCCCGGCCCAGCTCACCTTTCAATCGGACAGGAAGCTGCGGCTGTTGGTATGGCTTACACTTTGGGAGTTGAAGATTTTATCTTTGGTTCGCACCGTAGCCATGGCGAAATTCTTGCAAAAGGATTGTCGGCAATCGATAAATTAAGCGACGAGCAGTTGGTTGAGATTATGGACACTCACTTTAATGGCGAAACTGCTGCTCCGGTAAAAGCGGGTCACAAAGGCACAACAAAAGAGCTGGCTATTAAATTCCTGATTTATGGAACACTGGCCGAGGTTTTTGCACGCAAAACAGGTTTCAACAAAGGTTTAGGTGGTTCAATGCACGCCTTTTTTACTCCATTTGGAGTGTACCCAAACAACGCAATTGTAGGTGGTTCGGGTGACATTTCGGTTGGTGCTGCCTTGTACAAAAAAGTAAACCGTAAACCGGGTATTGTGGTTGCCAACATCGGCGATGCTTCAATGGCTTGTGGCCCTGTTTGGGAAGGTTTGGCTTTTGCCTCGATGGACCAGTTTACCGAACTTTGGGAAGGCGACATGAAAGGTGGCTTACCACTAATTGTAAACATTATGAACAACCAGTACGGAATGGGTGGACAAACTTGTGGCGAGACCATGGGTTACGATGTTGCTGCTCGTATTGGTGCAGGTGTTAATCGCGACCAAATGCACGCCGAGCGTGTTGACGGTTACAATCCGCTTGCTGTAATTGATGCATACAAACGCAAAAAGAAAATTCTGGAAGAAAAACGAGGCCCTGTTTTATTGGACGTGTTAACATACCGTTACAGCGGCCACTCTCCTTCCGATGCGTCTTCGTATCGTTCGAAAGAGGAAGTGGAAGCCTGGGAAGCACAGGATTCAATTGTTTGGTTTGGCAAAGAATTGGTAAAAGCCGGCGTTGCTACCGAAGCTCAACTGGAAGCCATTAAAGCCGAAACAACCGAATTGATCACCAGTTCGATGAAGTTGGCCATCGACGATGAAGTATCTCCATTGATGGATGTTAAAACTCAACCCAATTTAATTGGAGAAATGATGTTTAGCAACCAGAGTGTTGATAAAATGGAAGACCGCCCGGTTGAGGTAAATCATCCGATGGAAGAAAATCCACGGGTTAAATCGTTAAAAAGCAAAGAACGGTTTATGTTCGATAAAGACGGTAAACCTTTCTCAAAAATTAAAACATACGGATTAAAAGATGGTCTTTTTGAAGCCATTGTTGATCGTTTTTACAAAGACCCAACTTTAATTGCTTACGGTGAAGAAAACCGTGACTGGGGTGGTGCATTTGCCGTTTACCGCGGATTAACCGAAGCTCTGCCTTACAATCGTTTATTCAACTCACCCATTTCGGAGGCATCGATTGTGGGTACTGCCATTGGTTATGCCATGTGCGGTGGCCGCGTAATTCCTGAAATTATGTATTGCGACTTCCTGGGTCGTGCCGGTGACGAAGTTTTCAACCAACTTCCAAAATGGCAGGCCATGAGTGGAAACGTATTGAAAATGCCGGTTGTAATCCGCGTTTCAGTAGGTTCGAAATATGGTGCGCAACACTCACAAGACTGGACAGCTTTGGCTGCCCACATTCCCGGATTAAAAGTTGTATTCCCGGTTTCGCCATACGATGCAAAAGGTTTGATGAACACCGCATTGCAGGGAACCGACCCGGTAATTTTCTTTGAAAGCCAGCGTTTGTACGACATTGGCGAGCAATTTCACGAAGGTGGTGTGCCTGAAGAATATTACGAAATTCCGTTTGGCGAGCCGGATGTGAAAAAAGAAGGAAAAGATGTTACCATTTTAACCATAGGAGCAACACTTTACCGCGCATTGGATGCAGCAAAAGAACTGGAAGAAAAATACGGATTGTCAGCTGAGGTAATCGATTCAAGATGTATGGTTCCGTTTAACTACGAGCCGGTAATCGAGTCGGTTAAAAAGACCGGACGTATTATTATTTCGGGCGATGCATCGGCACGTGGTTCGTTCTTGCGCGATATGGCCTCGAACATTACCGAGTTGGCATTCGATTATTTAGATGCTCCGCCGGTAGTAGTTGGTTCGCGCAACTGGATAACTCCTGCTTACGAACTGGAAGATGTTTTCTTCCCGCAAGCAAGCTGGATCATCGACGCCATCCACGAAAAAATGCTTCCATTGGAAGGACATGTATGCAAAAGTGATTTTACCGAAGCGGAACAATTGGACAGGAACGCAAGAGGTATTTAACTTATATGTAGTTGCCCGAGTTAGGTACGGGCAACTACCCATTAATAAATAGAAAGAAAAACAATCCGGTTTCGTAAGAGATCGGATTTTTTTATGGGTCTTGCGAATTCCAATTCGCAATTTTAGCATGGAAGTTTCCAAACTTCCATACCCCAGAATACATATATAGAAAACCTCACTTTACCCCCCAATTTATTAAAAGAACTATTCCTGAAAATAGATCCGTCATTCCGTCTGCCAGCTGGCGGATTCGGAATCAGTTTCATCAACTTAAAAAACGGATTATTGAATAGTCTGCCAGTATTTCCTGAATTCTTAGTGTACCACCCAACCTCAAACCAGCGGCTCGTAGCTTTTACTAATACAACTTCAATGGTTGCCCAATCTGCAAAGTCGAATTCTCTGAAATCCGGTTTAAACGGCAAATTTCGTTGATCGGTGTTTTGAATTTTCGCGATATTACCCACAAGGAATCGCCCGAGCGAACTTTATAAAATTCGGGCACCGCAACATTTGTAGAGTATCCTTTGGGTTTTAACTTTTTGTGCAAAGCAAGCAAAGTTTCCATTTCAAAAGCATCTTCTCTGATTTTCTCATTTTTAAAATCAAAAACCAGTTCCGGATCAAATGCCTGGCCGTCTTCACGCATTTCAAAATGCAGGTGAACTCCACGAGCTCTGCCCGTACTTCCAGCCAGACCAATGGGTTCGCCTTTTTGCACCCAGTCTCCCTCTTTCACCAAAAACCTTGTTTGATGGGCATAATACGTTTCAATATTATTTTTATGCTGAAGTACAATCAGGTTTCCCCAGCCTGTTCCCCAACCTGCGCGAACCACAGTACCGCTTTGCGACGCCACAATGGTATCGCCCCGGTCCATTTTAATGTCGGTGCCATAATGCATCCTTCCCGAGCGCGGCCCAAATTGACTAATAATGTATCCATGATTCCCGGGAATAAGAAAATCGGCTAAATATCCTTTATTCAGATCCTTTATACTGTCGTGTACCAAAGTATATTTTTTCAGACTTACCGGATGAGTAGTGCCCGGAACAATCACCAACTCGTCGGTATTTACATACTGCGCACCAACTGTTTGTACAATTGCTATCAGTAAGGAGATAAAAACTACTAATTTCTGCATTGATTCAAGCGAAATAATACAACATTTCTAATTATTGTACTGCAATAGTAAGTAAAAATAGTATTTGAGATACTGGCATCCAAAACATTTGCTAAAGACTAACAAATCATTTACAAGCCATTAACAAAAATTACAACGGAAGTTTTTTCCATGCAGCTACAAATAACAGTATCCAGCCGGCAATAAAACTAAGTCCGCCAAGCGGAGTAATTGCACCCAGCCATTTAATTCCGCTTATGGCCAGCACATATAAACTCCCCGAAAACAAAACAATACCAACAAATAAAAACAAAGCTGCCCAGTTGATCAGGTTTGATGGCATTGTTAGCGAAAGAACGCCCAGTAAAAGCAAGCCCAGTGCATGATAAAAATGGTATTCCACTGCTGTTTTATAGGTTTGCATCAGCTCAGCGGAAAGGTGAGCTTTTAATCCGTGTGCCCCAAATGCACCCAGAGCAACCGCAAGAACCAACATTGCCGAAGCACTCATTAATATTGTTTTACTCATTTGTAATTCTATTTTATTCAGTTAACAATTTAACCGAGTATAGGTTTTAACTTTTCCTTTCAAACGAAATATAAAAACCGCGCAAAACAAACAGGATACCAAAGGACGGATCAATTGTGCGACTTTAGTTTATTTGCCGTAAATTTAAGAAAGAACAGAAATGGCAGACAACAAAAGTATATTTTCAACATTTCCGCAACCCGATGAGTTGCTAAACTGGTACAAAGCTCAACCGATAGCAGGGGTTCCTGACATTAACGGACACATTCACACGCCACACTCGTTTAGTGCATTCTCAGAAATTGCACAGGCCTTTGAGATGGCAAAAGAAGAAGGAATCAGTGTACTTGGCATCAACGACTTTTACACCACCGATGGTTATGAAGAATTTGCAGAATTGGCAGTAAAAAATAAGGTTTTCCCTTTGTTCAACATCGAATTTATGGGTTTACAAAACGATTTACAGGAAGCCGGTATTCGCGTAAACGACCCGAGCAATCCCGGACGAACTTATTTTAGTGGGAAAGGTTTAAACCAGCCTGCAAAAATGAGTGCAGCATCGGCAGAAGTAATGAAAAACCTGAAAACCGAAAGCAACCGTCAAACCTTTGAAATGGTGGCCAAACTAAATGCATTCTTTGCCGAAAAAGGCATAGATATTCAGTTTGATGCTGAAGAAGTTCAGAGTCGTTTGGCAATTAATTTGTTCCGCGAACGCCACATTGCCCAGGCCATTCGAATCGCTGTTTTCGAAAAAGAAGAAACAGACCTTGGTCGTGCTGCTTTGTTAAATGCCATTTTCTCGGGAAAAGAAGTGAAATCAGCCATTGATGATGTGGCCGGACTGGAAAACGAAATTCGTGGCAACCTGTTAAAAGCAGGTGGTGCTGCATTTGTTCCAGAAGATCCGAAAGCTTTCCTTTCGCTTGAGCAGGTAATGGATTTTATTATCGATGCGGGTGGAATTCCTTGCTATCCTTGTCTGTTGGATTTTGGCGATGAAAATTACACCGACTACGAAGGTGACAAAGAAAAATTGCTTGAAACTTTAAAAAGCAAAAACGTATATAGCATTGAGCTGATTCCGGGCCGAAACAAATTCCATATTCTAAAAGAGTTTGTAAAATTCTTCGACGCAAATAGTTTTGTGGTGACTTTTGGAACCGAGCACAACACTCCAAAACTCGATCCGCTTAAAATTAGTTGTGGCGGTGGTATTGATTTAGATGATGAATTAAAACAAATAAATTACGAAGGAGCAGCAGTGGTTGCAGCGCACCAGTATTTACTAGCAACCGGCAAAGAAGGCTATTTAAAAGATGGCATTGCCAAAGTGAACGAAAAAGATGCTTTTGTAGAATTAGGAAAAGCAGTAATTGCAAAATATTTAGAAGAATAAATTACACCGTGCTATAGCGCGGTGATTATGAGCAACAGACATCAAAAGGATTTATTGAAGATTTTGTAATTTTTAGAATACAAAATCTTCAATAAATCCGGTGATGACGAATAAAAAACAGCCACCGCACTAAAGTACGGTGCAAAAAAGAACAAAATGAATCAAGGAATTAAAGACTTAGTAGAAATATCACAATTCTACGGATCCAATAAAGCAATGGTAATTGCCGGCGGTGGCAACACATCATACAAAACGGAAGATAAACTTTGGGTAAAAGCAAGTGGTTTTGCCTTATCAACAATTACAGAAGAAGGTTTTGCGGTAATGGATCGTAAAAAACTGGCCAAAATTTCGGAAAACGAATACAGCTCTGATTCATTCGAGCGCGAAAGCCAGATCAAAGACGATTTAGCGGATGCAACCATTACAAAAGACAAACGCCCTTCGGTTGAAACATCTTTTCACGATGCCATCAATTATAAATTTGTTATTCACCTGCACCCCACTTTGGTAAACGGAATTATGTGCAGCAATAAAGCCGAAGAACTGGTTCAACCTGTTTTTGGCGAAGAAGCGGTTTACATTCCATACATCGATCCGGGCTACATTTTATTTAAAGCAGTTGAAGCAAAAATCATAGAATTCAGAGCGGCAAAAGGTTACGATCCAAAGGTTATTCTGCTTCAGAATCATGGTATTTTTGTGAGTGCCGACACAACTCAGGAGGTTATTGATATTTACGATGAGATTATTGCCAACATCGAAAAAGAAATTACAACACCTGTTGATAATGCAGTACTTCCGGTTACTGAACACGTGGTTGAAGTTGTTCCTGCCATTCGTGCTCTTGTATCAACCGAAGGATTAAAAACGATTAAAGTTACCAACTCTGCATTGGTTGAGAAATTTAATTGTTGTGCAGAATCATTCGAAAAAGTGAATTATCCTTTCACTCCCGATTTGATTGTTTACTGCAAATCGAAATACATTTACATCGACGAAATTTCATCACCGGAAGCTACAATTGAAGCTTTCAAAACAAAATACGAAGCCTTTGTCGCCAACAATGGTTTTGCACCCAAAGTAGTATTTATAAAAGGCATTGGAATGCTTTCGATTGGTGACAATGCAGCACAATCAAACATTATTAAAGAGGTTTTTGAAGATGCAATGAAAATTTCGTGGTTGTCGGAATCGTTTGGTGGACAGCATTTCATGACTGCTGAACAGATCAACTTTATCGATACCTGGGAAGTAGAAAACTACCGCCGCAAAGTATCGGCCGGTGCTGCTGCCGGACGTGTTGAAAACAAAATTTCGATTGTTACCGGAGCAGCACAGGGATTTGGCGAAGGAATTGCACGCGTAATGAAAGAAAACGGGTCGAACATTGTTGTGGCCGACCTGAATGAAACTGTTGGTGAAGCAACCGCGGCATCTTTCAACGAAATTAAAAATAGTAGTCGTGCCATTTTTGTAAAATCCAATGTTGCCGATATGGATTCATTAAAAAACCTGATGCACCAAACGGTTTGTGAATTTGGCGGACTGGATGTTTTTGTAAGTAATGCAGGTATTTTACGTGCGGGAGGATTGGATGAAATGACACCCGAGAACTTTGATTTGGTAACCAAAATCAATTACAACGCTTATTTCTATTGCACAAAGGCTGCCGCTCCTATTATGAAACTTCAGAATAAATACAACGCGGCCTTGTATGCCGATGTTATTCAAATCAATTCAAAATCGGGACTGGCAGGAAGCAAGAAAAACTTTGCCTACGCAGGTGGAAAATTCGGAGGTATTGGGTTAACTCAGTCGTTTGCTTTGGAATTGGCACCCGACAGAATTAAAGTGAACTCAGTTTGTCCGGGCAACTTCTACGAAGGTCCGCTTTGGAGCGATCCTGAAAATGGATTGTTTGTTCAGTATTTAAATGCCGGAAAAGTTCCGGGAGCAAAAACCATCGACGATGTAAAAGCATTTTACCTGGCGCAGGTTCCGCTTGGCAAAGGTTGTTCGCCAGTTGATGTGGCAAAAGCTGTTTTTTACGTCATCGATCAGGAAAACGAAACCGGCCAGGCCATTCCGGTAAGTGGCGGACAAATCATGTTAAACTAACAGAAAGCTTCGAGCCGCGAGCTTTAAGCTTCAAGAAAGAAAAAGGAAGTATAACAACAGAGTATTTTTAAAAACAAGGTAAAATATATTTATTACAATTCGAATAAGCTAGCAGCTTGAAGCTAGCAGCTAATAGCTAAAATATGAAAACAAAAGCAGTACGATTATACGGCAAAAAAGATTTGCGTTTGGAAGAGTTTGAACTTCCGAAAATAAAAGACGATGAGATTTTGGCAAAAGTAGTAAGCGACAGTATTTGCATGTCGAGCTACAAGGCGGCAACACAGGGAACCGACCACAAACGTGTTCCAAACGATGTGGCTGAAAATCCAATTATCATTGGTCACGAGTTCAGTGGCGAAATTGTGGAAGTTGGTGCCAAGTGGGCTAATAAATTTAAAGCAGGCCAGAAATATTCTATTCAGCCGGCCATTTATTACGAAGATGGTCCGGTTGGTGTTTTAAGCGCACCTGGTTATTCGTACCAGCACATTGGTGGTGATGCCACTTATGTGATTATTCCAAAAGATGTACTCGATCAGGATTGTTTGCTTGCTTATGACGGCCCCGGTTTTTACCCCGCATCGTTGGCCGAACCATTGAGTTGTGTGATTGGTGCTATGCATGCCAATTACCACACCACACCGGGTTCGTATGTGCACAAAATGGAAATTGTACAGGGTGGTAAAATGGCCATTCTGGCAGGAGTAGGCCCGATGGGACTGGCAGCAATTAATTATGTAATCAGTCGCACCGACCGCAAACCTTCATTAATGGTGGTTACCGATATTTCACAGGAACGTTTGGATCGTGCAGCAGATATTTTCCCGCAAAAATGGGCAAAAGAAAATGGTATTGAACTGGTTTACATGAATACCGGAAATGTTGATGATCCGGTGGCAGCACTGAAAGAACTTTCGGGCGGAACCGGCTACGACGATGTATTTGCCTTTGCTCCGGTGGCTCCTGTAATTGAACAAGGAGATGCCATTTTAGCAAACGATGGTTGTTTGAACTTTTTTGCCGGACCAAGCAACACAGAGTTTTCCGCAAAAATGAATTTTTACAACGTGCACTACGCATCAACTCACATTGTTGGTACATCGGGTGGTAACAACGACGACATGGTTGAGGCCCTGGATTGTATGAGCAAAGGACTCGATCCTGCAGGTTTGGTTACGCATGTTGGTGGTTTAAATTCAGTTATCAGTACCACGCTCGATCTTCCAAATATTCCGGGAGGGAAAAAACTGGTTTATACCCACAAAAATTTACCGCTAACAGCTATTTCTGATTTTGAAAAATTGGGAAAAGAAAATCCGTTTTATGCTGAGCTGGCCAAAATTGTTGCCAAAACAAAAGGGCTTTGGAACGTAGAAGCAGAAGCATATTTACTGGAAAATGCACCTGAAGTTTAAGATGCATTAAATTCACATAACATTGGTCGGCAATCTTTGATATTAAAAGCTTGCCGACCGATTACTTCCTATCTTTGCAGCCTCTAATCTTGCCAAGAACTTACGCTTAAAACTTACGTTTACATTTAACACATTACATTATGATTTATTTGGCAGACACCGCAGACATTGAAGCATTAAAGAAGTTATACAGCTTTTTCCCTTTAGCAGGAGTAACCACAAATCCGACCATTTTAAAACAGTCGGGATTAAAACTCTCAAAAGCAATTGCTGAAGTTATAAACATAGTTGGCAAAGGAATGATCCACGTTCAGGTACTGTCTAACCGCGCTGATGAAATGGTAGCAGAAGCAAAAAAATACAAGGAATATTTCGACCTTGGAAACAACTATTACGCAAAAATTCCGGTATCGGTTGAAGGTTACAAAGCCATGCAAATGTTAAAAGACGCAGGAATTAATGTAACTGCAACTGCAATTTTTACGCAACAGCAAGCTTTGGTGGCATCACGTGCAGGTGCCGATTTTGTTGCTCCTTATGTTAGCCGTCTCGACAACATTTCGTCGCACGGAATTGAAGTAGTTGCCGATATTGTTACCAACACTGTTGAGTTTGATTTGCCAACAAAAGTTTTGGCTGCCAGTTTTAAAACGGTTGACCAGATTTACCGTGTAAGTATGGCCGGTGCACAATCGGCAACCATTGGACCCGATTTATTGATGCAGCTGGTTGCCCACCCTATGACAGATATTAGTATTGCTCAGTTTGAGATAGACGGTAAAGATTTATACGACATTGTTTAAAACAACATTTTTTATATTTAAAAATTACGAATGCCCCAGGGGCATAGTAAATATAAAGGTACTCCCCGCGCCAACTTCACTTTCTACCCAAATTTGCCCACCGTGTTTTTTCACAAACTCTTTACAAATTACAAGTCCTAATCCACTTCCTTTCTCGCCCTCAGTTCCTGTTGATGAGACATTGTTGTCTATTCTAAATATTTTCTCGATATTTTCTTGAGGTATTCCAATGCCTGTATCGCAAATTTTAATTTCGCAAAATCCATTTTTGGATTTGGTGGAAATAGAGATCTCTCCGTCAGCAGGAGTAAATTTTAGAGCATTTGCCAGCAAATTCCGATACACAGTTGAAAACATATTTACATCGGCGTTAACCACTATTTTTTGCTTTGTAAACACTTCAATTAAAATGTTCTTTTTAAGAGCTGTTTCTTCATGAAAAAGAATTAATTCCCGCACTTTAACATTTACATCAAAATTTTCAGGTTTAAACTGTATTGCATTTCGTTGCACCCGTGCCCAGGTTAAAAGATTAACAAGCAGATCATGCGCTTGATTCGACGAATTGTGAATGCTTTGCAGGCGCATTTCTATTTTTTTATCTTTCATTTTTCGAAAGCCGGAAAGCAAAACCTCGGAAAAACCCACAATAATATTAAAGTGATTTCCCAGGTCGTGTCCAATTATAGAAAAGAATTTATCTTTTGTTTTATTGAGCTCTTTTAGCGCCTCGTTTTGCGAAATGATCAATTGATTCTGCTCGTCAATTTGTAAGGTTCTTTCCTCCACCTTTTGTTTTAATACGATTTTATCGTTTTTCAATTTCTGTTCTCGTATTTTAATAAAGGTTATTACCATTAAGGTTATAAGAATCAAATAAGCCCAATAAGCATAAACACTTCTCCACCAGGGAGGAAGCACCACTAACGAGAAACTAATAACTTTATCGGCCCACACACCATCGTTATTTGAACCTTTTACACTAAATGTATATTCGCCTGCGGGTAAAGCAAAAAACGGCACAAACCTTCGGTTGCCAATGTCATTCCACTGCGTTGAAACCCCTTCCATTTTGTAGGCATAATTATTTTTTTGCGGATTGGTAAATTCAAGTGCCGCAAACTCAATTGTAAACGATTGAACCTTGTGCGACAAAATTTCCTTAGCTCCCTGTTCAATATTGATCTCCTCCTGAATTCCGTTGGTAGTTTTTCGAAACGAAGTAAATACAAGATTTGGAACATTGGGGTTTCCGGCAATCGAATCAGGATAAAAAGTATTAAATCCATTCATCCCACCAAACAACATTTGTCCATCGGGACACATACAGGCTGCTCTCAAATTAAATTCAAGACTTTGCAAACCATCTTCCGGCGTGTAAATTTCCAATTCGTTATTGTCGGGATTAAATTTGCATAATCCGCTACCTGTTGCAAACCACAAATTGTTGCTTTGGTCTTTTTTAATGGCATAAATATAGTTACTTGGCAACCCCTGTTCTTCGCCAAAATGCCCAAATTCCGAACTCTTTTTATCAAAAACATTAGCATAAGCATTCGAGCCAATCCAAATGTTGCCATCGCCATCTTCGCAAAGCGAAATAATAAAATTACTGTTCAGACCACCCGCTTCCTTTTTAAAGTAAGTGATTTCTTTTGTTTGAGGATTATAAACATCCAATCCGTTAATTGTAGCAATCCAAATCAATCCTTCCGAATCTTCCAGCAAACTGTAAATTAAGTTGGCACTTAGTCGATGATTAATTTCTTCATCGATATTAAAAACCTCCACTTCCGAATCTTGAACATTTACTCTATACAAACCATTTGAGGTTGCAATCCAGCAATTCTTATTCACGTCTTGAATAATGTCGTAAATTCGGGTATTTAAAAAAGTTGGGAAGTTGGGCCGTTTAAAATATTCATTCCATAAGTGAAATTGATTTCGGGGTTTATCGTAAATAAAAATTCCATTTCGGGTTCCTAACCAAATGTCCCCTCCGGAATCTTTAAAAACAGTGTGTATAAAATCATTTGAAAGATGATGATTTCCTGACTGTTGCGTCGAGAAATGTTCAACCTCATTGGTTTCCGGATTTACAAGGTTCAAACCCTGGCCCCAGGTACCAACCCAAATAATACCATCGTTGTTTTTATACAAGCCGCCAATAACATTACCCAATAGGTTTTGTAGCATCGGGCCGATAAGTGTTTCTATACAGTTTAAATTTTTTCTTTTTCAAATCAGTTTTACTCACACCCGATAAAGTTCCAATCCATAGATTTTCCGATTTATCGATTAACAAGCACTGCACAATATTGTGCCCAATTTGGCTATTCTCAAGCGTGAAATTCTGAATGCTGTTTGTTGACTCAGATGCGGCAGAAACAAGATACAAACCATTGCCTTCGGTGGCAATTAACAGATTTCCTGTTTTATCCTGAACAAGGTTGCGAATAAAGGTTGCGAATAGAAATGATTTTCCACTTTCTAACTCAAATTGTACCTCTTCTGCCATTCCCAGGGAGTTGTTCACCATAAATAAACCCGCGTCAGTTCCAACCCAAATTCGCTGTGTTTTGTCCTGATAAAGTGCGGTTACATTGGCTTCGTTAAAAACAGCCCCTCCAATGGTTTTAAATGTATAATATGTAAATTCCTTCAATTCCGGGTCGAAGGATGCAAGTCCGTTTGGAGATCCGATCCAAACAATACCACTTTTTGACTCGAGTACCGGAATTTTTACATCTTTCACTGATGGATCGTATGGAAAGTGAGTTGTGTAATTTTGATGGCTCTCAGCTACAGGATCATAAATTGAAATTACCGGTGGTGTATTAATCAGTATCTTTCCATTTTTCAGACAGATGTTATCGTAAATGTATTCGGTAATATTCGACTGCAAATCGGTTTTGAAATGAATCCGTTCAAATCTGTTTTCAGTTCGAAAATATTTGTGCAGACCGCCTTTTGTGCCAATCCACAGGTTTCCGTCGTTATCTTCAGAGATGGCATAAATCCAGTTATTGGATATGGAGTTGGAGTCGGCCGGATTAAAACGAAACAATTTAAAATCGCGACCATCAAACCGATCTAAACCGTTCTGAGTTCCTAACCAAATATAACCTTTTGAATCTTGAAAAATGCAGTTGACAACACTTTGCGAAAGACCTTCATTAATTGAGTAATTAGTAAAACCAAACTGCTGAGGACATACTTTTCCTATCAATAACAGACTGAAAATCAGTATTCCGATTAATCGTTTCATGGCTTTTAAAAATCAACACAATCTACTGATTTTTATCATATTCGACAAATAAACTTAAAAATCTATTGGTTATTTATTTTCCCTCCAAACTCTCCAGATAACTCAATCCCATTCGCAACTCTCCGTAACTTACCTCGTCGCCAAAATGCGCCTTTGCCTCACCAAAACTTTTGTTCTCCGTTTTCACGAAATAATCGGTAATCTTTTTGAGTTTATTCTCTTCCAGAAAATGAGTGACTTCCAGCTCTCCGAGTTTTACGAAATGTGCCAAATGGCTCTCTATCGTATTTTTCGAAAGTGCCCTTTCCGTCGCAATTTCATCAGGCGTTTTTCCCGACTGAAACAATTCAAAACTCACTTTCTTGGTATCTTCTTTTGGCTTCTTTTCCTTTTTGGGAGTTTCCTTTAGCGGAATTAATCCCCGTTCAATCTCGTTTTCGTCGCAATAAAGCTGAATGATCTGAAGTATATCAGCACCATAATTTTCAATCTTTTTAGCCCCCAAACCATTTATCAACTGCAACGATTTAGTATCGATCGGTAAATAATTCACCAATTCTATCAATGCTTTTTGCGAGAAAATCATGTAAGCAGGAATTCCACTTTCCGACGATTTTTCGTAACGCCAGGCACGCAATGTTTTATACAACTCGAGGTGCGGAATATTTTCTAAATCCTGAATAGGTTTTGCCTTTTTCGCTTTTCCCTTTGCCGATTTTGTGTCGAGCGAAGCTTTTGCCTGTTCGTTTAACAGAACTTTTACATCAAATCCTTCTTTGCAAACTTCAAAACCGGCCAGTTTTGTTTCAACTTCTGTCAATAAATTATCAATTGTATGTTTGAGCTGTTTTTTAACTGCCTTATTATCAATGTCCAAATCAGCAGCAGCAAGCGGAACAACCAAATTTATCTCCAGCTTCTCGCTAAAATAATCGGAAGCTTTTGCCAAACGTTCTTTTAATGGATCATTGTTTTCCGCATCCGGATTTTCTTCCAGGTATTTTTTCAGTTGTTTCTGAAATTTATCGGCAACTTCCTGTAATTCGGTTTTGGCAGCTATTCGCATTTTTGTAAATAGCGATAACATCACTTCGGGAAAACTTCCCAGGTTTTCGTCGGCCAGTTTGTTAATGGAGTTCACCAGGTAAGTGATACGGTAAAAGTTAAAAGTTCGGTCAGCAATTCCTTTTGATACGCAAACTTCGCGTCTGTCAATTCCCGGTCTCCGGGCTGATTTTCTTCCACACTCTGAATAAAACCACCCACCGTTCTGTCGTTAATAATACTTCGTTCCGAAATTGGCGTACTCAACACCATTCCTTCCAGGGTTTTACAGCGGCTAAGCGCCACATAAACCTGCCCGTGTGCAAACGAAGCCTCTGCATCGATCACTGCTTTTTCAAAAGTTAAACCCTGACTTTTATGAATGGTAATTGCCCAGGCAAGTTTTAAAGGCATTTGTTTAAAGGCACCTTCAATCTCCTCCTTAATCTCCGAAGTCTCTTTGTCAATCGAATACTTTACATTCTCCCAAAGCAAGGGAGAAACCGCAATTTCAAACTCTTCTCCGGGACACTTTACATAAACGGTCTCATCGTCTATTTTGGCCACCTTTCCTATTTTACCGTTGTAAAACTGTTTCTCCGGCTCGGGATCGTTTTTTACAAACATCACCTGCGCGCCCACTTTCAGTTTTAATTCAGACTCGGTAGGATACGAATATTCCGGAAAATTACCTTCGATGTTTGCCCTGAACACTTCCGATTTTGTGTGAAGTTCGCGCAACTTTGAATCATTTATTCGCTGTGCCTGAACATTGTGCGTACAAAGTGTAATGTACCCGTCCATATCGCCCGGGACAAAGTTTGGAATGTGTCGCTTGTTTAAAGCAGCCACTGTTGCCTCATCCAGTTTATTATCGCGCACTTTATTCAAAATAGCAATAAAATGATCGTCTTGCTGACGAAAAACATGGGTAAGTTCAATACTTACCAAGGGCGTATGTTTTAACACCTTACTGCTGAAAAAATACACTGTTTCATACTCGCGCCTGAGCAATCCCCACTCTTCGTTTTTAACTACGGGCGACAATTGTTGTAAATCGCCGATCATTAAAACCTGCGCCCCTCCAAAAGGTTTGCGCCCGTTTTTAAATCTGCGCATCACCCGGTCGATGGCATCAAGTACATCAGCCCGAACCATACTTATTTCGTCAATCACCAACAAATCCAGACTGCGAATTATATTGATTTTATCTTTGGTATACCGTTTTTGAAGCGTCTGTTCGTTTTCGGTTCCCACCTGCGGGGCAAACGGACAACTGGAAAAAGGAATGAATGGTAACTCCACCTGCATTAATTGCCGCAACACCGGTTGGCGCTACCACAATCATACGTTTGGGCGATCGCTCTTTTAAACTTTTCAGGAAAGTGGTTTTCCCTGTTCCTGCTTTTCCGGTTAAAAAAATATTCTGCCCGGTATATTGTACAAAATCGTAAGCGAATTCCAGTTGTTTGTTGGTCTGCATTTATTCCAATTTTCCACTAAAATACTATTTATTTGATTTTAATACCAATTCGTCGTATTCACTTCCGTCAATAACAGCTTCAATCACAATTGGCCCATCAAATTCAAATGCATATTTTAAAGCTTCTTTATACGATTTTTGATCGGTTACCCGAATTACCGGAACACCAAAATAATGATTTGTTGGTTCTTCGGGGAGTTCATTCAATTCGGTTCCATAACTGTTATCAAAATCCTTTTTACTTTGTTTTATCCGAATCAGCGATAAACTATTGTCGTAAATCACAATAAAAACAATTTTCAGATTCAGTCGTTTGGCAGTTGCCAATTCGCCTACCGTCATCAGAAAACCGCCATCACCCATTACTGCTACCACAGGCAAATCCGGGTGGCACAGTTTTGCGGCTAACGCAGCCGGAATAGCAAATCCCATGCTCGACCAGCCATTTGTCATCAATAACTTTTGTGGCTCGGGTGTTTGCCATTGTTGCCCAATTAAATGAAGATGAGCACCCACATCAACAGTTAAAATGCCTTCCTGCGGAAGAATAGTGCGCAACTCATCAATTACCGCGAGCGGCCCAAACGAACCGGCTTCAGGCCTTAGTTTCTGAGACAGTCTGCTTTTTCGTTCCTGCAGCATTTCAAGCTCCCATTTTTTAACCGGCATCTCCATTTTCAAAAGCTCTTCCAGAGAATTTTCGATACTCCCCACCACGTTTAAAACCTCACAAATTTGAGAAGTATCAACATCTGCCTCCTTTGAATCAAAATGGATCAATGGCACATTTGGCATCCAGTCTTCATAATTAAACTCCACCGGATCGTATCCCAAACCAAGAACCAGTTCTGCCTGGCGATAAGTTTCGGCAACACTATCCGATAAGGCGTGAAAAAGAACTCCTGCATACAATGGATGATTCTCAGGAAACATTCCTTTTGCCATTGGAGTAAGTACCACCGGAATCTGAAATTTATCGGCCAGTTGAATCAATAAATCTTTCACTCCTGCCCTCACTGCCGACAAACCAACAGCCAGAACCGGTTTTTTACTTTTCTTTAAAAGCACCGTAATTTTATCGATTTGCCCGGCAACAATCGGCGACCACCTTTTCTTTTCCAAACGCAGATAATCAATAGTACTCCTCGCTTCGCCCACTTTTCGAAGACCAATTCCGGCAGGCACACCAATATGCACCGGCCCCGGTGTTTCGGCATGGACAATTCCCGCAGCTTTTAGAATTATTTCTCCGAAATTTTCAGCAGTTACACGGGTTGTCCACTTTGTTATTGGGAAAAACAATTGCTGGTGATTAATATTCATCTGAACTGTGCGGTTCAACAATTCGTCAGTCATTTCGTCGGTAAAAGCCAAAAGTGGAGAACGATCGAGGAAAGCTCCTCCCACTCCGGTAGTCAGATTGGTTGCTCCCGGGCCAAAAGTGGCAAAACAAACGCCGGAAACTCCGGTTAACCTTCCACACACATCAGCCATAACTGCGGCTGTCGCTTCATGTCCTACCAAAATGAAATCGATCCCGTTTTCCTGTCTGAGGGCTTCAATGTAATCGATCATATTGCCACTGGGGACTCCAAATACAAAACGCACACCGATCTCTTTCAGGGTGTGAGCAAATTGTTGTGCAACGTTTAGCATACGAAAAATATTGATAAACTAAGTTAAGGTCAATTTTACCAGTGTCAAAAAAATAAAACTTAGTTTTCAGAAAGAACGGAAGAATATTTTTTCCGAAACAAGCAAACTGCTTAAGAAATCATTTCCTGCAACCTGTTCAAATCAAAATCCGGCTCGGTAATCTGGTATTTTGCCTGTGAATAAAACTCGTTCCGCTTTTTTAAGGTTTCATCAATAAATGCTACTAATTCGTCGCGCGATTTCCCTTTTATAAGCGGACGCTCGGTTTTTGATTTTAGTAAACGATCTGCAAGAATTTTAGGATCGATATTCAGATAAATGGTTTTGCCCGTTTCGTTCATCACCTCGATATTATCGAAAAAGCAGGGTGCTCCACCTCCGGTTGCAATAACAATATCGGTAAATTCTGAAAGTTCATCCAGCGCTTTCCGCTCCTTTTTGCGAAACTCTGCTTCTCCTTCTTCTGCAAAAATCTGGGGTATACTTTTACAATTCCGTTCTTCAATGTAGTTGTCCATATCCACAAACTGAACTCCCAAATGATCGGCCAGTTTCCAACCTAAATGAGATTTCCCACTCCCCATATATCCTATTAAATAAACTCTCATATTTTGCTTTCTACACTTTCAAAACTGAACTAAAATAATGACATTTGATCATCTCCCTTTGGGCGGTTTATTTCCATCGGAATGTCATCGTTATCTTGTATCCCGCTTTCATTTGGTTCTTCGTCCGACTCTTCTTCCTCTTCGTGATGATCGTAATCGTCTTTGATTATTGGTTCAATCTCCTTAATATTATTCACCTCGTAATTCGACAGGCGTTTGCCTTTTGCTTTCCACGATTTGATACCGATAAATTCGGCCACCTCAATAATTTCATTTTCGCGCTCGGCATTTTTACCGCCAAAAGTGAGTTCTAAACGCGGATAATGTACCCAGGTAACACTAATTAGTTTATTATCCAGACTGTCTCCGATAAAACGAATCAGCTTTCCTTCCACCTCATCAATTTCAAAACGTTTTACGTAATAAAACTGCTGCTCGGCATCGTAATAAACTGCCGACAATATTTTGCGCTTATCAAATTTTTCGATCACAAGAATGTCTTCGCCAAAGTGATTGCTCAAATCGTAATTGTACAACTGATATTCGCCTTTTTTATAGAGCACCAGAATTTTATCTTCGCCTGAAAACTCACCAAGGAATTTCCCGCGGTTGTCGGCATTAATTCGTCGAACATCTTCGTCGAACCAGATTTTACGGCCACCCAAAGTAGAAACTCCCTTCTCTTTTAAGGAGATTTTATGCACCTCGTATTTGGTCAGAATATTTCCCATCGACTGGCGTCCTTTTATGGCCAGTTCTCCAAGATCTTCCTCAAAAACGAGCTTTTTAATTCGTGGTTTTGGCTTTAAAACAACACGCAAAGTTTCTGCTTCGCCATTTGGATTTGCAGAAAAATAAGTGATTCGGGAACCTTTTGTCTCTTTGGTAATGTTGTATTCTTTATCGCGGGTTACACCGGTAACAAAAAAACGTTTCATGTACGAAAAACCCGTTTCTCCATCTTTGTAAACCACATTATAAATGGTGCGTTTGTCGCTCTTTTTAAATATAGCAACATATATTACATTTTTGCCAACAAACGCTTTTTCCGAAACTTTGGTGATAAAATAACTTCCATCACGACGGAAAATGATAACATCGTCGATGTCGGCACAGTCGCTCACAAATTCAGCTTTTCGCAAGGATGTACCAATAAATCCTTCTTTCTGATCGATGTACAGTTTTTCGTTTTTCACCACCACTTTGGTAGCAACAATGTTTTCGAAACTTCTGATTTCGGTTTTACGCTCGCGGCCTTTACCAAATTTGGTTTTTAAATATTTAAACCAATCAATAGTAAACGGAACAATATGTTCGATGTTGTAAACAACCTTTGCAATCTCATCTTCAAGGCCTTTTAAATAATCGTTGGCTTTATCCTTATTAAATTTCAGAATACGTGCCATACGTATTTCCATCAGGCGTAAAATATCGTCGCGGGTAACTTCGCGGTGCAGTTTTGGTTTCCAGGGTTCCAGACGTTTGTCGATGTGATCGATTGCCTGATCCATGTTTTCAGAATCCTCAAACTTTTTATCCTTGTAAATGCGCTCTTCAATAAATATTTTTTCGAGAGAAGAGAAATGCCACATTTCTTCCAACTCGTTTTTTCGAATCTCCAATTCAAGTTTAAGTAACTCGAGCGTACTGTCGGCCGAACGTTTTAGTATTTCTTTTACACCAATAAAAATTGGTTTATCGTTTTCGATAATACACGAGTTTGGCGACAACGACACTTCACAATCAGTAAATGCATAAAGCGCATCTATTGTTTTATCCGACGAAACACCCGGTGCCAAATGCACTTGTATTTCCACATCGGCAGCCGTGTTGTCATCAATTTTTTTGATCTTTATTTTGCCTTTGTCATTGGCCTTAATAATCGACTCGATTAAAGTGGAGGTTGTTTTACCAAAAGGAACCTCATTAATGATGAGTGTTTTATTGTCTCGTTTTTCAATACGCGCACGCACTTTCACCGTACCTCCGCGCAAACCATCGTTGTATTTGCTAAAATCGCCGATCCTCCGGTAGGAAAATCCGGCAGCAATTCAAAATCCTGACCTTTTAAATAGGCAATTGAAGCATCTATCAATTCCACAAAGTTATGCGGAAACATTTTCGATGCCAGACCTACGGCAATTCCTCAACTCCCTGTGCCAAAAGCAAAGGGAATTTTACGGGCAAGGTAACCGGCTCTCTTTTTCGTCCGTCGTACGATAATTTCCAGTTTGTTGTTTTGGGATTAAACAACACCTCAAGGGCAAATTTTGTCAAACGTGCTTCAATGTAACGCGGAGCAGCGGCACCGTCGCCGGTAAGTATATTCCCCCAGTTTCCCTGCGTATCAATAAGCAATTCTTTTTGTCCGAGCTGAACGGCGGCATCGCCAATGGATGCATCGCCATGAGGATGATACTGCATGGTTTGCCCGATGATATTTGCCACTTTGTTGTAGCGTCCATCATCCATTTCGCGCATGGCATGCATTATACGGCGTTGCACAGGTTTTAATCCATCGTTAATGTACGGAACCGCACGTTCCAAAATAACATACGATGCATAATCGAGAAACCACTCTTTGTACATCCCCGACAAATAGGTGACTTCATCCTTTACAGTTTCATCCTGAATTTCTTCGTTCTCGCTATTTAAAATCTCGTCTGACATTATTGGTTCTGAAATTATCGTGTTCCTATTCGGAATATCTTCAATTAAGCTACTTCGTCTTTCTCAACATACAGGTTATCAATGATAAACTCCTGTCGGTCTGGCGTGTTTTTTCCCATATAAAAATCGAGCATTTGTGCCACCGACTCATGTTTTTTCATTTGCACCGGATCAAGTCTAATGTCTTCTCCTATGAAGTGTTTAAACTCATCAGGCGAAATTTCTCCCAATCCTTTAAATCGTGTAATTTCGGGTTTCCCTTTTAATTTTGTAATTGCCTTCTCCTTTTCTTCTTCGGAATAACAATAGAAGGTTTTTTGTTTGTTTCGAACTCTGAACAGCGGCGTTTGCAAAATATAAACATGCCCTTTTTTAATCAGTTCAGGGAAGAATTGCAAAAAGAAGGTAATCAACAACAAACGAATGTGCATTCCGTCAACGTCGGCATCGGTTGCGATAATTACGTTGTTGTAACGTAAATCCTCCATACTATCTTCAATATTGAGCGCTGCCTGCAACAGATTGAACTCTTCGTTTTCGTAAACTACTTTTTTGGTTAAACCGTATGTATTTAAGGGTTTTCCTTTTAAACTAAATACCGCCTGGGTATTCACATCGCGCGATTTTGTGATGGAACCACTTGCCGAGTCTCCCTCGGTAATAAATATACTCGATTGCTCTTTCCGGTCGTGGTTTTCGTTAAAATGTACACGGCAATCGCGTAATTTTTTGTTGTGTAGATTGGCTTTTTTAGCTCGCTGTTTGGCTAATTTTTTAACGCCTGAAATGGCTTTTCTTTCACGCTCCGATTCAACAATGCGGCGCAACAAAACTTCGGCAACTTCGTGGTTCTTGTGCAAAAAGTTATCCAGCTCTTTTTGCAGGAAGTTACCAACGTGAGCCCGAACAGAAGGCCCGTTGGGACCAATATCTTTTGAACCAAGTTTGGTTTTGGTTTGCGATTCAAAAACAGGCTCTTCGACCTTAATGCTAACGGCCGCTACAATGGATGCCCGAATATCCGACGGGTCAAACTCCTTTTTGTAAAATTCCCTGATCGTTTTCACTAAAACTTCACGAAAAGCCTGTAGGTGCGTACCACCTTGAGTTGTGTGCTGACCATTAACAAAAGAATAATAATCTTCGCCATATTGGTTGCCATGTGTTATGGCCACCTCAATATCTTCTCCACGTAAATGTATAATTGGGTAAATTGGGTCGTGATCCATGTTTTCCTCCAGCAAGTCGCGTAAACCATGCCTCGAATGAAAACGTTCGCCATTAAATTCGATGATTAATCCTGCATTCAGGAAGGTGTAGTTTTTCATCATATTCACGATGTAATCGTTCATATAACGGTACTTTTTAAACACCGACTGATCGGGAATAAAACTCACCATCGTGCCGTTTTCTTCCTCCACCCCTTTAAAATCCTTCTCTCCGGTTATTATCCCCTTACTAAAATATACTTCTTTGGCAATGCCTTCGCGAACTGCCTTTATGGTAAAATCGTTTGAAAGTGCATTAACTGCTTTAATACCAACACCGTTTAATCCAACAGATTTTTTAAAAACTTTGTTGTCGTATTTGGCCCCGGTATTCATTTTGCTTACAACATCAACCAGTTTCCCAAGCGGAATTCCACGTCCATAATCACGAATTGTTACGCGATCCTGATCCACCGAAACCGAGATTTTTTTTCCAAATCCCATCATAAACTCATCAACGGAGTTGTCCATTACTTCTTTCAGCAATACATAAATTCCATCGTCGGCTGAAGTTCCGTCGCCAAGTTTACCGATGTACATCCCCGGACGTCTCCGAATATGCTCCTGCCAATCTAACGTTTTAATCGTTCCTTCGTCGTAATTTGCGCTCATAAAGTAATCTCCTGAATCTGTCTTTCAAAAAAACTGTGAACACCGTGGTTCGCTGAAATAGTAAGGCGTTTGGGATAGTATTTATTCAAACAACAACGGAATTCACCCAATTGTCACAAATATAATTAAATCATCTACTTTTGAGCAGGGTTAGCAGAACCATTAACTAACAATTGATAGTTGAAAAATATTGTATAAAATAGTAAAAACAAAGGGCGAAGTAGAAGGTACAGACCTTCAAATAAGTCGGAGTTCGCAACAATAAAAAGTCGCAGTTGCAGTCGCAGTTTTCATCAAAAAACCGGAGCAGAAAAACAGTGTGTTCCAAAACCACTCAAACAAATTGAAATGCCCGAATAAACGAAGTAAAATCCAAACACAATTAATAAGAATCAACCAACTCGTGGCAATCTGAAAACTGAGGCTGAGACTGAAAACTTCCTAAATTATTCCCATTTTTTTCATCAGGAAAGTGGCATTCATGGTTTTGGTGGCTCCATCCGAAAGCTTGTAATCAAAAATCAATTCATCCTTTTCTATCCTGATTTCGAAGCACTTATTAAATACCTGCTGCGGAAATTCATCTTCCATTTCACTTAATTTTAAATCGTGGGTTGCGATTAATGCAACTGCTTTAAACTCAAGTAATTTTTTGATCAATTCTTTTGATCCGTTTAATTTGTCAATCGAATTGGTTCCTTTCAGCATTTCATCAAGAATAACAAAAATTCGCTCACCCGCCTGCAGTCGATCCAACACTCCTTTAATCCGTTTTAACTCAGCAAAAAAGTACGACTCATCTTTCAACAACGAATCGGTGGTCCGCATATTCGTGTAAATATCAATGGGTGTAACTCGCATGTTTGCCGCACAAACGGGAGCTCCTATACGAGCCAGAATCAGGTTAACACCAACCGTACGCAGAAAAGTACTTTTACCCGCCATATTTGCCCCGGTTACTATCATCGCTTTCGACCAGCCGGTAATTTCAATGTCGTTGCAAATTCGCTTCTCAGCCTTCAGCAAAGGGTGCCCTAATTCTTGTGCCGCCAAAACAAAACCGCCATCGTGAATTTCGGGAAAAATAAATTCAGACTGATTGTTGGCATAATTGCCCAGGCTTATCAGCGCATCAAATTCAGAAATCACATCGAGCCAAACTGCCAAAACCCTGTGGTATTTCCGATGCCAGTTCCACAATTTATACACACACCTGATGTCCCACATAAAAACGCCGTTTAACACAAGACCCACCAAAATATTCTGACGGTACTCAAACTGTTTTACCAAACCTTTTAACTGGCTAAAAACCCTTCCTGCCGATGGTCTGGAAACTTTCTTTTTCAATCCGTTTAAATAGTCAGATTGAAATTCGCGTTCTTCGATAAATTGCAGCAACTGCATGTATTTGGCCAGCAAGTCCGATTTCCTTCCAAAAAAGCTAAAATACTGGTTGATACGTTTCCAATAGAAGTACATTAAAACAAACTGCAACACAAGCATTACTACCAAAAACAAGTCGGAAACACCCAGCGCAGAAGGCACAATTGCAAGAAGGGTGAGCAAAGGAACAATCCGAATCAGCCATTTTACCGCCCCTGCCCGATTTAATCCGAACTCCATTTTCGACCACGATTTAATTTCCTGACTCAAGGTTTCGGTTTCGTCGAAAAGTTTACCGTTGGCTAAAAAATGCAGGCGCCAGTTTGGTATTTGTTTGAGTTCCTGCACCGCCTCTTGCCTTTCCATTATTTCCTTTTTATCTTTTGACGGCCGGAGTAACCAACTCGCCAGCTTTTGTCGCCCCCCAACTGTTGCTGTTCGGTTTAAAAACTGAAACAACGATCCATCGCCAAACAAATCAAGGTCATACGAAAAAAAGTGTTCGGTATCCAAAAACTCCTTTCCGTTTTGAAAATGCAAAAAAGAATGTTTTAAGGCCAAAGCTTCATCCTCAACCAACTTTTTCAGTACTGTGAATTTCCTTTTCCTCTTCTCAAGACTACTGTTTTTCTTAATCAGAAAGAAAAAGAGCACCATTAAAACAAAGGAAATTGACAGCGGTATCCACTTAAAACCGGATATAAAAAGAGGAATAAAAATACCTGCAAATGATAAAAAACGAAACCAGGCAAAGCGTTTTACTTTCACTGTTACCATACTCAGTTCAGTGGTGTATTTTCGCAGCTTGTCGTTATAAAACCCGGAAATAGTTTCCATTTACAAATAATTGTAATGATGAAGCAGGTAGGTTGAAATAAATACTGATGTTACAAGCACCCCAAAAACCAGCCAAACTATTCCTGACTGGGCAGTTCGCAAAGCTGTTTTTTCGATTTTAGGCGACCGTGAGAAGAAAAAGTGATTCTCGACAAACATCATCAATTTGTACAACAAATGGCCAAGTAAAGCGCCTAAAAGTGCTCCTCCCAAAATATCGAGCGGATAATGTACACCGGAATAAATGCGTGAATAACAAAAAATTGCTGCCCAAAACAGAATCAAGAAAAAATAACTTCTGCTTTTGAATATCCGTGAAGTAAATACCAAAATAGCTACTGAATTGGCTGCATGCGACGATACAAAACCATACAGTCCACCCTTTCGCAAAACATTGTGCACCAGGTCCTGAATGGCTGGTTCGTGCACCGGACGAAAACGCTGAATGGTTTCCTTCATCAACACCGAAAGCTGATCGCTGGCAACAATGAGTAAGATTAGTGAAAAAAGTATAAGAACAGATTTACTTCGGTAGTTTTTTACAATGTAGAAAATAATGATAACATAAAATGGAAACCAGGTTTCTTTGCGGGTAATCATCAGCATTATGGTATCCCAAAAATCAGTATGAAAGCTGTTTAAAAACAAAAACAGCTCTTTGTCCATTTCAAGTATATTTTTCAATAACTCCATTTAGTTATTCAGTATTTCCCAGATTTTATCTTTTAACTGCTGAATATTTTTCCCGCTCACCGAAGAGAAAAACAAGTGAGGTATTTCGCCCAGTTCAGCACTGATTTCTTTCATTAATTCTTCGTCGAGCATGTCGGCCTTACTTATTCCTAAAAAGCGCTGTTTGTCGAGCAATTCAGGATTGTATTTTTCCAACTCATTTAAAAGAATCTTATATTCCTGCAAATGGTCTTTGCTATCGGCAGGCACCATAAACAACAACATTGAATTTCGTTCGATGTGGCGTAAAAACCGCAGACCAAGTCCTTTGCCTTCGTGCGCACCTTCAATTATTCCGGGAATATCGGCCATTACAAACGAACGTTGTTCGCGATGCCCCACAATACCCAAATTGGGCACAAGTGTGGTAAAATGGTATTCGGCAATTTTTGGTTTTGCCGCCGACACAACCGACAATAAAGTTGATTTTCCGGAACTTGGGAATCCAACCAAACCCACATCGGCCAATACTTTTAACTCGAGTGTTTTCCAGCCTTCAACGCCGTCTTCACCCGGCTGCGCATAACGCGGAGCCTGATTTGTAGCCGATTTAAAATGGTCGTTTCCTAAGCCACCGCGACCGCCTTCAGCCAGAATTTTTCTTTCGCCATGTTTTGTTATTTCAAACAACAACTCTCCGGTTTCCACATCGCGGGCAATTGTACCCAGCGGAACTTCAAGCACAATGTCTTCACCATCGGCACCTGAACTTCGTTGTTTTCCACCCGGATCGCCATTACCGGCTTTAATGTGTTTCCTGAACTTTAAGTGAAGCAGTGTCCACATTTGCTCATTGCCTTCCAGAATGATATGACCACCACGTCCACCATCGCCACCATCCGGGCCACCAAAGGCAACAAATTTTTCTCTTCGCATATGCGCCGAACCGGCTCCTCCGCTTCCCGACTTACAATGAATTCGTACGTAATCAACAAAATTTGATTCAGCCATATATTTCTTTTCTCAATGTGCGTAAACTACAGAAAGTTTTCAATAAAAAAGGTGTAATTCGTGCGTAAACATGAATTACACCTTTAGTTGTTCCCTACAATTTTTCAACAACTGCCTTTAATCTTCCGGCAATTTCCTCAACAGAACCCATTCCATCAATGTTGTAATGTTTTCCCTGAGGTGTGTAATATTCGATTAAAGGGAATGTTTTTTGAGTATAAACAGCAATCCGATTTTCAATAATTGATTGATTTTGATCATCGGCACGCCCCGATACTTTTCCACGACTTAACAAACGGTCGATTAACTCGTTGGTTTCAACCTGTAAACAAAGCATTGCAGAAATTGGGGTGTTGTTTTCATTCAATAAAACATCTAAGGCTTTTGCCTGATCTACCGTGCGAGGAAAACCATCGAAGATAAATCCTTTGGCCTCTTTGTGCGCCTCTAACTTGGATTTAATCATACCAATTACAATGGCATCGGGCACCAATTCACCTTTGTCCATGTTTTTTTTGGCGGCAATCCCCAACTCTGTTTGGGCAGCAATTTCGCTACGCAACAAGTCGCCGGTAGATAAGTGGATTAATCCAAATGTTTCAATAAGAAATTCAGCCTGGGTGCCTTTCCCTGCTCCCGGAGGGCCGAATAAAACTAAATTAAGCATACTATTTTTGGTTTTTATTTTTGGTTCTATTCTTTAACAACAGAATAAATATCTAACAAGTTACGACCATAGCCGTCATAATCAAGCCCATAACCCACAATAAAATCGTTCGGAATTTCCAATCCCACGTATTTTAAATCAACTTCCTTTTGCAAGGCATCGGGTTTAAGCAATAAAGTAGCTACAAACACTTCTTTTGGCTTCATTTTATCCAACTGGTCCTGAATATTGTTTATGGTAATACCCGTGTCAACAATGTCTTCCAATACAACAACTGTTCTACCCTCGATTTCTTCATTTAAACCAATCAACTGTTTCACCTTTCCCGTGGTTGAATCGCCTTCGTACGAAGCCAATTTTACGAATGAAATTTCCGACTCAACAAAATCGATACGTTTAAAAAGTTCGGCTGCAAACATGAACGAACCATTTAATATACAAAGAAATAGCGGATCCTTGTCGGCCAGTTCAGTGTTCATCTGATCGGCCATTTTTTCAATTACCGAACGAATTTTTTCATAAGGGATAAATATCTCAAATTCTTTATCGAGAATTTTAACTTTCTTCATATGGAATTATGATTTTTTATAAATTGCCAAATTTACTGTATTTTCGCCTGAAAATAGTTGGTGCAAAATAACAAAACAATTCCGGTAACTAAAAATTAAAGTATACAATGACTCCAAAAGTTAGCATTATTATGGGCAGCACATCCGATTTGGGTGTAATGGAAAAAGCTGCAAAATTATTTGACGAATTTGAAATTCCTTTTGAAATTAATGCACTCTCGGCTCACCGCACTCCTGAACAGGTTGAGGTTTTTGCCAAAGGAGCCAAAAACAGAGGTATTAAAGTAATAATTGCAGGTGCAGGAATGGCTGCGCATTTACCTGGTGTAATTGCCGCAATGACTCCGCTACCCGTTATTGGTGTTCCAATTAACGCAAGTCTTTCGGGATTCGATGCCATGCTGGCCATTTTACAAATGCCTCCGGGAATACCTGTTGCAACTGTTGCTGTTAACGGCGCCTTAAATGCTGCTATTTTAGCGGTTCAAATGATGGCCACCGGCGACGAGGCATTAATGAACAAACTGATTGAATACAAAGAAGCCTTAAAAGGAAAAATTGTTAAAGCCAATCAGGAATTGTCGGAAATCAAATACAATTTCAAGACGAACTAATTCGGATTAAAATATTTTCCGTAAATTTAAAGAGGTGTGTTTTAGCAACATACCTCTTTTTATATGTTAAAACCCTTTTTAATACTTATAGTCTCTGTAATTAGTTGCCTCAAAATTTCTGCCTCCGACAACTATCCTGTTGGTGCGCGCCCAATTGCTTTGTCCAATGCCTTTGTTTCCATTACCGATTTGTGGAGCACTTTCCACAACCAGGCAACTTTGGCTTCGTTCGAAACATTTTCTGCCGGTATTTTTTACGAATCAAAATTTCTGATCGACGAATTATCTCTTGCAGCCGCCTCCGTTGTATTACCCATTGAGGCAGGAACCTTTGGATTTAGCTTTTACCAGTTTGGCGAAGGAACATTTAAAGAACACAAAGTGGCTCTGGCATTCTCAAAAAAATTATCACCGCGGCTAAATGCAGGAATTCAACTCGACTATTTTTCGCAGCGTTTCCCCGAAAATGAAAGTTCAACAGGCTTTGCCACATTCGAATTTGGGTTAAGTTACAAAACAACAGAACAGCTCACTTTGGGTGCCCATTTTTTTAATCCTGTAAATAACGGGTTTCAACTGCCCGAAGGCAAACAGAAAATGCCTGTTGTATTCAGGTTTGGTGGACACTACCAATTTTCAGATTTAGTTTTAATTAGCACCGAAGTACAAAAAAGCTCAGACTTCCCCTGCGTTGTTAAAACCGGTTTGGAATTTGTTCCGGCACAAAACCTGTTCCTGCGTTTTGGCATATCAGGGAGGCCGGTTGCATACACTGCGGGCCTTGGGTACTCTTTTGGAAAAATAACTACTGACTTTGCATTTAGCTACCACGGGAATTTGGGGCTTTCGCCGGCGGTTTCAATACGGTATAATTTACAATGAAAAAGTGCCTGACATATATTGCCGTTTTAATTGTAGTTTTTGCGCCACTATTGATGCAAGCACAGGAAGCCAATCAGCAAGAAATTATTGAAGCAATTATTGAATCGCATCTCGACAAACTTGAAGAAGGAACCGATGTTGCTCTGGTTATTGAAGACCTCGAAAGTTTTGCCGAACATCCTATAAACATAAATGCGACCAATGCCAACGAGCTGGCGCGCCTCTATTTATTAAACGATGTACAAATACAAAAACTACTCAACTACATTGCCAACTCTGGTCCGGTATATTCTATTTATGAGCTAAATTCCATTGATGGATTTTCGCGCGACATACTGCAAAAGATGCAGGTATTTATTCGTTTTGGTGAAATGAAGCCTGAAACAACATCCTTGAAAGAGGAGCTAAAATACGCCAGACATCAAGTACTTATGCGTGGTTTGGGCACTCTTCAAAAAGCGAAAGGATATAAAACAAATACTGAAGGTACAATCCCATATGAAGGAAACTGTTTTCGCTATTATTCAAGATACAATTTTGAAGTGCGAGACCGACTTTCGTTTGGCGTAACTGCAGAAAAAGATCCGGGAGAAGCTATTTTTAAGGGCTCAAACAAACAGGGATTCGACTTTTACTCCGGCCATTTTAGTGTTAAACTCAACAAAACAATTGAAAACATAACAGTTGGCGATTATCTGGTACGTTCCGGACAAGGACTTGTGCTGTGGCAAGGATACACAACCGGCAAATCCGAAGATGTGCTGGGCATTTCAAAAACCGGTCAGGGAGTGCGTGCCTACACATCGGTTGATGAAAACTTTTATTTCAGAGGTGCTGCAACAAGCTTAAACCTGGGAAGTGGCAAACTAAGTTTATTCTACTCTCAGAATAAAGTGGATGGTAATATTGTTCTGAACGAATCAAGCGGAAACGTCTTTACCAGTCTGCAAACCTCAGGCTACCACCGTACTTCGAGTGAAATTGAGGATGAAAACACCGTAAAAAACACGAACACCGGAGGATTACTTTCGTGGCATTTTAACCACCTGAAAATTGGAGCCTCATTTGTATTTCAACAATTCGACAAACCATACATGCGCAGCTCTCAACTCTACAATTTATTCCGATTTAGTGGTTCCGAAAATTACACCGGTGGTGTTGATTACCTGTTTAACAAAGGGAAATACCAGCTGTTTGGTGAAGCGGCACTTTCAAAATCAAAAGGGAAAGCAGTAGTGCAGGGAGCAGTTGCTCACTTACACGACCAGCTAAGTTTCTCTCTGCTTTTCCGGCACTTCGACAAAGATTACCATGCACTTTGGGGCAATACTTTTGCCGAAGGGAGTTCGGTGAACAACGAAACCGGGCTGTATTTTGGTGCAAAATTTCTTCCTGCAAAACATGTGTCCATTTCGGGATATTCCGATGTGTACCGGTCGAAATGGATTAATTATTCAACTGCCGGCCCTGCAAATGCATGGGATATTTTTGTTCAGGCTGATTTCACTTTTTCTGAAAGATATTCTTTTTACCTGCGTTTTAAAAACGAAGAAAAAGATCAAAAATTTAAAGAAGAAAACCGATATGTAAATCAACGCGAGAGAACGCAAAAAACCAGATTTCATTTTCAATACAAAGCATCGGAGAAGTTACTTTTAAAAACACGTTTTGAACATGTTTATTACCGGGGGCAGAAAAAAGAGAACGGCTTTCTTGTTTTTCAGGATGCACAATTTCAGCCACAAAATACACCGCTTACAATTGCTGCCCGCATTGCCTGGTTTTCTACCGAAAGTTATGATTCCCGAATTTATGCCTACGAAAACGACATCCTCTACACCTTTTCAATACCGCCTTATTACGGGAAAGGATTTCGTACTTATTTTAATTTAAGCTACAAAATTTCGGACAAAATAGAATGCTGGGCAAAAGCCGCAAACACGCACTGGACCGACCGTGAATCAATAAGTTCGGGACTAAATTTAATTGATGGGAACAACAAAACAGAGTTAAAAATCCAACTCAGGTTGAAATTTTAATTTTGAATGTGTTACTTTGCCGAGTTAAATAATGAATATGGTTAACTACAATTTCGACGACATTCGTCCGTATCACGACAAAGAAGTGAGGGAAAAAATGCGCATTTTGGTTAAGGATAAAACCTTCGACAAAGTTTTAATGCATTTATTTAAATACCGGCCCAAGGTTGAAATGGTAAAATTCCAACTTCGCAGAATCAGGAGTATAAAACAATTGCAGGGTGTATTTATTTACGACTTGCTGCACTGGCTCATCGATAAAACCTCGGATGGATTAAAATGCACCGGAATTGAAAAGCTGGATAAAACAAAACCATATCTTTTTATTTCAAATCATCGCGACATTATTCTGGATGCCGCCATCCTGAATTTTCTGATTTTTGAATACGGGATGAATACCACTCAGATTGCCATTGGCGACAATCTGCTGCTTTACGAGTGGATCGAGCACATGGTAAAACTAAATCGCTCGTTTGTGATAAAAAGGAGTCTTCAACCACGCGATTTAATGAAAGCTTCGGAGAAAGTTTCTCATTTTATCCGTAAATCGATTACCGAAGACAAAATGTCGGTTTGGATTGCGCAGCGTGAAGGACGCACCAAAGACGGGAATGACCAAACCCAGCTCAGCGTACTTAAAATGCTCAACATGAGCAACAAGGATGGAATATCGGACGGATTTAACGAATTAAACATTGTACCTGTTTCTATTTCGTACGAAATTGAACCTTGTGGATTGGCCAAAATGAAAGAGCTGATAAAGAAAGAACATTATGGTGCAAAAAAAACAGACAAGGATGATTTGAAAAGTATGTCGATGGGAATGTTTACACCAAAAGGCAGAATGCGTTTTGTTTTTGGCGATCCCATTGAAACACACTTTACTGTTACCGACAACGCCGAGCAACGCAACAAATATTTAAAGGATTTAGGTGATTTAATTGACGAACAGATTTACCGCAACTTTAAACTTTGGCCAAACAATTATGTTGCCTACGACATGTTAATGCAGGAACACAGGTTTAAAGATAAATACACCAACGAAGAAGAAAAGAAATTCAGGATGATGGTAGAACAGGCCAATGTGCATGTTGATTACCCCATTACCGATATTACCGAACGTTTTCTGAAAATATACGCCAATCCGGTTATTAATAAGCTAAAAGTTTCTAAAATATAAGCATGCAGTCGATAATCTGGGATTGGAACGGGACATTACTGAATGACCTTGATTTTTGCATTACAACAATAAATAAGTTGTTAAAAAAGCGTGGCCTCAATCTGGTTACGCACGACTCGTACAAAGCCGTTTTTTCGTTTCCGGTAAAAGATTATTACGAAGCCATTGGTTTTGATTTTGAAAAAGAAGAGTTTGCCATTCCTGCCCGTGAGTTTATCGACCTCTACAATGCGGGAGTACAAAACTGTGCCCTTCACACTTCGGTTAACGATGTGCTTTCTTATTTTAAAGAAAAAGGAATTCGGCAGTTTGTGCTGTCGGCCATGCAGGAAGACATGCTGATTAAAACCCTGAAACACCAGGGCATTTTTGACTACTTTGAAGGAATTGCAGGATTAAATGACCATTATGCAGTTTCAAAAATTGAACGTGGGCAACAATTGATTTCTGAATTTGGTATCAATAAAAATAATTCGACAATGCTTGGTGATACCATTCATGATTTTGAAGTGGCAGATCAGCTTGGACTCGACTGTATATTAATTGCCGATGGGCACCAATCGGAAGAAAGGCTCCAAAAAACCGGGGTTAAGGTTATATCCGAATTAAAAGATTTAAAGCTCTTGCCTCTTTAATCCAGAAAGTCGCGCTTTTTAATATCGCGAATAAACAACTGAAGATTTCTTTTTCCCCTGTATTCATTTTCGTTGATCGAATAACACACATCAAACGGCGACCCCGATGTAATTACATCGTACGCTTCCGATTGATTAAAAGCAATCCCTGGAAAAATACCTGAATTTACATCCGGTTCTACCAAATCGAGTTTTAAGTGCTCCTGATTTTTCCCCACCAAACGGCTGGTGCCCGCATCAAAAACATCTTCGGTAACAAACACCGGAGTCATGTTATGCGGGCCAAACGGAGCAAACTGTTTTAATATTCGGTAAAAGCGTGGTGTAATCTCGCTGAGTGGAATTTTTGCATCCACTTCAATGGTTTGTATTTGTTGCTGATCGGTAATTTGTTTCGTTACAATATCCTCAAAACGACGCTGGAATTCAGGAATATTTTCAATTCGCATGGTTAATCCGGCAGCATACATATGGCCGCCATACGACTCAAGTAAATCGCTGCACTGGCCAATGGCTTCGTACAAATCAAAGTCGCGGATCGAACGAGCAGATCCGGTTGCCAGTCCATTCGATTCGGTTAAAATAATAGTCGGACGATAAAAGTGTTCGGTTACTCTTGAAGCTACAATTCCAACAACTCCTTTGTGCCAATCGCGATTGTACAAAACGGTACTGTTCATGGCTTTTAACTCCTGACTGTTTTCAATTGTATCCAGCGCTTCCTGAGTGATATCGCGGTCGAGTGTTTTGCGAATTTCGTTAAACGAGTCGATTTCCTCTCCCAGTAAATCTGATTTATCTTCGTCGTTTGCCACCAGAATTTGCACCGATTTTTTACCGTGTTCAATTCTACCCGAAGCATTTAACCGTGGCCCGATTTTAAAAACAATGTCGCTAATTGTTATCTCGGTGCCGTTTATTCCGGCAAAATTTATAATGGTTTGCAGGCCAATTCCCGGATTCGAATTTAATTTCTTTAGTCCGTAATAAGCCAACACACGATTTTCTCCTGTTATTGGTACAATATCGGCAGCAATACTAACGGCAGCCAAATCGAGCAAGTCGTAAATTTCTTCAGGGTCAATGTCGTTTCTTTGGCAATAGGCTTGTAACAACTTAAACCCAACACCGCAGCCCGACAATTCTTTGTACGGGTAGTTACAGTCCGATTGTTTTGGATCGAGAACCGCGACAGCCGGCGGCACTTCATCGTCGGGATTATGATGGTCGCAAATAATAAAATCGATGCCGCGCTGTTTCGCATTCGCAATTTTTTCAACAGCTTTAATCCCGCAATCCAACACAACAATCAGCGAGCAGCCATTTTCTTCGGCATAATCGATGCTTTTGGGCGAAATTCCATATCCTTCGCTGTAACGATCCGGTATATAATATTCAATGTCTTTAATTCGCTGTTTTAAAAAAGAATACATCATGGCAACCGATGTAGTTCCATCCACATCATAATCGCCATAAACGATTACTTTTTCTTGTTTTTCCACTGCAATATTTAAACGATCCACCGCTTTGTCCATGTCCTTCATTAAAAACGGATCGTGCAAATCGCTAAGTCGTGGTCGGAAGAATGCCTTCGCTTCGTTATAGGTCTTAATGCCGCGCTGCACCAGCAATCGGGCAATTACCATGTTCACATTTAATGCAGCAGAAAGATGCTTTACCTCGTTTTGGTCGCCCTGCTTTTTTAAGTTCCAAATTCTATCCATGCTGCGTTTTTGTGTTTTTAAAGCCGTTAAACAGCAAAGATACAAATTGAACGTTCATATGGAAATAAAACATCGTTCCCAACATTATTTTTTGTTTGATTCATATTCCAATCACAAATTACAACCGACTAGTTTTATTATCTTTGGCGAAATTTTCAGAAGAGCATTGTACAATTATGCATCTTCATTAAAATTGGCCTTCGGGGTAAAAGAAGAAATTGCAGATGTTTACACCATATTTTCGGCATTCTTCCCTGAAAGGACAAAAACTTAAAAGTGAATAAAAAATGAGTCATCAGGAATTAAGCGAACAAGAGATTATCAGGAGAAATTCGTTGCAAAAAATGCGCGACTTAGGCATCGATCCGTATCCTGCAGCACAATACCATGTTAATACTACCTCGAAAAAGATTAAGGACAACTACAAGGAAGAAGAAAAGAATTTTCAGGATGTAGTAATTGCCGGACGAATAATGAGTCGCCGGATTATGGGGAAAGCTGCTTTTGCAGAGCTTCAGGATCATGAAGGACGGATTCAGATTTATGTAAATCGCGATGAAATTTGCCCGGGTGACGATAAAACAATGTACAACGAGGTATTTAAAAAATTACTCGACATTGGTGATATTATTGGCGTAAAAGGAAAGGCTTTTCTTACTCAAATGGGTGAATTAACCGTTCATGTTGATGAATTTACAGTACTAAATAAATCCTTACGTCCGCTTCCAATTGTAAAAGAAAAAGACGGAAAAACATACGATGCATTTACCGATGCAGAGCAACGTTACCGCCAGCGTTACATCGATTTAATTGTAAATCCGCAGGTAAAAGATACGTTTGTAAAACGTACGATTATTTACAACACCATGCGTCAGATGTTTAACGAATACGGTTATCACGAAGTTGAAACTCCGATTCTTCAACCTATTCCCGGAGGCGCAGCTGCACGTCCGTTTATTACGCACCACAACGCGTTAAACATGCCCTTGTACATGCGTATTGCCAACGAACTATACCTAAAACGTTTGATTGTTGGTGGTTTCGAAGGTGTTTACGAATTCTCAAAAGATTTCCGTAACGAAGGAATGGACCGCACCCACAATCCCGAATTTACGGTAATGGAGATTTACGTTGCCTACAAAGATTACAAATGGATGATGAGCTTTACCGAAGAAATTTGTGAGCGTGTGGCAATGGCTTTACACGGCACCACAAAAGTTCAGTTGGGCGACAACATTATCGATTACAAAGCACCGTTTCCACGGGTTACCATGGCCGAAGCCATTTTAGAGCACACGGGCTACGATATTAACGGAAAGTCGGAAGCTGATTTGCGCAAAATTGCAGACAAGCTGGGTATTGATACCGACGAGACAATGGGTAAAGGAAAACTGATTGACGAGATTTTTGGCGAGAAATGTGAAGGCAATTACATTCAGCCAACTTTTATTACCGATTACCCGGTTGAAATGTCGCCGCTTACCAAAAAACACCGCGATAATCCGGAACTTACCGAACGTTTTGAGTTGATGGTAAACGGAAAAGAACTGGCGAACGCTTATTCGGAATTAAACGATCCGATCGATCAGCGCGAGCGTTTCGAAGACCAACTGAAACTTTCGGAAAAAGGTGACGACGAAGCCATGTTTATCGACCAGGACTTTTTACGCGCACTGGAATACGGAATGCCGCCAACATCGGGAATGGGAATTGGAATGGACCGTTTAACCATGTTTATGACCAACAGCCCGTCGATTCAGGATGTACTTTTCTTCCCGCAAATGAAACCGGAGAAAAAAGCAGTTGAACTCACCGATGACGAAAAAGTAGTATTTGAGCTGCTAAAATTGGAATCGCCAATTGAATTACCTGCATTAAAAGACAAAGCCGGGCTTAGCAATAAAAAATGGGACAAAGCCATTAAAGGACTTACCAGCAAAAAAGTGGCAAAGGTTGAAAATACAGATGCCGGCTTGTTGGTGACTGCTTTGTAGGAGACAAGGCAAAAGGATAAAGGCAAAAGTCAAAATTAAAAATATAGAAGCCTCTTCGTTTTTCGGAGGGGCTTTTTTATGTTCTAAAATTGAAAAGAGAGAACTATGACAAGGTTTTTTTGTAAATTGTAAAGAGCGAAAAAATCGGACAGCACATATACTTACAATATTCACAAAAAAGCTAGCAGGTATCCTTATTACAAAACTGCCAAAATCACAAATGGAGAACAGCATACTACTACAACATTTTAACAGCAAACTAAACTTGTTTCAACATTTCTTCAGGAAGACACTTGAAACCCAGGAAATGGAGCATATACATGAGCTGAGAGTAAACATTAAAAAACTGCGAACCATTTGCACTTTAATTCAGGAAGCTAGTTTTGAAAAATTGAAGAAAGAGCCCTGTTTCGAATTGTTTTCAAATTTATTCCGGGTTGCAGGAATGTTACGTGAAGCACAAATTAACCTGGAAATTATTGAAAACAAGCAGTTTGACTTTTTAATTCCGTTTGTTCAATATTTAAAAAACAGCCAGGATAAATATTCCAAGCAATTACTTGAAACCATGTTGGTTTTTGACCAGGAAAAACTGCAGGTGTTGAACAATGATTTAATCAGGAATGTGCAAAATTTATCAAATGACCTTGTACTAAAAGAATCAGTTAAACTGGCCATTCAAAAAACCTTGAATGTAATACAACTCAAAGATGCGCTGCAGGCCAAAAACAATCTTCACCAAATCCGTATTCAGCAAAAAGCCGTGCACGAATTACTTGGAATACTAGTAGAACTGCATCCCGATTCAACATTGGACAAGTTGAAAGACGAGATCAAATTATTTAACGTAGAAATTGGAAACTGGCACGACTATAAAGTCTTACATCAGGCACTCAACGAATTCACGGACAAAAATCAGGACACAATAAATGTTCGCTACTTTAATAGTTTAATTGAGGGAATTGAAAAGGAACAAGAGTTAAAACAAACCCGCTTATTCGACATTTTAAACAAACACATGGTTCGGCAACAGCTTAACCTAATTCAAAACCTGCTGAATTAAGGCACTTTAATGAACTAAAATTACTTACTTAGTAAAACAGTAAGCCTCTTTAGCTCAGTTGGTAGAGCAGCTCATTCGTAATGAGCAGGTCGCGGGTTCAAGTCCCGTGAGAGGCTCTTTATTTCAATTCAACTCACAAAAAAAAGAAACGCCATCACGCAATTCCAGGATTTATATCTTCGTTTTTGAAACGGTATTTTGTAAGCCATAATTTTAATTAAAATCAATTCTACTCGCCAATATCCATGGGCAAACCAATTCCAAATCAGAAAAAGCTTTACCTCCACCCAACGCTCACCGAATCTCAAATATTATATCTATCTTCCGCACAGAAAATAAATATATGAGAACATTATCCGGTAAGGTTTTACACAAACTTGGTTGGAAGATAACAGGGGACTATGCCGGATTAAAAAAATCGGTTACGATTTTTGCACCACACACGGCTCACATCGATTTTTTATTTGGGAAATTAGGCTTCACCGAGCTGGGTGTTAAATTCAAATTTCTTTCGAAAAAAGAACTTTTCTTTTTCCCCATGAATTTGGTAATGCGTCAACTGGGTTCCATACCGGTTCGGGGAGTAAAAGGTAAAAATGCCATTTTTCAGGTGGCTGATATGCTAAACAATACCGACGAATTGCACATTGTTGTTTCGCCGGAAGGTTGGATTAAAAAGGTAACAAAATGGAATAAAGGTTTCTTTTATATGGCTCAAAAAGCAAATGTACCGATAGTTGTTTCCACCTTAGATTACGCTAAAAAAGAAATGGGAGTTAAAGCGGTTATTTACGATACTACAGATTTTAATACGGTAATGAAACAAATTAACGATATCTATACAGATGTGCAGGGTAAGAATCCCGACCAGTTTGCCTTTCACGAGAATTAGCGAAACAATTTTTGAATAAGTGGTGTATTTTTAGAGTTGATTACTCTGATAACCTAGCCTGGTGTAAAAACAAACTATCCCTGTCTGCGGTTTTTGTTCCTCAGCGAATAACGACTAAGTGTATTTCCCAATTTGTTACATTGGCACACTGTTATTCAATTATGTTTTAAATCCCGATAGCATACTACCAAAGCTATAATTATTGCCACTGCCACCAGAATCGCATAAATAAAAAGTATCATAACTTCCATTTTTTAAAAAGTTAAACAACCACCAATACTCAATTTGTTTCATAACCTTCAATTCATTTAAGTTTAAACAATTAGCTCTACTCTTTCTTACGTAAAAATCCTTCTAAATGATTTCAAAACAGAAGATTTTTATACATTCTTTGCATATTTTGCCGTGCAAAATGGCCGAAATACATGATCAGTAAAGATTACCTTTTCCATGTTTTCGGAATATATTAACGACGACGCTTATTACATTTTACTTTTAATACCAGTTTCTGACTCAACCTTCAGAACGGTTAAAACTTGGATTTCAGATAGGATGCCAGTATATTTACATATCTGATTTTCAGACACTTTAAACATTTAGTTAAATACGAATGCAGAATAAAAATTTCAAGAGTATGAAACAACTTTACATTTTTTCGAAAAATTTGCTTGCAGTACTACTGTTATTTTTTGCAATTGCAACAAACGGACAGGAATCGCTTACCATAAACATGGGAGACATTGAATTGAGTGCCGGGCAGGATACGCTTTTGATTGCTACTTATATTAACGGAGAAGACACCATCACCGATGGAATAAAATGGAATACAGAACCCGGATCGCTCGGAAAAGTGAACAAAGACGGTGTTTTAACTGCCGGCCAACCTGGAACAGGACTTCTTATTGCCAAATACAAAGATCTTCGCGCTAATGTTAATCTTACAGTGGTTGGCGACTCAAAAAAAACCGATGAAGACAATGATGATGATGAAGACACTGATGAAAATGATTACCCTAAGGTAAAAATCGTTCCGGGAAGTATTAAGGTTGAAGTTGGCGATTCGGTTGAATTGTACGCCTTTTACGTTGATTCTTTTGATGTAAAAATTGACACCATGACATTTCTGTGGTCTGTGGAACCAATAACAATCGGAGAATTTCCGGATGCTGAGAGCAGCATGTTTAAAGCAGGAGACACTCCGGGGAAAGGTTTGGTTATAGCGCAATACGGCGAATTAGCAGACACGGCAAAAATTGAAATTTACGAAAGCAAACGCTCCAAAGAAAAAAAGGAAAAGGAAGAGCATCAGAACAACGGGAATAGTGGCAAACAAATGACAATTGAACCCGGCGACATGGTTGTATATACCGGAGCCGAGCCCATTGAATATACAGCCACATACAAAACCAACGGAAACAAACATCAGGATGCCGATTTTATCTGGAGCGTTTCCGACACAAGTATTGCCACTATCGACACCTTAGGATTACTTACACTAAAAGGCGAAACCGGAATGACGCTGGTTAATGTTGAATACAGCAACTTTGGTGCAAGTGTTGAATTATTGGTTGTTGATTCAACCATCGATATGGAGGTGAATTCCATTTCTATTCGTCGCGTTTTACCTAATGGCAAAGAACTAAAGGCTAAAAACTTAAAAGAAGGCGATTCGTATAAAATTGCCGGTTTGCCTTATCCATTGAATTTATTGAACGGTGGCATGATCCATTTCCCCTTTGGATGTATAAACGAGGACATTGAGATTTTTATGATCATTCCGGAAAAATATTCGGAGCTGAATGATGACAGTACCGAGGTAGAATTTAACATGGACATTGTTACGGGAGTTGAGTTTAGCGTAAAACCTGTAGGTTCCGACACCATTGTTGAACCTTATATGTTTACTATTCCGGTTGAATTAAAATTGATTTACAAAAGCGACTTAATTGATTCGCTTGGAATAGATCCGCAAGATTTGAATATGTTTTTTGCAGACAGTAGTGGCTTTGTAGAAGTTGAAGATGGACAAATTGCCGTTGTCGATACAGCCAGAAACCGCATTTACGCTTCAATTATCCACTTTAGTACAATTGTGGTAAAAGAAAAAAGCACTGCTACTTCGGTTGTAGAAACAGCTACTCCTGAGGACAATCTGCTTCATATTTATCCGAATCCGTTTAGCCATTCTACTACAATTCAGTTCAGGTTAAATGAACCCGCCGAAACAAACATTTCAGTTTATAATTTGCTTGGGCAAAAAATACAAGTTTTGGCCGACGGTGAATATCCTGAAGGATTGCATAAAATTGTATGGAATGGAGATGACTTAAATGGTTCGCCTGCTACATCAGGAATGTACCTGTGCCGGTTTATTAAAAATGGTGAAGTGAGCGAAGTAAAACGTATTATTTTGAACAAATAAATAAACCAAATACATAAATGCTAAGCCCTTCATCGTAACCACAACTGATGGAGGGCTTTTTTTATACAACAAATCGGAGCTACCCAAAAGGCACTTCAATTATCTCTCTCTTTTTCTGAAATCTTTTTCCTGCTTTTATTGTTATGCTAATATGAGAAATCAGGATTCCAATAAAGATTTTAATGTTCATTTGAAGACAGAATTCAAAAAGATAGATGAACTTATTACTGAATTTACAACTGAACTTGCAGTAGATTTGTCAATTCTTGTGAAGAGGTTTTACCCAACGATACAATTTAACAAAGCGCTTAAAGAACAACTAATTATATACGCTACACAAATTTTTAACTGTGCCGATTCGGTGTACGACAAAGATCAAAATTACAACGAAACCAGAATGAGTGAAGAGCTTGTTTCTGTTACACGGATTTTAGAAATGAGGGCTTCAACTCCACAGAATAAAACATTTGCAATACAAAGCCACACCAAAGTAAAACAGATTGTGATTAAGTATTTCCCCAATACAATAGACTTATCGGCTAATGGATTTCGTTTGCTTGAACGAAGTTGTTTAATGCATAACCACGAGTTTTTGTACCTTATTCAAGACAAGCAGAATAATTAAAAGTTACGGATTTTCGCATTTGCAGTTTTTTGATTGCCCACTATTTTACAAAAAAAAGAGCTACTCAAATAAATGAGCAGCTCAGTTTTATATTTTAGTCAGCATTAACTACGCATTCAACGAATAACGATCGAAAGCAGTTACAGTTAATTCTGCATCACTTTGCTTCAAGAAATCTTTGATCGACATTTTATTGTCTTTAACGTAAGCCTGGTTTAAAAGAGTTACGTCTTTGTACCATTTGTTAAGCGAACCAAGTGCAATTTTTTCAATCATTGCTTCTGGTTTACCTTCGTTACGGTATTTTTCTGTAGCAAAAGCTAATTCTTTATCAATTTCTGCTTGTGGAATAGAATCCTCGTCAACAGCAACAGGTGCCATTGCAGCAATTTGCATTGCAACATCTTTTCCAACTTGCTCTTGAGCAGTTTTGTTGAATGAAACCAAAGTAGCCAGTTTATTTCCAGGGTGGATATAAGGAACTACAGCTTCATCAGCCAAACATTTGAAGTAAGAAAGGTCAAGTTTTTCACCGGTAACACCAGTTTGTTCAGTAACCAACGATTCAATTGATTTACCGTCAAGTTCAATAGCTTTAAGAGCTTCCAAACTTTCAACTTTATTTTCCAGAGCAGCGTCCAGAATTTTTTCAGCAAACGCAACATAGCTTTCGTTTTTAGCAACAAAGTCGGTTTCGCAATTTAGCACTACAATAGCACCATATTTTGCATCACCTGTAACTTTAGCTAAAGCTACGCCTTCTGCTGCATCTCTGTCTGCACGTTTGTTTGCAATAAGTTTACCTTTTTCGCGGATAATTTCCAGTGCTCTTTCGAAGTCACCTTCGGCATCTTTCAGGGCATTTTTACAATCCATCATCCCTGCGCCTGATACTTTTCGTAGTTTTACTACGTCAGCTGTTGTAAAAGACATAATATAAATCTCTTCTTATGGTTTATATAATTTCTTAACCTTTATTACTCTTCGTCCGAATCTTCGTCTTCGTCGGCTTTTGCTTTAGATGCTTTTGCACCTTTTTTATCATCCTCTTCGCTTTCGTCGTCTTTACCTTTCTCAAACTTGCGTTCGTTCAATCCTTCGGCAATTGCATCGGTCATAGCACCAACAATTAAACGAATTGATTGAGAAGCGTCGTCGTTTGCAGGAATTACAAAATCAACGTCATCCGGATTAGAGTTTGTATCAACAATTGCAAATACAGGAATTCCCAATTTCTGAGCTTCGCGAACTGCAATTTTTTCTTTTAATACGTCAACCACAAACAAAGCAGCTGGTAAACGGCTTAGGTCTGAGATAGATCCTAACATTTTTTCCAACTTGGCACGTTGTCTTGTAATCTGTAGTTTTTCTCTCTTCGAAAGGTTATCCCAACTTGTGTCCTTCATCATTTTATCGATGGAGATCATTTTTTTAACCGCTTTGCGGATGGTTGGGAAGTTGGTAAGCATACCTCCTGGCCAGCGCTCAGTTACGTAAGGCATTCCTACGTTTTTCACTAAGTCTGAAACCAAATCTTTGGCTTGCTTTTTAGTTGCAACAAATAAAATTTTACGGCCTGATTTTGCAATTTGTTTGATTGCATTTGCAGCTTCGTCAATTTTTACAACTGTTTTTTGAAGATCGATAATGTGGATTCCGTTTTTTTCCATGAAGATATAAGGCTCCATGTTTGGATTCCACTTTCTTTTCAGGTGACCAAAATGAGCACCTGCATCCAATAATTCTTGAAAATTTGTTCTTGGCATCTTTTTACTTTTTTTTATGCTCTAAAAGCAACCGTTAAGTAGTCCCGGCAAATCGGGAATCTTAACCGTTTTAGATCCATATAAATTATAAATACTATTAACGTTTTGAGAATTGGAAACGTTTCCTTGCTTTTGGTTGACCAGGTTTTTTACGTTCCACTTCGCGAGGATCCCTTGTTACAAATCCGGCAGCTTTTAACTGGCCTCTTGATTCAGGATCGATTTCCATTAATGCACGGGTGATTGCCAAACGTAAAGCTTCAGCCTGACCTTTTTGGCCACCACCATCAAGATTAACTTTAATGTCATATTTTTCTGAAACCTCTAGTAGACTTAAAGGTTGCAATACAATGTACTGCAAAGTTTCAGCAGGAAAATATTCTTTCATTTCCCTATTGTTTACGGTAATGTTACCTTTTCCTTCGCTTACGTAAATACGAGCAACAGCTGATTTTCTACGTCCGATTGTGTTTACTACTTCCATTATTTAATCGTATTTAAATCAACAACTTTAGGTTTTTGAGCCTCATATTTGTGCTCAGCACCAACTACAACATGCAAATTTCTGTACAATTCACGTCCTAATCTGTTTTTAGGAAGCATGCCTCTTACAGCTTTCTCAACCAAACGTTCAGGATATTTTGCTAACACATCCTGTGGGCTTTGAAATCTCTGACCACCAGGATATCCAGTGTGACGGATATAAACTTTATCAGTCATTTTTTTACCTGTCAGCGCAATTTTTTCAGCATTGATAACAATTACGTTATCACCACAATCAACGTGCGGTGTGAAATTTGGCTTGTATTTACCTCTCAACATTTTAGCAACTTTACTTGCCAAACGTCCCAATACCATGTTTTCGGCATCAATAACTACCCATTCTTTTTCAGCAGTAGCTTTGTTTGCAGAAATTGTTTTATAACTAAGTGTGTCCACTTTTCTAATTTTTTAATTGTATTACACTTTTGATTTTACTCCTCGCGGTTTTTTCTGTCTCAACGGAATTTTTCGACAAAACACCTTACTAAAAGAAAATCAACTATTTACACTCCTTATTTCTAAGGATAATAATCGGGACTGCAAAAGTATTTTCTTTTTTCGTAAATCCAAAGAAATAACAATCAAATTTTCAATTAGTTAAATGCTTTTTTGGCTATTTGCGAATCAAAACTTACAAATACCACATAAAAAGCTGATTGTCAACTACAACAAACAATCCGCACACAATAAATGCATTTGTTTTAATGTTAATAAAACGTTTTATAATTCAATCTCAATCAAATAAGCCAACTGTTTACTATTTTTACTTTTGTAGTACACTGAAATTATTCAAAGCATGGCGAATTCGACACCAAAACGATTAAAAAAACGATTCCTAAACTCATGGATAACATCGTTAATTAGTATATCGTTGGTTCTTATTCTGCTCGGAACCTTAAGTATTGTATTACTAAATGCACGACATCTTTCGGAATATGTTCGGGAAAAAATTGGTTTCACCCTTGTTTTAAAAGACAATTTAAAAGAGGTTGAAATAATACGCTTGCAAAAAACATTAAACGCCAGCAAATACGTAAAATCAACTCGTTTTATCGACAAAGAAACTGCAGCAAAAGAATTAACTGAAGAACTGGGTGAAGATTTTTCCGGTTTTCTGGGCTACAATCCTTTGTTTGCTTCGCTCGATGTAAAACTTTACGCTCCCTACACCAGCTCCGACAGCTTGCTCCGTTTGGAACAGGTTTTTCTGGCTTATCCGCAGGTTTCGGAAGTATATTATCAAAAAGATCTGGTTAGTTTAATAAACAAAAACGTAAGAAAAATCAGCATCATCCTCGTGATTATAAGTGCCTTACTAACTTTCATATTTTTTGGACTTATTAATAATACAATCCGCATTTTAATTTATTCTGAACGTTTTACCATAAATACGATGCAAATGGTGGGAGCTTCTAAAAACTTTATTCGAAAGCCATTTTTGCGCCGTAGTTTATTGCTTGGAATTTATGGTTCGGTACTTGCCAACACTGTTCTTATTTTTGCAATATATACCTACAAAAAAGAACTGCAGGGATTAATAACCTACAACGATTTTTCGACAACCCTGGTTATGGCAGCATTGGTTTTTGTACTCGGTGTGCTCATTTCTTTTTTATCAACTTGGTTTGCGTTAAACAAATTCCTCCGCCTGAAATTTGATGAGTTGTTTTATTAGTTATCTTTACGCCAATTATTTTCAAGAACAATGGCGAAAAAAGTAAAAGAAGTAAAAACAGCAAACGAAACAGCAGGTTTTGCCCTCGGTAAAGAGAATTATAAATTAATGGCTATTGGCTTTGCCATAATTGTTGTAGGATTTATTTTACTATCGGGAGGTGGCAGCGACGATCCAAACGTTTTTAGTGAAGATATTTTTAATTTTCGAAGGCTTACGATTGCTCCAATTGTACTTCTAATTGGATTCATATTCGAGATTTATGCCATTATGAAAAAACCCAAAGAAGATAACTAAGCTACTTTTTTATGAATGCATTTCAGGCATTTTTACTTGGAATTATCCAGGGACTTACCGAATTTTTACCCGTTAGTTCCAGTGGTCACCTCGAAATTGGGCATGCCTTTTTAAATATTAAGGAAGAAAACAACTTACTTTTTGTTTTAACAGTTCATGTGGCAACGGTACTCAGCACAATTGTTGTTTTCCGGAAAGACATTATCCAACTTGTTAAAGATCTCTTTAAATTTGAGAAAAACGAGTCCACAACTTATATCTTTAAACTTCTTTTTTCCTCCATTCCGATAATAATTGTTGGTTTATTGTTTAAAGAAGAAATTGAATCGTTTTTTACCGGCAACCTGTTTTTTGTTGGTTGCATGTTACTGTTTACTGCATGTTTGCTGGCCCTTTCGCATTTTGTAAAAAAGAACGACGGTAAAATAACCTATTTTAAAGCGCTGATAATTGGAATAGCACAAACCATAGCAGTTTTACCCGGAATTTCGCGAAGTGGAAGTACAATTGCAACCGGCCTTTTATTGGGAGTTAAAAAGGAAGATGTTGCCCGGTTTTCATTCTTAATGGTTTTAATTCCGATATTGGGCGCAGCTTTTATGGACATAATAAGTGGTGATTTGAGCACCGCAAAAATGGAAACAGTTCCGTTAATTATCGGCTTTGTTGCAGCCTTTATTTCCGGTCTTCTTGCCTGCTCCTGGATGATTCAGGTTGTAAAACGCGGAAAACTAATTTATTTCGCTATTTATTGTTCTCTTATTGGTCTTATTGCTATCTTTGCAGCCTAATTTTTGGGAAAATCCAATCAACTGGCTGAAATATAGATTCTTACACATGCCCGTATTCAAAAAGACATACGACTTCCTTGCGGGAGAAATTTTACTATTCGACAAAGAGCTGGAATGGACTTCGTTTGATGTTGTAAATCGTGTGCGTTACATTTTATGCCGGAAGCTTGGCATAAAAAAAATGAAAGTCGGACATGCCGGTACGCTTGATCCGCTGGCAACAGGACTTGTTATTCTTTGCACAGGCAAAGCAACCAAAAAAATTGAAGAGCTTCAATTGGGAGAAAAAGAATACCTTGCAAGTATAAAAATTGGAGCAACCACTCCTTCGTTCGATTTGGAAACCGAAGAAGACAGTACCAGCGATTATTCGCACGTTACTAGGGAAAAGCTTGAAGCTGCAGTTCAGAAATTTATTGGAGAGATTGATCAGACACCTCCTGTTTTTTCGGCTGTAAAAGTAAAAGGACGAAGAGCATTTGATTATGCAAGAAATGGCGAAGATGTAAAACTAAGCGCCAAAAGAATTGTTATAGATAAGATTGATATAGAAAAATTTGATTTGCCGGAAGTGAAACTAAGAATCACGTGCGGCAAAGGAACATATATTCGAGCTTTGGCCCGCGACATTGGCGAAGAGTTACAATGCGGTGCATATTTAACGGCTCTTGAACGCACAAGAATTGGAAATTATAGTATTACTGATGCTTTCAAGGTAAATTATTTCCTCGAAAACTTAACTTTAAATGAAACTATCTGAAAATTCGGCGGTGCACTAAAAATTGTTTCAAAATATCGGCAAAGTGTATTATTTTTGTCAATTACTTAAAAAAGAAATACTTAAAAAGAAATAGCATATGAAATTATCAAAATTCAAGTATGAACTTGATCCGGAAAGAATTGCTTTACACCCGGCCGACAATCGTGACGAGTCGAAATTAATGGTTTTAAACAGGGCCACACGAACCATCGAACACAAGTTATTTAAAGACCTACTTGACTATTTTGATGATGAAGATATTATGGTATTTAACGACACCAAAGTATTTCCGGCACGTTTATATGGTAACAAAGAAAAAACGGGAGCCGAAATTGAAGTGTTCCTGCTTCGCGAATTAAACCGCGAGCAAAGACTTTGGGATGTTTTGGTTGACCCTGCCCGAAAAATAAGAATTGGCAATAAACTGTACTTTGGCGAAGATGATTTACTGGTTGCTGAGGTAATTGATAATACTACATCGCGCGGACGTACATTGCGCTTTTTGTTTGACGGGCCATACGATGAGTTTAAGCAAACACTCTATGGATTAGGAGAAACTCCGCTTCCAAGAACCATAAACCGCCCGGTACAACCTGAAGACAAAGATCGTTACCAAACCATTTTTGCCAAACACGAGGGAGCAGTTGCTGCACCAACAGCAGGCCTGCATTTTAGCCGCGAATTGCTTAAACGTCTTGAAATAAAAGGCATTGACTTTTCGTACATTACGCTTCATGTTGGTTTAGGAAATTTCCGCAGTGTGGATGTGGAAGATCTTACCAAACACAAAATGGATTCGGAACAAATCTGGATAAAAGACGAAACCTGTGAAATCGTGAATTCAGCCAAACAAAAGAAACGTAATGTTTGTGCGGTTGGAACAACTGTTATGCGGACACTGGAAAGTTCTGTTTCAACTCAGGGTTTCTTAAAACCGTTTGAAGGCTGGACAAATAAATTCATTTTCCCTCCATACGATTTTAGTGTAGCCAACTCAATGGTTACAAATTTCCATTTGCCATACTCAACCTTATTAATGATGGTTGCTGCTTTTGGCGGATACGATTTTGTAATGGAAGCTTACCGCGAAGCCTTAAAGAACGATTATCGTTTTGGAACGTATGGTGACGCCATGTTGATTATATAGAAATACATATCTATAAAACAAAAAGCCGCAAAGGATTTAATCTTTGCGGCTTTTTTATTTATCGTTTTTCTGCTCTACTCCAAAATGTAATTGTACAAGCTACCTTCCGAACTCCCCACAACCAAATTCAGTTGTGCATTCGTAAGTTTTCCTATCGAGAATTCACTGTTCCCCGACAGCGGAAATCCATCGTGAAGTTTGCCGTTTGAATCAAACAAATAAATCTGATTGGCTTCCGCATCAGTTACACCAATCTTTTTTTGTCTCCCCGAAAATGAATATAGATTTGCGACAGGCAGTAGCGTATTGTCAAATTTCTCGGAGAATAGTTCTTTTCCGTTTTCATCCATTACAATTAGCTCTTTCCCATCAACAAAAACAAAATCCGGAACTCCGTTTCCGTTTACATCATCAACTGTAAAAAAGTGATTTTTACTAAAGTTGTCCGTTTTCTTTTCTGCATATTTTCCGTCAAAAAACAAATAATAGACTTTGCCAGATTGATCGGTCGCAACAATTTTGGCAATTTGATCGGTATTTAACACCAGTGGATTATTGCTGTTCTCGAAGCGTGCAGCACAATCAACCCTTGTTAATCCCTGACGGTTTTGAATGTATATTTTCGATTTGTCTTTAAAAACGATGTAATCTTTGTTATTCACCCTAAAATGCTGTACCGGAGTCGTAACTATACTGCTGGTTTTATCAAACGCCCATCCGTTTATAATACTCCCCTCGTGACTGTAGGCATAAACTTTCAGGTTTTCACAAGCTACAAAAAAGCGGTATTTGTGATTGTTGTCGTAATCAAAAACTCCCACCCCGTTTGTTGCAGGCGACTTAAACAGTATCGGAAATTTTGCAACGTTAGTCCCGTTTCTATCGAGCAAATAAAGTTTGTCGCTAGTATTAAACAAATATTGCAAACGTCCATTTCCGTAATAATCAACCTGGTGTATTTCGCCCAGAATTTTGCCTTTTATCGGAGCACTCCAAACTTGTTTCCCGTCTGCAGCAACTAGATGCAGCTGATTGTCGTTGGTCTGCACAATAATTTCATTCGACGATTTATTGGTATGATTGATTACAATAAGAGGTTTGCCGCCAATTGTGGAGCCCATATCGCTCTGCCACGAAGCCCTTGCTTCAGTTTTGGGTTTTGTGCTGTATCTGAGGTTAATCGAATTAAAATAGATTTTCTTCTCGCAAACCACCTGCCAGCTTAATGCATCAAATTTCCGAAACAAATCTTCATTTTCGTTAAGCGACTTACTAATGTTTTGATTAAACAAAGTGGAGTGCATACCATAGATTCTGTTTACATTAACATACGCATTTATGTTGGCCCTGTTTTCATTGTAATCTTTAAATTCAATGTAATTTTTATTCCGATACAACGAAGTCTCATCAATCATATCGTTTAAATACTTATGTAAGGTTTCTTGCGAATTTCCAAATACCAGATTATTGTCCCAGGATATGACGTACTTTGCTTCGGCAAATCCAAAACTTTTGCCCAACCAAATTCCGGGCAAAGAAGGATATGGGAACGAATAAACAGAGTATGTTTTCCCATCTTTCGCTTTAAAACCAGAATACAAGGTGGCAAACTCAATATTTTTACCTGCCGCATAATTTTGCAACATTTCTTCGAGAGATGCCCGGCTTTCGTTTTCAGAATTGGTACTGATTATAAACAACGAACTCGATGAACCGGCTTGTCCCGAAACTGAAGTAATTGCAGCAACAACCCGATCTTTTACCAAAGCTTTTAACCGTGTCCGGCTTTCGTCTCTTAAACCTTCCCTTACTTTTTTAAGCCTTCCTTCGCGTTCAAAGTAAGCTGCAGAGTGTTCAAAATACTTTTCAAGATTTTGAAAGAACAGGTCTTTGTTGGCAAATGTAAAACTTATAAAAAACGATGTGTTATCGGGCAAAATCCGATCGGCCTGACAACTTACGGGCTCCTGCCCTTCGAATACCGCTAAAAAGTTATTCAGCGAATCATCGGCAGCCGTAATACCATTCAACGAAATCCGATCGGTATCAAACGACATGTCCAGTTCACTCCAACTGGCGTAGGTTTTTATTCCTTGCACCGCTCTTTTTAAATTGCTTTTTACAGTTTGCCCAAACTCATTCACCTCCGACTGAGTTGTAGGATTCAGATAATTTGCCCACAATTCAGGGAATCGGGTGTGATTTATGTACCACGAAATTTCGGATTGCCCCGTAACCGTTTTATTCACCATCCTAAAAAAACTGTTATCGGTGATATTCTGCGAACTTAATTGCCGTATGCTTTTTTCCACAAGAATTGGGTCGGGGCTAATTATCAGCAAACCATCTACAGCACAATAGTGCATGCTTTTTTTACCTGCTTCAATGTTCACGTCAACAATTCGGGCGCCATCGTATTTTCTGGCCTGGAATGCCGACACCGGAACATTCAACAACTTTTCCATTAGCTTTTCAAAACCTTTGAGTTCATTGGCGCTTTTAAGTTCAGTAACAATAAGTGGCTTTAAAACATTCTCACCAATAAAGTCGAGTGCCAAAACAACCGGCTTCTTCGCCAAATCGTTCTGAATTTCTTTATCGCCTTTTATGGTTAAATCGGTTTCTTTTATTTTTTCTACCAACCAGGCAAAATCATCAAGCCCGGCAAGTTCCTGCACAATTGGATTTTCGGTAGGAATTACCCTTAACGACTCAAACTCTACAAACACCGGTGCTGTTACAGGCACGGCTTTGTACAGCGATGTTTCTTTTGAGAATACAACATCGTCTTTGGTGAAATAAATAAATCCGGCAACAGCAGCAAGCACTGCAAATAGTATGATTATGAGGCTCTTTTTCATTCCCAATAAATTTTCTTCAAAAGTAATAAGAGCAAAATTCTAAAACATCTCTTTTTCAATTTTATAATGAAAAATTAATTGTTAATAATTGTGTGATGTAAAACCCTGTATCAACAGAACGTCACAGCCTTTAAAATATTGGATTCGGGTAAATGGAATAAAAAAAGGCCGAATCAATGATTCGGCCCTTAAATATATAAGATTCTTTTTTTACAAAGTTTTTGCCACTTCAATTTCGTGGTAAGCTTCAACATGGTCGCCCACTTTAATATCGTTATACTTCTCGATATTCAATCCACATTCATAACCATTTTTCACTTCTTTTACATCGTCTTTGAAACGTTTCAGCGAACCAAGTTTTCCGGTGTAGACTACAATTCCATCCCGAATCAGTCGAATCTTCGCATTCCTTTCAATTTTACCATCGCGAACAATACCTCCGGCAATGTTACCCACTTTTGTAATGTTAAATACTTCCATTACTTCCATGGTACCTAAAACTTCCTCTTTAATTTCAGGCGACAACATACCTTCCATTGCTGCTTTTATCTCGTTAATGGCATCGTAAATAATTGAATACATACGAACATCAATTTGTTCTTTCTCGGCCAGTTTACGAGCATTTATTGATGGGCGAACCTGGAAACCAACCACAATTGCTTCAGATGCTGCTGCAAGCAAAATATCCGATTCAGAAATCTGTCCTACAGCTTTGTGTTTAATATTTACCTGAATTTCTTCGGTCGATAATTTTATCAGTGCATCAGAAAGTGCTTCAATAGAACCGTCCACGTCACCTTTTACAATCAGGTTCAATTCCTGGAAGTTTCCAATCGCAATCCTTCTACCAATTTCGTCTAATGTAATGTGCTTTTGAGTTCGCAGGCCTTGCTCACGTGCCAACTGTTCACGTTTATTGCTGATATTTCTGGCTTCGCGCTCATTCTCCATAATGTTGAACTTGTCACCTGCCTGAGGAGCACCGTTCAAACCAAGAATAATTGCCGGTTGTGCCGGACCAACTTCTTCGATGCGTTGGTTACGCTCATTAAACATTGCTTTTACGTGGCCAAAGTACTGACCTGCAATAATAATGTCGCCCACTTTTAAAGTTCCACTCTGAACCAATAATGTTGAAACGAATCCACGACCTTTGTCCAACTCCGATTCAATAATGGTACCATGAGCATTTTTATTTGGATTGGCTTTAAGCTCTAACATTTCAGCTTCGAGCAATACTTTTTCAAGTAATTCTTCAATTCCAATTCCGTTTTTAGCCGATATATCGTGCGACTGGTATTTACCACCCCATTCTTCAACAAGGTAGTTCATGTTGGCCAGCTGCTCTTTAATTTTTTCGGGATTTGCTCCCGGTTTATCAATTTTATTAATTGCAAATACAATAGGAACACCAGCGGCAGCGGCGTGATTAATCGCCTCAATGGTTTGTGGCATCACATCGTCGTCGGCAGCTACAATAATAATTGCAATATCAGTAACCTGAGCACCACGGGCACGCATTGCAGTAAATGCTTCGTGACCGGGAGTATCAAGGAAAGTAATATCTCTACCGTCCTCTAAACTTACGTGATAAGCTCCGATGTGCTGGGTAATACCACCGGCCTCACCGGCAATAACGTTGGTACTACGAATATGGTCAAGCAACGAAGTTTTACCGTGGTCAACGTGTCCCATCACCGTAACAATTGGGGGTCTCGCAATTAAGTCTTCTTCTCTATCCTCAACCTCTTCAATTGCTTCCTGAATTTCAACACTAACAAATTCAACTTTAAAGCCAAATTCTTCTGCTACCACAGAAAGGGTCTCGGCATCTAAACGTTGGTTAATTGAAACAAACAGACCAAGACTCATACACGACGAAATAACCTGAGTTACACTAACGTCCATCATGGTTGCGAATTCGGCAACCGAAACGAACTCGGTTACTTTCAAAATTCCTTGTTCGGCCATTTGTTGTTCCATGTCAGCCTGCATTCTTTCGCTTACGGCTGCACGTTTATCACGGCGGTGTTTCGATCCTTTCGATTTTCCCTTTGTAGTTAACCTCGCAAGTGTATCTTTAATTTGCTTTTGAACATCAACTTCGTTCACCTCTTTTTTCAGAGGACGACGTTTTTTACCTGCAGCACCCGGCACTTGTTTATTTACCTGGAATTTACCTTTTGGTCTGTCGCCCTGCGGTTTCTGTTGCTGCTGACGATCAACAGTAACTTTACCTGTTTCTTTATTAATTCTTTTGCGTCGTTTTTTGCGGTTGGCATTGTCATTTGATTCGGCCTTTTTCTCGGGTAAATCAATTTTCCCCAATACTGTTGGTCCGCTTAAACGGTCTGCTTTTGCTTTAATTACACCACTATCCTGGTCTTTTTCGTTTGAAACATCACCGGCTTTTTTAACTGTGATCTTCTGACGATGTCTTTCTTTCCGCTCTTTGTCTTTCTCTTCTTTCGACTTTTTCGCAGGTCTGGTTTTCTGATTAATATTTTGAAGGTCGATTTTTCCAACCACCTTTACTTCGTCTACTTTTGGCACTTGCATTTCCATTAATTCTTCAGGTGCTGGAGTTGGAGTTTCTTTCGGCGCTTCCACTTTTGTTTCAGCAACCGGTGTTTTTTCAACCTTTTTTTCTATCGGTTTTTCAACTGGTTTTTCGACAGCTGGAGTTTTTTCAACTGCTTTTTCTTCAACAACAACCGGAGCCTTTTCAACCACAACTTCTTTTTTAGGCTCCTCAACCTTTTCTTCTTTTACGGGTTGTTCTTCTTTCTTTTTTGGTCTGTTTACCGAATCCAGATCAATTTTTCCTAATATTTTAACTGTTTCTTCCTTTTTAACAGGAGCTTGTACCGGCTCCGGAACAACAGTTTTCTTTTCCTCTTTTACTTCAGCAACAGGCTTTGCATCGGTAATTTGCTCTGTTTCTTCCTCGTCGTGTTCAATAGAAAGCACCTCTTTTTTAGGACGCTGACTCTTTAAACTTATTTTCTCCGACTCCTTCTTGATAGAAATATCTATTTTATACTCCTTTTCAAGCAGTGACACGGCCTCCGAGGTAACTTTAGTATTCGGATTTGAATCGATTTCAAAACCCTTCTTATGCATAAACTCAACAATAGTGTGAATACCTACATTGAATTCTCTTGCAAGTTTACTAAGCCTTATTGATTTGCCTGCTACCATATAAATTCTTTTTCTTTACTTTTTCTAAATACCCGAATAACTCACTCTCAACTTCGTTTCTTCGGGGTTTTAATCAAATTCCGAATGCAGAACTTTTAGTACCTCATCAATGGTTTCTTCTTCCAGATCGGTACGTTTTATTAATTCTGCTCTTGGAATGTTCAATACGTTTTTAGCTGTATCGCAACCAATACCTTTTAAAGCATCAATTACCCAGCTTTCAATTTCGTCAGCAAACTCATCCAGATTTACATCTTCGTCGTCTTCTTCCATTTCGCGGTAAACATCAATTTCGTATCCGGTTAACTGACTTGCCAATCGAATATTTAATCCACCTTTACCAATGGCAAGCGAAACCTCTTCCGGTTTTAAATAAACCTCTGCTTTTTTATCTGCTTCAATAATTTTAATTGAATTGATTTTTGCAGGATTTAATGCCCTTTTAATGAATAACTGAAGGTTGCTTGAGTAGTTTATTACATCGATATTTTCGTTTCTAAGCTCACGAACAATACCATGAATCCTCGATCCTTTCATTCCAACACATGCTCCCACCGGGTCAATTCTTTCGTCGTACGACTCAACAGCAACTTTTGCTCTTTCGCCCGGAACACGAACAATTTTTTTAATGGTAATCAAACCATCAAAAATCTCTGGAATTTCTAATTCAAATAATCTTTCAAGGAAAGCCGGAGCTGTTCTCGAAAGAATAATTAGCGGGTTGTTGTTACGCAACTCCACTTTATATACAATTGCTCTTACATTATCGCCTTTACGGAAATAATCAGATGGAATTTGTTCTGATTTTGGAAGAATCAATTCGTTGTTTTCATCGTCAAGAATCAGAATCTCCTTTTTCCAAACCTGGTATACTTCACCTGTTACAATGTCGCCAATTTTGCTTTTGTACTTACCATAGATATGGTCTTTTTCCAATTCCAAAATTTTACTGGCTAAGTTCTGGCGCAAATTTAAAATTGCTCTACGACCAAAATCTACCAACTTAACTTCATCGGTAACTTCTTCACCAATTTCGTAGTCTTCGTCAATTTTCAGCGCATCGGTTAAGGTAATCTGCAAATTCGGATCTTCCAATTCATCGTCGGCAACAACGGTGCGGTTTCTCCATATTTCAAAGTCACCTTTGTCAATATTAATAATGATATCGAAATTATCATCCGATTCAAACTGGCGGATAAGTACACTGCGGAAGACTTCTTCCAACACACTCATCATTGTTACCCGGTCAATGTTCTTAAGCTCTTTAAACTCGGCAAAAGTATCTATCAGGCTAATATTTTCCATCGTTCTTACTTATTTAAATGAAATAACCGCTTTCGCACTTTTTATTTCGTCGTATTTCAAACTATATTCTTTTACAACAAGTTGCTTTTTTTTGTGTCCTTCTACTTTTTCACGGCTCGAAGTTTCCAACACAATTCCTTCCTCATTCGATTCTTTCAGCAACCCTTCCAATTCAACACCTTCGGTTGTTTTTACCTCAATTTCTTTACCGGTATATTTTTCGTACTGTTGTTTAACTTTAAAACTTTGTGTTAAACCCGGCGATGATACCTGTAAAGAAAAATCTTCTTCTTCTCTGTCTAAATTATGCTCTACGTTTCTGCTAACGCTAATGCATTGCTCAATCGTCATTCCGGCAAAGCTATCCACATACACACGAATATCATTGTACTCACTAATCGTGATTTCAACGATAAACATCTGATCGTCAAGCCTCTCCTTTACTAACTGTTCAACAATTTCTTTTGCAATCATCCGTATTACATGTAACAAAATAGGGAACCAGAGGTCCCCTAAAAATTCATTTTTTAGAAAATTCTCCGCAAAAGTAGGAATAATATCCAACATTTACAAATATCAAAGTTCTCTTAAAGCACTGATTTTAAAGAGCAAAATACACAATCAGTTAACTTTCACTCTGAAAAGTTAATTTTATCCTTCAGGAATACTATTTTCGGGTAAAAGTTTGCTCATTTGTATTTCATAAATAGTTGTATTTTTAATCCACACGATCAAATCCAATTTTGTGAAACAACTTCAAATAAATAAGAAGAAAATAATTAACGACCCTGTATTTGGTTTTATCAATCTTCAGTCTGAAGTTGTTTTCGACCTGCTGGAAAACCCTGTTTTTCAACGACTAAGACAAATTAAACAATTGGGTTTATCGTACCTGGTTTTTCCGGGGGCAAACCACACCCGTTTCGAACATGCCATTGGAGCCACCCATTTAATGCGACAAGCCATTGCAGTTTTGCGTTTAAAAGGGCACGAAATAAGCAATGAGGAAGCCGAAGCAGTAACCATCGCCATTTTATTACACGACATTGGACATGCTCCGTTTTCGCATGTACTCGAAAATTCGTTGGTAAATGTACCGCACGAAGAAATTTCGTTGCTTTTAATGCAAAAACTGAATCGTGAATTTAATGGGAAGCTGGATCTGGCAATAAAAATATTTACAAACCAGTACAAAAAACAATTTCTCCACCAACTGGTTGCCAGTCAGCTCGACATGGACAGATTGGACTACCTGAGCCGTGACAGTTTTTTTACGGGAGTTGCCGAAGGAACAGTTGGCATCGACCGTATCATTAAAATGTTAAATGTTTACGACGACAAATTGGTTGTTGACATAAAAGGAATTTACTCCATCGAAAAATTCCTGATTTCGCGACGGCTGATGTATTGGCAGGTATATCTGCACAAAACAGTGGTTGCAGCCGAGTTTTTACTAATTAATGTATTAAAACGTGCGAAAGAATTAATATCGCGCGGAGAAACACTTTTTGCAACGCCAACCCTAAAAGTATTTTTAGAAAACAATATTTTACCCGACAGTTTCAGAAAGAACATTGAAATAAATGGTAAGGAAGTTTTAACATGGTATACTTTACTGGATGACAACGACATTCTGATTTCGATAAAAGAATGGCAGGACCACCCTGATATAGTGCTTTCTACACTGGCAAAAAGCATAAGCAACCGAAAACTCCCCCGCACTTTACTACGCGAAAAACCTTTGTCGGCAAAGGCCGAAGAAAAGTACCTGACCAAAATAACGGAAACAATCATACCCGATCCGGAACTTGCAAAATATTTCCTGATGACCGGCGTTATTGCAAACAATGCATACGACAAATCGCACGAAAACATCTATGTATTAAACAAAGACGGATCAATAAAAGAAATAAACGATGCATCGGACATAAATCTTACAGCACTAACCAAGACTGTAACGAAGTATTTTGTGTGCTATCCGAAAGAATTGGACATTTATTAGTTAAAAGCTATATTTGCATCGCCAAAAAAGACAGAGAATGAATTTTAAAGCTACAGACATTGCCGCTTTTTTAAACGGTGAAATCGTTGGAGACGGGGATGTTCAAGTATCTAATGTTTCGAAAATTGAAGAGGGAAAACCGGGAACACTGGCTTTTCTTGCCAATCAAAAATACGAGAATTACATTTATTCGACCAAAGCCTCAGCTGTTTTAGTAAATAAAAGTTTTACTCCAAAAGAAGAGATAAGCGCAACTTTAATTAAAGTAGACGATGCCTACGAAGCATTTGCGTCGCTACTCGATTTATACGTACAATCAAAAGCCGATTCGAGACAAGGTATTGAGCAACCCAGCTATATTTCCGACAAAGCAACCATTGGTGAAGACATTTATGTTGGAGCTTTTGCTTACGTTGGGAAAAATGCCCAAATAGGAAATAATGTAAAAATATATCCGCAAGTTCACATTGGTGAAAATGTGAAAGTTGGCGACGACTGTATCATTTACGCCGGAGCAAAAATATACGACGACTGTGTTATCGGCAATCGCTGTATTATCCACTCCGGAGCAGTTATCGGATCGGATGGATTTGGTTTTGCCCCGCAAAAAGACGGATCGTACAAAAAAATACACCAGATAGGAAATGCCGTGCTCGAAGATGATGTGGAAATTGGAGCCAACACAACAATCGACTGTGGAACAATGGGTTCTACAATTATTCGCAAAGGTGTAAAACTCGACAACCTTGTTCAGGTAGCCCACAATGTGGAAATAGGTGAAAACAGTGTTTTTGCTGCTCACACAGGAATTGCAGGTTCGGCTAAAATTGGAAGCAACTGTATGTTTGGAGGCCAGGTTGGAGTAGCCGGACACATTACAGTTGGAAACAATGTTTTGGTGGGAGCACAAGCCGGAGTTAACAGCAATGTTAAAGACGGTGAAAAGCTGCTTGGATCACCGGCCATCGACATTAGAAAAGCCTTGCGGGCATACGGATTAATTAAAGACCTTCCCGACATTAGAAAAGATGTGCTTCAGCTCAAAAAAGAGATGAACTCGGGAAAGAACAATAAATAAAAGCAGATATTTTATATGGTTGTTAAGCAAAAAACGCTTGAAAATTCATTCAAGATTGAAGGAGTTGGACTTCACACAGGAGTTAATGTAACAATGAATTTTCTTCCGGCTCCGATTAACCACGGATTCAAATTTAAACGTGTTGATTTAGAAAACCAACCAATTATCGACGCCGATGTTGATTTGGTAATTGACACTTCGCGAGGCACACTTCTTGAAAAAAATGGTGCTCGTATTGGAACAATTGAACACGCACTTGCCGCATTAATCGGTATGGACCTGGACAATGTCCTTGTTGAGGTAGACAATGAAGAAGCTCCAATTATTGACGGCAGCTCGAAATACTTTGTTGAAGCGATTGAAAAAGCGGGCATTGTAGAACAAGATGCAGAACGTGAGTATTTCGAAATAACTGAAAAAATTGAAATTAACGACGAAAAATCGGGTGCACACATTCTGGCATTACCCGATAACGATTACAGTTTAAATGTAATGATATCGTTTCCGTCGGCAGTTTTGAACAACCAATATGCAACGCTCGATTCAATTAGCGATTTTAAAGAAGAAATTGCCAATTGCCGCACCTTTGTATTTTTACGCGAAATTGAATTTTTGCTGAATCACAATCTTATCAAAGGTGGAGATTTGAACAATGCAATTGTTATTATTGATAAGGAAATCAGTCAGGAAGAACTGGATCGTTTGGCAGATCTAACAAATCATCCCCGCGTTACGGTGAAACCACAAGGCATTTTAAATAACCTCGACTTGCATTTCGACAACGAATGTGCGCGTCACAAACTACTTGATGTTATTGGCGACCTTGCTTTGTGCGGGAAACGCATTAAAGGTCGGATTATAGCCTCGAAACCGGGTCACGGACCAAATACAATTTTTGCAAAAGCCTTAAAAAAACAGTGGAAAAAAGAAGCTGCCAGTGCTCCAAAATGCGATCCAAACAGCGCTCCGTTAATGGATGTAAATCGTATTAAGGAACTTTTGCCACACAGGTACCCGTTTCTATTGGTCGACAAAATTGTATCAAGCAGCCACGAAGAAATAATCGGGATTAAAAATGTAACGGTTAACGAACCTTTTTTTCAGGGACATTTTCCTGACGAACCGGTTATGCCGGGAGTATTGCTGGTTGAGGCCATGGCACAAACCGGCGGCCTGTTGGTTTTAAGTCAGCAAACAGGTAAATTTTCAACCTATTTTATTCGTATTGACAATGTTAAGTTCAGAAAAAAAGTTGTCCCCGGCGATACTCTGATTTTCAAATTAACATTAACTTCGCCGATCAGAAGAGGAATTGCCAACATGAAAGGTGTTACTTATGTAGGTGATAAAGTTGTTGCTGAGGGCGAATTTATGGCCCAAATTGTAAAACAGAAATAAATTAGAAAATATATGAAACAACCATTGGCATACGTTCATCCAGATGCAAAAGTTGCCGATAATGTAGTTATCGAGCCTTTTGTTTCAATTGATCATGACGTAGTAATTGGAGAAGGAACACGAATTGGCTCAAGCGTTACCATTTTACCAGGCACACGAATCGGTAAAAACTGTAACATTTTCCCCGGAGCTGTAATTGGTGCAGTTCCGCAGGATTTAAAATTCAGAGGTGAATATTCAACAGTTGAAATTGGAGACAACAATGTTATTCGCGAATATGTAACCATTAACCGGGGTACTTCTGCCAAAGGCAAAACAGTGGTTGGCAGCAACTGCCTGATTATGGCCTACGTACACATTGCTCACGATTGTGTAGTTGGAAACAATGTAATTTTGGTAAACAGCACTCAATTGGCCGGCGAAGTTTGCATTGACGACTGGGCAATTATTGGTGGCATGTCTGCAATTCATCAATTTGTAAGAATCGGTTCTCACGTAATGATCTCTGGTGGTTCACTGGTTCGTAAAGATGTTCCTCCTTATATTAAAGCCGGTCGCGAGCCGCTTTCTTATGTTGGAATTAACTCAATTGGATTACGCCGCCGCCAGTTTAACAACGAAAAAATCAGAGAAGTACAGGACATTTACCGGTACATCTACCAAAAAGGGTTAAATACAGCTCAGGCAGTTGAAATTATTGAAGCAGAGATGCCTGCAACTCCTGAACGCGACGAAGTTCTTCTTTTCGTAAAAGACTCAAAACGTGGTATTATTCGTGGTTATTTCCCCGATTAATTACCTGCAAAAAATAAAAAAGAAAGCCACTCTGATTTTTCAGAGTGGCTTTCTTTTTTATTTCTGATCTCAGTATGTTAACTCTTTCCTTTTTCCTGTTTTCGACACTGGGTCACCCAAAATTGAAAAGCTGTGCTAATTTCTTCTGTTGATCGTTAATCAGTAAAATTTGAGCCACAGATTTGCCTTTTACAGTTGCTTTTATCTGATAAATTGTTTTGGCAATTTCGATGGCTTTTTCGGGGCTTAATTTTGAGTTCAGACTTTTCAATTGCCTTTCCAATTCTTTGTAGATTTTATAGGCTACAAACGAGATACAAATGTGTGCTTCAATCCTTCGTTGTGCCCGGTGGTAAATTGGCCTGATTTTTAAATCAGTTTTTGATATGCGGAAAGCTTTTTCGATTTGCCACAAATGTCCATAGTTTTCAATTATTTCATCTTTTCCCAGAAAGGCATTTGAAATGTACCCTTTTAAACCATCCCAGGCTGCATCGGCATTATATTTTGTATAGTCGATTTCAATATTTATCTCACCATCCATTTTGAGGTATTTGTTATATCCACGGTTGTTGATACTTGACTTGGTCAGCTTTCCTGTCTTTATCCGCTTTTCTAACTTTTGGAGTCCCTTTTCCCGGTTTTGGCTGTCTTTCTTAGCCCTGCTGTCAGAATAAGTTACAATTAGTTTTAACCCATCTTTTTCGATAACCGCGCTTTCCCCATTTTTCAAACTTAAAGCCAGTATCTGTTCCTGGATTTGCTTCTTTTCATTTTTGATTCGGGCACCAAGGATAAATTCATAACCTTTTTCCTGTAATTCTTCAATATTGGCATTGGACAGAAGGCCAGAATCGGCAATGATAACCAGTTGGTCCAACCTGTATTTTTCTTTGAATGCGTCCAGCACAGGTAGCATGGTGTGTCCTTCAAATTTGTTCCCCTCAAAAATGTCATAGGCAAGCGGATAGCCGTTGCGGCTCACTAAAAGCCCCAATACGATTTGCGGGTTCTGGTGTTTGCCCTCTTTGGAAAAACCTGTTTTTCTGAGAGTATCTTCATGGTCTATTTCAAAATATAAAGTAGTTACATCATAAAATACGATGGTTACCTGCCCTCCCAGTACATGTTTTGTATGCTCATAACTAATCTGCTGCACAAGTTCCTTTTGGGTGGAATGCAGTTTGTCCATGTAACGGTAGATTTGTTGCACCGGATATTCGAGGTCATGGTATTTTTCAAGATAATCGCTTGTTTTAAGCTTGCTTACCGGGTAGGTTAAACGCGAAAGGACAAGCTGCCTGAAAATCTGGTCGTCAATAACATTAAAGCCAATATCATCGAAAATCTTACCCAATAGCAGTTCTGTGCCAACTTCAGTGTGTGAATCGATTTGCTGAAAAACAGATTGAATCAAATTTGTTTCATCAGAAAAATCAAGTGCAGTTTGACCGCTAAAAGTTGCAATGTAATGATGGCCTTTTTCTGTTAATTCTTTAATGGTCTTTTCATCACGGGAACTACCTATTGTTTTTATCAACTTTGGTTTCCCATTTATTTTGGCAATAACCTGCACGCTGATAACACCACTTTTATTTGGCTTTTTCCGGACAAACATGCCATAAAGGTATAAAAACAGCTCCTGAGTCACCCAAAAATCGCCTCGAAAAACACTTAACTAACAGACGGAATGAGAGTTATGAAATCGAAATATTTAGTTGTGTCGAAAACAGGAGAGTGGCTTTCTTTTTTATTTCTGATCTCAGTATGTTAACTCTTTCCTTTTTTAGCCCAGCATAAAAGCTGTTTTCCCTTTTTAGGGAAGTAAGATTTCGAACGGCGTTGCACTTCATGGGATCTAACTCACATCCCCGTTGGTGTTTCCCGGGAATCATGTGTGTTTTTTTCGTTACTTCTATGATTGAATATCCAATATTGAATAATTAATAATCAATTCCCAAAATTGAGCTTTTAAGATTCTACATTGAAAATTGATTCTTGGATATTTTCATCCTTCTAACTCTTCCCGTGATTCCATCCCTGTGCCTCAAGCGGAATAGCCGATCCGGCATTTGTTATCAGATTTATTCCTTCAGCAGCTTCGGTCATGTGACCAATTATCGTAAAATCAGGATCATTTTTTACTTTCTCATAATCGTCTAACGAAATGGTAAATAGCAGTTCATAATCCTCGCCTCCATTTAACGCGGCCACAATCGGGTTTATACTAAATTCTTCGGCCATTTGTTTGGTCTGGTTGTCCATGGGCACTTTCTCCTCAAACAAACTACAACCTACTCCCGAATTTTTGCATAGGTGCATAATTTCCGATGAAAGCCCGTCAGAGATATCAATCATTGACGTAGGTACAATTTCAAGTTTCTTTAAAATTGCTGGGATATCCTGTCTGGCTTCGGGTTTTAACTGGCGTTCAAGAATGTAATCGTAACCGGCCAGCTGCGGTTGCATATTCGGATTTACTTTAAAAACTTCATTTTCGCGTTCCAGCAACTGCAGCCCCATATAGGCTCCACCTAAATCGCCGGTAACACAAAGTAAATCGGTAGGTTTTGCCCCACTTCGTTTTACAATCGTATTTTTTTCTCCCTCGCCAATGGCAGTAACACTAATTACCAAACCGGTTAGCGAACTTGTTGTATCACCACCCACCAAATCAACATTGTACTTTTCGCAAGCCAAATGTATTCCGGCATACAATTCATCCAGTGCTTCCACCGAAAATTTTCCAGAAACAGCAATACTTACCGTTATCTGCTTTGGTATTGCATTCATGGCGTAAATGTCAGAAATATTTACAACCACTGCTTTGTAACCCAAGTGCTTTAAAGGCACGTACATCAGGTTAAAATGTATTCCTTCAGTTAACAGATCAGTAGATACAACCACCTGCTTATCCTTGTAATCGAGCACAGCAGCATCATCGCCAATACCTTTAACGGTACTCTCATTTTTTATCTCAACATCTTTTGTTAATCGGTCAATCAGGCCAAACTCACCCAACTCCGAAACACTGGTTTGATTTCTTTCTTTACTCATTATTAAATTCGGACAAAATAGTATGTATTAAACGAACTGTTCGGCAAAAATACCTATACTTTTATATCTTTACAATTTTAATTTTGAACAGGAAGAAAGAAGCTTTGTTATAGTTGCTAACATGTTGATTAGCTTTTAGAGGGAAGAAGAAAATGGAAGAACAAGATAAAATATTGAATGACATAACTCAGGGCGATTATAAATATGGTTTTGTAACTGATATAGAAACCGATATAATCGAAAAAGGACTGAATGAAGACGTAATTCGACTGATTTCTGCCAAAAAAGGAGAACCTGAATTTATGTTGAATTTCAGGTTGGATGCTTTTAAAAAGTGGCAGAAAATGAAAATGCCAAACTGGGCATATTTAAAAATTCCACCAATTGATTTACAGGCAATAAGTTATTACGCCGCTCCAAAAAAAGGGCCGAAATACGAGAGTATGGACGAAGTTGATCCGGAATTGATCGATACGTTCAACAAACTTGGGATTCCGTTGGAAGAACAAAAACATTTGGCAGGTGTAGCCGTCGACGTTGTTATGGATAGCGTTTCGGTTAAAACTACATTCAAAGAAACGTTGGCTGAAAAAGGAATTATTTTCTGCTCGTTTAGTGAAGCTGTGGAAGAACACCCCGACCTGATAAAAAAATACCTCGGACAAGCTGTTCCGGTGGCCGACAATTATTTTGCAGCCTTAAATTCGGCAGTATTTAGCGACGGATCGTTTTGTTACATCCCGAAAGGAGTTCGCTGCCCCATGGAGTTATCTACTTATTTTAGGATTAACGCAGCAAATACCGGCCAGTTTGAACGCACATTAATTGTTGCCGACGACGACAGTTACGTAAGTTATCTGGAAGGTTGTACCGCACCAATGCGCGACGAAAATCAATTGCACGCAGCAGTGGTTGAAATTATTACCATGGACAGAGCCGAAGTAAAATATTCAACGGTTCAGAATTGGTACCCGGGCGACAAAAACGGGAAAGGCGGAATTTACAACTTTGTAACAAAACGTGGAATTTGCCGCGGTGTATCTTCAAAAATTAGCTGGACTCAGGTGGAAACTGGTTCGGCGATTACATGGAAATACCCAAGTTGTATTTTAATGGGCGACAATTCAGTGGGAGAATTTAACTCGGTGGCTGTTACCAACAATTACCAGCAGGCCGACACCGGATCAAAAATGATCCACATCGGTAAAAACACAAAATCAACCATTGTATCAAAAGGCATTTCCGCTGGCAAAAGCGAGAACTCGTATCGGGGGCTGGTAAAAGTAATGCCCAAAGCAACCGGTTCGCGAAACTTTTCGCAGTGCGACTCGCTATTGCTTAACGACACCTGCGGTGCTCATACTTTTCCATACATCGAAGTGGGAAATAAATCATCAGTGGTTGAGCACGAAGCAACCACCTCGAAAATTGGTGAAGACCAGATATTTTATTGCAACCAACGGGGAATCGACACGGAAACGGCCATTGGAATGATCGTTAACGGATATGCAAAAGAAGTGCTTAACAAGCTTCCAATGGAATTTGCGGTTGAGGCACAAAAATTATTACAGATTAGCCTCGAAGGCAGTGTAGGATAGACAATATAAAAACAACAATACGAGTAGATGAATACATCTTCACTGCTCACAACTCAGTACAAAAATGTTATCAATAAAAAATTTATATGCTTCCGTTGAAGGAATGGAAATCCTGAAAGGAATCAATCTTGAAATTAAACCGGGCGAAGTGCACGCGATAATGGGACCAAACGGTTCAGGGAAAAGTACCCTTGCCAGTGTTTTAGCAGGAAAAGAAGATTATGAAATTACTGCAGGCGAAGTTACATTTCTTGGCGAAGACCTTTTAGAAAAATCGCCGGAAGAACGTGCTAAAGACGGATTATTCCTGAGCTTTCAATACCCGGTGGAAATTCCCGGAGTACCAATGGTTAACTTTTTGAAAACTTCGGTAAACGAGCACCGCAAGCACAAAGGTTTGAAAGAGCTCACAGCCGGTGAATTCCTAAAGCTAATGCGCGAAAAAATGGATTTGGTTGACATGCACACCAAACTTACCAACCGCATGGTAAACGAAGGTTTCTCGGGTGGAGAGAAAAAGAAAAATGAAATATTCCAGATGGCGATGCTTGAGCCAAAACTTGCCATTCTCGACGAAACGGATTCAGGGCTCGACATTGATGCACTCAGAGTAGTTGCAAATGGTGTTAACGCATTAAAATCGCCCGATACGGCGGCAATTGTGGTTACCCATTACCAGCGCCTGCTCGATTACATTGTTCCTGATTATGTGCACATTCTTTACAAAGGGAAAATTGTAAAAACCGCAGGAAAAGAATTGGCATTGGAGCTGGAAGAAAAAGGATACGACTGGATTAAATCAGATAACGAAAATTAAGATGAGCGTTTTAGTTGACAAAGCAGATTTATCGCTAAAATACACGGCACACTACACTCAGGTAAAAGAGCAGCTTTTTGAAGGCTCTTCTGAGATACTGAACGCTCAGCGAACAAAAGCGTTTCAGGATTTTGTGATGCAGGGTATTCCCACGCGAAAAAACGAAAATTACAAATACACCAACCTCAATCCTTCCTTTCTTCCAAATTTTGATTTCGTTCATACAAAAGAAGAAAGAAAGGCAGATTTTAGTGAAGTTTTTCGTTGCGATGTACCACAGTTAAATACCAATTTAGCACTGGTTTTTAATGGTTGGTTTTATAAAAACGAAAACGAAAAAGGCGATCTGCCGGAAGGAGTAATACTGGATAGCTTAGCAAGCATTGCAAAAGAAAAACCGGAACTTTTGGAAAAGTATGCCAGCATTGCAAAAACCGACGAAGATCCGTTGGTTGCATTAAATACGGCCTATGCAAAAGATGGTTTTTTTCTCTATGTTCCCAAAAATGTAGTGGTTGAAAGCCCTATTCAGGTAATTAACCTGTTGCAAAACGAGAAGGACACATTCAATACTCAACGAAATTTTATCCTGGTTGAGGAGGGTGCCAAGGTACAGGTTCTGTTGTGCGACCACACACTCAATTTAAACCAGTACTTAAGTAATTCGGTTACCGAAATTTTTGCTGAAGACAATTCGGAGCTTGAGTTTTATACCTTACAAAACCAGCACAACCGGGCCACAAATCTGAACTCGATATTTATTGAGCAACAAAAAGATTCGAGAGTAACAACTCATACAGCAACTTTGCACGGTGGTCTTATCCGCAACAACCTGAAATTTATTTTGAACGGTGAAAATGCGGAAGCCAACATGTTTGGCATGGCATTTATGGACAAAAAACAGCATGTAGATAATTTTACTGAAATTATTCATGCAAAGCCACATTGCCAAAGCAACCAGGTTTATAAAAATGTACTCGACGAAAGTTCAAGTGGTGCATTTTCGGGAAGAATACACGTGGTTCGCGATGCGCAAAAAACCAATGCATTTCAGCGAAACAACAATTTGTTGCTTACCGACGAGGCCAATATGCAAACAAAACCGCAGCTGATTATTGATGCCGACGATGTTAAATGTAGTCACGGAGCCACCGTTGGACAAATTGATGAAGAAGCATTGTTTTATTTGCGAGCACGCGGAATTAACGAGGACAAAGCGCGTTTAATGATGATGAATGCATTTGCACACGAAGTTGTAAAAGAAATAAAACTGGAACCGCTTCGCGACAGAATAGACGAGCTGGTTGACAAACGTTTGCAAGGCGAAGTTGCCCGCTGCCACGATTGTGCTTACAACTGCGATTGTTAGAAATACAATAAAATGAAATTTTTGAAACCAGATAGTTTAACTATTTGGTTTCTTTTTCTCTAAGAAACAAATTTCACTACCTTCGTTTTATGACTTACGATATTCAAAAAATAAGAAGCAACTTCCCCATTTTAAAACAGGAAGTATACAATAAACCATTGGTTTATCTCGATACGGCAGCTTCGGCTCAAAAACCCATCCAGGTTTTAATGAAACAAGAGCAGTTACACAACGAATATTACAGCAACATTCACCGTGGTGCTCATTTTATGGCCGATAAAGCAACACTGGAATACGAACAGGTTCGCGACCAGGTTGTAGCTTTTATGAATGCCAAATCGCGTAAGGAAATCATTTTTACAAAGGGAGCTACCGAAAGTATAAACCTTGTTGCAAGCTCATTTAGCGAGCGATTTATAAACGAAGGTGACGAAATTATCGTTTCGGAAATGGAACACCACTCCAACATTGTTCCCTGGCAGCTGGCTGCCGGAAAAAGAGGAGCAAAAGTGGTAAAACTTCCGTTTAACGATTTGGGAATTTTAGAGATCGACAAATTGCCGCAACTGATTAACTCCAAAACAAAACTGATTGCTGTCAACCATGTATCCAATGTTTTGGGAACGATAAATCCAATTGCCGACATAATAAAACTGGCACACGAGAACAACGTTGCGGTTATGATCGACGGGGCTCAGGCAGCTCCACATATTACACTCGATGTTCAAAAACTTGATGTTGATTTTTATGCCTTTTCCGGTCACAAAATATACGGCCCAAACGGAGTTGGTGTTCTTTATGGAAAAGAAAAGTGGCTGGAAGAAATGCCTCCGTACCAGGGCGGTGGACAAATGATTTCGGAAGTGTCGTTTGACGGTACAACTTTTAATGAACTGCCCTATAAATTTGAAGCAGGTACACCCAATATTTCCAGCCTGGCTGCCTTTGGCTCGGCGCTAAATTTTGTGAATGAAATTGGCCTTGAGAATATTGCCAGACACGAACACGAATTGCTGGTTTACGGAACATCGAGATTAAAAGAAATTGAAGGCCTGAAAATATATGGTGAAGCTCCGAACAAATCGGGTGTACTTTCATTTAATATCGATGGCATTCATTTTTACGACCTCGGAATGATGATCGATAAAATGGGAATTGCAATTCGTACTGGACACCACTGTGCCGATCCGATTATGCAACACTTTAACATGCAGGGATGTGCCCGTATTTCGTTTGGGATGTACAACACCAAAGAAGAAATAGATGCATTTATGGATGCTTACAACAAAGTTAAAGTGATGTTCTAATCCATCCGTTAACGAAAAATAAAACGAATCTGATTTATTTTTTAGCCTCTGTAACTTGTTGCGGGTTTTCTTTCGACTTATCTTTTTTAGGACTGTTTACAAAAACATACCCCAATAAGGCTCCATAAAGAGTGCTACTTTGCCAGTGCGATTGAATTGGGCATGTTCCGGACGTACAGCCAATGTAGTAGTAATACGCATATCCTGCCACTGCCCCAATTGCTGTTCCAACAATCTTCCACTTGTACTTTTTAACAAATTCGTTCATTCCTGATTCTTTTGTGCGAAGAAACAGTTCTAACGGCTTATTTGCTGTGACTTTAATTACAAACTACTTTGAGGTTTCAAACAGTCGCAAAAATGTGTAGTCCATTGAATTTCGCTTTAAGAAGCGGAACTCAGTTCAGTGGTAAATAAATGTAGCTTTGAATAAAAAAATGGCATAAAAAAAATCCGGCTCTCACGAACCGGATTTTTAATGGTTTATATCGATTTCTAATAGTTCGATTCTTTGATTTCGAAATACGATTGTGGGTGCTGGCAGGCAGGACACATTTTTGGAGCCACTGTTCCTTCGTGAATAAATCCACAGTTGCGGCATTTCCAAACTACTTTATCACCGCGTTTAAATACTTTACCTTCTTCTAAATTTGTATATAAAGTACGGTAACGTTCTTCGTGTGCAGCTTCCACTTTTGCAATCATTTTAAAAGCAATGGCTATTTCTTTAAAACCTTCCTCTTCGGCAACTTTTGCAAACTCCGGATACAACTCGGTCCACTCTTCGTTTTCGCCTTCAGCCGATGCTTTCAGGTTCTCCATGGTAGTACCGATTTTACCGGCCGGATATGTGGCAGTAATTTCAACCATGTTGCCTTCTAAAAATTTAAAGAAACGTTTTGCGTGTTCCTTTTCGTTCATCGCTGTTTCTTCAAAAATAGCTGCTATCTGTTCTAAACCTTCTTTTTTTGCCTGCTTTGCAAAATAATCGTAACGCATTCGTGCCTGCGATTCGCCGGCAAAAGCTTTTAATAAATTCTGTTCTGTTTTTGTTCCTGCTAATGATGCCATGTTTAAAAATTTAAAGTTGATTTTCTTGAAGATTAAAATTAAGTAAAATTGATCATAACATTAAACGATTTTAACAATTTTGAAAGTTTCTTAATAAGCTGACTTTTATTATTGCCAGTACTTAAAAAATTACGACATTTACAACCTTTAAAGCTTTTATTGTATGACAATTGAAGAAATTCAGCAGGAAATAATCGACGAGTTTTCAATGTACGAAGACTGGATGGATAAATACGGCTACCTGATAGAACTGGGAAACGAACTGGAAGATCTGGATCCGAAAGACAAAAACGACCAGAATATTATAAAAGGTTGTCAGTCGCGGGTATGGCTGGTTGCCGACCTTGTTGACGGAAAAATTAATTTCCGGGGAGAAAGTGATGCCGTTATTGTAAAAGGGCTCGTAGCCTTACTTTTACGTGTGGTTAGTGGAAGAACACCGCAAGAGCTTATGGAAAACGAGCTGCATTTTATCGACGATCTTGGATTAAAACAACACCTGTCGCCAACCCGCTCAAACGGTTTGCTGGCTATGGTAAAACAAATTCGCTTATACGCTGTTGCTTATAGCAGAATTGCAGGATAAAGGAGAACAAGAAGATGGATACAAGAATCGACTTAATAATAAATAACCTGAAAGAGGTTTACGATCCGGAAATTCCGGTTAACGTATACGATTTAGGCCTGATTTATAATGTTGACGTTGACGAAAACAACAATGCCAATATTTTAATGACTTTAACGGCACCGGGCTGCCCGGTTGTTGATGTACTTGTTGACGATATTACACAAGCTGCCAAAGCAGTTGAAGGTGTTGAAGAAGTAAATGTAGAACTTACTTTCGAACCGCCCTGGGACAAATCAATGATGAGCGAGGAAGCCCGCTTGGAGCTGGGATTCTTTTAAGAACAAGACCCTAAGGGAATTTTAGAACCTTAGGGTTTTGCGTATTTTTACGCTTTCGATAAACTATGAATCAGATAAAATTCAAATCGAACGTTGTTATTTTATGCGATGGAACTTTCCCCTCTCATCCAATCCCATTATCGTATTTAAATAGTGCCGAACAAATTATTTGTTGCGATGGTGCGGCAGACAAATTAATTGAATACGGACTATCGCCAGGTTATATTGTTGGTGATATGGATTCGGTTTCGGAAAAAACAAAAACCGATTTTGCCGACCGAATTATTGCCAGTACCGACCAGGAAACCAACGACCAAACAAAAGCTGTAGATTTTGTTTCGCAAAAAGGGTACAAAAGTGTTGTAATACTTGGTGCCACAGGGAAGCGCGAAGATCATACCATTGGCAACATATCCTTACTTTTGGATTATGCCAGCAAACTCGATGTTGTTTCCATCAGCAATTCGGGTTACTTTCAGCCCGTATTAAAATCACAAAAATTTGATTCGTTTAAAGGTCAGCAGGTTTCCATATTCTCCATTGGAACTCCAACTGAAATTACTTCACAAAATTTAAAATACCCGCTAAATAAAAGCACCTTAAGTTCATGGTGGAAGGGTACATTAAACGAATGTATCAGCAATACTTTTTCACTTGAGTTTTCAAACGGAAGATTTATCGTTTTTCAAAAATTTGAAAGATAAACTTCAAAAACAGCATAAAAAAAAGGTACCCAAAAGCACCTTTTTATATCTTCATCATTTAAAAATATTCAATTACGAAATCTTTAACGGTTTATCCACCTTTGCTTTTAAAAGCGCTATTTCCAATACATCCATAACCGTACTTACAAAGTGGAACTTCAAACCTTTTAAATAATCGTCTTTAATGTCCTCTAGGTTCTTTTTGTTTTGCTCCGACAAAATAATCTCGGTAATTCCGGCCCGTTTGGCGGCCAGTATTTTTTCTTTAATTCCACCAACAGGAAGCACTTTTCCACGAAGCGTAATTTCACCGGTCATTGCAATGTTCTTTTTCACTTTGCGCTGTGTAAAGCCCGATGCCAGCGAAGTTACCATGGTAACACCAGCCGATGGTCCGTCTTTCGGGATGGCTCCTTCCGGCACGTGAACATGCACATTCCAGTTGCCAAACACTTCAGGATTTAAATCCAGATCTTCAGCATGCGACTTCAGGTATTCCAGCGCCAGCATTGCCGACTCCTTCATAACATCGCCCAGATTTCCGGTTAAGGTTAATGCACCTTTTCCTTTGCTTAGGCTGGTTTCAACATAAAGTATCTCGCCACCAACTGCTGTCCAGGCCAAACCGGTAACAACACCGGCAAAATCGTTGCCCTGGTATTTTTCTTTCGAGTATTCAATTACCCCCAAATACTCGCGAATATCAGCTTTGGACAGCTTTTTATTGTACGGCTCTTCAAATGCAATTTTCTTTGCAATCCTGCGAACTACTTTTGCAATCTTTTTGTCCAGCTCACGTACACCCGACTCGCGCGAATATCCATCAATAATCAGTTCAATTACCTCTTTTGGGAAGGTAACCTGCGATTTTTTCAGACCGTGATTTTCCAGTTGTTTTGGAATGAGATGACGTTTTGCGATTTCAATTTTCTCTTCTACCAGGTAACCACTTACTTCGATCAATTCCAACCTATCGCGCAGTGGCGGTGCAATTGTACTTAATGAATTGGCAGTGGCAATAAACATTACTTTCGAAAGATCGTAGTCTTGCTCCACATAATTGTCGTGGAATTCGCCATTTTGTTCCGGATCAAGAACTTCTAATAAAGCAGACGCCGGATCGCCATGAAAATGTTTCGAAACTTTATCTAATTCATCCAATATAAATACCGGATTTGATGATTTTGCCTTTTTAATATTCTGAAGAATTCGGCCAGGCATAGCACCAATGTATGTTTTCCTGTGTCCGCGAATCTCCGATTCATCACTCAAACCACCCAAACTAACACGGGCATATTTTCGTCCTAAAGCGCGGGCCACCGATTTACCAAGCGATGTTTTTCCAACTCCAGGAGGGCCGTACAAACAAAGGATTGGCGATTTCATGTCGTTTTTCAACTTCAATACCGCCAGATGTTCCAATATACGTTCTTTCACTTTCTCTAAGCCATAATGGTCTTCGTCGAGCACTTTACAGGCATGTTTTAAATCGAAATTATCATCGGTGTATTCGTTCCACGGAAGATCGAGCAAAGTTTGACAGAACGTAAACTGCACCGAATATTCTCCGGCCGCCGGATTTAATCGTCCCAGTTTCCCAACTTCTTTGTCAAAAAACTTCGAAACATCCTCGTTCCATTTTTTATCTTTTGCTTTTTCCTTTAGTGCGTTAATTTCCTGCTCAACCGGATTTCCACCCAGTTCATCCTGAATGGTTCTCATTTGCTGGTTTAACATGAACTCACGCTGTTGACGGTCGATATCAGTTTTTACCTTTTTCTGAATATCGTGTTTCAACTCAAGCATTTGCACTTCTTTTACCAAAAAGCTGATGGCCTGAATACCCCTGTCTTTCATGCCTTCAATCTCCAACAGCTTTTGTTTGTCTTCCACATTTAAATCGGTGTTAGAGCAAATAAAGTTGATGAGGAATGTGGAGTTCTCGATATTTTTTACTGCAAACGTAGCTTCTGGTGGAACATTGGCCGAAAAGTGAGCAATTTTTATCGACAGGTCTTTTAGCGAACCAACAATGGCGTTAAACTCATTGTCGTCTTTCGAACTTACATCTTCCAGCGGTTCAATAGCTGCTTTAAAATAAGGTTCTTCGCTTATAAATTCCCTGATCTGGTATCTTCGTTTTCCCTGAATGATTACAGAAGTTGAACCATCGGGCATTTCCAAAACTTTTAAAACTTCAGCAACAGTTCCAATATCATATAAATCTTCCTTTTCAGGACGATCAACCGTATAATCTTTTTGCGCAACGGTTCCCAGCAATTTACTGCCTTTGTTTACATCGCGAATGAGTTTTAATGAACGTTCACGACCAACCGTAATCGGAAGTACTACTCCCGGAAAAAGGACCGTGTTACGTAACGGAAGAATAGGAAGCACACTTGGCACATCCACATTTTTTAAATCTTTGTCGTCGCCATCGGCAATAATCGGTAAAAACTCCGATTCATCGTCCATCATGCCGCTTGCGAATATATTTTGAAATGCTGAATTTTTAAATTTCCCCATAGTAAACAAATAATTAATGACAATGTGTCGCAACAAAAATGCCACAACATACCGACACCCTGTTTTGCAATAGCCGTGCCATTTAAATAGAATGAAAACTATGTCGGTTTGTTCAAAAGGAACGCACAAAAACGCGACAAAATTTCACCCTTTACTTTTTCTCCTGATATGAGATAAAAATGCCAACGCTTAAATTTGAATGAAAAAGCATTTGAAAGCTTCTGGTAAACATTGGCAAAAAAAAACATCCGCCACTTGACGGATGTTTCTTTAATATCGTTAAGAAGAATTATTTCTTCCTGTTTTGCATGTGTTTTCCGTAACGGTTCATAAACTTATCAACACGTCCGGCAGTATCAACCAATTTAGTTTTACCGGTGTAAAACGGGTGAGAAGTATTCGAGATTTCCAATTTGAATACTGGGTATTCTACACCGTCAACAATCTCAGTTTCTTTGGTATCAACAGTAGAGCGAGTAAGAAAAACATGTCCGTTCGACATATCTTTAAATGCTACCAATCTGTATTCCTCTGGATGAATGTCTTTTTTCATTTTGCTTTATTTTTAGTTGAATGGTTACATTTCTTTTATGCAATCCATCCTTAAAATTATTATTTCAACCTAAATTTCGGGCTGCAAAGATATATATAGTTTGTAAATTTCCAAAAAACTTATACGTTTTATTTGCTTATTAACTAAGTTGTTAATCCATGCCTATTATCGGAGCTTTTGTTACTTTCTTTGTACGATCGAACATGTAGCGCATTGTATAATGGGTTTTGGCCTTTTTTGCTCCGGTTGCTTCGTAAAGTGCAATTACTTTTGGATTAAAATCGCCTGCCCACGACAATTCTACTTCTGTATACTGAGGTTTCTTTTGCATTAGTTTATTTTGGTGCCAAAAAATCCCCGATTCGATTCCCGACCGCTGGTATTTTGCATCAACACCCATTAAGATAATCCGGGTGCGGGTCATGGTTTTTGTTTTTTTGTAATACAAAAATTTTAAGATCCCACAGAAATTCAATTTGCCGTTTAATTTTCTCAGAATTTGATTAATGTCGGGAAGCATCACAAACATGGCAATCGGTTTTTCATTGTCGTAAGCAAACCAAATCATTTCAGGATCGAGTATCGCTTTCGACTCGGTAATAAAATCCAGTAAATCTTCCGGATCAAGCGGTTTATAATGTTCGTGCGACGACCATGCTCCATCATACACTTCACAAAAATCTTTGACGAATTTGTCGGTTTCGTTAAAATCAAAATGTTTGAATTTAAACTGCGGTTTTTTGGCAATCCAACCTGCAATTTTCCAAAAACGTTCAGGAAACGGCACTGTATAATCCAAATGAAAACAATACTGTTCGAAATAGACTTCGAAACCAAAATTTCGATAAAGCTTTTCGTAGTACTTTGGATTATAAGGCATTCCGTACCCCTGCGGCATAAAACCATCAACCAAAAGACCATGATTCACAAAGTTTTCGCCAAAATTCATTGGACCGTCCATGGCTTCCATTCCATTTTCTTTGTTCCATTTCACAGCGGCTTCAAACAGTGTATTTGCGGCTTCCTGATTGTCAATACATTCAAAAAAACCACAACATCCGGTTGGTTGATTGTATGTTTTTGCAAGGTTAAAATTTATAAAGGCTGCAATCCGCCCAATTGTTTGGTTATTATCATCTTGTAAAATCCAGCGAATGGCTTTTCCGTTTCGAAATGTTTTATTTTTTTCAGGATCAAAAATGGCCTCGACCATGCCTTGCAACGGGGCAGCCCAATTTTTATCGTTTTTATAAATCGAATAAGGAAATGTGTGAAATTGTTTCCTTGTACTTTTATCGTTAACCTCTATTAATTGCATAAAACAGCCTTCTTTTTGATTGCGATGAAATTAGTGTAAAGAAAGCACAAAAGAACAAATTTTAGTCAATTATTGGTGCTTTAACAAATACTTTTTCACGATCGAATAAATAACGCATGGTGTTGTGCGTTAAGGTTTGAGTGGCTCCAAACGATTTAAATAAAGCATTCATTTTCGGATTAAAATCGCCCACCCAGCTCATTTCCATTTCGTTGTACCACCATTTTTTTTGCATCACCTTTTTTAAGTGGTAAAAAATACCCGATTCAATTCCTTTGCCCTGGTATGCCGGAATAACTCCCATAACAATTACCCGGCATCGAGTTATTACTTTACGTTTTTTGTAATACATCAATTTTAATGCTCTCCAAAAATTCAGGTGCCCCGATTTCAATTTCTGAATAATTTGATTTAAATCGAGAATTTGCATGTAAAAAGCAATGGGTTTGCCGTTGTGATACACATACCACATAAACTCTTCATCCAGAATAATCTTTGCATTTTTTATTAAACCTTTCAACAGTTTATACTCAATGGGTTTGTAATTCCCGTGCCCGCCCCAGGCTTTTTTATGTATTTCGATAAAATCGTTAATGTATTTGTCTTGATTTTTAAATGAAAAATGCTCGAATGAATACCCCGGTTTTTTCGATACCCACTCGGCAATTTTCCAAAAACGACCGGGCAAATCGGGATTGGTAATATCGAGCGCATAACTATACTGTTCGTAATAGGTTTTAAAACCGTATGCTTCAAACAGTTTTTTGTAGTAGTTGGGATTGTATTGCATTCCAAAGGTTTGAGGTTTAAAACCGTTGCTTAATAAACCCCAGTAAAAGAAATTTTCGTCGAAATTTACCGGCCCGTCCATGGCTTCCATGCCGTTTTCTTTCAACCATTTTTTTGCAGTATCAAAAAGTTGAAATGCTGCAGCCTCATCATTAATGCATTCAAAAAAGCCACAACAACCGGTTGGTTGGTCATACGAAACCGAATAATTTTCGTCGTAAAAAGCTGCAATACGACCAACATACTCTTCATTTATTTTTAATAACCAACGACGGGCATCACCTGTTTTAAAACGGACATTCCTTTCCGGGTTAAATGTATTTTCAATCATCATCCGAAGGGTTGGAATCCAGTTCGAATCGTTTCTGTAAATTTTTTCGGGTACTTTATGAAATGCATCTACCGTTTTTTTATCGGTAACCGGAATAACTTCCATGCCAAATAATTTAGAGTTCAATGAAACTCTAAAATACAATTTTGATTAGAAAACAAAAAAAGGACTTCCTCTGAATTCGATGAGAAAGTCCTTTCTTTTATATTATTTTAAGTATTCGTTAATCGCGACTGGCCAACTTCGATAAGAGTCGTAAAATTTCGAGGTACAACCAAATTAGCGTTACCATTAACCCAAAAGCACCGTACCATTCCATGTACTTTGGTGCACCCGATGCAGATGCATTTTCGATGAACGAAAAATCAAGGATCAGGTTTAATGCAGCAATGGCCACAACAAACAAACTAATGCCGATGCTCAGGTTGCTGTTGCCGTATAAAAAGGATGCATTCATGCCAAAAAAGCTGCCAATAAAACTAAACAGGTACACCAGTGCAATTCCTCCGGTAGCAGCAAATATTCCCATCTTTAGTTTTTGTGTAACCTTAATTGCTCCCGAACGGTACAAAAAAAGCATTACCACAAATACTGCCAACGTTAAAGCAACAGCGCGCATAACAATGCCGGAATACTGCATTTCGAAAATGGCAGAAATTCCACCTAAAAACAAACCTTCGAAAATGGCATAAATTGGTGCCGATATTCCGGAACTTTGCGGGCGAAACACAGTAACCAATACGGTAATAAATCCCCCAATGGCGCCAACAGCAAGCCATGGAGCAACTGTCGCCATCCCGCTTTCAGGATTTAATGCAATGGCGTCAAAAAATTTATTCCAGGTAAAAACTGCCGAAGCTACTACCAACAAAAGTAAAATCGACGTTTTATTCATGGTCCCGTTTACAGTCATTACTTCCGACTGTGAGATATAATCGCGGTTAAAAACCTTTTCCTTTAAAACCGGATTTGATGATTTTGTAAGATTCATATTCCTAATTTCTGTTTTAATTATTACGAAAGTCACTTTAAAACAATTTCCCTGCCAGTAAAGTTTTACTGACATGTTTGCAGTTAATCCTCTTTTTGAAAGAATTACGATTTAATACTATCCTGAAAATAATCGCTGGTCAGCTCCTCAAACAAATCTTCGCCAAGTTTGGCAGCAGTTTCAGAATTGCTCAGCTGAAAGGTTTTTGCCAATTCGATGCATTGTTCGTGTAAAAATTTAGAACGCGTCCCCATTGCAATAATTGCCCGATATAAAGGAGTATATAATTTGGCATCTTTTGCCAAAGTTGGCAGTTCGTCGAAAAAAGGTTCAAACATTTCGTCGATGGCAAGTTTTTCGGTGATGGCAAGGCGTCCCATTAAATGTACTCCCGAAAAGCGAACCAAATGCTTTTTACCACGGCACCACTCCAGTGCTTTTACAAAAGCAAACTTACTTTTTACCCATAAATTAGTTGATGCCTGTTCTGCAATCTCGCTGTTTTCAAACGACTTTGCCCAAAAATCCATTTGCTCTTCAGTAAGCTCTTTCACATCGTCGAGGAGAGTGGCTAAAATCATGGTTTCGCGCCACTGTTTGTTCCAGAGTTTTAAAGCAAGTAAATGATCGGGCTCGTAGCTTTTTGCAATTTCACGTAAATCGAGAATTGAAACACCCCAGTTCAATTTGTACAAAATTCCCTGCTGTTTCATGGCATCAGAAACTTCGCCGTTTTTTCTCAACTTTATTACTTTCAGAATTTGCTGAAACTTTTGTTCCACCTCTTCATTATCGAGTATAAAATCCATTCTTTTAAAAAATTAGTTCGGTAAAAATAAAAATTACAATTATTCCGAAAGAATACAATGTGTAATTTCGGATGGAAAGGTACTCGGAAAGCTGAATATTTAACTTGCGCCGCACAAGTACTACCAGGTAAATTTTTTCGAAAAGATAGGCAACGAATGTAGCCATTGCAATTCCAGCTATTCCCCAAAACTGCACAAACACCAGACTCAGAACTACATTTAAAACCAATTCGAGAAAAGATGCCGATAGTATTGGCTTCGAAATTTTTAAACCGTTTAAAATGGTTTGTGGCATTAACAACCTGCTTATCACCAACAAAAGATAAATATTAAAGATGGTTGCACTTTCGGTAAAATCAGGATTAAACAAAACGGGGAAAACCGGTTTTGAAACGATCAGCAAGACTGCTGTAATCGGGAATAAAATCTGCATTAATTTCGACACACTTTTTTTTAATTGCCGCAGATTTTCATGTAAGTTTTCCTTGTTGGCAAAAGCCGGAAGCATGGCACTGCTTAATGCATTTGCCAAAAGCATGGCCAGTGGAAGCTCCCGCGCACCGTAACGAAATACTGCAAAAGTCTCTTCATCGAATTTGGAGGTAACAATAAAACCATCGACAAACTGTGCCGACCCGCTTAAAAGTGTTGCTGCAATTAGTGGTCCTCCCAAATTAAGGTGCTCTTTTACAAAATCTTTCGAAAAACTAATTTCGCGTTTGGTTATAAAAACAATGCACAACCATACATATTTTAGCAGCGACGACAGCACCAAACCCTTTAAAACCAGTTGAATGCCATATCCAAATAAAACGGGCAACACAACCAAAACAAATTGCAGAAAAAAGGAGAGCAAGCCATAAATTAGAATTGCCTTATTTTGTTTTTTAATGAGGTAATAATACTCTACCAAATTAGCCGGCACGCCAACTACCACAAAAAGCAGAAGCAAGTTAATTTCCGGAATTGCCTTATCGTTTAATAAAAAGCCGGAGAAAAAAGGTTGCAAAAAGTACAACAGCAAAGCAGCCAGCACACTAAAAATCTGAATAACCACAAAGGCACTGAAAAAAGTTTTTTGCCCCGTGTTTTCCGTTTCCGACGAAAGAGGCAACAGCGCTTTTAGCAAACCATTCAACCAAAAAAAGCTGACAGCACCGGCGATAAATACAAAGGTTTCGTATTCGCCAATTGCTGTTTGAGTTAATGTGGTTTTGGTAAAAACAATCCCAATTAAAATCAGGGTTGAGTAACGCAGCAATTGGAAAAACTGAAATGCAGAAATGGTATTTAAATACTTCTTCACAAATTGAATTTGGTTCTAAAATTATAAAAATTGAGGAAGAAGAATCTTTTCGGATTAAAAATGAAAATTAAATTCGCATACTCAGTTTGCATACAACTGAATTAATAGAAAAACAAAACAGCCATTAACAAACCTACCCATCTTATTTAAAACCACTTACAAAACCCACAACAGCATAAAAAATCCAATTCTTTCGATTTGATTGAGCCACATTTTAAATTATATTTGTTAAAACTGGAAAAATGATTCAACTGAAAGGGTGGACACGTAACACACTATTGGCGCTCGGATTTCTGTTTATCGCTTTTTTACTTTGGTATTTTAGTGCAATAGTTACCTATATTTTAATTTCAGTTGTTTTATCATTTATTGGCAGGCCATTAATTCGCTGGCTTTTAATGGTGAAATACAAAAGTTTCCGAATTCCGAAAGGTTTGGCCGCATTTATCACATTAATTACAATCTGGATCGTCTTCATTAGTTTCTTTCGTTTTATAATTCCGCTGTTGATCAGCGAATTGGAAACACTTTCAAAAATCGACTTCACGTTGGTACTCGATTCAATAGAAGAACCTTTGTTGCGCCTTTCTCAGATCTTTAACAAAGATCCTCTTCCAATCAGAGATCAGAATTTTCTGAATATTATGACCGAAAATCTGGGTGCTAAAATAGATTTTTCGCAGGTATCGAACTGGTTTGGACTTGTGGCCGGAACAATCGGAGAATTGCTTGTCGCATTCTTTTCGGTATCTTTTATTACGTTTTTCTTTTTAAAAGACGAAACCATGTTTCGCGAGTTTATTATTCTGTTGGTGCCCACAAATGTTGAAACAAAAGTAATTCACATACTCGACTCCATCTCCTTTTTGCTTCGCCGTTATTTTATCGGCCTGGTGTTCGAAGTGTTTATGGTAATGTTGCTCGATACCATTGGTTTAACAATAGTAGGAATTGCATTTGAACATGCCGTTGTAATTGCACTGTTTTGCGGACTGTTTAACGTAATTCCCTACCTCGGCCCCTGGATGGGAGCCGCACTTGGATTGCTAATTGGAGCTGCACTGCACATAAATGCAGATTTTATGTCTGTAACACTTCCTTTACTTGGTTGGATGACATTGGTTTTTGCGTTGGTTCAGGTAGCCGACAACATTCTGTTTCAGCCACTAATTTATTCAAGCAGTGTTAAGGCTCATCCGCTCGAAATTTTTCTGGTAATACTGGCTGCCGGAAGTATGGCTGGTATAATCGGTATGATTCTGGCTATTCCGGTTTACACAATTGTTCGGGTAATAGCGAAAGAGTTTTTCGACAATATGAAAATAGTTCGAAAAATCACAAAAAATTTAAAACACGAAGAAGTCTGAATTTATTGGTCATTTGTTTACAAACAGAGCCCCACTTTCCGCTAACAATCTGATATAAATACAATTAATATCTCATAATTAACTCAACTTCAAAGCAGAGAAACTACTTTTTGTCGCAAATATTTTGTAATATTAATAGAACTTTAGTGCCAGCTTATTGTTAAGGAGAATAAATCTAAATAAGAAGGCCTTTGTTTTACTACTAAACTAAACAGAATGAGAGAATACTTCCTGGGGGGAAACTTTAAGGCAAAAAGATCTATTTTCCTTTCCCTGCTTGTTTTTGTTGCTTGTTTTATTTTATCAACTAACGTTTATGCCGAAACAAATGAATCTGTTGTTTCCGACGGCCATTCACATGAAGACATCGCTCGTGGAGAACGTTTTTTTAAGGGATTGCTTCCTTTTGACAGAAAATATTCTTCCTGTGTTTCGTGCCACAATTTAAAACAAGTTGACACATTAAACTGGAATCCATCGGCAATGGACATTGCCATGAAATTTGTAAACAAAGATTACGAGAGTTTTCAGTCTTCAGTATTAAATCCGTCAGGCAAAAAGATGGAAGCTTCGCATGTTAATTTCAACATTGCCGAAGAAGATTTAAAAACCGTAAAAGTATATTTAGATGATCTGGCTCACCACGGAACTCATCCTGTTAAGCCAACTTTTAACAACTTAATTCTATTTCTGTTTCTTGGATTATTGATTACCTGGGCAGTTATAGAACTTATCTTTTTAAAGAAAATTAAACTCAAATTTATTCCGGTTCTTATTCTTTTAGGCGCTTTTGGCTGGCAGGTAAATATGATTGTTACCGATGCTATCCGCTTAAGTCGTCAACAGGATTATGCTCCCGACCAACCCATAAAATTTTCGCACAAAGTACATGCCGGCGATAACGGTATTGATTGTTTGTATTGCCACACTACTGCTGAGCAAGGCAAATCGGCCGGAATTCCGGCAACCAACCTGTGTATGAATTGCCACGTAATAATTCGGGAAGGAACAAACAGCGGAAAATTTGAAATTGCCAAAGTAGTGGATGCCGCCGAAAATGGTAAACCGGTTGAATGGAACCGCATTCATAATTTGCCTGACCATGTATTTTTCAGTCATGCAGTGCACGTTGGCTCGGGAAAACTCGACTGCGCTCAATGCCACGGTGCTGTGGAAGAAATGGATATCATGCGACAAGAGAGCGAACTATCGATGGGATGGTGTATCAACTGTCACCGCGACACTGAAGTTGACATTATGAACAATGGATATTACCAACACCATGTAGAATTGCAAAAAGAATTACAATCCGGAGAACGCGATAAAGTTACAGCAAACGACGTGGGAGCCAACGACTGCATGCGTTGCCACTACTAGTTTAGAGTTAAAAGTTCGGAGATAAAAGAAGAATCAAACTGACTATGACAAAATATTGGAGAAGTTTAGACGAATTAAATAATCCGGTGGAGTTTAAAAAGAATGAAATTAAACTTGAACTGGATGCCAAACGTGCCGTTTTAAAAAAAGCTTCCGGCTCGTCGCGACGCGATTTTCTGAAAACATTTGGTTTTAGTGTTGCTGCAGCAGCGGTAGTTGCCAGTTGTAAACGCCCGATTGATAAAGCAATACCTTATCTGGTTAAACCGGAAGAGGTAACTCCCGGAATGGCAAACTACTACGCCTCATCGTATTTCGAAGGAAATGAGTATTGTAGCATTTTGGTAAAAGTACGCGACGGACGCCCCATTAAGATTGAAGGGAATAATCTTTCCTCTATTTCGCAGCAGGGAACTTCGGCCCGGGTGCAGGCTTCGGTATTAAATTTATACGACGATGCCCGTTTTAAAACGCCGCTAAAAAGAGGTGAAGCCACAAGCTGGGAAGAAATCGACAGTTATATTTCAAAAAAATTAACGCAGTTAAATGCCGATAACAAAAAAGTAGTTTTACTTTCTTCTACACTTATTTCTCCTACAACAAAAAAAGCAATTGCCGATTTTCAAACACGATTCCCCAATGTTGAAGTGGTTCAATACGATGCTGTTTCGGCAAGTGGTATTTTAAAGGCAAACGAACTGTCCTTTGGGAAAGCAATTATTCCTGATTATCGTTTTGAAAAAGCCAAAGTAATCGTAAGTTTTGGAGCTGATTTTCTGGGAACCTGGCTTTCTTCTACTGAATATACCAAAGCTTATTCTGCAGGACGCAGGATTTTGCAAAAGGACGATAAAATGAACCGTCATTATCAGTTTGAAACGGGAATGACGCTGACAGGATCGAATGCCGACGTTCGTTTTCCGATAAAACCATCGGAAGAAAAAACAATATTAACCGCCTTATTTTACCAGCTTCAACAAGCCAAAGGAATGATGACCATTGCAGCTCCGGGAAGTCCGGTTGATGTAAAAGGGCTGGTTGAAGATTTACTGGACAACGAAGGCAATTCGCTGGTTGTTTCGGGCAGCAACGATGTGAATACACAGTTAATTGTAAATGCCATTAACAACCTGCTTGGAAATTATGACTCTACAATTTCACTCGATAAAACATTAAACACCAATCAGGGAATCGACGATAATTTTGAAAACTTGTTGTCGGAATTAAAAAGCAAAAAGGTAAGCGGCATTTTATGCTGGGGAGTAAATCCTGTTTACAACCACCCCAAAGGCCAGGAAATTAAAGAACTAATTTCGGGAGCCGAACTTTCTGTTTCGTTCGCCGACAGAAACGACGAAACAACAGCTGCATGTCATTGGGTTTGCCCCGAGCCACATTATTTGGAAGCGTGGAACGATGCAGAACCAAAATCAGGTGTATTTAGTTTGGTACAACCTACCATTTCAAAATTATTCGACAGCCGTCAGGCACAGGAGTCCTTATTAAAATGGGCAGGTGTTGAGTCTCCTGATTATTACGAATACTTAAAATCAAACTGGCAGAATAATTTTACAGGATTGCAGACCGAATTTGCAGACGCCCGGATTTTCTGGAATGATGTGTTACAAAAAGGAGTTTTTGAAGTTGAATCAGAAAACCAGGATTCTTTTGCTTATTCCGAAAATGGATTAGATGCTGCTATCTCACTTTCAAGCGAAAATCCAGGTGGTTGGGAAGTAGCCTTTTACCAAAGTGTTGCTTTGGCCGATGGTAATTTTGCCAACAATCCATGGTTGCAGGAATTACCTGATCCAATTGCAAAAATAAGCTGGGATAACTTTGCTGCTGTTCCGGTAAAATGGGCGGAAGAAAATGGCCTCCAGAATGAATCGATGATTACAATAAATGGTGTTGAGTTACCCGTTTATATTCAGCCCGGACAAGCTCCCGACACCATTTCAGTTGCGCTGGGTTATGGCCGCGAAATTGCCGGAAAAGTAGGTGATGGTGTTGGTAAAAATATGTATGCCCTTTCGACAATTGAGAGTGGCTCCAAAAAATTATGGATTTCGAATGCTGATATAAAAACAACAGCAAAAACTTTCGAACTGGCGCTGTCGCAAACACATCATTCGATGGAAGGGCGCCCAATTGTTCGCGAAACAACATTTGACGAGTGGCAATTGGATCCGGCAGCTGGAAACGAACTAAAAGAGGAACACGAAAAACATGATGTATCGCTTTACCCGGAACCTGAATTTAAAGGGCACCACTGGGGAATGGCAGTTGATTTATCGTCGTGTATCGGCTGCGGAAACTGCTCGGTTTCGTGCCAGGCCGAAAACAATGTGCAGGTAATTGGGAAAGAGCAGGTGCGTAACCGCAGAATAATGCACTGGATTCGTATCGACCGTTATTTTACTAACGATGCTGAAAACCCGGAAGTGTATCACCAACCGGTAATGTGCCAGCACTGCGACAATGCTCCATGCGAAAACGTTTGCCCGGTTTCGGCCACACCGCACAGCGACGAAGGATTAAATCAGATGGCCTATAACCGTTGCGTGGGAACAAAATATTGTGTAAACAACTGTCCATACAAAGTGCGTCGTTTTAACTGGTTCCAGTACGTACAAAATCCCGAATTCGATTATGCTTCAAACAGCGATTTGGGCAGAATGGTTTTAAATCCTGACGTAACGGTTCGCTCCCGTGGAGTTGTTGAGAAATGTTCGTTCTGTGTTCAACGTATTCAGGAGAAAAAAGCAGAAGCTCGCGTTGCAGGACGTAAAATCGAGGATGGAGAAATACAACCAGCTTGCGTTCAGTCCTGTCCTGCCGATGCTCTTGTATTTGGCGATTTAAAAGATCCGAACAGTAAAATTTCGAAATATTTTAAAAACGAACGGAATTATCATTTGCTGGAAGAGCTGCACACGCTGCCTTCAGTGGGATATTTAACCAAAGTAAGAAATAAAAAAGCATAAAAGCCTATGTATAATTCAGCGGTAAGGGGAAGATTAATTGATGGCGATAAGAGCTTAGGCCAGATATCGCAGGAAATTATTAAACCCATTCATGCAAAAACACCACTTTGGTGGTATGCAGCCATGTTGGTCAGTCTTGGATTGTTTGGTTTCGGATTGTATTGTAAATACATTACCATTTCAACCGGAATTGGAACCTGGGGCGTTAACAACTCAGTTGCCTGGGGTTGGGCCATCATTAACTTTGTTTGGTGGATTGGTATTGGTCATGCCGGTACTGCGTTCTCCATTTTCCTGCTAATATTGAGGCAAAAATGGCGTACAGCAATTAACCGGGCTGCAGAAGCAATGACAGTTGTTGCTGTATTTTGTGCCAGTTTGTTCCCTTTGTTACATATGGGAAGACCGTGGTTATTTTTCTATATTTTTCCGTATCCAAACACAAGAGGACCGCTTTGGGTAAACTTTAACTCACCACTATTCTGGGACTTTGTGGCAATTTCGGCTTACCTGCTTATTTCAGCCAGTTTTTGGTATTTCGGAATGGTACCTGATTTTGCGACCATCCGTGATACGGCCAAATCGAAGATTAAAAAAGCAGTGTATGGTTTCTTCTCTTTCGGCTGGACCGGTTCGAGCAAAGAGTGGTTGCGATTTGAAGCTTTGAGTTTTGTACTTGGAGGAATTGCAGCCGTTTTGGTGGTTTCGGTTCACTCCATTGTATCAACCGACTTTGCTGTTTCGGTAAAACCCGGCTGGCATACAACTATTTTTCCACCGTATTTTGTGGTTGGAGCAATTTTCTCGGGATTTGCCATGGTACTCACGCTTGTGATTACAATGCGCGGATTATACAAAATGAATGATTTTATTACCGATTCGCATGTTGATGCAGTTTGTCGTGTACTTATTTTTATTTCGCTAATTATGGGAACCGCCTATATGACAGAAATATTCATGGCCTGGTATTCCGGTTCTGATTACGAAACTTATCTGTTTTTCCGAACACGTCTATTTGGTGAATATGCCTACCAGTTCTGGATCATGTTTGTGGCGAACGCAGTAGTTCCACAGTTGTTCTGGTTCAAAAAAATGCGCCGCAATATGTTTGTGGTATTTACCATCTCTATCATTATAAATATTGGAATGTGGTTCGAGCGTTATAACATTGTTGTTACATCGTTAAGCCGCGACTATCTTCCCTCGGGATGGGCACCTTACTCACCTACCTGGGTTGAAATAGGGTTCTTCATCGGAACACTGGGAATGTTTATCGCCGGGGTTCTGCTGTTCTTCCGCTTCATCCCGATGATTGCGATTTCGGAATTAAAAAGTGTGGCCAAATTTGATAAACCAAACAATGGAAAATTAAAAGCTACAAGTCATGAGTAAAAATTATATCCTTGGCGTTTTTAACGATGAAGCAACCCTGGTTGATGCTTTCGAAAAAGTGAAAGAAAAAGGAATTCAGCCCGTTGAAGTGTACACTCCTTATCCGGTTCATGAAATTTTGGAAGGAATGCCCACCAGAACACGCATTACGCATGCTGCCTTTTTCTACGGGTTGCTTGCAGCAACCGGAATACTGAGCTTTCTGACGTATGCAGCTGTTATCGACTGGCCTCTTCAATATGGAGGAAAACCGTTTAACGCTTTTCCGTCGTTTATTGTGGTTACCATTGTTGCTACTATTTTATCAATCACCTTATTAACGCTTTTTACCTTTTCGGCACGTGCACAAATTTTCCCGGGAAAGAAACCGGAGATTTTCCACGAACGGGCTACCGACGATAAATTTGTTATGGTTATTGACAAAGAAAGTATGGGCGATAAAAGTAAAGACATTGAATCCATTATTTTGGAATTCGGAGAAATTGAATAATTGTGACTAATTAAGATACTATGAAGGTAGAAAAATACATACAAAAAGGACTGGGTTTTGCCTTTCTGCTTTTGACATTTGCCCTGATATCGTCGTGCGATTTTAACCGAAGAACAACCGGCTACGAATATTTCGACGACATGGCTCACTCATCAGCTTATGAAAGCTACACCAAGAATCCAAACTTTTCTGACAATAAAACCATGCAACCTCCTGTGGCAGGTACCATTCCGCGTGGAAGTATTCCGTATGCATATCAAAAAACCGACGAAGACCGGGCTTTGGCTGCAGCAACGCTTGTAAACACATTGGAAGCAACAGCAGAGAATCTGCAACGCGGAAAAAGAATGTATGGCATTTATTGTTTGCAATGCCACGGCGAAAATGGAGATGGTAAAGGTTCGTTGTATGTAAATAAAAAATACCCTTATCCGCCGGCAAGTTTGTTGAGCGAAAAAATGATGGCTAATCCGGATGCCGATATTTTTCATGTAATAACGGTTGGCCACGGAATTATGGCCGAACACGGATCGATGATACGCTCGGAAGACCGCTGGAAAATTGCGATGTATATTAAAAACGAATTACAGAAATAGATTTCAAAACAGTCTGATATGGAAGAGAGATTAGTTATTTCCAATAAGTTTAAAATGGTTAGTTACGCATTTATTGCCATTGGTGTAATTTCGTTTGCACTGGGATTTATTTTTGATGCCGAACGCACCTGGGCAAACTACCTGTTAAACAACTATTACTTTGTTTCTCTGGCAATTGGCGCTGCATTTTTCGGAGCCATCCAGTACATTACACAGTCGGGCTGGTCGGCAGGTTTTAAACGCATTCCCGAAGCCATGGTTGCCTGGCTGCCTTTTGCTGCCATATTCTTTGTTATCCTGTATTTCGGAATGCATTCTATTTTTGAATGGACACACCAGGAAGAAGTGCAACACGATCATTTGTTGCAATTTAAATCGCCCTATTTAAATGTACCTTTCTTTTTTGCACGTGTTGTGGCCTTTTTTGCTGCCTGGATTATTATGTCGAAACTATTACGAAAAATATCATTAAAAGAAGATGAAGTTGGAGGAATGGAATATTTCGAAAAATCAGAATTCTATTCAAAAATTTTCATTTTTATCATCGCCTTCACATTCAGTCTTTTTTCGGTTGATATGTTAATGTCGCTTGAGCCACATTGGTTTAGCACCTTATTTGCAGGGAAAAGTTTTATAGCGGCTTTGTTGCATGCTTCATCAATAATTGCATTGATTGTAATTGTATTGTCGCGCATGGGTAAATTGCAAATCCTGAACAGAAGTCACCTTCACGATTTTACACGGTATATTTTTATGGCCAGCATTGTTTGGGGCTACTTTAACTTTGCCGAATACATGTTAATCTGGTACGGAAATATTCCGGAAGAAACAACATGGTTTGTACATCGCTCGCATGGTGTTTACCAGGTATTGTTCTTTGTAAACATTGTATTAAACTGGGCTGTACCTTTCTTTATTCTTATGCCGCGAAAATCATCACGCTCAAAACTAATCATGTTCCCGGTAATTCTTATTCTGATTATTGGTCAGTACACCGAACTGTATTACATCATTTGGCCGGCAACCGTTCACGAGGCAAAATTTGGCTTACTCGAAATTGGAACTTTTATTGGATACCTGGGTTTCTTTTCGTTGGTAGTGGCTACTACTTTGGCCAAAGCCAGCCTGGTTCCCAAAAACCATCCTTACCTGGAAGAAAGTATTCATCATCATTTTTAAAACTTCATTTTTCGTTTAATTACACCAAAAAAACGTCCACTAACCTATAAATTTCATTTATACAAACAATCATTCGTTGGTTAAAGCTTGATATTATGTAAATTTAAATCATAAATCAAAATTTAATCCAATGCTACTAAATTCAATCCTTCCGAACTGGTCCGAAATAGGCGTATTCGAACAAGTATTCTGGGCAATAACCGTTCCGGCAACTGTAATTTTCCTTCTTCTTCTGATTCTCACCGTTTTTGGTGGCGATGCTGACACAGATGTAAACACCGATGTTGATGCAGATATTGCTGACGGCGATTCCATTCCATTTCAATTTATCTCGTTAAAAAACATAGTCGCATTTTTTACCGTTTTTGGATGGTCGGGAATTGGCTTTATAAACCTGGGATTCGATCCGCTTAACGTGATTGTTTTTGCAACCATTTGTGGTTTACTAATGATGTTTCTTATGGCTTCCCTGTTCTATTTTATGTCGAAACTGGCTGAAAGCGGAACATTAAAAATGCAAAATGCAATTGGCAGATTAGGGGAAGTATATCTTGTAATTCCGGCAAAACGAGGAGGTATTGGCAAAGTTCAGTTAAATGTTCAAGGCTCGGTACGTACTCTCGATGCGATCACCGATGACCCGGAAACAATCCCAACGTCATCGATTATTGTGGTTCAGAATGTAATTGACGACCACATTCTATTAGTTAAAAAACAAGGCAATTAATAACCCTTTAAATTAAATTTTATGAACGATTATTTTGTGATTCTGATTACAATTATTGCATTATTTATTTTTATCATCATTGTTGCAATGATGAGGCGTTACAAACGGTGTCCTTCCGACCGCATCCTGGTTGTATACGGAAAAATCGGACGAGGTGCCGACCAGCAGGCCCGTTCAGCGAAATGTATCCATGGTGGTGCCTCTTTTATCTGGCCAATCATTCATTCGTATGCATTTCTTGATTTAACGCCAATTTCAATCGAAATCAACCTGACAAATGCACTGAGTAAGCAAAACATCCGTGTTGACGTTCCATCTCGTTTTACAGTAGGTATTTCTACCGAACCAAACGTTATGAACAATGCTGCGGAAAGGCTTCTGGGTTTATCGCAGGAATCAATTAGCAACCTGGCCAAAGATATTATTTTCGGGCAGTTGCGTTTGGTAGTGGCCACCATGGAAATTGAAGAGATCAACAGCAACCGCGATCTGTTTCTTGCTGCCGTTTCGTCAAACGTTGAAGCTGAATTGAAAAAAATAGGTTTAAAACTGATCAACGTAAACGTAACCGATATTAACGACGAGTCGGGCTACATTGAAGCATTGGGTAAAGAAGCAGCAGCAAAAGCCATAAATGATGCGAAAAAAAGTGTGGCCGAAAAGAATCGTGACGGAGAAGTTGGACAGGCAATGGCTCATCGCGAACAACGTGTTCAGGTTGCCGGCGCCGATGCAACTGCAGTTGAAGGTGAAAACGTCGCCAAAGTTACCATCGCAAATTCGGATGCCGACCGTAGAGAAAAAGAAGCAGAAGCAAACCGCCGTGCTGTTGCCGCCGAAAAAGTGACCGATGCACAAGCATTACAGGAAGCTTATGCTGCAGAAAAACTGGCCGAGCAGGTTCGTGCCGAAAGAGATAAAGCAACACAAACTGCCAACATTGTAGTTCCTGCCGAAATTGACAAACAAAAAGTTGAAATTGACGCAGAAGCTATGGCTGAACAAACAAGACGAATTGCAAAAGGGGAAGCGGATGCAATTTACATGAAAATGGCCGCTGAAGGAAAAGGTATTTACGAAATATTAAGCAAACAAGCTGAAGGTTTCGACCAACTGGTTAAGGCGGCAGGTAACGATGCACAGAAAGCAGTGTTAATGATGATTGCCGACAAATTGCCCGAATTGGTTAAAACACAGGTGGAAGCCATTAAAAACATCAAAATTGATAAAGTTACTGTTTGGGAAACCGGGAATAGTAAAGATGGCAAAACATCAACCGCCAATTTTATGCAAGGCATGTTAGGTTCTATTCCTCCACTCGACGATATATTCAAATCGGCCGGAATGGAACTCCCCAATTACTTGAAAGGTGAGGTTAAACCTGCAGATGAAACAAAGAGCTCAGAAGATGAAAATGATGCATTTGAAGAGGTAACAGAAGTTACACCTAAAGAATAAGTAATTTCATCATGAATTAAATATTGTTTACCGGTTTTCTTTGGGAAACCGGTATTTTTATACCTTATTTAAAAGTAAGTTTAATCGTAATCCTGTAATTTGTACAGGAAAATTCATACTATTTGTAAAATAAAATCAATGGAATTATTTGAAGCGCGAAATGTAGAAAAGGTTTTTGCATCGACCAAAGCCTTAAGCGATGTTAGCATTTCAGTACAGGAACAAAGCATCTTTGGTTTACTTGGGCCAAATGGAGCGGGAAAAACCACTTTAATACGTATCATCAACCAAATAACGGCACCCGACAAAGGCGAGATATTTTTAAACGGAAAACCAATGACCCGGGCCGATATTTCGCAAATTGGTTATTTGCCCGAAGAGCGGGGTTTGTATAAAAAGTTAAAAATTGGGGAACAAGCCATCTACCTGGCTCAGTTAAAAGGGATGTCGCAGCGCGATGCCCGAAAAAACCTCAAATACTGGTTCGAAAAATTTGAAATAATGGCCTGGTGGAACAAAAAGGTAGAAGAGCTTTCAAAAGGGATGCAGCAAAAAGTACAGTTTATTACAACTGTAGTTCACAAACCAAAACTCTTAATCTTTGATGAACCGTTTAGTGGTTTCGATCCGATAAATGCAAACCTCTTAAAGGAAGAGATTCTTAATCTGAAAAAGGAAGGCGCTACCATCATATTTTCTACACATAACATGGGTTCGGTAGAGGAATTGTGCGACAACATTGCACTTATCAACAAATCGGTGAAAATTGAGGACGGTCCGACCGATGCCATTCGCGAAAAATACAAGTCGAATATTTATGACATAAAATACCGGGGCGATTTTAAAAATGTTGATCTGGCCCTTGGTACAGCTTACGAAATTATTAGCCATTCCGAAAGCCCAAAAGGCAACAATCTAAAAGTTCAGTACCTGAATGGTAACTCGAACAATGATTTACTACATGCCCTTATGCAGGCTGCCGAAATCATTTCGTTCGAGGAAGTTATACCAAGTATGAACGATGTATTTATTAAAGCCGTTCAGGAATCAAATAAAAACTAAAATTACCATGAGCAATACATTTCTAATTTTAAAGCAAGAATATTTAAAACGGGTTAAAAAAAAATCGTTTATTATTTTAACCATTTTAATGCCCTTTTTGATTGCAGGAGTTTATGGCCTGGTAATCTATTTTTCGATTAAAGACGATACCGAAGAACGTACCATAGCCGTGTACGACGAATCAACTTTGTTTTTGGGCGAATTTAGCGACCAGGGAACAACCAACTATCATTTTATTCCAAAGGAAGAATACACTCAGTTAAAATCAAAAATTAAAGGAAGCGAGTACTACGCAGTACTATATATTCCCGGAACGATTTATACCAACAACCAGGCACAGTTATTTTCAGAAAAACAACTCCCCTTCGAGCTAACTGAACAAATCGAAAGAAAACTAAGTCGTTTTATTGAAAACGACAAACGGCAAAAAGTGATCGAAGATTCAGGAATTCCGGATTTGGAAGATCGTTTGGAAAAAACTAAAACATGGATAACACTTAACACGCTAAAAATTTCAGACTCGGGAGAAGCTAAAAAGAGCTCGTCGGTGGTTGCTTTTATAGCAAGTTATGCCATGGGTTTATTGATCTACTTTTTTGTATTTATGTACGGCGCCATGGTTATGCGCAGTGTAATGGAAGAAAAGAAAAGCCGCATAATTGAGGTAATAATTTCCTCGGTAAAACCAAGTCAGTTAATGGCCGGTAAAATAATAGGAACTGCACTGGTTGGATTAACGCAGGTTGCCATTTGGGTGGTACTCGGCGGTGTTGGCCTTTTTATTGTCCAGGGATTCTTCTCTCCTGAATCGGCTCAGCAAATGAGTCAGAGTTTAATGGAAAGCCAGGGACAAATGAACCCTGCCATGGCACAGGCAGCCGAACCAAATAAAGTAATGGAAATAATGGAAATGGTTGGCAACCTCAATTTGCCTCTAATCATGTTTTCATTTGTTTTCTACTTTTTAGCGGGCTACCTGCTTTACAGTTCGTTTTTAGGTGCAGTTGGTGCAGCTGTTGATAACGATGAAGACTCGCAACAGATGGTTTTCCCGGTAACTTTCCCTCTAATTCTTTCCATTATGCTCTTGTTTCCGATTGCACGCAACCCGGAAGGATCATTGGCATTCTGGTGTTCAATTATTCCTTTTACGTCACCTGTAGCAATGATGGCAAGAGTGCCTTACGGACTACCTGCCTGGGAACTGTTGTTATCGATGGGCTTACTAATTCTAACTACAGTGGGTGCAATTTTTGCCGCTGCTAAAATTTATCGCATCGGCCTACTCATGTATGGTAAAAAGGTCAATATCAAAGAATTAATAAAATGGTTGCGTTACAAGAATTAACAGAAGACGCAAAAACATGATTTTTTTCATATTTTTTATTTAGAATTAATAAAAATTACATATCTTGCAGCCAATATGAAAAACACCTGTTCCAATATGATGATGTGTTGTTGTTTCCTTGATTCAGGGAGGGGTGATATTTTTGTATAGTTAAACAGCTAATATCAAAATAATGAAGACCTTCCTGAATAATCAGGAAGGTCTTTTTATTTGTAAAAAACAGATTTACCGAAATAACTCAAAATAATAAAAATGAAAGCACAGAACATTTTAGAGACCATTGGCAACACGCCACATGTAAAATTAAACCGACTATACTCTGATGATTACGAAGTATGGGTAAAAGTTGAGAAAACAAATCCGGGAGGAAGTATTAAAGACCGTATCGCACTTTCGATGATTGAAGATGCCGAACAAAAAGGCATTATCAAGGAAGGATCGGTAATTATTGAACCCACATCGGGAAATACTGGAATTGGCCTTGCATTGGTTTCGGCGGTAAAAGGATATCGCCTGATATTAACCATGCCTGAATCAATGTCGCTGGAACGCAGAAAAGCATTGCTGGCACTTGGAGCAGAACTGGAGCTTACGCCAAAAGAAAAAGGAATGAAAGGAGCCATTGCAAGAGCAGAAGAATTGGCCGAAGGAATTGAAAACTCGTGGATTCCTTTGCAATTTGATAATCCTGCAAACGTTGAAATCCACAAAAAAACTACCGCTCAGGAAATTTTAAAAGATTTTCCTGAAGGTTTTGATTACCTGATTACAGGAGTTGGAACCGGTGGACACATTACAGGTGTAGCCGGTGTTTTAAAGGAAAAGTTTCCAAACCTGAAAGTATTTGCAGTTGAACCCGATACCAGCCCTGTAATTGGCGGGAAAGGACCCGGTCCTCATGGAATTCAGGGAATTGGCGCAGGATTTATTCCTAAAAACCTCGATACTAATTTACTGGATGGAACAATTGAAATTAGCAAAGAAGAAGCTTTTGAATATGCACAAAAAGCAGCAAAACAAGAAGGCCTATTTGTAGGAATCTCATCGGGAGCATCGTTGGCAGCTGTTGCAAAAAAAATCAAGGATCTTCCAAAAGGATCGCGAATTCTTACCTTTTCGTACGATCATGGAGAAAGATATTTGTCGATTGACGGACTTTATTAAATCATATTGTTGAAAGTTGATGAAGAGGAGTTGTCCATTTGGATAGCTCCTTTTTTTATTGAAATAGATTTTCTAAACAGCTGATTTAAAAAACTTATCAAACAAAACTCCTTAACTTGTTGTTTCTGTATTGTATTAAAATTGAAAAATAATGAAAGGATTAACGCTGTTTTTAACAGGACTTATTTTAGGAGTTGCAGCCACCATTTTTATAATAGTTGCCATTTTGCCCAAACACATGTTTATTGAACATGAAAGCAAATTAAGTTTTAACGAGACTGTTGATGCTGTTGCAAATTCGGCAATCGAAAACAAATGGAGTATGCCTCATAAATACGACTTGCAGGCTACCATGAAAAAGCATGGACACGAAGTAAATCCGGTTACCGTTTTTTCATTGTGTAAACCGGAACTAGCCTACCAAATTTTAAAAAACAACGATGTACGATCAGCTTCGGCTTTAATGCCATGTCGTATATCGGTGTACGAAAAAGACGGAAAAACCTACATTTCGATGTTAAATGCCGGAATGCTTTCTAAATTGATGGGGAAAAAAGCTGGAAAAGTTATGGGAGCCGCCAGTGCAGGAAACGAAGAAATAGTAAAAACAATAATACAATAGTTTAAATAACTTTGTAGTGAATAAAAACTAAAAATCAAATAAAATGAAAAAACTGTTCTTTCTGATCGCACTTTTAGGACTATTGTCCTGCAACTCGGGAAACGAAAAAAAACAAAATGAAACGACACAAAATGTAGAGTTAGCCGAAACAACAATAAACATTGGTGGCTTGCATTGCGATGCATGTGTGGCTTCGGTAGAAAAAGGGATTAACGAACTGGAGGGGATTAAAAATGTAGTTGTTACGCTTACCGATTCAACCGCAGTTGTTAAATACGATGCCGCAAAAGTTGAATTGGCCCAAATTGAAAAAGCCGTGGTAAAGCGCGGATACACCGTTAAAAGTTCTGAATAAATAGTTAATTCGTTTATTCACACCTTATTTTCAGGTTGTTTACCGTTATTTTTTAGGCATAGTTTTTGATAATCACTTGCTTTGTAGTAAGCCACTAAAATAATTTTGAAAGAAAACAATGGAACAGAATTTTAACAACGGAAAATTAGGACTGAAAGAAGAGGGACCGGTTTGGACCGTTAAAATCGGAATTCTTTCAGGAGTTACGGAAAACAAAATCGAGGTTTTTGAAAAAGCCAAGAAATGGAAAATGAAAGTAATTTTAAACTAAAATAAAAAGCTCCGATAAAATTATCGGAGCTTTTTTATGCATTGTATTTTAGCTTTTTATGCTTTGTATTCGTCCCAGCTCTTAATTGCAATATCATCAATCGTATATTTACAAACTCCGTACAAGAAAGCACTTGCAACGCGGGCGTTTGTAATTAGTGGAACATTGTAATCAATCGAACTTCTTCGAATGGTATAACCATTTTCCAACTCGCGCGGTGTATGGTTTTTCGGAATATTAATTACCAAATCAATTTTCTTCTCCTTTATATAATCAATTGTATTTGGCGACTGGTCTTTCTCATCCGGCCAATACAGCAAGGTATTTTCAACCCCATTGTCGCTGAAGAATTTGTGTGTTCCTTCAGTAGCAAAAATATTAAAGCCTTTTTCTTTCAGCATTCGTGCACTATTCAACAACTCTACTTTACCACGCGACGGACCCGACGAAATCAGGATGTTCTTTTTCGGGAAGGAGTACCCCACCGAAAGCATCGACTTCATTATTGCTTCGTAATAATTTTCACCAATGCAACCCACTTCTCCGGTCGACGACATGTCAACTCCCAAAACAGGGTCGGCTTTTAATAAGCGTGCAAACGAGAATTGTGGTGCTTTAACTCCCACATAATCCAGTTCGAACAAGGATTTATCGGGTTTTGGAACATCAATTCCCAACATCACTTTTGTGGCAATCTCAATCAGGTTGAGTTTCATCACTTTCGAAACAAATGGAAAACTTCTTGATGCACGCAGGTTACACTCAATTACTTTAATATCGTTGTCTTTAGCCAAAAACTGCATGTTAAACGGACCGGTAATTTCCAGTCCTTTTGCAATTTCGCGGGCAATCTTTTTCACTCGTCTGATTGTTTCAACATACAATTTCTGAGGAGGGAAAACAATGGTTGCATCACCCGAGTGAACACCGGCAAACTCCACGTGTTCAGAAATGGCGTAAGCAATCATTTCACCTTTATTGGCCACAGCATCTATTTCAATTTCTTTGGCCTGCTCTATAAATTCAGTTACAACAACCGGATGTTCTTTCGATACATTGGCTGCCATTTCTAGGAAATGCTCCAGCTGATCTGAATTCGAAACCACATTCATTGCCGCACCAGACAGTACGTACGAAGGACGAATCAACAGGGGATACCCCACTTCGTCAACAAATTTATAAATCTCGTCGATGGTTGTAAGGCTTTCCCAACGTGGCTGATCCACTTTTAGGGTATCCAGCAACGAAGAAAATTTCTCGCGGTCTTCAGCATTGTCAATTTTTTTGGCAGTAGTACCTAAAATTGGCACATTCTGTCCATCCAGTTTCATGGCCAGGTTATTCGGAATCTGGCCTCCCACTGATACGATAACTCCGTGAGGATCTTCCAAATCAACAATATCCATTACCCGCTCAAAAGTCAATTCATCAAAATACAGGCGGTCGCAGGTATCGTAATCGGTACTTACTGTTTCCGGGTTGTAATTGATCATTACCGAGCGGTACTTTTCCTTTTTAATGGTTTCAACGGCATTTACACTACACCAGTCAAACTCCACCGAACTTCCAATTCTGTAAGCACCTGAACCAAGAACGATAACTGATTTGTCATCATGTACAAAATCAATGTCGTGCTCCTGCCCACTATAGGTCATGTATAAATAGTTAGTTTGTGCCGGATATTCACCTGCCAGTGTATCAATTTGTTTTACAAACGGTAAAACTCCGTTTGCCTTTCTGTACTGACGCACTTTTAAGAGATCTTCATTTATGGCCTTATTTGAACTCTTCAAAACCAATCGTGCCACCTGGAAATCGGAATAACCAGCTTGTTTAGCAGCTTTTAGCAATGGAACCGGAAGACTCTCCAATTCATTGATTTCAATTAAATCGTTATGAATTTTGAAAATATTATTCAGTTTCTGTAAAAACCAGCGGTCGATTTTTGTCTTGTCGTAAATCTCATCCACCGAATAGCCTTTATTAAAAGCTTCTGCAATTGCAAAAACCCTTCTATCTGTTGGATTTATCAACTCTTCTTCAATTGCCTCAATTGTAATTTCTTCTTTATTGGCGACAAAACCGTGCATTCCGATACCCACCATTCGAATCCCCTTCTGAATGGCTTCTTCGAAAGTACGACCGATGGCCATAATTTCGCCCACCGATTTCATCGAACTTCCAATATTCTTCGAAACTCCAACGAACTTGGTTAAATCCCATCGAGGTATTTTCACCACACAATAATCGAGTGCAGGTTCGAAACAGGCAGTGGTTACTTTGGTTACCGAGTTTTTAAGCTGGTGTAATCCGTAACCCAACCCAAGTTTTGCCGCAACAAATGCCAGCGGGTACCCCGTAGCTTTCGATGCCAGTGCCGACGAACGCGACAAACGTGCATTCACCTCAATAACGCGGTAATCTTCCGAGTGTGGATCGAGTGCATACTGAACGTTACATTCTCCAACAACTCCAACCCTGCGGATAATTTTTATGGCAATGGCACGTAGTTTATGGTATTCCGAATTGGACAAGGTCTGCGATGGCGCAACAACAATACTCTCCCCGGTGTGAATTCCCAGCGGATCGAAGTTCTCCATGTTACAAACCGTAATGCAGTTGTCGTATTTATCGCGAACCACTTCGTACTCTACTTCTTTCCAACCTTTAATCGATTCCTCAACCAAAATTTGCGGAGAATAAGAGAATGCGCTTCCTGCTAGTTTTTCAAGTTCTTCTTCATTTTCGCAGAAACCAGAGCCTAAACCACCAAGCGTGTAAGCTGCACGAATAATAATCGGGAAACCAACTTCTTTTGCGGCAGCTTTTGCTTCTGCCATATTTGAAGCAGCAATACTTTTGCAGGTTTTTACGTCAATTTCGTCCAGCATTTTTGCAAAAATGTCGCGGTCTTCGGTATCAATAATCGATTGAACCGGAGTTCCCACAACTTCAACATTGTATTTCTCAAGAACTCCTGATTCGAAAAGTGCAACTCCACAGTTTAATGCAGTTTGCCCTCCAAATGCGAGAAGAATTCCCTGTGGTTTTTCCTTTTTTATTACTTCTTCCACAAAATGCGGAGTAACCGGAAGGAAATATATTTTATCGGCAATGTTTTCCGAAGTTTGAATGGTTGCAATGTTCGGATTAATCAGAACCGTTTCAACGCCCTCTTCTTTCAGCGCTTTTAATGCCTGCGAACCCGAGTAATCAAACTCACCGGCTTCTCCGATTTTTAAAGCTCCCGAACCAAGAACTATCGCTTTTTTAATGTGTGTATCTATCATGATGCTTTTTAATTTCGGTGAATGATTTACTTTTTCGATTCTGCAACGTTTTTCATAAACTCGTCGAACAAGAACTCTGTATCGGTTGGACCACTTGAAGCTTCCGGATGAAACTGAGTCGAAAAGAATGGCAGTGTTTTGTGCTTAATTCCTTCGTTGGTTTCGTCGTTAACGTTTGTAAAAAGTGGTACCCAATCTTCAGGTAAGGTTTCTGTTTTAACCGCAAATCCGTGGTTTTGCGAAGTAATGTAACACTTGTTAGTACCTTCCAACAAAACAGGTTGATTGTGGCTTCGGTGCCCGTATTTTAACTTGTACGTTTCGGCTCCGGCAGCACGTGCCAAAAGCTGGTTGCCAAGGCAAATTCCCATAATTGGTTTTTCATCGCCAATGGCCGATTTAATGTATTTTACAGTATCGTCGCACATGGCAGGATCACCCGGGCCATTCGATATAAATACTCCGTCGAATTCCTCGTTTGTAAAATCGTAATCCCATGGAACACGAATTACTGTTGCATTTCTATCGAGCAAACAACGTATAATATTGTTTTTTACACCGCAATCAATTAATACAACCTTGTGTTCTCCGTCTCCGTAAACCTCACGTTCCTTGCAGCTGGCAACGGCTACCAGGTTTTCTTTGTTGGGATCGTAGAAATCAATTTCCTCTTCAAATTCTATTTTTCCAAGCATCGAACCTTTTTCACGTAAAATTTTTGTTAAGGCTCGCGTGTCAATGTCAAAAAGACCCGGAACATTGTATTCTTTCAACCAATCGGATAAACTTTTTTCCGCATTCCAATGACTGAATTCGAATGAATAATCAGAAATAATTAATCCGGTAATATGAAGTTTATGCGACTCATAATACTTATGTATTCCATTTTCCTTTTTATTGAATGGAACACCATAGTTTCCAATCATCGGGTAGGTTGAAACCAAAATTTGTCCGGTGTACGATGGATCGGTTAAACTTTCAGGATAACCTGTCATTGCTGTATAAAATACAACTTCACCCGCCACTGCCGTTTCACTTCCAAACGATTTCCCGATAAAAACTGTTCCGTCTTCGAGAGTTAATTTTGCCTGTTTTACTTGTAACATATTCCGGTACTAATATTAAAAAAAATGCGATAGCCCTAAATAAATAGTTCAATCGCATTTCTCATTATCTTATTTGCTTATTCCAATACACTTTACTTCCCATAAAAGGATCTAACATGATGTTAAAATCATTAATCGCTGCAAAAATAGTAAATATTCTGAAATTATACGCTTGTTATTAGAATAAAATGCATAAATTTGCATCACAAATGAATATTTATTCAATGAAGAATAAAGTACAACGTCAACTTGAAATCAGAAAAATAATTCAAAAAGGCAACATTCACAGCCAGGATGAATTATTGGCTGAATTAAAACATAAAGGTTTTGATTTAACGCAGGCAACCTTGTCGCGCGATTTAAAAGTTTTACAGGTGGCAAAAACAACACATCCGGCCAAAGGATATGTTTATACCATCCCGGAAAACGGACAAAGCGAAACAAGCCACACTCAAAACCGGATAAATTATTTAGCCGAAGGATTTCTTGATGTACAGTTCTCGGGCAATTTGGCAGTTATTAAAACAATTCCGGGTTACGCAAGCAGTATTGCAGCAGTTATCGACCAAACAAATCCATGGGAAATAATTGGAACCGTAGCCGGAGACGACACAATATTATTAATACAAAGAGAAGGAATATCTAAAAAAGATCTGATAGCAGCATTGGTTTCAATTATGCCAAAGCTAAAAGGAAGAATATAATTCGGAGGGTGATGAAGGAATTGAAGAACATAGATATTTTTGTAGCGGGCGAAGAGCACGTAAAATATATCGACGATATAAACGATGCGATTGATATGGCATCGAAACAACGTGGAACTGGTATTGCCAGAAGAACGTTTGAATATTTGCAGGAAAAAATGATTGCCGGCAAAGCAGTTATTGCATTGGATAATGGCGTATTTGCCGGGTTTTGCTACATAGAAGCCTGGCAGGAAAAAGGATTTGTTGCAAACTCGGGATTAATTGTGGTAGAAGAGTACCGCGGAATGGGACTGGCAAAAGAGATAAAAAAGAAAGCATTTCAATTGTCGCGAACGAAATACCCGAACTCAAAAATATTTGGATTAACCACCGGGTTGGCGGTTATGAAAATCAACCACGAACTGGGTTATCGTCCGGTTACCTTCTCTGAATTAACCGACGATGCACAATTCTGGAAAGGATGCCAAAGTTGTGTAAATCATGATATTCTGGAGAGAACAGGCCGAACAAAATGTTTGTGCACCGGAATGTTGTACAATCCCGAATGGGAAAAGCCGGATTTCAAAAGTGTAAATGGAATTAAAAAACGAAGCCTGCTGGAAACCATTAAAGGATTAAGTTCTTCGGGAGCAAATAAAGGGAAAGGTTTCCTGGGTTTTAAAAAGAATGTAAAAACATGGATTGTTGCACTTCTTCCTTTTTAAACAGGAAGCGTGCAGTACATACATAAATAAGATTTGATAAAATGAGCAAAAAATTAGTTTTGGCATTTAGCGGAGGTTTAGACACTTCGTTTTGCGCAAAGTATTTAAAAGAAGAAAAAGGGTTCGAAGTGTACACTGCCATTGCCAACACCGGTGGTTTTTCGGACGATGAACTAAAAAAAATAGAAGAACGCGCCCTTGCTCTGGGAGCGGTTGAACATGTTACTCTTGACGTAACAAATGAATACTACGAAAAGTGTATTCGTTACATGGTTTACGGAAATATATTACGAAATAATACCTACCCTATTTCGGTAAGTTCAGAAAGGGCATTTCAGGCAATTGCCACCATCGAATACGCTAAAAAAATTGGCGCAAAATACATTGCTCACGGAAGTACCGGAGCCGGAAACGACCAGATTCGTTTCGACCTGACTTTTCAGGTACTTGCTCCCGAAATTGAAATCATCACTCCTACCCGCGATATGCTTTTAACTCGTCAGTACGAAATAGACTACTTAAAAGACCATGGTTACGTTGCTGACTTTACAAAAATGGAATATTCCATTAACCAGGGACTCTGGGGAACAAGTGTTGGCGGAAAAGAAACACTTACCACAAATAAAAACCTACCGGAAGATGCATATCCAAGTCAACTGGAAGCTACAGAAGAACGTACCATCGAATTGGGTTTTGAAAAAGGAGAATTGATTTCGCTTGACGGAGAATTTTACGAAAATGGCCCGGAAATTATTCGTGCACTGGAAGCCATTGCATCTAAATATGCCATCGGCCGCGACACGCACGTTGGCGACACAATTATCGGAATTAAAGGACGTGTTGGTTTTGAAGCAGCTGCTCCGCTTATTACAATTAAAGCGCACCACTTGCTCGAAAAACATACATTAACCAAATGGCAGTCGTACTGGAAAGAACAACTGGCAAACTGGTACGGCATGTTTTTACACGAAGCCATGTATCAGGAACCGGTGATGCGTAACATTGAAACATTCCTTGAATCGACACAGGAAAATGTTACCGGGAAAGTAATTGTAAAATTAAAACCGTACCATTTTGAGTTGGTTGGAATTGAATCGGAACACGATTTAATGAACTCAGGATTTGGGCAATACGGAGAAACAGTGGAAGCCTGGACAGCAGACGACATAAAAGGATTTACCAAAATACTTTCTAACTCACTGAAAATTTACAACTCAGTAAATAAGAATTTATAGGATGATTAAAGTTGGGATTATAGGAGGAGCCGGTTACACCGCCGGAGAGCTGTTAAGAATTTTGCTAAATCATCCGGAAGCAGAAATTGGATTTGTGCAAAGTACCAGCAACGCTGGGAATCTGATTTCTGATGTACATATCGATTTATTGGGTGAAAGCGATTTGACATTTACCGACCAGATGCCTTTTAACGAGGTTGATGTAATTTTCCTTTGTATGGGACATGGTAAGTCACTGGAGTTTATGGCAGAAAACAAGCTGCCCGAATCACTTAAAGTAATTGATTTAAGCCACGATTTCCGTTTAAAACGAGAAGGCAATGATTTTATTTACGGGCTTCCGGAGTTAAACCGCGAAGCTATAAAATCGGCAAGTAAAATTGCCAACCCGGGGTGTTTTGCCACTGGTATTCAGTTAGCTTTGTTGCCGCTGGCGGCAAATGGATTATTGACAGACGAAGTCCATGTTCAGGCCATTACAGGTTCTACCGGTGCCGGACAAAAACCTACTTCAACATCGCACTTTAGCTGGAGAAGCAGTAATGTTTCGGCTTACAAAATTTTTGAGCACCAACACGAAGGAGAAATTCTTCAAAGTTTAACGCAGCTTCAACCTGGTTTTAATGATGAATTCAATTTTGTACCGATTCGCGGAAACCACACCCGTGGCATTTTCGTATCGTGTTATACAAATTTTGAGGGCTCGCTGGAAGAAGCACAGAAAATATATAAAAACTATTACGCCAAACATCCCTTTGTTTTTGTAACCGATAAAAATCCGGGAGTAAAACAAGTGGTAAACACAAACAAAGGCGTTATCTATTTGGAAAAACACGGTAAAAAGCTGGTAATAATAAGCTTAACCGACAATTTAATAAAAGGTGCATCGGGTCAGGCCGTTCAAAACATGAACTTAGTATTCGGACTTGATGAAAAATCCGGCTTAAATTTAAAACCGGTCGCTTTTTAAAGTTTTTTGTACCGTCCTTTAGGGCGGTAATTAGGAGGTAGAAATCTTAATGGCTTTAGCCGTTAACTATTAAATTAACGGCTAAAGCCAAGGAATTAAATAAACAAAATTTGACACCAAGCTAAAGCAGGGTGCAAAACAAAAAAAGGAATGAAGGACTTTGGCAAGTGCGACAAACTTCGTGCTTCCAACTTCCAACTTCTGACTTAAAAATATGAAACTATTCGATGTATATCCATTATTCGACATCACTCCTGTAAAAGCAGAAGGATGTCATGTATGGGATTCTGAAGGAAAAAAATACCTGGATTTGTACGGTGGCCATGCGGTAATTTCAATTGGTCACAGCCATCCTGCTTATGTAAATAAAATTTCCGACCAGCTATCGCAAATCGGATTTTACTCCAACTCGGTACAAAATCCGTTACAACACGAATTAGCCGAAAAATTAGGCAAAGTATCGGGCTGCGAAGATTATCAGCTTTTCTTGTGTAACTCCGGAGCCGAGGCGAACGAAAATGCGATTAAACTGGCATCGTTTATTACCGGAAAGAAGAAAATAATCTCATATAAAAAAGGATTTCACGGGCGAACTTCAGCAGCGGTGTCGATTACCGATAATCCAAAAATTATTGCACCGGTAAACGAAACAAGCAACGCCGTAATATTGCCATTTAACGACATTGATGCCACTGAAGAAGCTTTGAAAAACGGCGATGTTGCAGCAGTAATTGTTGAAGGAATTCAGGGAATTGGAGGAATCCATGTTCCCGACGAAGGTTTTTTAGTGGCATTGAAGAAGTTATGCGAGAAATATGTTGCGGCACTTATTTTAGACGAAATCCAGTCGGGTTACGGACGCAGCGGAAAGTTTTTTGCCTACCAGTATTCCGATGTTAAACCCGACATAATTACCATGGCAAAAGGAATGGGAAACGGATTCCCGATCGGCGGAGTATTAATTCAACCTGAAATTGAGCCCTGGTTTGGTATGTTAGGAACTACATTCGGAGGAAATCACTTAGCTTGTGCTGCTGCAATTGCAGTGCTCGACGTTATTGAGCAAGAAAAGCTGGTAGAAAATGCACAAAAAGTTGGTTCTTACCTGATGGAAAAACTGGCAGCAATGAATGGTGATTTCGAAATTCGAGGTAAAGGATTAATGATTGGAATGGAGTTTAAATCTCCGATAAAAGAAATTCGCCAGAAATTGTTAAACGAATATGGAATTTTTACCGGAGTTTCGGGACTAAATATAATTCGATTATTACCACCACTAAGTTTGAGCATTGAACAGGCTGACGAATTTTTGGATGCGTTTGCTGATGTTTTACAGTAGTTGGAAGAAAAATAAAAAATAGTGAATTGTCATTTAATAAATTAGACAACATGGGAAATAAAAAAATAGCAATTATTGGAGTTGGAAACATGGGAGGAGCCATCGCTGTTGGACTTATAAAGTCTGGTTCTGTATCTGCTTCTGATATTACAGTTGCTGACAAAAAAGAATCCACACTCAAAAAAATGAGTGATTTGGGTGTAAACACTTTTCATGATAATTTAGATGCAACCAAAGATGCTGATGTAATTATTGTTGCAGTAAAACCCTATCACATCGAAGGGGTTATCAACGAAATCAAACCGGTACTTTCTACCGAAAAAATATTAATTTCCATTGTTGCCGGAGTAAGTATCTCCGTAATTGAGGAAATGGCCGGAATCGACATTCCTATTTTCCGTGTTATGCCCAACACTGCCATTGCTTTACAAGAGTCGTTAACCTGTATTTCGGGAAGTTCAAAAACCGAAGCACACAACGATTATGTGGTGGAATTGTTTAATAAATTAGGCAAAACCGTTGAAATAGGCGAAGAATTAATGGCTGCAGCAACCGCACTTTCATCGTGTGGAATTGCGTATGCACTTCGTTACATCCGCGCTGCGATGCAGGGTGGAATCGAAATTGGTTTTGGAGCTGAAATGGCACAGTTTATTACAGCGCAAACGGTAAAAGGTGCCACCGAATTGGTTTTACAATCGGGTAACCATCCCGAACGCGAAATTGATAAGGTAACCACTCCAATGGGAGTAACCATTACCGGATTAAACGAAATGGAACACAAAGGATTTAGCTCTTCTCTGATCCAGGGAATATTGGCGTCGTATAACAAGATGGGTAATTTGAAATAAATTGTGCAAACACAATACAAAAAAATAACGATAAAAATTGGTAGCAATGTGCTGGCAAAAGCTGACGGAACATTAAATGTTTCGCGAATAGCACACCTTGTCGATCAAATTGCTTTTCTTCATAAAAATGGAGTTGAAGTGGTTTTGGTGTCTTCGGGAGCGGTTGCTGCAGGACGTGCAGTTTTACAACCCGGAAAAAAAACCGATGCTGTGTCGCAACGCCAGCTTTGGGCAGCCCTGGGACAGGTAAAGCTTATTTCGCGTTACTCCGATTTTTTCCACGAAGATGGTTTGGTTTGTGCACAGGTTCTTACAACAAAAGAAAATTTCTCGAGCCGCGCCCACTACCTGAACATGAAAAACTGCATTACCACACTACTCGAAAATAAGGTTATTCCAATTGTAAACGAAAACGACACCATATCGGTAACCGAGTTAATGTTTACCGACAACGACGAACTTTCGGGTCTGATCGCATCGATGGTTGATTCTGAAGCACTAATTATTTTAAGTAATGTTGATGGTGTTTTTAGTGCCCATCCCGACAGTGCCGATGCAAAACTGATTGAGCGCATCGAGATTTTGGAAAAAGAACCTGAAAACGCCATTTCGTCAGAACAATCGAATTTTGGACGTGGAGGAATGCTAACCAAATTCAGAATTGCCAAAAAAGTTGCCGGCGATGGTATTGGTGTTCATGTGGCAAACGGCACCCGCGAGAATGTGCTCATCGATTTAATGGATGTTCAGAAAGAATTAAAACACACCTACTTTGTTCCAAACGAAAAATCATCAAGCGGAGTAAAAAAATGGATTGGTTATTCCGATGGATTTGCAAAAGGGCAGGTAATTGTAAACCAAGGCGCAATAAATGCGTTAAACTCTGAAAAAGCAGTAAGTCTGCTTCCTGTGGGAATTATTTCCATCGAAAGCGAATTCAAAAAAGGCGATCTGATAAAGATTTTAGATGAATCGGGCGATTTTGTTGGAATTGGTAAAGCAAGTTACAGTTCGGATAAAGTAGAAAATGAAAAAAAATCGGAGAAACAAAAACCGGTTATTCATTATGATTACTTGTATCTGGAAAATAAATTAAACGGAAGTTCTTAGAGCTAACAAAAGTTATCTCTTACAAAATATTGAAAATAAAAAAAAGCTCAGGGTATCCTAGCGTAGCTGCTATACTTCGGCAGCTATACTCACTCCCTTTTTTATGCCTTAATTTGAACTTATTCTGAGCTCCCTCTCCCTCCCCTGGGAGAGGGTTTTAAATTTTAAAAAACAATAACCAATATTGAAGACTCAATATTCAATTTCAGAAATTGGAAATTTTACATTGAGCATTAATTTTTGGAAATTTTATTCGTACAGACAGAAATAAAAATAGGATGAAAATTGAACAACAACTACAAAAAGTACTGGCTGCCTCACGTAAACTAAACATGGTGCAAGACAGTAAAATTGTGGCTGTTTTGCAGGAATTGGCAAATCAGGCTAGAGCAAATTCAGAATTTATTTTAACTGAAAATAAAAAAGACCTGGACCGAATGGATGTAAACGATCCGAAATTCGACCGCTTAAAACTTACAGCCGATCGGATTGAAGGAATTGCCTCCGACATTGAAAATGTTGCCGGATTGCCAAGTCCGGTTGGAACTGTTCTTAAAGAAACAGAACGTCCGAATGGTTTAAAAATTAGCAAAATAACGGTACCTTTTGGGGTAATCGGGATTATTTACGAAGCCCGTCCGAATGTTACTTTCGATGTTTTTGCACTTTGTTTGAAATCGGGGAATGCCTGTGTTTTAAAAGGTGGCAGCGATGCCATTTATTCCAACCAGGCCATTGTTTCTATCATTCAGGATGTGCTGAAAAAATTTGATCTGGACGAAAACACGGTGAGTTTATTACCTGCCGGGCGCGAAGAAACAAACGAAATGCTTCGTGCACATGGATACATCGATTTAATTATTCCACGTGGAAGCCAGGGACTTATCAATTTTGTTCGCGAAAATGCAACCATCCCGGTGATTGAAACAGGCGCAGGAATTTGTCACACCTATTTCGACAAATTTGGCGACGCCGAAAAAGGACGCGAAATTGTATTTAATGCAAAAACACGACGCGTATCGGTTTGTAATGCGCTCGACTGCCTGATAATTCACGAAAGTCGTTTAAATGAACTTCCTGCTTTTGCTCAAAAACTTGCTGAAGAAAAAGTGGTGATTTATGCCGACGATGCTTCATTTGAAAAAATAAAAGACATCTATCCTTCCGAAATTCTTTTCCCTGCTACTGAAGAATCTTTCGGAACTGAATTTCTTTCGATGAAAATGTCGATAAAAACGGTGGACTGCATTAACGATGCAATTGAGCACATTAATAAACACAGTTCGAAACACAGCGAGGCGATTATTTCTGAAGACAAAGACCGCATTCAGCTCTTCCAAAAAATGGTGGATGCTTCATCGGTTTATTCAAATACATCAACGGCTTATACCGATGGTGCTCAATTTGGACTGGGAGCAGAAATTGGGATAAGCACCCAAAAATTACACGCTCGAGGCCCAATGGCTCTGGAAGAATTGTGCAGCTACAAATGGATTATTGAAGGAAACGGACAAGTACGTCCGAAATAGAAGGAATAAGGCAAATACAAGAATATAAATTACGGATGTTAAAGCTTCGTGCTTCCAGCTTCCGACTTCTAACTTTTTATTATGAAAAAATTCACATCAGTAAAAGATATTCCAAGCATTAAACAAGCCTTGGAAACCGCATTCGAAGTAAAAAATAATCCGTTTGGATTTCAGCACCTGGGAAAAAACAAAACCATGGTTTTGGTCTTTTTCAACTCCAGTTTGCGTACTCGCCTGAGCACTCAAAAAGCAGCCATGAATTTAGGAATGAATACAATGGTGATGAATGTAAACGAAGACAGCTGGCAGTTGGAATCGGAAATGGGTGTAGTAATGGATGGCAACAATGCAGAACATTTACGCGAAGCCATTCCGGTAATCGGAAAATATTGTGATGTGATTGGAGTACGTGCTTTTGCTAAGTTTGAAAGCCGTGAAGCCGACTACTCGGAGAAAATATTGAGTCAGTTTGTTGAATACGCCGGCGTTCCTGTTGTTAGCATGGAAGCAGCAACTCGTCACCCTTTGCAAAGTTTTGCCGATTTGGTAACCATTGAAGAGCACAAAACCGTTGAACGCCCCAAAGTGGTTTTAACCTGGGCTCCTCATCCGCGTGCTTTGCCTCAGGCAGTTGCCAATTCGTTTGTTGAATGGATGAAGGAAACGGACTATGATTTAGTGGTTACTCACCCTGAAGGTTATGAGCTGGCTCCCGAATTTATGGGCGATGTGAAAGTGGAATACGATCAGAAAAAAGCATTTGAAGGTGCCGATTTTATTTATGCAAAAAACTGGGCTTCGTACACCGATTACGGAAAGATTCTTTCGAAAGATATGAGCTGGACCGTAAACGAAGAAAAAATGGCCCTTACCAACAATGCCAAATTTATGCACTGTTTGCCGGTTCGACGCAACGTTGTAGTTACCGATGGGGTTATCGATAGCCCTAACTCAATTGTGGTTGAACAAGCCAAAAACCGTGAAGTAACTGCACAGGCAGTTTTAAAAATGATTTTGGAAGATAAATAGTTCTTCGTCATTCCGAACTTGATTCGGAATCTAAAACACCGGATGCTGAATCCGTCAGCTGACGGACAGCATGACGTACTAATATTTACAATTCTCTAAAATTTGTTTCTTTGCGAATCAGACAGAAAAAGAAAAAATGACAAACAAAATAGAAATTATTCCCGCGATTGATTTGATCGACGCCAAATGCGTGCGTCTTTCGCAGGGCGACTACAACCAAAAAACGGTGTACAACGAAAATCCGCTCGAAGTTGCAAAAATGTTCGAAGCAGCCGGAATTAAACGTCTGCATTTGGTTGATTTGGATGGCGCCAAAGCCAAACATATTGTAAACCATAAAGTTTTGGAAACCATTGCCACAAAAACCAGTTTAGTAATTGACTTCGGCGGCGGATTAAAATCGGATAAAGACCTGGAAATTGCGTTCAACTCAGGTGCACAAATGATAACCGGCGGTAGTATTGCCGTAAAAGAAAAAGAAACCTTTTTAAGCTGGCTGGAAAAATTTGGAAGCGAAAAAATAATTCTGGGAGCCGATGCAAAAGATGGCAATATTGCTGTTGGTGGATGGTTGGAAACCACTTCTCTTCCGGTTATTGAATTTATCGAAGAATTTTACAAAAAGGGAATAACAAAAGTAATTTCCACGGATATTAGCCGCGACGGAATGCTAAGCGGCCCTTCATTTGAGCTTTATGCTGAAATTATGAAAACACTTCCTGAAGTGGAAATTATTGCCAGCGGTGGAATTGCAACAATGGATGAGATATTAAAATTAGATGAAATGGGAGTGCCGGGTGTAATTACAGGCAAAGCCATCTACGAGAATCGAATATCTTTGAAGGAAATAGAAAAGTTTTTAAGATAGGCAGAAGTTTCACAGGCAGAAGTTAAAAGTAAAATCAAATTCGAATGAAAACATACAGAGATTTATTTGTTTGGCAGAAATCAATGGATTTGGTAATACTGGTTTACGAAAAAACGAAGCAGTTCCCTAAAGAAGAAATTTACAACCTTACATCACAAATAAAAAGGAGTGCTGTATCGGTACCAAGCAACATTGCTGAAGGTTACGGAAGGAATAGCACCGGAGACTATATTCGCTTTCTTCAAATTGCCTGTGGTTCATTGTACGAATTACAAACGCAACTTGAAATTAGTTTGCGCTTAGAATATTTGAGTGCTTAAAATTACGACAAACTAACTTCTATTAGTATAGAAATTGAAAAGATGACTTCAAATTTAATTTCCAAGGTAAAAAGCAGTCAAAAGTAATTTCAACTTCTGCCTTCTGCCTGGTTTACTTGATTAACTTAAAAGAAAATGCTAGCAAAACGAATTATACCATGCCTTGATATCCGCAACGGACAAACCGTAAAAGGAATCAACTTTGTAAATATCCAGGAGGTGGGCGACCCTGTGGAACTGGGCGCAAAATACGCATCCGAAGGTGCCGATGAATTGTGTTTTTTGGATATTACAGCCACACATGAAGGCCGTAAAACCTTTGTTGAACTGGTAAAACGAATTGCAGCTCATATAAATATTCCGTTCACGGTTGGAGGAGGAATTAGTGAACTAGGCGATGCTGAGAAACTTTTGGCAGCCGGTGCCGACAAAATTTCCATAAATTCATCAGCAGTGCGAAATCCAAAACTGATCGACGATTTGGCACTGAACTTTGGAATTCAGTTTGTTGTGGTGGCCATTGATGCCCGTGGCGATGAAAACAACCACTGGACAGTTACAGTAAATGGCGGACGTATCCCTACCGACAAAGAACTTTTTTCGTGGTCGAAAGAAGCAGAAAACCGGGGAGCCGGCGAAATTCTTTTTACCTCGATGAACCACGATGGAACCAAAAATGGTTTTGCCAACGAACAGCTGGCGCAAATGGCCGATTCGCTTAAAATACCAATTATCGCATCGGGAGGCGCCGGTGCATCAGAGCACTTTGTTGATGTATTTACAAAAGGGAAAGCCGATGCTGGATTGGCAGCCAGCATCTTCCATTACAACGAAATTCCTATTCCTGTTCTTAAGAAATACTTAAAAGATAAAGGAATTGTGGTTCGATAGCCAATCAATTTTTAACTTCGCAGCAAATTACTACAGATAATGAAAACGTTAAAAGATATTTCCCAGGTAGACTTCAATAAAATGGACGGACTTGTTCCGGCAATTATTCAGGATGCAGAAACGCAAAATGTATTGATGTTAGGTTTTATGAATGAAGAGGCACTTGCCAAAACTCAGAAAATTGGTAAAGTAACTTTTTATAGCCGCACTAAAAACCGCTTGTGGACAAAAGGTGAAGAATCGGGAAATTTTCTGAATGTGGTTTCACTGGCTGTTGATTGCGACGATGACACTCTGCTCATTAAAGTAAATCCGGTAGGACCGGTTTGCCACAAAGGCACCGACACCTGTTTCGATGAAACAAATTCAGGATCTGAAATCCAATTCCTAAGCTACCTTCAGGATTTTATTGATAAACGTAAAGCAGAAATGCCAAAAGGTTCGTACACCACTTCGTTATTCGAAAGAGGAACACGTACAATTACACAGAAAGTTGGAGAAGAAGCCGTTGAAACCATTATTGGTGCCATGGCCAACGACGATGAAAACTTTATTTACGAGGCTGGAGATTTGCTCTATCACCTTATTGTTTTGCTTGCCCACAAAGGATACCGAATTGAGGATATTGTGCGGGAATTAAAGAAACGACACAAATAAATCCAACAGTCATTACATAAAATTTTGGGTATAATTTATTTCCCAATCAGTTCAGTCCATTTAAGTTTTGAACATTCGTAAAAGAACCTCTTCGAATATGTGAATCATATTCTATAACATGCTTGTGTAACATAGTTCCATAACATAACTGTAAAACATTGTAGATTACGCTCTTATAATTAGGTTTTATTGATTGGGAGTCCTTAGCTTTGTACCATCTTCTAACTTCAAAAAACCATTTTATGGAAACTCTTACCATTTGTCCTACCAGTACGGCAACAATACTTGCGTGCCAAAAAATTGCTAAAACCTTCAAAGAAAACATTTACGAATTATCAAACTTACGTTCCGAATGGGATCCCGAATACGCCACATCGCTTACTGTTTGGGTTGACGACACCATTGAAAAACATTACAGCGACACATTGGATTCGCTTGAAGACGAACGTTACCGGCAATGGCACGAAATAATGATTGCAGGTTTGCAACACCTAAAAGTGTTGCGTGCATCGGTTAAAGTTGATTTTAAACACGATAAAGAATTTTTGAAAGACTTCTTTAAAAAAGTAGGATATACCGACTATTTCAGCGATGCAAAAAATGGTGATCACCTTTGTTTGTACAAATTCTTAAAAACATTTGCCGAAAATATGGATGAAGCAACCCGGCAGAAAATTGTGGAGAAAGGCACGCTTGATTCTTTGTTTGATAAAATTTTAACCTGCTCAAACCGGGTAAACGATTTCGAAGATTGTTTTATAGCCCTGGAAGGTGAAAACAAATTAGACAATTACGGGAAAAACGAAGTTGCTCAGATTTATGAAACCATTCAAGACATTTGCCGGATTGCAATTGCTTATTATCAGTTTGATCCCGCAATGCGCTCAAAATTCAGCTACTACAAAGTACTCGTGAATTTGTAAACCAAAACACACAAACTTATTTCGAACAGTTTTTTTTCAACTACGTAATAATTAACAAAAAAACAGTCCGCCTGTCAACTGACAAATGGACTGTTTTTCTTTTTTATCTCCTTTTACAAATCGAAATCCTATTCTTCGGTTTCCGGTTCATCAGTTTCTTCTTCTGAATCCTGATACTCATTTGCAGTTTCCTCCTCTTCATTTTCTTCAAATGGATTTATACCATCGGTAAAAATCGGATTTGTTTCTTCCTTTTTTAGAGGCACAAAACCTTCCGGTGCCTGAACAGATTCTGAAGGTTCGTAAGGAAATACATCGACAATGGTACTAACAGCCAAAGCAGAAGTTACAAAAGGAATAACCAGGTAACTTAAACTTTCATCCAAACGGGCCAAAGCTTCCTTAATGTCGTCGGCCATGATAAGATAATAAGTGCGAAGCTTCTTTTCCTTTCCGGCTTCTTCGTCAACTGTTACAAGGTTAATTGTAGCTTTAAACCACCACTCCCCGTCTTCGTATGGAAATACTTCAGCAATACGCGATTTTTTAATGTCAACTACCGAGAATTCTCCGCCACGCACCATTTCCTGCATTTTGCGTATGATCCGGGTTTCAGCATCGGTATAAGAAACTGCGTCTAATAAAAAATTTTCGGTTACCATTGTTTCGCTTCCGCTCTCGGAAACCTTCATATATTTTACTTTGGTTTCAAACCATGTTTGCATCATAACTTTTCAATTTTAGAGTCAGCAAAAATAGTTTTCCAAACCGAAATTACTCCATAAAACCAGACATTATTTTTCATTTCAATCCTGTTTTTTCTCTCACATATAAAGTGATATGCTCAGTTCGAGTGAGGGTATTACTATTTCATAAAAAAAAACCGGTTACAAAAAATGTAACCGGCCTCCGATTTTTCTAATAATCTAACTAAACTAACTACAAACTACCCTTGACCTTAATTTGAACGTAAAATATTGTATTATCCAGTTAATCATTATTTAGTGTTTGCAACTTCCTGAGAAAAGGCCCCGCCCACTGACGGGGCCATAAACAGACAGCTACAGACTTAAAAATTGAAGAAGATTAGTTATAGGCTCCTTCTCCATGTTCATAGATATCGAGCCCCTCTTCTTCGACGCGTTTAGAAGCGCGTAGAACTTTTAATTTCTTTAATATTGTGAATAGAATGAATCCACCGCCGGCAGCCCAAACAAAGAATGCAAGAACACCAATTGCCTGAATACCTAATAATTTAGCACCGAATCCATAAAATAAACCTTCTGATGTTGAGAATAAACCAACTGCCAGTGTACCAAATGCACCACTTACACCGTGTACAGAGATAGCACCTACAGGGTCGTCAACTTTTAATATTTTATCGAAGAACTCAACTGCAAATGGTAAAATAATACCTGCAATTGTTCCGATAAGTACTGCTCCAACAGGATCAACAGCGTCACAACCGGCAGTAATAGCAACTAAACCAGCCAATGCACCGTTCAACGAAATTGATAATGCAGGACGTTTGTAGCGGAACCAAGAAACCAACATTGCAGCGATTGCACCAGCGGCAGCAGCCAGGTTAGTTGTAACTGCAATATGAGCAATAGCAACAGCATTGTCGGTACCGGCAGCAGCCAGCTGAGATCCGGGGTTAAATCCAAACCAACCGAACCAAAGAATGAATACACCCAGTGCTCCTAATGTTAGGTTGTGTCCTGGAATCGCTTTTGGTTTTCCGTCTTTTCCATATTTTCCTAAACGAGGTCCGATAATAGCTGCACCAGCTAAACCAACCCATGCTCCAACAGAGTGTACAATTGATGAACCGGCGAAATCGTGGAAACCAAGTTGGCTCAACCATCCACCACCCCATGTCCAGTGACCTGAAATTGGGTAAATTACAACTGTAATAACAATACTGAAGATTAAGTATGCTTTAAATTCGGTACGCTCGGCCATTGCTCCAGAAACGATAGTTGCAGCAGTTGCAGCAAAAACAGTTTGAAAGAACAGGTCAGCATAATCAGCATAATTGTCGCCAAAACCATCGCTCATAAAGAACAAGTCTGGGTTACCAATTAATCCGCCGATTGAATCGCCGTACATTAAACCAAAACCAATAATCCAATATAATAAGGACCCAATTGCGAAGTCCATCAAGTTTTTCATTAAGATGTTTGCAGTATTCTTTTGGCGGGTAAAACCAGCCTCTACCATCGCAAACCCAGGTTGCATAAACATTACCATAAAACCGGCAATCAGCAGCCACATATTATCTATACCTATCTGTAGGCCTTGTAAAGTTTCTTCCATGATTATTCTAAATTTTACCGTTATTATTCTTCTTTACCTTTTATAAATAGTGACTCGTCGCCTTGTTCGCCAGTTCTAATTCTGTATGAATCTTCAATTGGGATAATGAAAATTTTACCATCACCAATTTCACCACTACGTGCCGAGCTAAGAATAGCCTGAACTGTTTTATCCACATTCTTGTCACGAACAATAATCGATAATTTTGTTCTCTCAATAGTACTTGTATCGTAAATAATACCGCGGTAAACCCTACCCTCGCGGGCCTGACCAACTCCCCTTACATCCCAGAAAGAGAAGAATTCGATACCTGCTTCATAAAGAGCGTCTTTAACGTCTTCAAATTTTGATTTGCGTATAATCGCTTCAATTTTTTTCATTCTGATTCTATTTTTTATGGATTATAGAGAAATACCTACCGCAATATGGAAACCACCTGTTGACGGATTCAACATAACAGCTCCTGAAACTGGTAGAGAAAAGCTTTCAGTGATTTTTACTTCTTTTGAAGTTCCAACCATGATATTACAGATGTTAAAATCACCATCATCAGTGTATTGACCATCACCACCACCTAATGTAATATCAACCGGACCTGCAGTTACAGCAGCCTCAAGATATAAATCGCTGGTAGAATTGATTTCATCATCTCCTAGTCCTTCCATGTATGCGGCAGTAAAAGTAAAAGCACCAACTCCTAAGCTAACCATTGGCTCGAAGTAATGTGATTCGCTTTCTGTCCAAGATGATCCCGGGAAATAATAATCTGTTACAGTGAAACTAAGAGAAGCATTTTCTCCTAAATCAAAACCGTAACCTACATAAAGGTCAGCCTCAGCAGCTTCTTCGCTACCTGTACTGTAAGATCCCCATGCTCCAAGAGCAAAACCTCCGGCACTGAATTCGATACCTGGCTGGAAGGCAGCACCTGTTCCAAATTTGGCACCACGCCACAAATAACTACTATAAATGTCTAGTCCTGTACTTACTTCTTGTGCTTTTGCCTGTGGCACTGTTAAGGCAAATAAGAGTAACATGCTTGCTGCAATCAGTAGTGTCTTTTTCATAATTGTAATTTTTAAAAGTTAAACTGTATGTTTTAATTAAATCTAATCCTTATCCTTGTTTCCAACAGGGTGTAAAATTTATTTTTACTGTTTTTTGTTTTACTACCCCTTTATTTTTGGATTACGATTCAAAGAAATACATTTTTTTGCAACCACCCCCCTGTTTGACCAAGCAATATTATATCCAGTTAACAAATTATTAATGTATGGACACTTTTTTGTACATATAGTCACCTTTTGCATGCTTTATTTGTCTTTTTTTCACCATAAAGCACCATTTAACCCTATTTTATCACAAAATAGCATCAATAAAAACAAGAATATTATTACAGAATAAAATGAAAAATGAATATTTTCAGAAGAAACCCCCACAAAAACGATAATAAAACCTAAAAACTGAGGATTAATAAAAAGGAGGGTCAATTAAAGAATGATATTAAAAGAAAAAACACCAAAGAAGATCAGTGGTGCTTCAATATTTCGTTAACACGGCAATTTATTCTACTATATATTATATAATCGAATAAAAACGGTGGATACTAATTACAATGGAGAAATAATGTGAACAAGGTGCATATTTTTCAAACTAGCTTCACGTGTTGCCGGATTAATAAACTTCGCCGTAAATCCTGAAAGACTTCTGTGTTTAAACGACTGCACAAGTTCAACTTCTGCACCACTTTTTAATATCTCATCCAATCCTTCATCGTTTGTATAAATCCATCCTCCCTTTTGTTTTGTCAGGCAATCGCGCAAATCTTCCGAATCGTACAAATAATAACCAGGCGTTTTTGCATAAAAAAACAATTCGCGATGCTGCGACAGATATGTATTCAACATTTCACCCTCTTCGGCCATCTCATCAAAAACTTCACATGCAGTAATCACAGACTGATAATTAAATAAAGCCGGGAAGACATGTGCATTAATTGCGAAACCAATTGCTAGTATCGAAATTACCGACCGCCGCAAAACAAGCGACAATTTATCGCCATCTGTGCGTATAAAAAATAAAATCAACAACATTACAATTCCTGCCCAAAACCAAAGTTCCGTTGCAGGAAAACAATAAATACACAGAAACAACATTAAAATCCAAAGAAAACCGATGGTAACATACTGCAGAACAGTTACCGTAGTTTTAAGCTTTACATAGCTCTGATTCTCGAAAAATTGCACCACCCACTTTGCCGAAAGCACGGCCATAAATGGCGACAATACCATTAAATAATGCGGGGCTTGCGCATGAGCCACCGATATTACACTCCAATAAAACACAATTCCACCTAAACTATAAAGTTCGGCATTGGCTTTTTTATACAACGATTTAAACTCCGAAAAAACAGCAAGAAAAAACAACAATCCCCAGGGAAGAAAAATATATAATGTAGTATGAAAGTAAAACAGATAATCAACACTACTGCCTTTAATACGCCCCGAAATCCGGCCGGCATTATTCTCCCAAAAGAAAAAATTCAGCCCTTCCCATCCAAACTGATTAAACAAACCAACCAAGCCTGCTGCAAGAACTACCAAACCCACAATTGCACCAAGTACAATTTTATAGCTAACTATTTTTTTGATTTGTTTTGTAAATACCAAATGCGCCAGTGTGGCGGTTACCGGTACATAAATTCCAATTGGCCCTTTGGAAATGAGTGCCAAACCAATTCCCAAACCTGCCAAAAGCATGTGCTTTAATTTGTAAAACTTAAAATAGACTGCAATTTGCCATACGGCAAAAATTACATTGGCAGTCAGTAGCACATCCGTATGAATATCGTTATGAAACAAAAAATAGAACTCAGAAGTCGCCAACATTAATGCAGCAATTTTTGCCACACGATTTGAATAAAAAAGTTTTGCAAACCTGTACGTTGAATAAATGGCAATTGCAGAATAAATTAAAACCGGAAGTTTAAAAGCAAATTCAGAAGGCCCCAACAAAAAATAAAATGGCGCAGTTATCCAAAAAAGCAAGGGAGGTTTTTGCAGATATGGCTCAAAATGAACCGACAAATTAATCCAGTCGCCGGTTTCGTAAATTACACGACTAATGGCCGCATATTTTCCGGCATCGCTGGTAACCGGCACAAAAAGCCCCAACACATACGTGAGCAATAAAAACGCGCCGATAAAAACCGACACAATCGTTTCCAGGTTAACTTTATTTCTTTCCATTTTCAAAAAATCTGTTAAATCTATTTGGGCTTTGCTATATAATATTTACTGCCTTTTTGTTTTACTCCACGAATCACCTCCTGCAAAAAAGCGGGAGATTTATCCACCGAAATCCGTTTCCACTCTTGCGATCCTTCTATTACATCGTAATTTGAAAGATCGAGCAAAGGCATTTCCTTTTGGTTAAACACTAAATAATGATTTTTGCTCTGTGGCAAAGCATAAACAGTATCCATACCAACAATATTGTATTCATTATTCGAATAAATACGCATACTTGCAGCAGTTCTTATATTTCCGTAAACAAATACTTCGTCGTTTTTGGTTAGCCCTGCATTTTCGAGACTTGCAACCAACTGGCTTCCCGAATTAGGCGTCAACAGAGGGAATAACAAAACGAACAAATTAAAATACAACAAAGCCACAGCATTTGCGATGTACATTTCAGCCGAAATATTTCGATATTTATTTAAATAATAGAAGCCAACAAAAAGTATTGTAATTCCAATTCCGGCTATCAAAACCATGTTGCTTAAAATGAATATTGAAAAAACGATACCAATCAGGATAACAACTACATTCAATCCAAGCAAAACGTTCAGTATTGTTTTTTTGAACGAAACCTGTGTTTCAACAAACACCCATGCCAACACAAGCGATACAAGCGGAACCACCGGCAACAAATACCTGTCGTAAAATTTAAATACAGCTCCCGACATAATAATTATAAGAACAACCCACACCAATACAAATCCAAAAACAGCCTTGTTCGAATGATTTTGTTTTTGTACGAAATCCTTAAGTTGCCGGGGCCTTGAAAAAAACAATAGTACCCAGGGCAGAAAGAATGCCAGTAGATTTACTACTCCTAAAAATGTATTTTTAAGCACCTGCACCGACTTCGACGAAACCCGGTCGCCAACCTGATCGGCAAAAAACAGCGACCAGTATTCCGAGCCATGCAATACATACATAGCCACAAACCAGCTCAGAGCAACAATAACAGCCACTCCCATCGATAAGGGATTAATTATTTTACGGAGTTTTATTCTCCTCCACGGATTTACCAGGAGAAAAAGCATGCTGACTCCGGCAAAAGCAGCCGCCGGAAATCCTTTGGTTTCAAAGGCCAGCGCAGCGCCCAAATAAGCCATCCAATAATATTTTTTGTGCACTTTTTCGCGAAGCATTATTTCTAAAAAGCCCCATGCACTAACCGTTAGAAACAAAACCAGTAGGATGTCGGGTATCGACCGGCTGGCACTCATCAACACCAATGGATTGGCAGCTGTTATAAACGCAGCCGTGAGTGCAAGTTTTTTATTTCGAGAAACCGACAGCGCCATAAAATAAGTAATCATGACCAACGCGGCACCCGCTAACCAAAAAAACAGCCGTGAAGAAATGCGACTCACACCAAATAGTTTATAACTCGCCATTAGCACCCAATAAGTAACAATTGGCTTTTTAAACCGGGGCGCACCATCCGCCTGGTACGGAGTCAAACAATCGTCCTTCTCCATCATTTGCAAAACCGAATCGGTATAATATTTCTCGTCCGGAAAGAAAAACAAGTATTCCAAGGCACTCGGACTGGAATACACCAGGAACAACAAAGTAACCAACAGATAAAGTAAATTCTTAATCTTTGATTTTTCCATAACTAATACTTTACAAGATACATGGGTTGCAAAACTTTATCGCGGGTAGCCGGATTAATAAAACGCCCCCCACGGTTCAAATACAAATGTTTGTATTCAATTACTGTATCAGGCTCGAAGTCAAAATTTTGCAAATCGCCCAAACCTTCCGGGTTTGTAAATACCCAATTTCCCTCAACACCGGCAATACATTCCATTTCATGCTCAAAATTCACCTGCGTTGCCTGCGGTTCGCTGTAAAAAAACAATTCATATTGAGGGTATTTGTAATTATACAGAACATCACCTTCCCGGGCATTCTCGTTAAAGTAACGGGCGGCTTCCGGCGGTGCCTGCAAACTAAACATATATGAAAAAACATGCGCATTCAGCACAACACTCAGTATCGAAAAAGTGATAACCGATGGTAAAATAAGCCGAGCCAGATCATCTTTAATCTTCAGATACACAAATACAGTTAGCACCAAGCCAGCCACAAGAAGTACCAACAATGGCGACGGTGTTCCCGGGAAAAGATAAAATACAATTAAGCCAATAAATAACCACAAAACAGCTACAACAAACACCTGGCTGCGATCCATAACTTTCAGCAAAGCACCTTTTCGCTCAAGTGCAATATCCACCCACTTGGCAATTAACACTCCCATTAGCGGCACAATTCCAAACACATAATTTGGCAACTGACTACTCGAAGCATTAATAATTATAAAAAATATCCATATTCCGGCAAATGTAAAATATTCGTGCGCCCGAAAACGGGTGAGTATCTGATTTCGCAAATCGCTAAATGCAGAAATAAAAAACAACAAACACCAGGGTAACAACAAATACAACAAACTATGTACATAGAAAATCGGATCGTTTGTTGCCTTAACATAGGTCCCTGTCATTCGTCCGACATTGTTATCCCAAAAGAAAAACCGAATTCCTTCCCAGCCAAACTGATTCCACAAGCCAATTAATGCCGGGCTTACAACTAAAAAAGCAAGCACACTGCCTAAATACCAACGGAAGTCGAGCAACGAACGAAAATCACGTTTCAACAGAATGTGCCCCAACACCGCAAAACCAACAATTACACCACCGAGCGGCCCTTTACACAACATGGACAAACCAATACCAACAAAACCCAAGATCCAGTTTCTGTTCCTCCTGGTTTTAATAAATTCAAAAAGTTGCCACAATGCAAGTATTATAAAAGCCTGAAATGGAGTGTCGGTATGAATATCCATGCTATACATGGAATAGATTAATGAAAAAAACAGCACCACTGCAGTCAACATTCCAACCCGTTTATTGTATAAACTTTCACCAAGTCGGTACGACCAGTAAAAACCGGCAAAAACCAACAATAAAACCGGCAGTTTGAACCAAAAATTCGAAATTCCGCCTATGGAAAAACCAAGAGCTCCCAGCCAAAAAAGAAGCGGAGGCTTTTGGTCGTATGGTTGACCATGTACTGTAAGGTTAATGTAATTCCCGTTTTGATAGATCTCTTTGGCAACCGTTGCATATTTTCCCGCATCCCGGGTAACATCAATTGTAAGACCTGAAAAATATCCAACAAGAGCAATTACTACCGATGTAAAAAAAATGATTTTAATTGTTTTGTTTTCAAACATTTTGGAGTGCTTACCTTTAATTTAAAATGGTGGGTAAAATTCGTAAAATTTTCAGAGATAATAAAACAAGCATTCATTATGGCTTGTGGTAATTGTGAAGTTTTAACATTTTGTTGCTATCCTCATTTCAAACAAAACGAATACTGCAGCATTAAAATTGAAATCATATCTTTGCAACACTTAATAATCGAAGAGCTGCGACGGCATTCCGGAATCTTTCACTTCCGCATTCTGTCTTCCGTCTTCCAACTTTTTTTAGCATGAAACTCTGGGATAAAGGAACACCTGTTAACAAAGCAATAGAAGACTTTACAGTTGGTAAAGATCGCGAACTTGATATTTTCCTGGCAACACACGACATTTTAGGTTCGATGGCACATGTTACCATGCTCGAATCGGTTGGTTTATTGGAGAAAGCGGAATTACCCATACTTTTGGAACAGCTGAAAAAACTTTACTCCGAAGCTGAAAAAGGAAATTTCACCATTGAAGAGGGCGTTGAAGATGTTCATTCGCAGGTTGAATTTTTACTCACACAAGAACTGGGAGATTTGGGCAAAAAAATCCACAGCGGACGTTCGCGAAACGACCAGGTACTGCTCGACCTCAAACTTTTTACCCGCGATGCAATTAAAGAAATTGTAGAAAGTACATCAGACTTAGTTGAAGTACTACTTGCACGTGCCGAAGAAACAAAAGATATTCTACTTCCCGGATACACCCACCTTCAGGTTGCCATGCCATCGTCGTTTGGCCTGTGGTTTAGTGCCTATGCCGAAAGCCTAACTGATGATTTGGAACTTTTGCTGTCAGCATTTAAAATCACGAATCAAAACCCGCTTGGTTCTGCTGCCGGATACGGATCATCATTCCCGCTCAACCGTCAATTAACCACCGACTTGCTTGGCTTCAACAACATGAACTACAATGTGGTTTACGCCCAAATGGGACGCGGAAAAGTTGAAAAAATAGTATCGTTTGCGCTGGCAAATATTGCGGCTACATTATCGAAACTGGCTTACGATGTATGTTTGTTTATGAGCCAAAACTTTAACTTTGTAGCCTTGCCGGCAGAGTTCACAACCGGCTCGAGCATTATGCCACATAAAAAAAATCCCGATGTTTTTGAACTTACCCGGGCGCGTTGCAACAAACTACAGGGAGTTCCCGCTCAAATCGGATTGATAATCAACAATCTTCCCAGCGGTTATTTCCGCGATTTACAAATGGTAAAAGAAGTTTTTCTTCCGGCATTTAAAGAGATGAACGACTGCCTGAACATTGTACAACTCGCCGTAAAAAACATGACCGTCAACAGCAACATCCTGGAAGATGACAAATACAACTACCTGTTTAGCGTTGAGGAGGTTAACAAGTTAGTACTGCAGGGAATTCCATTTCGTGAAGCATACAAACAAGTGGGTGCTCAAATTGAAAACGGCGGATTTGTTCCAGAGAAAAAAGTCAACCACGTACACGAAGGCAGCATTGGAAATTTATGCTTAAGCCAAATCACAGATAAAAAGAACAAGGTTGTTTCTGAATTTCAATTTGAGAATATTGAAAAAGCGAAAAAGAAGCTGCTTTCACAGGGCTGATAAGTTGCTGAAAATGTGACAAATCTCACGTTTTTAGTACTTCTCAATTTTATCATTACGCGTATTATAGTGAAAATCAAAGGTTAATTGTATGTTATTAAACACAATTTAAACCAGCCGCAATTGTAAATCTCCACTACTTTAGTTATTTTTGGTTTCATTCCGTAAGTAAAATAAAAGTTTTGCTTACATTTTTTGCAACACCTGGTTAAGACAGCGCCAATTGTTGCATTTTTTTGCGAAATTATAAAGAGAAAGGAAATATGATGCAGACAAAAAAACCTGTAGCACAGGGGTTGTACCGCTCAGAATTTGAACATGGGAGTTGTGGGATTGGCTTTGTAGCTAACCTAAAAGGCAGGAAAAAACACAGTGTGATATCCGACGCCTTATCGATGCTAGCTCGTATGGAACACCGTGGTGGTACCGGGTACGATATTAAAAGTGGTGACGGCGCAGGGATACTTTCACAAATTCCTCACGAACTTTTCATGGAAGAATGTCCAAAAGACGGCATTAAAATACCTCAGTTTGGGGAGTATGGCGTTGCCATGATATTTTTTCCAAAGGATAACGATAAACGTTCGGAGTGTAAAGACATAATTGGTAGAAATCTAAAGAAATTTGCCCTACCTTATTTAGGATATCGTAAAGTACCTGTTGACAACTCTGATCTGGGCCGCGATTCGTTGGCCACAGAACCATATGTACAGCAATTGTTCATTGGCAAACCCGATGGGATGAGCCTGGAAGAATTTGACCGCAAACTATTTGTATTCAGAAAATATACCGAACGTCTGGCAAGAGAATCTGTTGCCGGATTGGGTCATAACGGACTAAATATTATTTCGTGTTCGTACAAAACGATTATCTATAAAGGACAGTTAACAACCGATCAGGTTTCTTTGTATTTTAAAGATCTGACAAATCCGCTAGCTGTAAGTGCGATTGCATTAGTACACTCACGCTTTTCGACAAACACTTTCCCTTCGTGGAAACTGGCACAGCCTTTCCGCTTTATTGCTCACAACGGTGAAATCAATACCAACAAGGGGAATATTAACTGGATGCGTGCCCGCGAAGTATTGCTACACTGTTCTGCTTTTACAAAGGAAGAACTGGAAATGATTTTCCCTATCTGCGATTTGAAAGATTCGGATAGTGCGAACCTGGATATGGCGATTGAAATGCTGATTCTGAGTGGACGCTCGTTACCTCATGTAATGATGATGTTAATTCCAGAAGCCTGGCAAAACGATCCGGACATGGATCCGAAGAAAAAGGAATTTTACGAATTCTATTCGGCAATGATGGAGCCTTGGGATGGTCCTGCATCGGTATGTTTTACCGATGGTGTTCTTGTTGGAGCAACACTCGACCGTAACGGATTACGTCCTTCAAGATACTGTTTAACAGAAGACGACACATTAATTATGGCATCGGAAACCGGTGCGATTGATGTTCCACACGATCAGGTTAAAATTCGTGGACGTCTGCAACCGGGAAAAATGTTTGTTGCCGATTTAGAGCAAGGACGTATTATTTCGGATGAAGAGATTAAAGGAGGCATTTGCTCAAGCCAACCTTATGGCGATTGGGTAAAAAACAATATGACCTACCTGGATGATCTGCCATCTATTCCTGATTTGGAATTAAAAGATCCGGATGAGAAAACAATTTTCAAAAGACAAAAAACATTTGGATTTACCCACGAAGACATTGAAGTTATTCTGAAACCCATGGCATCAAACGGAAGCGAAGCGCTAGGCTCAATGGGAGCCGACAATCCGCTTGCAGTACTTTCCGACCGTCCGGTGCATTTATCGCATTACTTTAAACAATTATTTGCGCAGGTTACCAATCCGCCAATCGATCCAATCAGGGAACGAATTGTAATGGATTTGAGAACTTATGTGGGTGGTTTTAAAAATATTCTTACTGAATCGCCGGAACATTGTCGCCGTATTGCGATTCCTCAGCCGGTACTTACCAACGAACAATTGGTTAAGTTGGCTTATGTGGATCATACACATTTCCAGACCAAAAAAATCAGTATTGTTTTCCATGCCAATGGTAAGGAAGGTACTTTAGAAAATAAACTGGAACGTTTATGTCAGTATGTGGAAGATGCAATTGACGAAGCTTACTCAATCATTTTGTTGTCTGACTTTGCCATTAGCACCGACCATGCTCCAATTCCTTCATTATTAGCAGCATCTGCCGTTCACCATCATTTAATTCGTGTTGGGAAACGTGGTAAAGCTGATATTATCATGGAAGCAGGAGATGTGCGCGAAGTGCATCATTTTGCAACCTTATTGGGATATGGAGTTTCAGCAGTAAATCCATACATGGCCATTGATACAATTAAACAATTGGTATCGGATGGCGCGTTAGGCAAAATAACCAAAGAGCAGGCAATTGCCAATTACGTAAAAGCAATTGGAGGTGGCTTACTTAAGGTCTTCTCAAAAATGGGTATCTCAACGTTGGCCTCATACCAGGGAGCTCAGATTTTTGAAGCCGTTGGTATCAAACAAGAAGTGGTTGACAAATACTTTACCGGAACAGTTAGCCGTGTTGAAGGATTGAGTTTAGACGACATTGCCAAAGAAGCAATGATGAGACATCGCCAGGGATTCCCAACCCGTCAGGGAGGAGCCAAAGTTCTGGAACCAGGAGGAGAATACCACTGGCGTAAAGATGGCGAACGTCACTTATTGAGTCCGAAAGCCATTCAGTTGATTCAGGAAGCTACCAGAGAAAATAATTTCGACAAATACAAAAAGTATTGCCATGTAGTTGACGATCAGGCTGAAGCAGCATTTACCCTGCGTGGGTTAATGGATTTCAAAAACGATCGTCAATCAATTCCATTGGAAGAAGTTGAACCGGCAGAAAGCATTCTTACCCGTTTTGCAACCGGTGCAATGTCGTTCGGTTCTATTTCGTGGGAAGCGCACACAACTCTTGCAATTGCCATGAACCGCATTGGTTCTAAATCTAATTCAGGAGAGGGAGGTGAAGATCCGGTTCGTTACACAAAACTGCCCAACGGCGACGACATGTGTTCTGCTACCAAACAAATTGCATCTGGTCGTTTTGGTGTAAACAGCTACTATCTGAGCATGGCCAAAGAGCTTCAGATTAAAATGGCTCAGGGCGCAAAACCGGGAGAAGGTGGTCACCTGCCAGGACATAAAGTGAATGGTTGGATTGGAAGAACACGTAACTCCACTCCTGGAGTTGGACTTATTTCGCCACCACCACACCACGATATTTATTCAATTGAAGATTTAGCTCAATTAATATTCGACCTAAAAAACAGCAACCGCGATGCACGTGTTAACGTGAAACTTGTTTCGGAAACAGGAGTTGGTACTGTTGCTGCAGGTGTTTGTAAAGCAAAAGCCGATGCTGTGTTGATTTCAGGATTTGACGGAGGAACTGGTGCTTCTCCACTATCTTCGATCAAACACGCCGGATTACCATGGGAACTTGGATTATCGGAAACACACCAAACACTGGTACGTAACCGACTTCGTAACCGTATTGTGGTTCAGTCTGACGGTCAGATGAAAACATCGCGCGACCTTGCAATTGCAACATTACTTGGTGCCGAAGAGTGGGGAGTAGCAACAATGGCATTAATTGTTGAAGGCTGTATTATGATGCGTAAATGCCATAGTAATACCTGCCCTGTTGGTGTAGCTACACAAAACGAAAGACTTCGTGGTAAATTCAAAGGCAATCCTGATCATGTTGTAAATTACTTCACATTCCTGGTAAACGGACTTCGTGAAATTATGGCTGATCTTGGTTTCCGTTCAATCGAAGAAATGGTTGGACAATCTCAATGTCTGAAGTTCAAAGAAGACATTGACCACTGGAAATACAAAGGACTTGATTTAAGCCCTATTTTATACAAAGAAACCACAGGTGAAGAAAACGGTCTGTTCTGCAGTCTGAAACAAAATCACCAAATGGAAGAAATTCTGGACTGGGAATTTGTAAAAACGGCTGAAAAGGCACTTAAAAATGGCGAAAAAGTGGAGGCAGAATTTGAGATTAAGAACATCAACCGCAGTGTTGGAACTGTTCTGTCGCACGAAGTAACCAAAATATACAAAGGAGAAGGTCTACCTGACGGCACCATTCATTATAAAATGAAGGGTTCTGCCGGCCAATCGTTCGGAGCCTTTGTTTGCAAGGGTATTGAACTTGAAGTTGAAGGAGATGCCAACGACTACTTTGGTAAAGGATTATCGGGAGGTCATCTGGCGATTTACCCTGCTAAAAATGTACAGTTTATTCCGGAACAAAACATCATTGTAGGTAACGTTTGTTTCTACGGTGCAACCGGAGGAAAAGCCTACATTCGCGGTGTTGCCGGCGAACGATTCTGTGTGCGTAACTCGGGTGCAGAAGTGGTTGTTGAAGGTATTGGCGACCATGGTTGTGAATACATGACCGGTGGAAAAACCGTTGTGCTTGGTAAAACCGGACGAAACTTTGGTGCTGGTATGTCGGGAGGTATTGCATACGTTCTCGATATAGATGGAACATTCCCCGGAAAATGTAACCTGGGAATGGTTGGACTTGAAAAGGTTGTTGACCAGAAAGAGCAAGATGAATTGAAAGCGATGATTCAAAACCATTTGGATAAAACAGATTCTACGGTTGCGGAGTACATCCTTTCTGACTGGAAAGAGACAGTAGGCAAGTTTGTGAAAGTAATTCCAACGGATTACAAACGCATGCTGAACTATATTGAAGAAGCTCGCGACACGGGCAAATACGAGAAAGAGTCGGATATTATTGATGCAGCATTTGACATGCATCTTGCAAACTTGTAATTCATTATAGAAGAAAAAATGGGAAAGCCAACAGGATTTTTAGAATATAAAAGAGTTTCCAACCCGACACGTCCGGTTGAGGAACGACTTAAAGATTGGAATGAGGTTTACGTTTTACGCGACAAGGAAACCTGCGAAATTCAGGGAGCACGTTGTATGGATTGCGGCGTACCTTTCTGTCACCGTGGAGAATTGTTGCCAACCGGTGCTTCAGGATGCCCGGTTTACAACCTGATTCCGGAATGGAATGATCTTATTTACAAAGGACGCTGGAGAGAGGCACTGGATCGTTTACACCACACCAACAATTTTCCTGAATTTACAGGAAGAGTGTGCCCGGCACCTTGCGAAGCAGGTTGTGTATTGGGAATTAACGAACCTTCAGTAACTATTCACGATAACGAGCGCACCATTATTGACAATGGTTTTAAGCAAGGATGGGTGGTGCCGGAACCTCCGGAAACCCGCACCGACAAAACTGTTGCGGTAGTAGGATCGGGACCTGCAGGCCTGGCTTGTGCAGCTCAGCTGAACAAAGCCGGTCATACAGTAACTGTATTCGAACGCGACGATCGTATTGGCGGATTACTAATGTACGGTATTCCAAATATGAAACTGGATAAAGCCGTTGTTCAACGCCGTGTTGACTTATTAGCTGCCGAAGGAGTGATATTTAAAACAAATACAGAGGTAGGAAAAGACATCAGCAGTAAAAAACTGCACGATAGTTTTGATGCCGTTGTACTGGCAACCGGAGCAACCAAACCTCGCGATCTGGCTGTTGAAGGACGCGAACTGGAAGGTGTACATTTTGCCATGGAGTTTTTGGCTGCAAATACAAAAAGTTTGTTAGACAGTAAACTGGAGGATGGCAAATACATATCGGCAAAAGGCAAAAACGTAATCGTAATTGGAGGTGGTGACACAGGTACCGACTGTGTGGGAACATCGTTGCGTCATGGATGCAAACACGTTACACAGCTCGAAATTATGCCACAACCACCAAAAGATCGTAATACCGATGCGAATCCTTGGCCAGAATGGCCCGGCAACCAAAAAGTTGATTACGGCCAGCACGAAGCGATTCGGGTACAAGGTAAAGATCCACGCAAATACTCGATAATGACAACCAAGTTTACCGGAGAAAATGGTAAACTAACAGGAATTCATACAGTTGAAGTGGAATGGGTAACCAACGAAAACGGTGGAAGAATGCCAAAAGCAGTTCCGGGTACGGAAAGATACTTCAAAGCAGATCTTGTATTGCTTGCCATGGGATTTTTAGGACCGGAAGATAAAATTGCCGAAGAACTTGATCTGGAACGCGATCGTCGCTCTAATTACAAAGCCGAATCGCAGTACAAAACAAGTTTAAAGAAAGTTTTTGCGGCCGGAGACTCACGTCGCGGACAATCGTTGGTGGTTTGGGCCATAAACGAAGGACGTGCTGCGGCCCGCGAAGTTGACCTTTATTTAATGGGCGACACAGTTCTGCCTTAATTAGTTAAATAAAAAGATTGAAGTGATTGAAGAGAGATTGAATGAGTTTGAATACATGATAGTCAGGCTCTTCAATCTTATCAAAAGAAAATTTCAATCTGAAGAAGATACAGTGCAGTTTTTTCAGGAGGGCCGGCAATCGAAGGATATTATCCGGAACTAATCACTTTCCCTTGACCAGAACGTGATACGGCTGGCTCCTCCTTTTTTCGAAAACTTTATTTTTTAATTTAGATATTGGGTTTCCGGTTTTCGGAAGCCCTTTTTCTTTTGTAACAAAGGCAACGGATTTTTAAAATATCCTATTTTACTTCGCTTTTTCAAACTCTAAACTCGCCATTATAAATGGCCCCAACACTTTGCCTTCGGTGTTGTTATTTATTGTAACGTCACCTCCGCACAAGTAGTAATCGGCATCGCCTTTTCGTGTATCACTTAAACCTGCCGACTCACAACTTTGAATCAGTTTTATTTTCCCGTCCGCTTCTTCAACTACAAAATTGTTGATTAGACCTTTGTATGCCTTTGTGGCAACCGGCATATAAATTTTGCTGTCGAGAATACCTAAACGAATGCCCTTTAAATAGGCATAAGTAAACATGGCAGAAGCCGATGACTCAAGATAATTGTTGATACCGCACGAACTCGTTTTACTGTTATCGTATTGAAGCAACTGGTACCAACAACCTGATTTCTCATCCTGTCTGTCCTTTAAACCATCGGCCACCTTGTTTACATACTGTACCAAACGCGGTCTGGCCGGATGATCCTTGGGCATATTTTCCAAAACATCAACCAGCGCTCCAAAAAACCACCCCATGCCTCGTCCCCAAAACTCTTGCGAACGACCGGTTTTAGGATCGGCCCAAAAAGAAGAAGCCGCATTTAATGGCTCTGCCGACCAGGCATGATAATTTAGTTTCTTCTGAGCATCCCAGGTGTAAGCAAAAATGGTATCAAATTGCATTACAATATCATCCCAGGCTTTGTTGTTTGCCTGCGTACCTTCTTCCATTCCAAAGTTCCCTTGCCATTCGGCGTACAAAGCCGGTCCCATATACAAACCATCCAACCACATTTGGTTTACGTACTTCTTTTTGTGCCAGAATCCTCCGGCGCCGGGAAGTGGAGCTGCAATTCGGATTTGTTCGTTAATCAACTTATTCCTGCAAGTGGTAGCATTCTTTTTGTAGGTTTCAGCTTTTTCATTTTGTCCTTTGGCTTTTGCTCCCCGATAGAGTTCAAAAAATATCTTCCCTGCATTCAGGTCATCAATGTCACTTTCGCCAAAGCGCATTTTAATGTTATCGGCGTAGTCTTCCACAGCACTATAATAAGATTTGCTCCATGGCTGGTCTTGATAATGTTCCCAGGTCATTATTATCGCTTTTGCCACCAATCCCGGAACATAATCCCATTCGATATTCCTTTCGCTTGTTTCTGTTTTAAAATGTGTGGTTGCTGTTTTATTTCTAAAATCTCCCATTCTAGAGTTGATTATCCAGCGAGAATAAAGTGTGTCGGGATTGAAATCGGCTGCATTAACAGAGTTTGCTGTAAACAGTACGATTGCACAAAACACAAGAAGTTTTAGGCTGATTGTTTTCATTTATACAGTTTGAATTTTTATTCGGTACCTAAAAATAGGTCAAAAATGTAAGATTTAAAAACAGCTGTTTTTATCGATAGATCCGATCCGTATAATTATGTATTTATACGGATCGGATCTATTTTTGCGAAATTTAAAGTCCGGGTTTTCTTCCCGCACATTATTCCGCCTAAAATTGAAAATTCATTTTGGCAGTCAACCTTTTACTCGGTTAAAGAAATTCCCTCCGGACGTGTGTGTTTCCATCTGCGGTGCGACCATAAATAATACTCCGGTTCAGCATGAATTACCTCTTCCATTTTTTGAATGTAGCGCAACATAATTTCTTTTGATTCGAGCTTCGACGGGTCTTCGATGAGTACCGAAGGAATGGCCTCGTAATAACCACGTTTTACTTTTCGAACATAAATAAACACAACCGGTTGATTGGTTTTTTTAGCCAGCTTTTCAGGCCCGTTAAAAAAAGGTGCCTCGCGATTCAAAAACATAGCCCAAAATGGAGAATTGGCAGGAGGCGTTTGATCGGCAGCCAACCACAAAGCACCGGGCTCGCCCTTCTTAATGTACTCGAACAACACCCTCGCCGATTTATGTACCTGAACTGATTCGCCACCCCATTTCTCGCGCGAGTGGAGTAAAAACCGTTCCATGGCCTGGTTACCCCGCATCGGATTGTATACCATTAATATTTTATGCAGCGCCTTGCTTTGAATAGAACTGGCCCACTCCCAGTTGCTGTAATGCATTCCGAGCGTGATTACACTTTTACCCTCCTTTGCAATTTGATTCATTTTATCCATATCGCGCACCGAAAAACGTTTGTCGAGCTGTTTCTCGCTCATGCTGTACATTTTTATAGTTTCGAGCGAAAAATCGCAGAAATGACGGTAGAATTTATTTGTAATTTGTTTTATCTCCTGTTCGTTTTTATCAGGAAAAGCATGAGTCAGGTTTTCTACAATTACATTTTTACGGTACTTCACCACTCCTTTTAAAATAATGTACATAAAGTCGGACAAGCCATAAATTACCCAAAAAGGAAGAAATGAAATCCCCTTTAGCAGTGCAACAAGAATATTATTTTGTGTTCTTTTTGCAAAACTCTCGTAAAAACGTTTATCTTTTTTTACCAGTTCTTTGTCAACCATATTTTTTTACTTAATTAGCTCTGTTTGTGTGGGCCGGTTGTGTTTCCACCGCCTGTGCGACCACAAATAATATGCAGGTTCCTGCCGAATAATTTCTTCCATTTTTTCGACATACGCACTTAAAATTTCGTTGGGATTCAACTTTTTAGGTTCCTCAGCCAAAAGCGAAATTTCTACTTCATATTTTCCGCGGGCCACTTTTTTTACATGCTGAAAGAAAACCGGAAGATTTGTTTTTTCAGCTATCTTTTCGGGACCGGTAAAAAAGGCAGCTTCACGGTTTAAAAAAGTAATCCAAAAAGGAGAATTGGCTTTTGCGGTTTGATCGGCTGCCAACCACAACACGGCAGGCTCGCCTTTTGCTTTGTATTCGAAAATTGCCCGTGCAGCTTGTACCGTTGGAATAACCCGACCGCCCCATTTCCCGCGCGAATGTTTCAGAAAATTTTCCATTGGCTTGTTGTAACGCGGCGGATTGTACACCATTAATATGGGATATTTAAACTGCGTTTGGATAAAGCTGCACCATTCCCAGTTGTTGTAGTGAAAAGCCAGAACAATGGCTCCTTTTTTCTCCCCGATCAACTTTTCATCTCTGGGCAGGTCTTTAAAAACAATACGTTTGCGCATTTGCTGCTCGCTGGCATGGTATAACTTCACCGACTCGAGCGAAAAATCAAAAAAATGACGGTAAAACCGATCCCGTATTTCCGCTCGTTCCTCATCTGTTTTTTCGGGAAAAGCATATTGCAGGTTTTCGGTGGTTACCTGGTAGCGGTATTTCAGAAAATATTTATTCAGATAAAATAAAAAAGTTGACAAGCCATAAATAACCCGAAAAGGCAGAAACGAAATAGTCTTTAAAAGTGCGACTACGAGGCGTTTCCGTATTTTCGTAATACTACCTTCCTGTTTTTCCTTATTTATTTTTCCGGTCATTTTGTTTCAGCAAATGAAAAGCGCTTGCACACTGCTGTTAAAATTGATTAAAAAGTGCTCCAAAACTACACTTTTAACAGCAATTTCGCGAATATATTTTTTAACCTTTCTATATTCGAACTACAAAACAGAAACGATAAAACAAACAAGAACGTATTTTCGTTACTATTTGGAAACAGAACGATTACTTACTGTCTGTTTAGGGTTTTTACCACAGAAAATGTAACTAATATAGTTTTGTTTCCGGGAAGCTTAAAAACAAATAAATTAACCAAATGAAGACGATTTACTCAATTGCATTCGTATTTTTAAGCATGCAACTTTTTGCACAAAACACATTTATTGCACACCGCGGAGCTTCTTACCTGGCCCCGGAAAACACAGTAGCCTCGGCAAATAAAGCCTGGGAACTTGGCGCCGATGCTGTTGAACTGGATGTTCATCTCTCGAAGGACAATCGCGTAATGGTAATACACGACAAAGATACCAAACGAACCTGCAGTGGGAAAAAGAACCTCGAAATAGCAAAAACACCATCAATTCTTTTACGCGATTTGGATGCTGGATCGTGGAAAGGAGATGAGTTTAAAGGGGAAAAAATTCCGTTTTTGGGTGAGATGATTGCTACGGTTCCTGAAGACAAAAAACTGGTTGTAGAAATTAAATGCGGACAGGATGTTATTCCGGCTCTTGTAAGATGTGTTGAAAAATACGGCAAACAAGATCAGATTGTTTTTATTGCTTTCGACTGGAATACCATTGTTGCCACACAAAAAGCTTTTCCGGGAAATAAATGTTACTGGTTAAGTGCATCAAAAGCCGCCGCAAAAAAGCGTATTCCGGAAGCAACTGCAGAAGGACTGGCTGGAATAAATCTTAAATCATCGATTATTGATGAAGAAATAATGACGCTGGCCGGCGAAAACAAACTTGAAGTACTTGCCTGGACCGTTGATGAACTTGACGAAGCAAAACGTATAACAGAACTTGGAGTTAGCGGAATTACAACCAACCGCCCCAAATGGCTTAAGGATGAAATGAACAAAAATTAAGCTGTTTTTTAGAAATCTAAATCACTCTTTTACTTTTCACTAAAATTACTCTTTTGCGCAATCCATAAAAAAGGAGAACCCTTCACAGAGTCCTCCTTACAAATTTCAATCACTACTTTGGTAATACCGCACTGACTGAGCAATATTTTGTACAAGATTGAAGCCTAAATGTGTTAATTCAATACAAAAAACAGAAAGATTTGTTAATTGTACAGATGTAAAAATGGGACTCCCAAATGCGGGAATCCCAATTCTAAATTCTGTTTTTTGATCACCATTTCCGGCGAATTCATAACTATTTATACTATCTATAATTGCATATCAAAGATAGGTGTAAACAGTGTTAACACACCTTAAGCGAAACAAATTATTGTTAAACAGACTTAGCAAATGTTAAAGCTGTTAATTTTTGTTACCCATTAATCCGGTTGCGCTTTTGAACACACCACCAGCAAAAAAGCACCTTTGGCAAACAATTGTTCTTTGGTAATTTGAAGTCCGGATTGCGGCAGAATAGAAGTAAGGCCACCGGTTTTATAAAACTTTCGGAAATTCCGGTTGTGTTCCCGGCCAGCCATAAACTCAATTATTTTGCTCGAAACACCAACGTAATTCATCGGCAACGGAACAGCATAATCCACTATTACAATTCGTTTTGCCACTCGTTTCATTTCGTCTAAAATAGGTTTATACAGAATGGGGTTAAATTGGTGCAAAGCCAACGACATAGTTGCAACATCAAATTCGTTTTCTGAAAACAAGGATAAATCCGTGGCGTCTGTTACGTAAAATTCAGTGTTTGTTGTATTGCGCTTGAGTTTCTGCTTTTTTGCGTACTCAATCATCGAATCTGCCAAATCAACACCAACAATCCGTTTGGCTTTTCCTGCCATTTCGAAAACCTGCGCACCTGTTCCACAGGCTATGTCAATTACAGTTTCGTTTGCCGAGATGTGCGCGGCCAGTTTTTTACGCATCGATTTTAATATCGGATCGATTGCCGAACCATAGAACCACCCGGTTTCTACCATTTCAGTTAGATTAATGATTTAAAGAAAGTCCAAATTTCGTCGCATGCATTAAAATCACGATTGGTTGTCCCAACCATTCCCCGCGGCAAATACTGTGTTCCTCCGGGCCATGTGTGTCCACCATTCTCAACCCTAATGTCCACAACTTTTATTTGCTCATTCGAAGGATTTTGCCAAACTGTTTTTACTACATTCGATCGGTCACGTTTGTTTATATCAGGATACACTACTACTTCCATTTTTGTGGTGCAGAAATTCACCCGTTTCCAATATGCCAGCGTTTCTTCCATGCTTAATACTTCGCCGCGTACCTGTTGTAACACTTTAACCGGCCCACCATTGTAGGGCACCAAAGGATCGGCAGTTCCGCATATAAAAATAGCAGAAACTGGATTCACGGGTTCACTTTTCTGCTGATCCTCACTCATATTTGCAGCAACTACACCAACGGCTTTAAATAAACCAGACCGTTCAATGGCCAAGCGTTGAACCATAAATCCTCCGTTTGATATACCACAGGCAAAAATATTTTTTCTATCGATCGAAAACTTCGTATCCAAATCGTCAATCATGGACTCAAAAAAGCCAACATCATCAATATTCAACCGCCTCGCAGCAGCCAGAGTATCGCGTTCTCCGTCGTTCCAACTTTTTTCATAGCCATTTGGATATACAACAATAAATCCATCCCGATCAGCCAGCTCATTAAAACGGCCACGTGTAAACCGGGTCATTCCGGAGGCTTTCCCTCCCCCGCCATGTAAAACAAAAACTATCGGAAGCGTTTCTATTTGGGAATAATTGCTTGGAACATATAATTCGTAGTAGCGCTCCATTCCATCAACACTTATGTATTCTGCTTCAGTTTTCAGCTGTGCTTTTGAAAATTCAGAAAGTAGTATTCCCAGAATTACTAAAAAACCAATCTTCATAATTGCAAGATGTTCTTTTTATCTTAAACTCACAACTGATTTGTTTGTTGTAGTACTGAATTAAAATCTAAGATCATGCTGAAAAATTCATTGCTTTCAATTGTTTTACTATTTGTATTTACTGCATTTAAAGCCGATAAACCGGCATATTTGCTTTTTAATAAAGCCGGGGAAAAGGTTAAATACGAAAAAATGCTAAACCAGATGGAAGCTGCCGACATAATACTTTTTGGAGAATCGCACAACAATCCGATTTCGCACTGGCTGCAACTCGAATTAACAAAAGACCTGTTTGAACGAAAAGGGGCTCAACTTGTACTGGGTGCGGAAATGCTTGAAAACGACAACCAGGTAATTCTGGATGAATACCTCGATAGTTTAATTTCGCAAAGCACTTTTGAAAAAGAAATGCGTTTGTGGCCCAACTATAAAACAGATTACAAACCACTGGTGGAATTTGCGAACAAGAACCGCTTAAAATTTGTGGCCACTAATGTTCCGCGTCGTTATGCATCGCTGGTAAATAAAAAAGGCTTTGAAGCATTGGAAGAATTATCGGATGAAGCCAGGACATTTTTACCACCGCTTCCGATTTCTTACGACTCCACATTGAATTGTTACGAAAGTATGATGCATATGGAAGGAATGGGCAATCACATTACTCCAAATTTTCCAAAATCGCAGGCAATAAAAGATGCTACCATGGCCCATTTCATTTTAGAAAACTGGTCGCAGGGGAAACTCTTTTTGCACTTTCACGGCTCTTATCATTCCGAAAATTTTGAAAGTATTTACTGGTATCTGAAACAGGAAAAACCTGATTTAAAGATTTTTACAATTCACACAAGTTCTCAAAAAAATGTTTTTGAACTGGAGAAAGAAAACAAAGGGAAAGCCGACTTTACGATTTGTGTTGATGAAGATATGACCAGCACCCAATAAAAAAGCAGGCCGCTGAGTACCTGCTTTAATTCTTTTGCGTGAATGGAGCATATTTTAAATATTTTTAATACGCATGTTAAAGTCATTGCAAGATAGATGTGTAAATCTTAAATTTAAATACCTAATTTTAGGTATTTTTCAGAATAGACCACTAAATAATAAATCTCGCCGTTTATAATGGATGAAAGTAGTATAGAAAAAATTAAAAAAGCCTGGGCACCCAACAAAATAGCACGTCCCGTAAAAACTGAATTGTATCTGAATATTATTGAGCAGATTGCCAATTTATTTTCTGCAGGAAGTTTCTATTACTACATCATGAATTTTGAAACGCTTAAAATGGAACATGTTGACGATCGGATACAAGCAGTGTTGGGATTGAATCCGAAAGACTGGAGTTTGGATAAAGTTTTTGATTTGGTTCATCCGGAAGATTTGAAACAGATGCACAGAAAAGAGGAAAAAGCCGTAGATTTTATTCTGAACAAAATTCCTACTGAAGATATTCTGAAATACAAAGTTGTTTATGTTCTGCGTATGCGACACACTGACGGAACATACAAAACCATTCTGCAGCAATCAAAAGCCATAAGCCTTTCGGACGATGGGAAAGTACAACAGGTGTTGGGCATTCATACCGACGTTACCTATTTAAATATGCCGATAGACCATAAAATTTCGTTTATTGGCGACAACCGCCCCTCGTTTTATGCGGTTTCAACCGACGACGATTTTGAGCCCGAACAAATGAATTTTCTGGATGTTTTCACTCCACGCGAAAAAGAAATATTAACGCACATTGCAAGAGGAAAAGCATTCGGAGAAATTGCCAGCATCCTGAATATTTCGCCCCACACAATCAATACGCACAAGAAAAATATTCTACGGAAAACCGATTGCAAAAATACGACTGAATTAATAGCACGCTGTGTAAGAGACGGCGTGATTTAGCCTAGCGGTAAAAATTCATCTCCTCTGATAAGAATAAAGCTCTCACTCCTTCAACAATTTACGTCATTAATTGCATCAATACTATATTGCTTGCTCCACACGTAAAATACCATTGAGTAAATGAAAAGAAACTCAAGCATAGTGAATACTTTTAAAAACAAGTTAAATTAATTTCCAGCGTTTAAAATCACCTTTCGATTCACCCAGCGATTGTCAAACTTTAACCGAATTATGTATACTCCAGAGCTAAGTTTATTTCCATCCGAATTTTCTCCATTCCACTTAAAATTGTAGAATCCGGTTGATAGCATAGTACTATTTAAAACCCTTTGTACTGGCTGATTCAAAAGATTTACAACATCGATTTCTACCATACAAATTCGATCTAGATTGATGTAAATTTCGCAAAAATCACTAAATGGATTTGGATAACAATTTGCTTCAACCCTTTTTTTATTATCATCTTGAACGTCCAAAAAAGACAAATTTTCCAGACTCAAAAAAACACTTTCATTTTTGGAAAATTTAATTGGCCCTTCAACAAGACTTGTTATCAATAGCATCTCCTTTTCTTTTATCGGATCCCAAATCCTTAAAGAATAGGCATCTCCTTGTTCAAATCCATTTATCATCTTTTCATCCTTTGCTGAAGCAATCACCTGAACGCTTTTATTCTCCAAATGGTACTCCTGTATACTAACAGCACCAACACAAACACCTCCATCAAAAACTCCAATTTCATCACCTGGCTTTAATTCAGAGATTAAGCTACCAGTTAAGTTAAAGTTCATTTGATCGGTACCGTTCCCTCTATAAACCGGTATAAAAAATTTCGTTTTTACGTCCATAAATGTAAGGTGCCCTGATTTTGAATAAGCTTCAGAAATCCATAATGTATCTGGTGCATCCATTTTAATTTTATACCCTTCTCCTGGCTTAAAATCTCCAATAAAATTAGTTACACCTCCATAAATGCCCCAGTCTTCAATCGAATTTCCGCTTTCATCCTGCGCTTTTATAAAAGTTCCAGCATCAATTAAATTACTTAATACTTCTTCTGCATCAAAATTTGAGGATTGAGGATACCCAATAATATTCCATCCAGTAGTTAATGGAATCGCAAAAGGGTATTCAACAAAGTTGCCACAAACCTCAAACGAATCATTTTGTGTTACTTTAATCTTGTAACCTTCTGTGTTTCTTACATCTCCAATTCCGTTCCACCAGCCTCCATATATGCCAAGATCTTCAAAAGAGACACCACTTTCATCCTGGATTTTTATAAGCGAACCATTTTCTAAAAAAGGGTAAAAGATTTCAAACAGATCAGTTGTTGAAGGCTGATTATTGATCGAAAATATATTCCATCCTTCTTCAAGATAAATTGACGAACAAACCATCCCCGTATCCGTAATGAAATCAATCTGGTTCAGAATAATACCCTGCGTTGCCAGAATAGCCGTATTTCGGTTTATATATGTACCCAATTGTCCTGCTGAAACATAACTCGTATAATTGCCTCCCGACACAATTCCCGCACCATTTGATACTGCACTTTGATTCTGTTCAATTTGGGCATTCAAATCATTTGGCAATGCTATTATTCCCATTGTTATCAGAAGAGACATCAATGTGCGGACATAAAATGCCATTCCAAAATTAGGTATCTTAAATACGTACATAATAGATTATTTAAGACCGTTAGAAGTTATCAATTCCGGATTAGACGCATTTTTATCGCTAATCATCTGAACCTTTTCATATAGGTTTTTTACCTGCTCTTTCAAATTTTCGATTTCAGTATTTCCGGGTAATGTTTGAGTAAGTCTGACTTTTAACTCATTGTTTTCGGTTTCCAGTATTTTTATTTTTGAATTCATTTCCTTCATAGCCTCCACCAATACCGCAACCATTTGCGAATAATTGAGGGTTTTAAAACCATCTTCTTTTGTTTTTACGAATTCAGGGTACACCAGTTCTACTTCCTGTGCTATCATTCCTATCTGAGCATCTGTCTTTGTCCCATCAGTTTTCCAATAATACGAGACGCCTCGGAGTTTTTCAAGATTTGATAAAGCATTTGAAAGTGGATTAATATCCTTTTTTAACCGTACATCAGAACTTTGACTCAGAGTGCCGGATATGGTGATATTCCCGCTGTAACCGTCTAAAGTTATTTTAGATTCATCATTCTTGCACAAATCCATTGATCCCCAGGAATCGGTTTCATCGGCGCCTGCACTTATACTAGCCGCAATATAAAACCAACCACTACCATCCGGTTTATCCGTAAACAAATTCAAAACTGCTAAATCATGATTTTCCCACGACTGGCTTCCCATTTGAATGTTGGGAGAGTTATCTCCCCATAGGTACATTTCCGAACTTGAACCATTTTCATTTTCATTAAGCGAAATACTTGCTTTTTCTATACCCACATTTGTTGGGCTAAGTGTTCCGTTGGTTCCTGAGTTTGTATTAAAACTAATAGAATTGGGGTTCAGGTTCATAGTTGATTCATTTTCAGACCACATATTTATAAAGCCTTCCTGAGCTGTATTCACATCGGGAGCAACAGAAATTTCCATTCCCCGGAAATCATTCTGACCATTTAAATTTATCATTGGCAGGTCTGTACTTTCCCAGCTGCGCGTGCTAAACTCTATATTGTTCGAGTTTGATCCCCTTAAATTTAAATAGCCTGCCCATCCATTTCCAGAATCATTGTTAATGGAAATACTTGCCAGATCGTTCCAGGTATTATCTATATCCCTGAGTATTACACTTCGTGGTTCAATAGCAATCATTTTTCCTTCATGGGAACTCATTTCCATGAAACCCCATTCATTTTCACCATCTGATTCGTTTCGTAAAGAAACAATTTGCTCACCAGTGCTTTTGTCAATGGTCAGTCCTCCGCTTCCTAACCATGTCCGTCGATTGGTCTTATCCATTAAATGAATGTATCCGGCTTCTGGATAATTTGAATCGAGGGAAAGCTCAATAGCTGTAAAGTCTTCGGTTCCCTGCATCCATACAAATGGGATATTTGCATCTTCCCAATTACGTGCACCAATTTCAATGTTGTTTGAACCTGGCCCCCTAAGATTCATAGTTCCCCATTCGTTTTCCTGATCGTCATAATTAACTGACACTGAAATTCGTGTTTCATTATTTGCTCCGTTCATATTAAAAAAAGGTCTATCAGGACTATCCCAGTGACCACCGGTTTCCAAATTAGTAGTACTTGGGCCACTTGTATTTAAATAACCAAAGTTTCCATTTTCATTCGATTCGGTTCGCATCCCGACGCCTTCAACACCCAATCCGGATTCAGGGCTTAAATAAAGGTTTTTTCCACTTTCCGACATCAGATTCAAATAACCAAACTGCTGCTCTGCTTCGTTGTGCCCCATTGAAAGTTCTATTCCATAGAAACTGTTTTCTCCATACATATGAATTACGGGTAGATCGGGACTACCTTCCCACGAACGACTACCCAGTGATAGATTATCACTGGTGGCTCCATGTAAATCCAGTGTTCCCCATTCGTTTTCCTGATCGTCGTAATCAACCGATAAGCCAATCCGCTTTTCATCGCTAGCTCCGTTCAGATTCAGATATGGCCTGTCTCGTGAATCCCAGTGAGCACCTGCTTCAATATTCATTGTAGTAGGTCCTAAAAGATTAAAAAAACCAGCCCAACCGGCCTCTGAATCGTTGTTTATACTCATACTCGCCAAATCACGCCAGGTATTATCAAAATCGGTTAAAGCTACTAACCGGGATTCAATATTAGCCATTTTCTTTTCGTACGTTGTAAGTTCTATTTTCCCCCATTCATTCCCCTGTCCATCATCTTCCAATTTTATAGATGCCAGGCGCTCACCATCAGGGCTGTGCATATTGATACTTCGGGCTCCCAACCATGTTGAATTACCACTTCGTTGCGAAAGATTGATGTAACCGGTTTCTTGTTCGTCATTATCCAATGAAATATCAATTGCATGAAAATTACCATTGCCGTCATCAGTTCCAAACATATGAAAATACGGCAAATCTCCGTTTCCTTCCCAATATTTTCCGCCCATAGAAAGGTTTAATGTATTCTCTCCTGATATCTGAATATGTCCAACTTTGGTACTATCGTTAGGCTCTTCAAACAAACTAACTTTTTCAATACCAATTCTTTCCGGGCTCAAGTTAAGGTTCTTACCATTTTCAGACATCAAATTGATGTAACCAAACTGATTTTCATCTCCATCCACAGAAACTGAAATTTCCATAGCATGAAAGTTGTCTTTTCCATGTAAATTCATCAGTGGAAGGTTGGCATCTTCCCAATCGCGTGTACCCAAATAAAAATTAGATGATTGCGGCCCGTTTATATTGAAATATCCTGCATTTCCTAATTCATTTCGGTTCTCAACATTTATGGAAGCTCCTTCTATTCCCACACTGTCGATGGTATTAAAATTTATTCCTTTTGAATGCATGCTGGTTAAGTGTCCATCTAAAGAATACAGATTAATATAGGCAGACTCACTGTCGTTTTCGTCGACTGACATTTGTATTGCATCCTGATTCTGCGAACCAATAAGTTTAAACCACGGCAAATTCGGATCAATCCAATATTTAGCACAAAGCTCAATGTTTCGTGTATCTGGTCCATTTAAATAAAACATAGCAGAAGGTCCGTTACCCAACCAATCATGAAAAAAGTATTTTGAAATTTCCATTCCATTCTTTTCAAGAGTATAAGCATCAGCTGTTACCCGGTTTAATTCTCCGGTATTGGAACGGAAACTAATTTCACCATACTCAACTGTATCCGATTTATTAATTTCCATTAATAATCCCTGGTAAATTTCGCCACTGCTAAAACCTAACACCGGACGTTTCCCTCCTTCATCTTCTTCCCAAAACTTAAAAGTATTATAAATCCACCCACCACCATCGCCTGTGAAACTGTTATATGAAAGTCCATCTGAAATAGCTCCTCCATTTGCTACATAAAAGTGCGATTTTACATCACCATTTGTATTATACAATGCCAAATCTCCTGAATTTCCCTCAAGCCCTGATGAAGAAAGACTTACATTCAAACTTCCGTTGTTTCCATATAATTTCAATTCCCCATTCTTGTTAACTGAATCATTTAAAGCATGCATGCTTCCCACTACGTTTCCTTCTGAATTCCTAACAGAAACAGCGCTCCAGTCATAAGGAGATGACAGTGGTTTATATAAAGTTACTGACGATAAAGGCGTTCCGTCTACACTGATTGCCATTTCTTGTTCCTCAACGCCAAAAAACAAACTATCAGGGAGAGGATTGATGCTTCCCAAGACAATGAAATACAATCCCTCAGTAACCAAAACATCACTATGTGTTTCGCCCCACCCCAGGGAAGTTATTTCAAATTCAAAAGTACGTACCCCTTCAACAGGTGTCCCTAATTCAATTAATTTTCCCTGAAATGGAAGTTTTTGCCCCATAGAAATACAAGTCAAAAGAAGGGCAATTAACATTAAAAAATATTTTTTCATGGAATAAGTGTTAAGTTAGATTCTGATTTTCCATAAAGTTACTAGCTTATATTGTACAAGTAAATACTACATTTTGAGTATTTGATTTTATAAAAGAACACCGGGATAGCAACCTTCAACACTAAAGAAAATTCTTAAAATTGACTATCCCCGTGGAAGAACCAAGGGGCATTGCGCCAACTCTATTTCAGCCAGAAAGCTGAATCCCGAGTTTTCGTTTTTCACCCCTCTGGCAGTCTTTCGACTGATATCTTCCCTGACTTTTAGGGGAGAATATAAGGGAATTCCGTTCCAAGCCAGAAGGAATTATTTCATTAAATACCTTTTAAAGTATTCAGAAGTTTAAGAAATGGAAATGCTCAAAAACACACGAAATCTATCAGTTAACAGCTTTTAAAAAACTAAAAATCATTAACTTTAACCCTACTGATAATCAACAACAAATCAGCACATCACAAAAAATGATGCAAACATATGTTTTGACATCTATTACAAGAAAGCAAAGGATGTATCACTTTCCCCATGCTTTGACAAAAAAACCCAATTAACAGACTTAAAATCAGCTCATGAAAAAAAAACAGAATAGCCCATTTAAAACCATCGATTTGCATGTTAACGAGGTAATAAACACTTGGCAAACTACCAATAACATAAAAAAATCTGTCAACAAAGAAGTTTATGTAAATATGATTGAACAAGTTGCCGATTTATTTTCGGCAGGTTCATTTTATTACTTTATCCTGAATTTTGAAACTTTTACAATCGATTTTATAAGTGAAGGATTAAGCACAATGTTGGGTTATGATATGGAGCCATTCAAAATACAAGAATTACTAACATTGATGCACCCTGAAGATCTTGCAAAAATGCCCAATAAAGAAAACCTGATAATTGATTTTCTTATGAATCGAGTATCCGAGGAAAATATTTCACAATACAAAGCGGTTTATCTGATGCGACTTAAACATGCCAATGGTCACTATAAAACAGTGTTGCACCAGTCGAGAGCCATTCTGGTATCAAAAGAGAAAGGGATACAAAAAAGCTTGTGTATTCACACCGATATTAGTTACCTCAACATTATCTCTGATCATCGGGTGACACTAATCAGTAGCACTCAACCTTCATATTACTTCAATAAGAACGAGAGCGCCCCACAACTTATTGATACAGAAGATAAATTACTATTTACAAATAGGGAAATTGAAATACTCCTAAAAATGGCACAAGGGAAGAATTTTCAAGTCATTGCAGACGAATTGTATATTTCTCCAAACACTGTTAATACACATAAAAGAAACATTCTTACAAAGGCAAATTGCAAGAACACAGCCGAATTAATGGCGAAATGCATTCGGGAAGGTGTTATTTAAGTTATCTTCCTATAAAAATTCATCTCCTCCAAATACTCCCACGATTTCTGAGGTAAAAAGTGTCGTACATCCTTTCCTTCGCGAATGGCCTTTCGTATAAACGAAGATGAGATTTCCATTAAAGGCGCTTGTTCCGCAACTGTAACATTTTTTGAAATTTGCACTTTCGACCGATCAAATCCAGGCCGCGGATACACAATTACACCATAGTTTTCCAGAATTATTTTATAATTTTTCCATTTATGAAAACTTTCCAGATTGTCGGATCCTATTAATATTTTAAAATGATAATCGGGATGTTGCTCTTTTAAATAAACCAGTGTATCAACGGTGTAACTTGGTTTAGGCAGATTAAACTCAATATTTGATGCACGCAACCTGTCGTCGCCTTCCACTGCACGATGTACCATTTCCAATCGCTGGTAATCGTTTAACAAATTTGCTTTTTGTTTGTGTGGATTTTGTGGTGAAACAACAAACCAAAGCTGATCGATGTCGGTATATTCAACCATGTAATTTGCAATGGCCAAATGCCCGATGTGAATTGGATTATAACTTCCAAAGTACAAACCAACTTTTAGTTTTAGATTTGTTTTAGGGGCAAGAATGTCGGTTACAAGGTTGCTCATGAATGCAGAATTTCCAATATCGAATGTTCATTAATCAATACCCAAATTTAATGCATTATTTGTGAGTTGGAAATTGAATATTGATTATTGGATATTTAGCCGGCCAAGAACGTAGCAATTATTTTCTCAGCTTCCGCAAATGCCACTTCCAGATTATCGTTAATCAGTACCACATCAAAATCTGCGGTAAAACTTAATTCGTGCTCGGCTTTGGCAATGCGCATTTGTATTTTTTCTTCGGTTTCTGTCGACCGGCCGGCTAATCGTTTACGCAATTCTTCCACTGATGGTGGCTGAACAAACACTGCCAGTGCCTCATCGCCGTAATATTTTTTAATGTTTAAACCGCCCACAACATCAACATCAAAAATTACATTGTTCCCTTTTTCCCGGATACGCTCAACTTCACTTTTTAATGTTCCGTAGCTGGTACCTTTATACACTTCTTCCCACTCCAAAAATTCATCGTTAGCTACTTTTGCAAGAAACTCTTCACCAGACAAAAAATAATAATCTTTGCCATGAGTTTCGGTATGCCGTGCTTCGCGACTGGTGGCCGAAATTGAAAATTCGAGATTAAATCCCTTTGCTAAAAGATGTTTTACAATGGTAGTTTTTCCCGCTCCCGACGGGGCCGAAAATATGATCAGTTTTCCTTTCATGTTTTTAAGCTACAAGCTGCGAGCTTCAAGTCGCAAGCGTATATTGTAATTAACTTTGAACTCTAAACCCTGAACTCTGAATTACAACACGTTCAACAACTGTTCCTTAACACGTTCCAGGTGGTCCTTCATTTGTACCACAATACGTTGTATTTCGGTATTGTTTGCTTTCGAGCCGATTGTATTTATTTCGCGACCTAATTCCTGTGAAATAAATCCCAGTTTTTTACCCGATGAACCTTTTTGTTTTACCGTTTCGAAAAAATACTCGCAATGATTTGCCAGACGTACTTTTTCTTCGTTAATATCCAGTTTCTCGAGATAAAAAATCAACTCCTGCTCAAAGCGATTTTCATCCACATTCACGTTCATTTTCAATGCTTCCAGATTGTCCATCAAACGTGTTTTTAAGGCTTCAATACGTAGCTTTTCAAAAGGTTCAACATCCTTTAACAGCTGACTAATTGCCTCCACGTTTCCAACAATGTCGGCTTCAAGTGCCTGGCCTTCTGTATTGCGAAAATCGTTAATATCATCCAATGCACTCAGAATATTGGTATAAATCGTTTCCCACTCCATTTCGTCAAGTGTTTCGTATTCGGTTTTTACCACATCGGGCAAACGCATTGATGCCTGCAAAGTAGACTGATCGACGGGCAGCCCCAAATCGCCACTAATTTTACTTAAGTGATTGTAATAGGCTTTTAAAATGGGTTCGTTTATTTTTGAGTTCGATTCATCGCCCAAATTTTCAACATAAATGTTAAAATCAACTTTTCCTCGTATCAGCTTTTCAGAAAGTGCTTTCCTGATGATGATGTCTTTTTCACGATAAAGGGCAGGAGTTCGCGTATTTATATCGATTTGTTTACTGTTCAGCGATTTTATTTCAATGGTAATTTTTTTATTGTTTACCTCGAATTCGGCTTTCCCAAAGCCGGTCATTGATTTTATCATATTGAAAAATATTTTGTGCAAATGTAGTATAAAGTCCGAAGACAGAAGTCCGAAGACAGAAGTTTTTATGCTATTACACCCGAGCCGAATAGTTCATCCCCCAAATACCAGGCGGCAAACTGCCCCGACGTAATTCCACGTTGTTCATCGTTAAAAATAAACCACGCACCATCCTCTTTTACATGAATGGTTCCTTTTTCGAGTGGCTGCCGGTATCTGATCCGGATATCAAATTCGCGTTTCTCTCCCGGATTCATTTTTAAATCGTGACGAATCCAATGCATATTTTCGTTGGCAACAAACAAACCTTTTCGGTGTAATCCGGGATGATTGGCACCCTCGCCCACATAAATTATATTTCGTTTTACATCGGTTCCAATTACAAACAGAGGTTCTTTGTGACCGCCAATATTTAATCCTTTTCGTTGACCCACGGTATAAAAATGTGCGCCCTGGTGTTCGCCAATTACTTCACCGTTCCAGGGTTTGTAAGGAAACGGGAAACACAACTTTTTGTAGTTTTCTTCCGAAACCTCAAGCTGTTTTTTCCTTTCCATAAATTTTGCCGGAATTTCGATTACATTCCCCACCTTTGGCTCCAGTTGTTGCTGCAAAAATGTGGGTAAATCCACTTTGCCAACAAAGCATATTCCCTGCGAATCTTTTCGCTCGGCAGTTGGCAGGTTTTGCTCGCGTGCAATTTCGCGAACCTCAGGTTTCAGCAATTCACCGATTGGAAACATGGCTTTTGAAAGCTGGCTCTGATTTAACTGACACAAAAAGTAACTTTGATCTTTGTTTGGATCTTTCCCGGCTAAAAGCTGATGGATGGTTTCTCCGTTTACTTCCACTTCGCTTTTCCGGCAATAATGACCGGTAGCCACAAAGTCGGCATCAAATTTCATGGCTTCATCCAAAAATGTATCGAATTTAATTTCGCGGTTACAAAGCACATCCGGATTTGGCGTACGCCCGGCCTGGTATTCAGCAAACATATAATCCACCACGCGTTTTTTGTAATCCTTGCTTAAATCAACAATATGAAAGGGTATGTCGAGTTTTTTAGCTACCATTTTGGCAATTAAAGCATCTTCTTCCCAGGTACAGGCACTGGTAATGTTTCCCACACGCTCGTGCCAGTTCACCATAAAAAGTGCAATTAAATCGTGCCCCTGCTCTTTTAACAAGTATGCCGCCACACTTGAATCTACTCCTCCCGAAAGTCCAACTACTACCCTGCTCATTTATACATTTTTAGGGCTGCAAAAATAGCAAGTAAAAAGCGAATAGGCAAAATAATGCGAAAAAGGAAAATTTCTGTAAAAAGATTGTAAGCTTTCAATTTAGAAATTACAGGAGTTAAAATCCCGCAACACTTCACCATTCCGGGCATAAAAGTTGTTAAAAGTGCGACAAATCGTAATCAAAAGAAAGGACCGGTACAGCCTATTTTACTGACAAAGAACAAGATAAATTGAATTTATATGCTTTTGTGATACTTCTGTGATAAACTCAAACTAACTTTCGCTTGTTGAAGAGTAAAAAGTACATCATGGAAAAGGCATTAATTATTGAAGACGATAAAGATATTTCCGAACTGATTGCCATTCACCTGGCCGATATGGAACTGGAAGTTGACAAAGCTTTCGACGGGAAAGATGGCTTAATGAAAGCCCTGAACCATCAATACCGCTTTATTTTACTTGATATTCGTTTGCCCTTACTCGATGGTTTTGAGATTTGCAAACGGCTGAGAATGGAAAAGGTAAATACCCCGATTTTAATGCTGACTTCCAAATCCGAAGAGATCGACAAGGTACTTGGACTTGAAATGGGTGCCGACGACTACATCTCCAAACCATTTGGTATTAGAGAACTTTTAGCACGAATTAAAGCGGTGCTCAGGCGCTACGATTCTGCCCAGTCAATAAAACCAACAGAAGAAAAGGAGTTACGTTTCGACGAATTGTACATCAATGTGGGAATGCGTATTGTAGAGCTGGGTGGAACAAGAATTGAACTTTCACCAAAAGAATTCGACCTGCTGATTCACCTTGCCTCAAATCCGGGAAGAACTTACTCCCGAATGCAGTTGCTAAATCAAATTTGGGGCTACGAGTTTGAAGGGTTTGAGCATACCGTTAACTCGCACATAAACCGTTTACGCTCGAAGATTGAGGCCAAAATGAATGAGCCGCAATACATTCTTACCACCTGGGGGGTAGGATACAAATTCAGAGAAAATTAATAAAATACAAATGATGAAAGCAAAAGTATTCAATCGATTATATATACAGGTTTCTGCCATATTCCTGCTGGTGCTTTTTATGTTTACAGCCATTGCACTGTACATTTCGGTACAATCTGCCGCCAAATATTCGGTGGAGGTTAACCAACGCATGAACAGAGACCTGGCTACCAGTACGGTTGAAGTCATTCAGCCTTTAATGAAAGACAACATTGCAAGCGAGGAAGCCATTGCCGACCTGATGCACTCCATGATGGTAATTAACCCGATTGTAGAAGTTTATTTACTCGATCCGGAGGGAAAGATATTAAAATACGTAGCACCCGATAAAGTGGTAAAACTCGAAAAAGTGAATCTGGCTCCTGTTAAAGAATTTATAGCAGATCCGAATCACAGTATAATTTACGGCGACGATCCCCGGAATCCGGGTGAATTTAAAACATTCTCGGCAGCTACCATTACCGATGGAAATGTACTGAAAGGTTACATTTATATTGTTTTGGCCAGCCAGGTTTATGTGTCGGCTGCACAAACGGTAATTGGCAGTTACATTCTTGGTCTCTCCATCCGCTCGGTCATCATTATCCTCATCATTTCGGCGCTGGTTGGTCTACTGGCCATTTGGTTTATTACCAAAAAACTGAATCCGATTATTGACGGGATACAGGAATTTAAAAAAGGAAATCTGGCTTCCCGAATCGATGTAAAAAGCGAAGGTGAGCTGGACCGAATTGCACTGGTTTTTAACCAAATGGCGGACACCATCGAACAAAACATAAACGAATTAAAAGGAGTGGATAACCTTCGGAGAGAACTTATCGGAAACGTTTCGCACGATTTGCGGACTCCCGTGGCTTCCATTCAGGGTTATGCCGAAACCCTTATTCTGAAAGAAGACACCATTTCAAAAGAAGAACAAAAGAAATACCACGAAATCATTTTCAAAAGTTGCGGCCGCCTGCAACGACTGGTGGAAGATTTGTTCGAACTGTCGAAATTACAAACCAATCAGGTTGAGCTGCATTCCGAGCCATTTTCAATTGCCGAACTCATTTACGATATCGTAAATAAATACCGTATCCTGTCGCAAAAAAAGGGCATCAACATCGATACTGTTATTGCGAAAAATGTTCCATTGGTTGAAGCCGATCTTTCGCTTATCAACCGGGTGCTTCAAAATCTGATTGATAATGCCATTAAATTTTGCCGCGAAGGCGACAGCATCCGCATTGAAATTGATACAAACGAACCTGAAAAAGTGGAAGTGCGGGTTGTCGATTCCGGACCGGGGATCAAAAAAGAAGACCTTCCGAATGTATTTCACCGCTATTTTAAAGGAGGAAACGATGAACATAGCACAGGCCTCGGACTGGCCATTGTAAAAAAGATCATCGATTTGCACCACTCAAACATACAGGTCAGCAGCCAGTACGGAAAAGGTACTCAATTTACTTTTGACCTGCCCAAAGCTTTTTCAGCATAAAACGTTTATAAAAGTTTGAAACTCCTGTGATTTTCTTGTGATACTTAATCTGGAACTTTGTTTCAGATCATTCACTAAAAAATTAAATGACATGAAAATTTTCAAACTTATCACAGGATTGGCATTGATGGCCTTGATTTTTACACAATGCGAAAAAGACAACATGATGGATGAACAAGCTGATTTATCCACAAAAAGTGCAAAAGGCAACACACCGCTTGGAACGTACACCGTAACCGTTGAAAATGTTTCTACCGCTTACGCGTTTTTTGAAGCAGGTGCAGTTGCGATTCCCGATGGAGAAAGTAGTGCAGGTCCGGCTTTTCCGGGGCATTCCTTTACTTTTTCTTTCCACGCAGGACCTGGCCACAAATTATCGTTTGCAACGATGTATGGCTTGTCGAACGACGGTTTTTATGCCACCGGTGAGGGAGGTTTCGACTTGTATAGCGGAGGTGCTCCCGTAAGCGGAGATATTACGTCGGAAATTACCTTATGGGATGCAGGCACACAAGTTAACCAAATGCCCGGACCGGGTATTCCACACAACGGCGCCGATGAAAATGGCGTGGTTCGGACAATGATGGATGCGAACGCAGTGGACATGTACGACTACGGCTCGGTTGCTACAAACCTGCAGGCCAGCTTAACTTACAATGGGTATAGCATGTTTACTGTTACAATTAATGTGCTGGGAGGCAGTACTACAGCCATTTCGCCGGTTGCCTGGGTGGTGCACAACAACGGCCAAACACCAATTTTTAAAGAAGGAATGGCCGACTGGGGAAAAGGACTCGAAGCGTTGGCAGAGACCGGAAATCCGGGCCACTTAAGCGATTATTTATCGATGAACAGCGGATATTATTCACCAATTGCACCGGTTCTTTGGGTGTTGCATGATAAAAAAGACATGCCCGTTTTCACGGAAGACATGCCCGATTCTCAGATGGGACTTGAAACGCTGGCCGAAACAGGAAATCCGGGGCCTTTATACGAATCGTTAATGGCGGCAGGATACGAAACCGGGTTTCAGACCGGACCGAATACTCCTCCTTTGTTCCCCGGAGAAATGCTTTCTTTTACAATTGAAGGCCATGTGGGACAATCGCTGAGTATTGCCAGCATGCTAGGTTTCTCAAACGACATATTCTTCTCAACAGGCGACGAAGGCATAAAACTGTCGAATGGAGACGATCCGAAAGACCTGACCCATTTTATTGAATTGTACGATGCAGGAACCGAAGTTAATGAATACCCCGGCGCACAAACACAAGCCAATACAGTTGAAAACGGAACCGTGCATGTGGTTAACGACGGTCTGCCCTGGCCGGAAGCTTCGGCGATTATAAAAGTTACAATTGTAAAAAATTAAACGATTTGATTTTTGTTGAAAAAAACCATCGAAACAATAGATGTTTCGTTGGTTTTTTATTGCTCATTTGTTGCGTAAACTATTGCTTTTTCAGCGAGTTTTTCCCAAAGCAAGCCATTTCTTTCCCCGGGAATCCAACATCAAATAAGGTTTCTATTTCCGAATCGGATTTAATATTGATTGTAAAACGAGCTTTTCCTCCGGGAACAAAATTTTCAATTCGTTCTGTCTCAAAAATTAAAGATGATTCGTTTGATATCGAATCATTTAGTAGGTATTCGTTAAAAAATCCTTCCCCGTGATATTGTCTGAAAACAATTACTTTGCGCTCACTGTCAAAACTAATTATTCCCAAATCCTCATGAATTTCGCCTTTCGGATTTTTGGCAGTTGGCTTAAACTCCGAGCGATGTTTTAGCTGAATAAACTGTTTATTTAATATCCATGAATAGTCCGCTTCAATAGTTGACGCGGAAGAGCTAAAGCCCTCACCGGTGCCCTGCCATTTGCCAATAAGATTTTCGAACCTTGACAAAGGATTTTCCTGTGCAAAAACAACATGTACAAGCAGTACAAGAATAAAAATCAAACCAGATCTTTTCATTTTAGATTTATTTTGCTGCCAAGATATGGTTTTCTTTTAATTATTAAACCAATCTGCTAAGGGTGGTGGTATATTGGCATCGTGTTCAGCCCTCCTTGCTACCGAGTCATGATTTGATATGTATGGAACGCGATCCAATCGCGCACCAGCGGGAGCCCTGCAATATGACCATTGTTATGCCCATGTTATTTTATTAATTCATTAATGTCATCGTCAATTTTGTAGCCTTCTCTTTTTGCCTTGAGAATGAATTTTCGCCAATTGTCTCTTGAGTCTCCGTTTGTCCGCAAAATGCATACTCCAAGATAATAGTTAGCCACAGCATCATCTTTGTAATCGGAGTAAATTGATTCCAACAAATCTCGAGATTTTGAATACTCAGATTTCTCAAAAAGAATGCGAGCCTCAAGAAATTTGACTTCGTTGCTTATTGGAATTTTACTTTCCTGATACTTTTCTTTTGCGATTTCTAATTCTTGCTGTGCCTTATCTAAGGTACTCATTGAGTATAATACAAAAGAACTGCCGTAATAGCCTTCCGGATTATCAGGTCTAAGATTTTTCAAGTGTCCAAATGAGACAAGTGATTTGTTATAGTCTCCACTCAAAAAAAAAGTATATCCAATAGTTATCCAAGGTGTAGAAAAGGTCGAATCGATAACAAGGGCATTGATAGCTGACCAATAAGATTTTTCAAAATTTGCTGCTTTTTGATGGGCAATGGCTAGGTTAGACCAAGCATCACAGAAAGTACTGTCATACAGAACTGCCCTTTCCAAGTCTCTAATTGCTAATTTAATTTCGCTGTTTTCTAAGTATCGTGTTCCACTTTGAAAATTTTCTAAAGACTTAATATTTTTTGTATTGCAATGAAGATTTTTTTCATTCATTACTTGCGAATTTGCAAGCTGTACAAAAATTAAACTACAAAATATTAATATCGATATTCTCATCTTTGGTCTTTTTTCACTTGGGCATAACGTATTTATATCAAGAATTTCATTCCCCTTATAAATACAAGCAGTGGGGAAAAAGGTGTGTTATAGGTGTTTGTAGCGATGTAGTGTGCATTTTTCGATTTGGGTATTTTTTTGTTTTGCCTAAAAGTACAAATTAATGCGATAGTACACATTTGTTCGGCATAAAATTCAACATAATAATTTCAGGTGTTTTGTGAAAGATGAAGGAAGGGGAAACGTCGCCGCGTTTTGGCCAAAGCTTTTGTCGCTCAGACAAAGGCAGTCCGGTCAATCTTTCAGGCAATGTCTCACAGACAAAGCTCGTCGGAACAAACTTTCAGGTCGTGTCCGTCAGACAAAGCTTGGCGGAATGAACTTTCATGTCGTGTCTACCAGACAAAGCTTGTCAGAACAAAATTTCATCTCGTGTCTCACAGACAAAGCTCGTCGGAACAAACCTTCATGTCGTGTCCGTCAGACAAAGCTCGTCGGGATGAACTTTCAGGTCGTGTCCGTCAGACAAAGCTTGTCGGAATAAACTTTCAGGTCGTGTCCGTCAGACAAAGCTTGGCGGAATGAACTTTCATGTCGTGTCTACCAGACAAAGCTTGTCAGAACAAAATTTCATCTCGTGTCTCACAGACAAAGCTCGTCGGCATGAACTTTCAGGTCATGGTGGATCACCATAGCCTGTCGGAGCAAACTTTCATGCCGCGGAGAACCACCAAAGGCTGTCGGAGTAAACTTTCACAGCGTGGTGAATCACCAAAGCCTGCCGGAGCAAACTTTCAGGTAATGTCTGTTTGACAAAGGCTGTCCGAACGATTTTTTGCCTCATTGTCGCGGGCAATGGCTTGTACGAACAGTATTTCACTCCATTGACACGGGCAATGACTGTTCACAGCGGCACAGATTAAATCCGCGCCAGCGTTAGGAGCGCTATTTTTTATTTCCAAAGGGTATGGTGAAACCAATTAAGGGAACAGCTACAAAACTATCCATGTCGGCACCGATAGGTATGCCAAATATAAAATCGAGGGCAGCTTTTTTAATGATCCACCTGCCTCCCAATCCCATAATCAAAAGACTTTCTCCGTCGCCATGAACAAAATAATTCTCGGTAATAAAGTAACCGCGGCTCGCAATTCGGAACAATCCGCTAACATTGATCAAGGGCGAGCTTGCCCATTCGCCATCGGCAAAACCATAAGCAAAACCTACCGATACATTGTTGTCCGGCGACCCAAAAGTGGATAATCCGTAAACCAGTCCAAAGGCACCAACATCTTCACCAATTATGGTCCCAACTATTGTTCCGGCCCCCAGATTCACTTTGTCTTTTTCAATCGGAATTGAAAACTTGGCGGTAGCAAAAACCGGTGTTGGCCCCGAAAACAAAAAGGTAGGAATAATCCCCCCGCCCAGGGAGAAATTATCGGTAATGCCAAATGTAAACTGGTTCCACAACACATAAATATTCTGATAATAAGCCTCACCGGCTTTTAATCCGTATCCGTTCGGAGCCCAAAAATAACGGGTTGATTGTGGATTTGAAAACCAAAGTTTGCCATCTTTTAGCTGCTCTGCCTGAACCAGCTCACGCGACTTGATATCCGCTTTTTTAATGGTTAACTGTCCTAAGTTTGTGGTTTCCAATACTAGTTGAGAAGCGTCTTCCTTCACAATTTTTCCAACAAATTCATTCCCGTCAGCGGTTTCAATACGAACGAGCGTTGAATCAATTGATTGTGCGAATAATGTGTTTGCAAGAAAAAGGGAAAACAGAATCAGGAAAAGAGATTTTGCTTTCATAATTGAGATTTTTGGATGTACACATAAGTTACATCAAATATGTTTCAAAACCTATCTCTGAATACTTACGATTTCTTTTTTTTATACGAGCTGCGGTGTTTGTGCTGCGCGTTGCCGGGTTTGTATTTATGAAATTTTCCGCGCGTGCTTTTGTTCTTTTTCGATGGTGCTTTCCATTCGGGACCTTCGCCAAACTTTTCGGGCAGCGGAATTTTAAATACCTCGCGTTCAATCAGCTGTTCAATCTGGTGAAATTTGTACATGTCATCTTCATTCACCAGTGTTAAAGCGACCCCGGTCGTTGATGCCCGAGCCGTTCTTCCAACCCTGTGAACATAGTCTTCCGCATCATTTGGCACATCGTAGTTAATCACCAGGTTAATGTCCTTAATGTCGATACCGCGGCTCATTACATCCGTTGCAACCAGTATTCGAATTCGTTTCGAACGGAAACCCAACAATACATTTTCTCTTTCGCTTTGTTCCAGATCGGAGGAAATGGCTTCCGCCGGAAATTTCTTCCGCTGTAAGGCTCTTGCCAACTCGGTTGTAGCCCGTTTGGTAGAACAAAATATAAGTATGCTGTTGTATTCCGGGTTATCGGAGATAAGATGAGCCACCAGGTCGTTTTTCTGCTTGTTGTATATTAAATAGGCAGCTTGCAAAACACCCTCTGCCGGTTTCGACATGGCAATGTTTATTGTTTTGGGATCAGTTAAAACCTGCGAAGCCAGTGCCCTGATTTTTGGTGCCATGGTTGCGCTAAACATCAGGTTTTGCCTTTCTTTTGGCAGGTAGGATATAATCTTTACAATATCGTCGTAAAAGCCAATGTCCAGCATCCGGTCGGCTTCATCGAGAATTAAAAACTTTATCGTGTCGAATTTTACGTATCCCAAATTAAGGTGCGAAATCAGTTTTCCCGGCGTTGCCACAATAATATCGGCCCCCTGGGTAAGTGCAGTTTTTTGTTGCCCCCAGTTATCGCCATCGCCACCCCCGTACAGGGCAATGGATTGAATCCCCATGGTGTAGCCAATTCCCTGCACCTGCTGATCGATTTGCATGGCCAGTTCGCGCGTTGGCACAACAATTAAGGTTGATGTTTCGCCTCCGGGCAGGTCGGCAATTAAATCCAGAATTGGAAGTAAGAAGGCTGCTGTTTTACCTGTTCCTGTTTGTGCACAGGCAATTAAATCGTGTCCGTCAAGAATGATTGGGATAGCTTGTTCCTGAATTGGAGTTGCTTCCTTAAATCCCATATAATCGATGGCGTCGAGCAGGTCATCGTGTATTCCAAGTTCTGAAAATTCCATGTAAATCGATTAAATTCAATAAGCAACAAAGGTAATTAAAATGCATTCATCTGAGCACTAAAAGCATCAGGCCCTTAACAATCCGTCAACAATTAAAAAAATCATCATAAACAGATACAGAAAATTCAGTTTATAAAAGGATGGACGCACTTTAAATTCGTCTTTTGCAAAAACGGTAATCCCCAGCGAGAACAGGAGATAGAAGATATAAAACAGCAAAAAGAACATGATAATTTTGTTGCCGATTACAAAAAAGATGACCAAAAACGCAGAAGCCACGGTTGTTAACACCCATGTAAATGTGACACGTTTGATTTGGTTCTCGCTGAAAATTTGATTTAAACTCGGAAGATTGGCCAGTTTATACTGTTCGCCAAACATAAGCAGCAAAAGCCAGAAATGGGGAATTTGCCCGATAAAGAAAAAGCTGGCCACCAACAAAATTATTTCAGAAGACAAACTTCCACCGGCACCGGCCCAGCCAATCATCGGAGGCAAGGCTCCTACCATCGACCCGGGAATAACGGCAAAAGCCGAAACTTTTTTTAGCGGAGTGTAAACCACATTGTACGAAAACAAGGTGGCCCAACTCAAAACCAAAGCCATTACCGGATTTGTAAAATACAAAATAGCTGAGCCAACAAGAGCAAATACAACTGCCAGTTTAAAAGCGTCGTTTGCACTGATTTTTCCACTTGGAATGGGGCGGTTTTTGGTGCGTGGCATTTGCGCATCAATATCGCGTTCCTGCCAGTGGTTAATTACACTTGCGCTGCAAGCCATAAAAAAAACACCAAATGCAAGTAACCAACCTTGCAAATCAACATGCCCGGTATAAAGCACATACCCTGTTAATGCCGATAAAGCAATGGGTAACGAAATGCGAACCTTACCAAGCTCGTATATTATTTTTAGTTGTATTTTCAAATTCATTGAGTTTCCTAACAGGCTATAAAATTCTTTTCCCTATCCTTCTATTTATTTCCCATTTTGTTGCCGCATGGATATTCCCTGTTTCAATCCAAGCCTCAGCGTGCGGCAATTTGCCTTCTATTTTCTTTCCCGGGGCGTTGCCCCGGGCTAAAATATTTCGCCCTTACAGGGCTATTTTCTTCGTGCTTCGTGCTTCCTATTTCAAGGTTTTCAAATATTCAATAATATTCCCGATGTCGTCTTCCGAAAGTTGTCCTTCGTACGAAAGCATCAAACCTTTTGTAAATCCGTCAACAATATCGGCATTCGGATCGTAGATCGAGCGTTTTACATACTCTTCGTCAACCAATACCTGGCGTGTATCCTTTCCGGTTTTTACGGTATGTTCGGCTCCCCAAATCCCTTTAAAACTTGGACCAACCAATTTTGTTCCATCAATATTATGACAGGCGAAACAGCCAATATTTTGCATAATCCGTTTTCCGGTTGCCGAAGGAGAATCCAACTCAGCAGTTAAAGCGGCCACATTTGTAGTGTCGGTAATCCACGATTGAAAATCAGCTTCCTCCATCACTTCAACATACGTGTACATGTATGAATGTTGCAAACCACAATATTCAGCACAAAATAATTCATAGGTTCCCAGTTTCTGCGGTTCAAACCACATCGTATTATTTTCCTTGCCGGGAACCATATCTTGTTTTACTCTAAATGCCGGAATATACAAGCTGTGTAATACATCCATCGCAACAAGATTCAATTTAATTGGCTGGTCTTTGGGCAAAAACAGAGTATCTGTTCTTCTGCCATTTTCGTATTCAAAACTAAAATTCCACATTCTGCCGTACACCGTAATTTCCAATGCATCTTTTGGTGCTTTTTGCATGGGTTTCCAGCCTGCCCATCCATAGTAAAACATCAGCATGGTAAGTAAAAAAGGAACTACAGTCCAGATAATTTCCAATTTAACGCTTCCTTCAATTTGCGTTGCTTTTGGGTTTCGTTTTTTATTGTATTTGAATATAAACACCAGCATCACCAGTGTTAATCCAATAAGAAATAAGAACGAAATTCCAAGAATGACCAGGAAGGCTCTGTCAACTCCCTGTACAAAATTCGATGCTTGTGTTACTTCTGAACTATACATATTATACTCGATATAAGTAATCTAACATTGTAATAACTAACACTACTATAAATATGGCAAATACAAACAACACCATAATCCGAATATATGGTTTGTCGTATTTCAGGTGCATAAAATAGGTTAAAACCAGGTACGATTTTACGATGGCAAAAAGCAGTGCTCCTGCAACAGTATATGTTCCAAGTTCAATGTGTGTAATACCAATTGACGAAAATGTTAATACCAGCAAAGCCAATAAAATAATGGCGTACATCCGGTATGGAACAATATGATGTTTTTCTTCTGACATAGCTTGACGTTTTAGGTGATAAGATAAAATAAGGGGAAAAGGAAAATCCAGATTAAATCGACAAGGTGCCAGTACAATCCTGCATTTTCGAGCATCGATGGACGATCAACATTCACTTTGCCGTTGCTTATTCCTCGAATGGCAAATCCCATAATTACAAGTCCAACAATAATATGAAGGGCGTGTAATCCTGTCATTACAAAGTACAAACCGAAAAACAGTATTTCTCCCTGGCTCATATTTTCAATCATGTGCTCCGATCCGGGCCAAATTCCATGATCAAATTTCACTCCCCACTCAAACCACTTGTTTACTAAAAATCCGATTCCAATAAGAAATGTAATTACCACCAGTCCAATCGTCAGGTTCTTTTGCCCTTTTTGCAAAGCCGATGTCGACATGGCAATGGTCATACTACTTACTAATAAAATAACCGTATTAAATGCACCGATGGTTGTGTTCAATTCCACTGCAGCCATGTGAAAGGCATCGGGATTCATAAACCGGTAAACCGAATACACAAGAAAGAGCCCGCCAAATAAAAGCAGCTCGGTAAAAATGAACAACCACATACCAATTTTCGACGATTCGGGATCGTACATGTCGGGATGTTCTACATGATGTACATGTTCTTCCATATCAACCAATTTTTATTCGTAATTGTAAGGTCCGTCTTTTTCTCCCAGAACTGGTTCTGTCTCAAAATTTAAAACGGGAGGCGGAGAAGTAACTGTCCACTCCAGGGTTTTACTTTTCCATGGATTCATTTCGGCCGGTTCGCCTTTTTTTGCTGAACGAATAAGGTTTGCCAGAATAATTACAAAGCCGGTAACCATAATCCACGATCCAAACGTACTTAATATGTTGCCTCCATGAAATTCGGGTAAATAATCGTAATAGCGACGTGGCATTCCCATCATTCCCAAATAAAACATGGGTGAATACAGGGCCAAAAAGCCGATTGTAAAAACCAGCCACCCAATATTTGCCCACGATTTATCGTACATTCGTCCGTATATTTTGGGGAACCAGTAATGCATAGCGGCAAAAAATGCAAAACCTGTTCCTCCAAATACAATGTAATGGAAATGGGCTACAACAAAGGCAGTGTCGTGAACATAAATGTCGGTTGCCAGCGATCCCAAAACAAGTCCGCTTAAACCGCCAACCATAAAAACAAAAATAAACGACACAGCCCAGTAAAAGGGCGTCTGAATATTTATCGATCCTTTGTACATGGTCGATATCCAGTTAAATACTTTAATGGCACTTGGGATGGCAACAATAAATGTGAGTAAGGAAAAATAATATTGTGCAGTTCCGCTCATTCCGGCAGTGTACATGTGGTGGCCCCAAACCAGGTAACCAACAAATGCGATAGACAGTGTTGACGCGATAATTGCTTTGTATCCAAAAATATGTTTCTGCGAAAAGGTTGGAATAATTTCAGAAATAGCTCCCATGGCAGGTAAAATCATAATGTACACAGCAGGGTGCGAATAAATCCAGAACAAATGCTGGTACAAAATCGGATCGCCTCCCAGGGCCGGATCGAATATTCCAACTCCGAAAAGCCTTTCGAGCGCCACCAAAACCAGCGTAATTCCAACCACAGGTGTTGCCAGCAACTGAATCCAGGCCGTTCCGTAAAGTGTCCAAACAAACAAGGGAAGTTTTGTCCATTTCATTCCCGGGCAACGCAAACGATGAATGGTAACCAAAAAGTTTAATCCGGTTAATATGGATGAAAAGCCCAGAACAAACGCCCCAAAAATAGCCGGGAGCAGATTTGTTCCTGTTTTAAAACTGTAGGGAGCATAAAATGTCCAGCCTGTGTCAGGTGTTCCGTTACCAAAAAGCAAGGCACTAATAACAAGTAACACTCCTGCAACATAAAGATACCATGACAATAAATTTAATTTTGGAAAGGCCACATCTTTTGCACCAATCATTATGGGCATCATCAGGTTTCCAAAAACAGCAGGAAGCCCCGGCACCACCACCATAAAAATCATTATTACTCCGTGAACCGTAAATGTAGCATTGTAGGTTTGCGCATCCATAATTGTTTTTCCGGGTGCCAATAATTCAAATTTCATGGCAAGCCCCAGCAAAACGCCAATGGAGAACATGGTTGCAATGGAGTACAAATAAAGAAGACCAATTCGTTTATGGTCTGTTGACAAAATCCATCCGAGCAAACCCTTGTATTTTCCCTGATAGGTTAAATAGTTTGCTCCGTTTACAGCACTTGTTGTATGCATAAAGTTCAGTTTAAATTGTCTTTCTTCGTTTAGGTTTAAATACCATAAACAGTAATAATACCAGCGCAAAAAACATAATTAGTGTTGCGCTCACTTTTGTAATATTTAATACATACGTTTGCCCAACCGGGTCGTACGAATAACAAAATCGTAATACTTTATTTAGGGTTGGCCCCGACTGTCCTTTCGAAGCTTCAACTATGGCCATTTTCCATTCGAAAGGCAAAAAATACATACCATTTAAATACCTTGTAATTTTGGCATCGGGGCTGGTAACTGTTAACGATGCGGCATGTAAAAAGTCGTTACCGGTTCTTTTGTATTTAAAACCGGTTGCATTTGTTGCCTTAATTATGCTGGCACTGTCCGAAACAAAAAAGAGCCATCCGGTTTTGGCGGCTTCTATTTTATCCGGATTATTCATCAGATTCAGGTAATTGGTTTTTTTCCTGATTCCCAAATCAATCGTTTCACTCGGGTCGAAACTGATGGTTAGCACCTGGTAATCTTTGCCGGGCACCAAATCCGATTTATCCATTACTCCAGCAACAGCTTCCATAAGCGGGCTGCATATTCCCGGACAGCGGAAGTACACAAAATTAATGATGGTTGGTTTATCGATAATCTGAGTCAGATTAACCTGTTCGCCCTGTTCGTTAATCAATTGAATATCGTTGGGCAAATACGTATCGAGATGCTCAACAATACCAATTTCAACATCGTCGTCGGTAGCAGCAGGATTAATAACTGCCTGGGCCAACAAAACGGTTGATATCATTCCAAATGTAAGAGCGAGAAAAATACCTTTGAAATACTTACTTATCTTCATTCAATTTAGTTATCCGAAACGGTTTATTAGTTAATAGCCAGCAGCTTTTGTTTATTGTATAAATGAAAGCTACGTTATATTTTGCAAATTGTTTGTTAAACACAATTAAAATAACAAAATACCGCTACTCTTTTTTTATCAATTAAACCATAAAAAGACTTGAATGTTTATGTAAAACGATTCTTTCTGAGGATTTTAAGCTTTTCAAATTTAAATCCATTTCATCGTTTTCAACATCTGCTCAATATCGAAAAAATCAAAATCAAGTAATTCTAGCACTTTAAAGATGGAATTATCCTTTTAAATTCGTATTTTCGGGATTACTTAAAAGTCCTTGAAATATTTTAAATATGTTTTACAACACATATTTATTCCTGTTTTTTTGAAAACATCTTACACAACATATTTTGGAGAAAACCAATTAACAACATCGCTAAAATAGATTTGTTCATATTATTTTTAAAAAACATTTCAAGAGAAAACCTATGTTGGCTCATATCAATATTTTATCGCAAAAAAAAATATTACGCGAATAGAACACTCTCGTAACATGCTCATTCCTAATATTTAAAGTCTTTTTTATCTTTTATTGAATCGTCGCTTTTAATAATTTGCAGCTTCATTGTAAATTTTTAAATTCGTATTGTTGAGAAACTAAATTTAGCTGAATTAAGGTGCTATTTAAACGCATCTCGGTCATAAAAAAACGTCTGTTTATGGAAAAAAAATCGCGTAGAAACTTCATGAAAACCCTTGGTTCGATTGGTGCCGCCGGGGTAGTAGGAGGTTCGAGTTTTTTAAGTTCGTGCAGCAAAGTTGAAACTACATCCGGTGATAAAATTCGCTTATTAACATCAAGCGGCGAATTGGTGGAAGTGGACAAAGCACAGCTTAAACCGGCTGATATGCCGAGCCTTTCGGAAAATCAGAAACGGGGAAGAAAAGGATTACCTGGCAGAAGCTGGGTTATGGTTATTGACTTATCGAAATGCCGAAATGCTCGGGAGTGTATGAAAGCCTGCCAGAATCATCATCAACTGCGACCCGAACAACACCACATAAACGTGTTGCAGATGCAGGATGCTGAACACACGGCACCTTATTACATGCCAAAACCATGTCAGCACTGCGATAATCCTCCGTGTACAAAGGTTTGTCCGGTAAATGCAACCTTTAAACGCGAAGACGGTATTGTTTTAATCGACAACGAACGTTGTATTGGCTGTCGTTTCTGTATTGCAGCTTGTCCGTATTCAGCAAGGGTATTTAACTGGTTTGAACCACGCGACGCAGAAAAATACGAAGGCGTAACTTACAATATTGAAGCCAATGTTCCGCAGAAAAAAGGGACCATTTCAAAATGTTTATTTAGTGCCGATCGTTTACGCGACGGAAAACTTCCATCGTGTGTATCAGCCTGTCCGAATGGGGTGTATTGGTTTGGCGACCGCAACGAAGATGCAGTTACCAACGGAACAACCCACGAAACTACTGTGTTTAGTAAATTACTGGAAGACAACGCAGCTTATACATTAATGGAAGAACTGGGTACCAAACCCCGGGTTTATTATCTGCCTCCAAAAGACAGAGCCTTCCCATTTCAAGGAAAAATCGAAGATCATCATTCATAACTGACTAAATTCTAAACGATGGAGAAATCAAAATCACCGGAAGAATCCCGGAAGTTATTAGATAAAATCACCTTCGACTTAACCCGATCGATCGTAAAACGTGACGAGCTGACCAACTTATGGTACTTCTTACTCATTATGTTTGCCGCCGTTGGATTATGGGGCTGGTTTATTCAGATTCGCGACGGGCTGGGAGTTACAGGAATGCGCGACTATGTTTCGTGGGGAATGTACATTGCCAACTTTGTATTTTTTGTTGCAGTAAGTTTAGTCGGATTCCTGCTGAGTTCGGCATTGCACCTGCTAAAAATCGGATGGGCAAAACCCATTTCGCGTGTTGCCGAGCAAGTTGCCATTGCCGGTGTTGCTTTGGCAGGTTTAATTATTGTAATGGATATGGGGCGTCCGGATCGACTTCTCAACGTTTTTATTCACGGACGTTTTGCTTCGCCCATTATTTGGGATGTTACAGTTGTTACTACTTATTTAACTATATCGGTATTACTTTTTTATATCCCGCTAATTCCTGATTTGGCTTTGTTACGCGACAGAGGCACAGCCGATATTCCAAAATGGAAAATGAAAGTATATAAAATACTTGCTTTGGGCTGGAAAGGAAATGCAGAGCAATATAAAATTATATATCATGCTATGCGTGTATTAATGCTGCTAATTATGCCCGTTGGTTTGTCTATTCACACGGTAACATCGTGGTTATTTGCTGCCACTTTGCGTTCGGGTTGGGATACCACTATTTTGGGCCCTTATTTTGTGGCAGGTGCTTTTGTAGCCGGTGCTGCTGCTGTAGTTATGGTTATGTATGCTTACCGTCAACGTTATGGATTAAAAGAATATTTTGAAGATCTGCACTTTGATTACATGGGTAAACTTCTTGTTTTTGTAAGCCTGGTGTACTTATACTTCAACATAAACGAGTTTTTGGTTCCGGCCTACAAAATGAAAACCGCTGAAGGGATTCACCTAAGCAATTTATTTACCGGAAGCTTTTCACTCATGTTCTGGATGACACAAATATTCGGTTTGATTGTTCCGATTATATTAATGTTGATCAAATACTTCAGAAAACCATTGCCGCTTACAATCATCTCCGTTTTTGTTTTGGTGGCTTCGTGGGTAAAACGTTACATTATTGTAATTCCAACATTGGAACACCCCTTTCTGCCGGTACAAAATGTTCCCGATTATTTTAAGCACTACTCGCCTACAAGTATCGAGGTAATGATTACACTTTTCTCGTTTATGGCAGCACTGCTAATAATTACTGTTCTTGCAAAAATGTTCCCGGTAATTACGATTTGGGAATATGCCGAGGACAAAGGGATTGAAAAAGAAATTATTTCTGAACCTAAAAACTAATTCAAAATGATTAAGAAAATCAATCTGATAGTTGTAGCAATCCTTTTTATTGCTCAACAGGGAATGGCTCAGGAATGGATTGTTCCGGAAGACCAGAAAGCGATACAAAATCCATCGGAATACAATCTGAACAACGTTAAAAAAGGAAAAGACCTGTTTCTTTTAAATTGTAAATCGTGCCACGGCGATGCCGGGAAAAACAACGGCTTACCCTTGGTTCCACCACCACCGGATGTTACTTCAGATGTGATGCAGGCCAATACTGAAGGTGAACTTTTTTACAAAATAACTCACGGTCGTGGCGGGATGCCTCAATTTTCGAGTACCATTTCAGAAGACGACCGCTGGCGTTTGGTAAATTACATCCGCAATTATAATTCGGCTAACGAACCTTTGCTGGTAGAAGCACCACCTAAAAAAGCCAAACTTCTGGCTTCGGTTAATGAAACCGAAAATAAAGTTGAAATTTTTGCTGAAGTAGAAACTCAGGATGGGAAATATGCTGTGTTAGCTGATGCTCCGGTTTCAATTAGTGCGAAAAAAGCATTTGGAGATTTGCCCATTGGCGATGTTCTTACCAATAAGGAAGGACGTGCTGAATACACCATACCGCAACATCTAATTGGTGACGAACAGGGATTGGTAACTGTTGTTGTTCGTTTGGGAGAAGGTTTTGTAACCGAACCGGTAATTCTTGATGCAGCCAAAGTTGGACAACCCAAAGAAGTTCCGCAGTTGATTCGCAAAGAAGTACTTTGGTCAACCAACGAAAACGTTCAAACATGGTTGCTTTTATCGTATTTGGGAGCTGTTGGCGGTGCCTGGCTTGCAATTGCTTATGTAGTTTTTCAAATCTTTAAAATATGGCGCGTAGGAAAACAAGAAGATTAGCATGAATATCTTTTACCTGTTAATAGGAGTAAGTTTATTTGTAGCTCTCATTTTTCTTGGAGCCTTTATTTGGGCAGTTCGTTCAGGGCAGTTCGACGATAACGAAACTCCATCGATGCGAGTTCTGTTCGACGACGAAAGTACTGAACCTGAAAATAAAGATGAAAAACATTTAGAAGAAAAAAAATAAACGACATAAGATCCAAACTATGGAAAATCAAAAATTTAATTACGACAACAAAATAGTGAAGCTGTTTATTCTGGCTACACTCGTATGGGGAGTTGTTGGAATACTGGTAGGCGTACTTGCGGCCTTGCAACTGGCTTTTCCGGTGTTCAATTTTGGGCTTGAATTTACAACCTTTGGTAGAGTAAGGCCTTTACATACCAATGCAATTATTTTTGCATTTGTGGGAAATGGAATTTTTGCCGGGGTTTACTATTCCATGCAAAAATTACTAAAAACCCGAATGTTTAACGACAAGCTGAGCGCATTCCATTTTTGGGGATGGCAAACCATTATTTTATTGGCAGCCTTATCGCTACTTGCCGGATTTACTACCGGAAAAGAATATGCCGAATTAGAATGGCCCATCGATATTTTAATTACACTGGTTTGGGTAGCATTTGGGTGGAACATGATTGGAACAATAATAGTTCGTCGTGTTCAGCACATTTACGCTGCCATTTGGTGGTACCTGGCTACCTTTTTAGGCGTCGCCATGTTACATGTGGTAAACTCGTTCGAGCTACCTATTTCAATTTTTAAAAGTTATTCCATTTATGCGGGAGCACAAGATGCAGTAGTACAGTGGTGGTACGGACACAATGCAGTGGCATTTTTTCTTACAACACCCTTTTTAGGTTTAATGTATTACTACTTACCCAAAGCTGCTAACCGCCCCATTTATTCGTATAAATTATCGATCATCCACTTTTGGTCGCTTATATTTCTATATATGTGGGCCGGGCCTCACCACTTGCTTTACCAGGCTTTACCTGAATGGGCACAGGCATTGGGAGTAACTTTCTCAATTATGCTTATTGCACCAAGTTGGGGTGGAATGATAAACGGACTTTTAACACTTCGGGGAGCCTGGGACAGAGTGCGCGACAGTGCTGCATTAAAATTTCTGGTGGTGGCAGTTACCGCTTACGGTATGTCAACTTTCGAAGGTCCAATGATGTCGTTAAAATCAGTAAACCAAATTACACACTTTACCGACTGGACCATTGCGCACGTTCACATTGGTGGTATGGGCTGGAACGGAGGATTGTTGTTTGGTATGTTGTACTGGTTGGTTCCAAAACTATGGAAATCAAAACTCTATTCCGAAAAACTGGCAAATACACATTTCTGGATGTCAACACTTGCCATTTTAGTGTATGCCATCCCTTTGTATTGGGCAGCTGTTACTCAGTGGTTAATGTGGAGAGATTACACCGATGAAGGTTTCCTTCAATATCCAAACTTTTTGGAAACAGTAACTCAAATTGTTCCCATGTATGCCGTTAGGGTATTTAGCGGAGTTCTATTCCTGGGTGGATTTATCATCATGTTATTCAACCTTGTTAAAACCATGGCAGCAGGTAGTTTTGTAAACAACGAAGCCGCCGAAGCTCCAGCACTGGTATTGGCAGGAAAACGCAATCCGGCACAGGAGACCATCCACCGCTGGCTGGAAAGAAAAGGAGTTCGGTTCTCAATTTTAGCCTTTATTGCGCTTGCAATTGGTGGTACGGTTGAAATTGTTCCAATGATCTTTATTAAATCGAATGTACCCACCATTGAAACAGTAACACCATACACTCCGCTTGAATTAGAAGGACGTGATTTATACATTGCTGAAGGTTGTTATGTATGTCACTCGCAAATGGTTCGTCCGTTCCGTTGGGAAACCGACCGTTACGGAGAGTATTCAAAAATTGGTGAGTTTGTTTACGATCATCCGTATCAGTGGGGATCGAGACGAATGGGACCCGACCTGGCCAGAGCCGGTGTTGTAGGTGGCCCAATGTATAAAAATGCAGCGTGGCATTACAACCATTTTATGGATCCTCAAAAAATGAATCAGGAATCGATAATGCCGAATTATGCATGGTTAGCCGTAAAAAACATAAAACTCGATCAAACTCCTAAAAAAATTAAAGCAATGCAAACTTTGGGAGTTCCTTATCCCGAGGGATATGCAGACAAAGCGGTTGATGATTTAATGGAGCAGGCTCAAAAAATATCGGATGATCTGAAAGCTTCGGGAATTGAAATTGAACCACAAAAACAACTGGTTGCAATGATCGCTTATATGCACAAGTTGGGTAGAGATATTTCGGGGGTTCAGGACACAAAAGAAGTTGTAATGCATGCTGAATCTGTTGAAGCTCCAACTTTGAAGGAAGTAGAACTTTTAAAAAGCGAAGAGGATCTGGCTGCGGGAGAAAAACTATTTAAAAGTACTTGTGTTGTTTGCCACGGAGCCGATGGAAAAGGAATCGCTACTTTCCCAAGTTTAGTGGATGACGAATGGATAAACGGAAATTCGCCTGCGCAGGTAGTTCATTCTATTTCGGAAGGTAATGTGGCCAAAGGAATGGTTCCATACAAAACACAATTGTCCGAAAAACAGATCACACAGTTGGCCAGTTACGTATTAATAACTTTACAAAAATGAAAATCGTAAGTAACCTGTTAACAAGTATCGAAGGAATCCAGATATTTTACATCATTGGATTACTGATATTCGTAGTACTGTTTGTAGTTATTTTTATTCGTACAATGCGAATGAAAAACAGCGATATGGAAGCGATTAAAAACTCGATTCTTTCGGAAGATGAATCGAAGGATATCATAACTTCAAATTAAATTTAAAGCTATGTCAGACGAAAAAAATCAAATATTGGAACAAGATGAAAATCTAATGGACCACGACTACGATGGTATAAAAGAACTGGACAATCCTCCTCCGCGCTGGATTATGCTTATGTTTTACATTACAATTGGATGGTCGATCATATACGGAGCCTACTATTTTTGGTTAAAAGAAGGTCCTCATCAGGATGCTGAATACGAAGCAAAATCGATGAAACACGACCAGAAATACCAGATTACCTCGCTGGATGCCGATGCACTTGTTGCATTTACCGATGAAGCCTCGCTGGCAGCCGGAAAACAGGTGTACACTGACATGGCATGTATGGCTTGTCACGGTTTAAATGGCGAAGGAAATGCCGTTGGACCAAACCTTACTGATGAATTCTGGATACATGGCTGTGACATCCAAAGTGTTTTTAACATCATTAAAAATGGTGAGCCGGCAAAAGGGATGACCGCCTTTAAAGGTCAGATTAGTGATGAGAAAATACAACAAGTGGCAAGTTATGTTATGAGTTTGAAGGGGTCAAATCCGGCAAATGCAAAAGCTGCACAGGGCGTAAAATGTGAATAACGAATAAAACAAAGGGAAGAAAAGATAACCTGACAGGGTTAATGTCATGTTGAGCGTAGTCGAAACATCTGTTTTTTTAAGTAGAGATTCTTCAACTTCGTTCAGAATGCCAACTACTTTTCTTTCCTTTTTTCACGATATTATTTTGAACATATGGCAAAACAAAATTTAGACTTCAGAGACAAACCCATAAATCTAAACGAACGCGGTGGCAGAAAATGGGTGTATGCCAAAAAACCTTCGGGGAAATGGTTTACCCGTCGGACGATATTTAGTTATGTAATGCTTTTGTTTTTTGTGGGAGTACCATTTATTCGTATAAACGGAAATCCACTGATTCTGCTTGATGTTGCCAGTCGAAAATTTATCATTTTTGGAGCTATTTTCTGGGCGCAAGACACCTTTATACTTGCTTTGCTCATGCTCTCCTTTGTTCTATTTGTGGTTTTGTTTACAGTAACTTTCGGGAGGCTTTGGTGCGGCTGGGCCTGTCCGCAAACCATATTTCTCGAAATGGTTTTCAGAAAAATTGAATACCTGATTGAAGGAGATTACCGCGCCCGCCTTCAACTGGACAACAGTCCATGGACTGCAGGAAAAATTTTTAAGAAGGTACTTAAACACGGAATATTTATACTCATTTCAGTGGCCATGACCAACACATTTTTAATGTGGTTTATTGGCAGCGATGCCTGGTTTGATTTAATTACCTCACCCGTGCAGGAGAATTTATCAGGTTTTCTGATTATGCTGCTCGTTTCGGCATTTTTCTATTGGGTGTATTCCTTTTTCCGCGAACAAATTTGTACCATGGTTTGCCCCTACGGAAGAATGCAGGGCGTTTTACTCGATTCGAAAACAATAATGGTTACCTACGATTACAAACGTGGCGAACCACGTGGAGGACGCGGCGATGGCGATTGTACCGATTGTAAACAATGCGTATCTGTTTGTCCAACCGGAATCGATATACGAAACGGCACGCAACTGGAATGTATAAACTGTACGGCCTGCATGGATCAGTGCGATAAAATTATGCATGTTACCGGCAAGGCACCCGGGCTCATTCGCTACGCTTCGGAAGACTCAATAAAAGGAGGCCATTCGAAAATATGGAATACCCGAAATCGGGCATACTCAGTTGTTTTACTTATTATTTTCTCGTTTTTTGTATATACGCTGGTTACACGCCCGGTAATCGAAACCACAATTTTAAGAACACCCGGTTTACTTTATCAAGACCACGAGAATACAATCTCGAATGTGTACAACATTAAAATTGTGAATAAAACGCACAACGATATGCCGCTCGAAATAAAACTAATTTCACACCAAGGCGAGATTAGGATGGCAGGTAACACAATGAACATTAAAGACCAGGACATGTTTGAATCTACCTTTTTACTTTTTATTCCGAAGGATGAAATAAAAGGAGATAAAACCGAAATAGAATTTGGTATTTACAGTAATAATGAATTAATTGAAACCTACCGTACAACGTTTGTTGGGCCGTGAAGCAGTTTTCATTCGCAGTCGCAGTTTTCAGTAAGAAAGTAAAATTTAGAAATGTCAATTCGACGATGCAGGAGGAGAAATCTCTCACGAAACAGCTCTGAAGCAACAGATTTCTCAGTCGTTCCTCCTTCGAAATGACAAGAACAATAAATAGAAACTAAGCAATATGAAGTTTAATTGGGGTACAGGAATATTTCTCTTTTTAATTGTGTTTTTAGTTGCCTGCGGAATATTCATCTATTTTGCAATGACACAACAAGTTAATTTGGTACACAAAGATTACTACGAAAAAGGAGTTGATTATGGTGAACAAATGAAGGTAAATGAACGATCGAAACCATTTTCCCGATCGGTTGATGTAAATACGCAAAACGATGCCCTTTTAATTACAATCGAAAAGTCGCTGGCCGAACAAGTTGATTCCGGCACCATGTACATGTACCGTCCTTCGGATAAAACCAAAGACATTAAAGTTGCAGTAAATGCCGGTACTCAAAACATTCAGTTTCAAAAGTCGGACCTTATTAACGGACGATATATTCTAAAATTTACCTGGTATGCCCGGGGTGTAAAATATGAAATAGATCAACCGGTAAATATTCAATAAACAGTACCGATTCTAAAAATCAGTCAACCTTTTATACGCTTAACTACTACATTATGACCATACTGATAACAGCATTTGTTTTAGGTTTAATGGGAAGCTTTCATTGTGCTGGAATGTGCGGCCCCATTGCCATTGCACTTCCTTTACACGGAAACACTGTTCCGCAGAAAATTTTTGGAGGCACGCTTTACAACATTGGAAGAACGCTAACTTACGGTGTTATGGGTGCCTTGTTCGGCATGCTCGGCCAGGGAATTCAACTGATCGGATTTCAACAAAAAGTATCAGTAATTATGGGTGCTCTCATGATTATTTCGGTGTTGTTTCCCAAACTTTTTAAAAATCAGTACCGAATGGATAAAAGCTGGTTTTCGTTTGTGGGCAAGCTGAAAAAAACAATAGCCCAGATGTTTTCGATCCGCTCGTTTCAGAGTTTATTTTTTATTGGAATGCTAAACGGGTTGCTCCCTTGCGGACTGGTTTATATGGCAATTGCCGGAGCAATTGGAACAGGCGGAGTTGTGGAAGGATCCTTGTACATGATTTTATTTGGTTTGGGCACCATTCCAATGTTACTGGCAATATCGCTGGCCGGAAATATTTTAAGCCTGGCTGTGCGAAATAAAATAAACAAACTTATCCCGGTGCTTGTAGTAGTGGTGGGAATTTTATTTGTGTTGCGCGGTTTAAGTTTGGGCATCCCCTACCTGAGCCCGCCAAAACAAAAAATTGAACAAAAATTTGAGAAAAGTTTACAATCGGAAGCTGCTGAGTTGCACATGGAAACAAAAGGCGATTGTTGCAAAACGAAATAGATAAGAATGGGAGCACTAAAAATAAAGATTGCTTCAGTTGTCATACTTCCTCCCTCGCAATGACGGAGATGCTGAAACAAGTTCAGCATGACGTTTTAGAAGTACTGTTTGCTAAGTTAAGAACGTCTCCCTGTCCATCAGCTGACCGGATCAGGGGCTAAAAGAAAAATCTGTTAATGCGGGGAGGAACGACGAAGCAATCTATAAAAGCGAACAAAATCAAGGAGCTTTAATTCATGGGAAAACAGAACGAAAATAGTTGCATTCATTGCGGAGCCGATTGCGGGAAAAATCCGGTGGTTTGGAACAACCTGAAATTTTGTTGCAACGGTTGTCTAACGGTGTATCAGCTTTTAAACGAAAACAAACTTTACAATTATTACAAGCTGGATGAAACACCCGGAATAAAAGTGGAAGCCACCACCGAATTTGGGAATAAATATGCCTTTCTCGACAACGAAGAAGTAAAGGCGAAATTAATTTCGTTTACCGAAAACGACATTTCTAAAGTTAAGTTCTACATTCCGGTAATCCACTGCGCGTCGTGTATTTGGTTGCTCGAGCACCTTCAAAAACTGCACTCGGGCATAAAACATTCTTTTGTAAACTTTACTCGGAAAGAGGTTGATATTACATTTGATGAAACCAAAATAAGTTTGCGCCAACTGGTTGAGTTACTGTCTTCCATTCATTACATTCCCGATCTTTCGCAAAGTCTTTCCGACAAAACAGACGACAAATCGTATAAAAAACTACTCTACAAAATAGGTGTGGCAGGTTTTGTATTTATAAACGTAATGACCTACAGTTTGCCGGCCTATTTTAATGGCGAACCATTGAGCGACAAACTACAATCGCTCTTTAGCATTCTGAGCTATATTCTGGTAATTCCGGTTACTTTTTACAGTGGCAGCGACTATTATATTTCTGCATTCAAAAACCTGATTAAAAAGAACATCAACATTGATTTGCCCATTGCGCTTGGTATAATTGTTTTATTTCTGGTAACAAGTTACGAAGTACTTTTTACTGGTGGCCCCGGATACAGCGATAGTCTTTCGGGTTTAATTTTTTTCCTTTTGGTAGGAAAATGGTACCAAAGTAAAACCTACGAGGCACTTTCGTTCGACCGCAATTACAAATCGTATTTCCCGATTGCTGTTACCAAAATAAACAAACAAATTGAGGAAAGTATTCTGCTCGAAAAAATTGAAGTAGATGACGAACTCATCATCCGAAACAAAGAATTAATACCTGCCGACTCGGAATTAATGGAAGGCGAAGGCCAGATTGACTATAGTTTTGTTACCGGAGAATCGAGCCCGGTTGTAAAAAACACGGGTGATTTTATTTATGCCGGAGGCCGGCAAATGGGCGGAATAATAAAAATAAAGGTAAAAAAGGAGGTAAACCAAAGTCATCTTACCAAACTCTGGAACCAGGACAAAAGTTACGACAAACCCACCGATTCGTTAAAATCGCTCTCCGACCGGATCAGCAAATATTTTACATTAATTGTTATCGTTATTGCCACAATTGGCTTTACCTACTGGATGCTAAAAGGCGAAACACACACCGCCATTTTTGTTTTTACAGCAGTATTAATTGTGGCTTGCCCGTGTGCACTGGCACTTTCTATTCCTTTTACTTTTGGGAATACGATGCGAATTTTTGGTAAAAACGGGCTCTACATTAAAAACACCGACGTTATTGAAAAACTGTCGCACATTAACACTATTGTTTTCGATAAAACAGGAACGCTCACCCAACCCAACAAAAACAAAGTAGTATTTACCGGCGACAAACTCGCCGAAAATGAAATAGAAGCCATCTTTTCGCTGGCCCGGCAATCGACTCATCCTCTGAGCGCTGCCATTTCGCAATACTTTGAAAAGACGAACTACTTTGCTCCCGATCATTTTGTTGAAGTTGCCGGACGAGGTATGTTCGGAAAAGTGAATCAGCTGAATATTAAATTGGGTTCGGAAGAATACGTAAGCAACCAGGAAGATAAAAAGGAGAAAAAAACATCGCTTGTGTATGTTTCGATTGATAACGAAGTTCGTGGATTTTTTAAGGTCAGCAATCAGTACCGCGAAGGAGTAAAAGGAGTTTTAGAAATGCTGAAAGCAAATTTCCAATTGTTTCTGATTTCGGGAGATAACGACGCTGAAGCTAAACACCTTTCCACTTATTTTGATTCGAAGCACATGCTTTTTAACCAAAAACCCGGCGACAAAGCCGACTTTATAAAAATCCTGCAAGACAAGGGAAATACCATTTTAATGACCGGCGACGGACTAAACGACGCGGGAGCATTAATGCAAAGCGACGTAGCATTAACCATTGCCGACAAAGTCTATCACTTCTCCCCTGCCAGCGATGCGGTTTTGGAAGCCGGACAATTTAACCGGCTAGCCAACTTTATTCGATTTACAAAAACATCGTTAAACATTGTAAAACTCAGCTTTACTATTTCGTTTTTCTACAACATTATCGGTATTGCATTTGCCATAACAGGGAATCTTTCTCCTGTGGTTGCAGCTATTTTAATGCCAATTAGCTCGGTATCGGTGGTTGCGTTTGCCACTTTTGTTACCCGGCTGGCAGGTAAAATAAAATTATAGTTTGCAACTCTGATTTTCTTGCTATTTTTACACCTCAAAATCAAAAAAACGAGATGATCAACAATAAAAAAGTTGTTGTGGTTTTGCCCGCATACAACGCTGCCAAAACACTTGAAATTACGTATAACGAGATTGATTTTAACATTGTTGACGATGTAATTCTGGTTGACGACGTTAGCTGCGACGAAACGGTTAAAGTTGGGAAAGAGATGGGAATTAAACACATCGTTGTTCACCAGGAGAACAAAGGCTACGGAGGCAATCAGAAATCGTGTTACAACAAAGCCCTTGAAATTGGTGCCGATATTGTAATTATGCTTCACCCCGACTACCAGTACACGCCCTTATTAATTCCGGCAATGGCAGGCGCACTAAGCAACGGTTTATACCACGTTGTTTTGGGTTCGCGCATTTTAGGAACCGGTGCATTAAAAGGTGGTATGCCATTGATTAAATACATTGCCAACCGGGGCCTTACTTTTATCGAAAACATTTTGCTTGGTGCAAAACTTTCGGAATACCACACCGGCTACCGCGCTTTTACAAAAGAAGTTTTAGAGGCAGTTGATTACAATATCAATTCCGACAACTTTGTTTTCGACAATCAAATGCTGGCGCAAATATGGTATGCCGGATACGAAATTGCTGAGATTACCTGCCCAACAAAATATTTCGACGATGCTTCGAGCATCAGCATTAAAAACAGTACCATTTATGCCATTGGGGTGTTAAAAACTGCCATGCAGTTCAGGTTGCACAAATGGGGAATTAAAAAGAATAAAATATTTAAGTAAAAATCAAATTCCTGATCATCTTGCCAAAACAGATAAAATATATACTCATATTAATTTTACCGCTTTTATTCTTTTGGGCAGGAAGTATCATTGAACTGGCAGATTACGGGAACGATCCAAATTACATTTACATTGCCAATGCCGCAGCAATTTGCGACGGGCAAGGTGTTGGGCACATCGATAATCCAGGGACAACCGTAATGGAAATCGGTGCACTGACCATGGCAGTTTCGCACCTGTTTTACAATCCCGAAAACGAAACACTTGTTAAGCACATTTTAAAAGAGCCGCTATTTTTTGTTAATGCAATACATCTTGTTTTTGTGGTTATAAATGCTGTTTTATTGCTGCTGCTGGGTATTGTTGCTCTAAAGAAAAAACATTCGGTGTGGGTTGCTCTACTGTTGCAAACTCTAACTTTTCAGAGTGCAAACACCCTTGACCATGTTTGGACCAAAGTTTCTCCCGAACCGGTTCTTTTTGCTGTTACCTGCCTCTACGTTATCGCTATACTTTATTATTATGCATCAGATAAAAGGCTGTCGTTAAAATACATTCTAACGTTTGCAGTACTTACAGGAGCAGGTTTAGCAACCAAAGCTACTTTTCTTCCGCTGGTTCTTGTCCCTCTATTTCTTTTCCCCGGTTTAAAAAAGAAGATCATCTATTTACTTGGTGTTGTGCTTTCGTTTGTAATTTTTACCATTCCTGCTATCCCACAATACAAAAACATGTATTACTGGTTTCGGAACATGCTCAGCCACACCGGGAAATACGGGCAGGGTGAAAAGGGCTTTCTCGACCTTTCAACTTACTTTCCTAATCTGCTAAAAATTATTCAAAACAATCCTGTTTTTGGCGCTGTAACAATTGCCTCAGTGATTGCGCTTATCGTTTTCGTTGTATTACGGAAAAAAGAAACAAACAAATGGAAGAACAAACCAGAAGCTCCAATTCTGCTGGGTTTAACTGCTGCAAATAGTTTTGGAATTTTATTGGTTGCCAAACAATACAGTGCCGATCATTATCTGATTCCTGTATTGATGTTATCAGGAATATCGGTATTCTTTATAGTTAGACTGCTCATCAAGTCTGAACAAATCATTCTTCCTGTTTTGGTAAGTGCACTCATCCTGTACTTTAGCATTGTTCAGCCACCAAAAATAAAATATGCCGAACTGGGTTACCGGCTTACTAACGAAGAGCTTATTTCTACCCAGGAAATTATCGACAACAACTATCCGGATTACACAAAGGTGTATTACTACCCCAACTCTATGAATAAATTTTCGGCGCTTAATTTTGGCGATGTACATGCCAAACACAAATTGTTGTCGCATTTAAAAGAAGTGTATCCAAACACCTATTTTTACAACCATTCGCACGATATTTTTCAGGTTTGGAATGCAGAAATTTCACTCCTTGACATTATTAAACAAAACGGAAATAAAATATTGTTGGTTGGTGGGCCACGAAATGACGAGGGAGCCCAAAAAATGATCCGTTCAAACATTCCCTTAAAAACAGTTTACCAGGGAAGAGTGCAAGGAATTTATGAATTGGATTCCGTAAAGTTTAATGAGCTGGCACTTCATTCAGATATTCAGATGATTGATGAAATTACTTGTGATGCTGAAACATTAAGTACTGACAATCAGTTTTACCTCGGATCGAACAACAAGAGTTTTGGAAATGCTTACAACAGAACAAATGAAGAAGCTCGCTCCGGACGCTATTCAATAAAAATGGATGAAAAAACGGAATATGCACTGTATTATGAATTGAGCAATTTGAAAGCCGGAGACACTTACGAAATTTCAATTTGGAGAAAAGCCGACAACAATAGCGGACGCCTGGTTGTATCAGCCGCAGCCGACAAATCGTTTTACAAGTCTCAAAACGAATACATTTCAACGGACAACCGAGGCTGGAACTTAATTCGGATAAAAGTAGAGGTGCCTCAAAAATTACAAAATGACACCTTAAAAATATATCTTTGGAATCCGAAAGGGAAACTGGCCTATTTTGACGATCTTACAATTACTCACTATATTTCCAACCTGGCTGAGGTAACAAATTAAATCGAATTACAAGTGAATCAATTCATCGATAAAATAAAAAACTATTTTTTCCTGCTTCCTTTGTTTATTTTTGTAGCAATTGCTTTCCCACATTTAAGCCTTCCCTATTTTTGGGATGAAGCCTGGTCGTATTTTCCGGCGGCCTTTAAAATGTACGAAAACGGGCCAAGCCTTATACCCGGTTCCTTGCCCTTGTGGGATGCCAAAGGACACCCCTTGTTTTTCTTTTTTATTTCGTCGGTATGGATGCGATTATTTGGCACCTCTGTATTTGCCGTGCATTTCTTGCCATTTTTAATTTCGTTGTCAACTTTGGGAGCATTGTTTGTACTTGTAAAAAAACAAGCAGGTACATGGGCAGCTAACATTGCAATTCTCCTTTTTAGTGTGCAGTCCTTATTCCTGGCGCAAGCCACTTTCCTTTTGCCCGAAATGCTTATTACCCTTTTGTTGTTGCTTGCCATCCACTTTTACCTGGATAAAAAGTACTGGCTTTTTGTATTGGTCGCTTCCATTATGGTGATGACCAAAGAAACCAGTATTGTTTTTATCGGTGGTTTTTTACTCTTTCATCTTTTTGTTTATTTAAAACCGGGTAAAGAATCGAGAAGATATATTTTCGAGAGTGTATTGCTTTGCCTTCCACTCATAGTTTATGGAATGTTTCTTATACTTCATAAAAAAGCTTTTGGAACTTTCCTTTTTCAGGAACACACAGGCTACATTGAGTTTAGCTTTGCCGCAGTTGCCAGAAAGTTACAAATAGCCACGGGAATTATTTTCACTCGTTACGGAAGAAATATTATCCTTCTGGCGACTCTTATCGCTCCAGTTATTCTCATCATAAAAAAGATAAAACTGCAAAACAAAAAGCTAATTGCATTGCTTCTGGTGCTTACCGTTTTGTTTTTACTTTTTTCGGCACTAAATTTTTATACGCAACGATATATGCTTAGTCTGCTGGCCCTTTTTATAACCCTAACATCCGTTTTACTGGTGCAGGTAAAATTCAGCAACCGCTACCTGAATGTGTTGATTGTTGCAATTATAAGCGCCGTGCCTTTCTACTATTCGCTAACAAAAAAATCGAACTCCGACAGCGATCTGGGTTTTGTGAATGTGGTTAAAGTACACCAGCAAATGGTAAAATATTGCGAAGAGCAAGGTTGGCAGGAGCAGCCAATATCAGCCAGTTTTAATCTCATTTTTTGTTTACGCAATCCGCATTTGGGTTATGTTTCGTCTGAAAAAGGATTTTCGAATGTGATGGATTTAAAGAAATTCAACCATGCAGAAATTTATTTAAACGACTGTACATCGTTTGGAGCAGACGCCCAACTCGACTCCATTGTTAGTTCGAATAAATTAGTGAAAGAGTTTGAGTTACAAAAAGCCTGGGGGAAAATATACACCCAACTGCCGGTAAAAGAATAAGCTCGGTTTATACTTTATTGAGCAATCTCATTTCTGAAATGGCTCATTCCCGAAACAAATTTTGAATTCTTATCCAATCGGAATGGAAACTGGTTGCTAATTTCTCCGGCATGACTATTATTGTCCATGTCGTATTTTAATTCAACTACCACTTTATTACTTTCCTTAAACGAATGTTGAATGTGATTCCAGCTTGGTTTCATGTTAAAATATTCCAACTGATCATCAATGGTTATCCGAAACTTTTTATTGAGGGTGGTATAATAACTTCGCAAATAACGATTTAAAAGTACGGGCTGAAGCCCAACAAGTTTTTCCCGAATATCATCGGGTAAACCTGCTTTGTCAAAAAGTTTGGAGAGATCGCTGGCATTAAACACACTTTGGGTAAAAACAAAAGATGGAATTGGATACGACTTTTTGGTTCCAACCAAACCCTTTTTGATTTTAAACTCCAAAACAGGAGAAGAAATTTCGCCAAACTTATCGCCGTACCACCTTAAACGGGCCTTCCAACGTTCCCCGTTACCAAATAAATTATCAAAATAACAATCGAGGCCTGGCGTGTCGAAATAAATGTTATTGATATAGCGGGCAGAGTAAGCCGGAACAAAAAACGCGCTATTTTGCTTCACCACAGCTTCTGTAGCAAAACGATTAAGTGGATGCGCAACAAACTTCCGCTCGTACCTGTAAGTATTTAATTCGGTGTAACCCTGCATTATTAAAACGAATTGTTGTCGATAAAAGAAACTCTGATTTCAGGGCTGATGGTATTGATTTTATCCTTAAACTGCTGCAAATCGCTTGCTTTCTTTATTTCAATCCAATAGGCTGCTTCTATCAATTCGGCCGATTCGTCGTAACGAACCAGTTTTGAAGCTTTAAACACACCCAGAACTTCGGTGTCAATATTTTCTAAACTAGGACGGTTTTGGCCAACACTACTAACTGTTAAATACAAATTTTGCTTCCGCGATTTTGGAGCACTCAGGTATCGTAACCAAATAATTGCCAGCAATACAACTGCCGCAATAGCTGTAATTATACGTTGTCCGGCGCCTAAACCCAAACCAATGGCTATTGTAAAAAACAAATAAGCCAACTCTTCCGGTTCTTTTATTGCCGAGCGAAACCGAACAATAGAAAGTGCTCCAACCAATCCCAACGACAATGCCAGTGATGATTTCACAATTGAAATGATCAGCATGGTAGTAAAAGCAATTAAAAAGAAATTGGCTCCAAATGCTTTTCGCCCCGATAAACTTTTTGCACAACGTGAATAAGTATATTCAAGAATTACCGACAAAACCAAAACAATTACCGCATTGATGATAAAGTCTAAAATTGAAATTCGTGCGTTTTCAGTGATTAAAAATCGTTGAAACAAGTTCCATTTATCCATAGTCTAATTTTTATTGATACAATTTTTCTGCTAATTTTTTTTCTCGTCCGTATATTGTTTTCCCATTTAAGGTTAAAACAGATCCTTCTTCTATCTGATGAAAAATCAGATTGTCCTTTAATTTCAAATTATCGATTGTAATACGGCCAGGACCATACTCCGGTTTTTTTACAAACGCAATTAAACCATAAGTTGTATGGTTCATTTCAATTTTATCGAGTTGTAATTCCGATAAATCTTTTGAAGCGATGCCAATATTTGCTCCGTCAATTTGACATTCCGAAACTGTTAAATAAGAGTGCTCTCCACCCGAAATTGCTTTGTCGCTTATTTCGTTCATGTTACATTCCGATATTTTCACACGACTTCCCGAAAAATCAATGGCATCATTTCCAATGGTTTGAAACAAACAATTGCGAACTTCTCCGGTACAAAAATCGGAGTCAAAAGCGTCGGCAAAAGTGTTTTCAAATTTGCAGTTTTTTACATCAAAATGAGAACGTACAATATTTAAAGCGTCATCGCAATTGTAATTGGATGCAAATGTACAGTTTTCAATTTCAACATCAGCCTCGTACAACGAAACAGCTGCAGGCGTTTGCCAGCCTTCTTTGGCTAAACTTCCCAATCCGCTAAATTCCACAAAACTCATTGCCGACTTTTCTCCGGGCTGAATAACATTAAATCCTTGTGCGGTATGATCGCTTGAATATACTTTTATTGGGTTGCTTTCAGTTCCATTCATGATAACCGGCGAAAAACTTATAAATGCGGCACCATTAATTAAATTAATTTGAGTACCCGCTTTAAATACAACCTTTTTAACGTTATGAGGTATATAAACATCGGTATCAAAAGAATAGCTGCCATCAAAAATCATCTCACCGTTGACAACCGGAAGTGTTAAGCCGGTATTTTTCTCCAGCCTTTGCCGCGAAGTTAATTCGCTTGAATATTTCCAGGGATACACTTCTGCCTCAAGCATTTTATCGCCTACCGAGAACAACACTTTTGACGGGCAGGTACTTAACGAAACTGAAATACTCTGTGTTTCACCTCCTTTAAATGCTGGCAGTTCCGGCGCGGGATCAAAACTTTCGGGCAAACGGTCTTCCATAAATGCGCCAAGAATTGTAATATTCTGATTGTGAAAATTTAAAAGTTCCAACTCCTTTTTTTCACGGTCGTAATACGCATGCACCATTAATGAAATCAGGTTTGGATTGGTATCTGTGGTAAATTCTCTCACGAATTTATCGGAATTTACAGCTAAAACCTGCTCTCCTATTTTTTTACAATTTGTTTCAATCTCGTTTAAATGTTCCCGAATCCATTTCGCCTGCTCCTCAAGTAAATCGAAGTTAAACCGGTAATACGGAAATTCTTTTTGTATCAGCTGAGAAAGGGAATCGGCTTCGTTTTTATACTTCTCTGTTATGCCCTCAACAAAATAAGGCGTGCTGTATTTTTCAAGGTAGTTTATGTAGTTTGAGTTAAACAAACTGTCAGAAAATACCTGCATAAGCATTAATTCTTCCTTTGCCAGATTTTGAATACTTGCGGGATCTACCATTCCTGAAAGTTTCGATTCGAACCGTTTATAAACACCGCCTTCAATATAACCATCAAATGCAATGGGCTCGAGCAAACAGGTAACCGGATTAAAATAAAAACGCTGATTGTGCCAGGTAAAACCATGGTAAGCCTGGGTAACATCAACCAGTGCGTAGTATTGTGCCAGTTTATCAACGTCAAAAATCTGTGAAACGGCTTGCGTTCTGTTTTTGTACTGGAACATTAGTTTCTGACTTTCTTCCAGCTTTTTAAGCATTAATGAGTCGGCTGCAAGCTGTCCGGCTCCAAACGGAATAACTGGTGTGGCTGCAAAAAAATCAATGTCCCATTCGCGCCCGGTAACTTTTGTTTCAAGAACTCGTTGCCACATTAAACTCTCATCGAAGCGCACAATCGGCCCCTCGCGTCGTTCACGGCTTTCAATCAACTGCTTTTCAAAATGTTCTTCCCAGGCATAAATTCCAAGCGAGTTATTGTTTATCCGCAGAGGTACCAAACCATATCTTGTGGTTAGTACATCTTCCTGATCAAAAATTTTATGAGCCAGCCACTCGTCTAAAAAATGCCGGGTTAAAGGATTCTGAACCGAGAAAGTGAGCAGATTATTCCAGGCAAATCCCTTTTTCAACTTAAATCGAAACGACCATTTATCTCCTTGTATGTGATCCAGCAAATCACCTTTCAAACGGTATTTCGCATTTAAAAAGTTATTTCCGTCAAACAATACCACATTCGAATAATCCTCATCGTTGTTTACCAATACACTGTTCTCAAAGGCGGTAAAACGTTTCTCATTCAGTCTGTCGAAATCGCCTTCATCGATGTACAACTGCAGTGCATCATTATTTTCGTAAGCGGGATATTCTTTTTTACTTCTGTGTTCAATTTCCAAATCATCGAAATAGACGGTGTCCGGCGAGTTGCTCCAAACAAATACCTTTACTTTATCTTTGATAAAATTTGGAGGAGTATACACTTCCAGGAAAATTTTCTCCCAGCCGTTTTGTTTTTCAACTACAAATTTTCCGGCATGGTAAAATCCTTCGCCACCATCAATTACTATAACGCCATTGTTATTGGGGTTCTTTCGCCAAACGGTTACCCGAAGGTATTCATCAGGTCCAATTCCTTTTAAATCGGCGGTACATCCATACGGATTTTCAGGGGTAAGTTTTATGCTGTTTTGTCCGGAAAACGCTTGCTCGTTGGTGCGTCGGTCAGCGTTCCCGAACAGGAAATCGCTACCGTTCGAATCGGTAAACTTTTGTTTAGACTCATTCAGATTCTCTGCATCGCATAAATAGATCCGATTAACTTCTTTGAGTTCTTTTGAAATTTGGGTACACGCAAGCCCCAAAAACAGAAGAATGAGTAAGTTAATTTTATTTAGTAGTGAATGACGCATAGACTCTAATTAGAGGCCGCTAAATTAACAATTCAACAATAATCTTCTTAAATTCGACGATTATTTATTGCAGATGAACACAAAAAAAAGCATTCACTTAATCATTACATTTTGCCTGATCCTAATCTTTGGCATTCAATCAAATGGCCAGGAACGATTAATTCTGGGATCAGATCAACAGGATTTTGCACATTCAATTAAGACTTTTAACGGCAAATATTACATTGTAGGAACCACCCGAAAAAATGCGGAAAGTGCATTGGATTATTACCTGCTTAAGCTTCGCTCCAACGGTTCTGTTGAAAAAAAGTTTGTATATGGATTTCCGAAACACGATGTTGCCAACCAGTTGTTGGTTGACGACGAAGGAGTTATGCTGATGGGAAGTGTGTACGACAATGGATTTCCAAATGTTGATATGCACCTGGTAAAACTTGACAACGACGAAAATGTTGTGTGGGAGCGGTACTACGGCACTGAATTTCAGGACCAGGGAATGAATATGATTCGCACAAAGGATGGTGGAATTGCCATGATTGGTTTTTCGAATTCGCGAACGGATTTTGGTGACATGTACATTGTAAAAGCAAATTCGGAAGGTGAAATGCAGTGGCAGAACTTTTTTGGTCCCTCGTACGTGGATTATGGTTTTGGCTTGGTTGAAAACAATTTGGGCGAACTGATTTTGGCCGGAACTCAAAACGGATTTTATAATCCTACGCAAGTTGATTTTTTAACACACGACGCCGACATTTTATTGGTAAAAACCGACAGCAGCGGCAACCAAATCTGGTATAAAACATTTGGAGGAAAGGCACACGATTGGGCAAAAGATATTATTGCCGCACCCGACGGAGGATACCTGGTTTGCGGTTCAACTCAAAGTTTCGGAGAAGGAAGTTTTGATGTTTTTTTGATGAAAATAAATGAAAGCGGAGAACAGATATGGCTTAAAACCTTTGGTGGCGCCGAGTTTGAATATGGCGAAAAACTGGTAAGTGGAGCTGATGGGAATATTTATATTTCGGCCACAAGCGCCAGTTTCTCGGGAAACGGAAAACCCGATCATTTTATAATAAAAACCGATGCCGACGGGGAACTTATCTGGAGCAAAACTTTTGGTGGCGAAGGTTCTGATTATTCATCCGGCCTGGTAGCCACTCCTGACTCGGGAGTTGTTTTTACGGGATGGACAAATGCGGGAGAATTAGGAAAAACCGATATTGTTTTTTACAAACTGTCAAAAGATGGCGAGACACAGGTTATTTCCAGCATATTACCAACCGATTCGGTAACTACACTTGTTGTTTACCCAAATCCTTCGGCCCAACAATTTACAATTGAACCCATTACTGCCGATACCAGTGAACTTTCCTTTTTGCTTTTTAATTTGGAAGGAAAACAAATTATTCAGAAAACAATTCAGCCCAATACAAAAAACGCCATTCAATTGAATGTAGAAAGTGGCACTTACATTTACAGAGTAGAAAGAGAGGGTAAATTAATCCAAAGCAGCAAACAGGTTATTCGTAAGTAAAACCGGTAAACTCATCAAAATCAACAAATTCCCATTCGAGCCAACTAGTTTGCGGCACATGTTTAAAAACGATGGCCCAATCGGGTGCAGCCTTTTTTCGTTCTTCCGGATCGGCATAATAACTGCGGCTTAACCCGGTTCCCATAAAATGGATATTATCGTCAGAAAGCAAATCAATTTTTTTTGCTCCCATATCGCCCAAAATACACAAAACCTCCACTCCCCTGTTTTTAACCTCAACAAGTCGCGGATAAATCTCTTTTACAAAAGTACTTTCTTCGGAGTAGCAATTAAAATTGTAATACACCAGGTTACTTTGCGCATACGCCGAAGGCGCCGGAAGTCCGGGAACACCAGCCCAAATTCCATGATGCATTAACAAAACCAAATGTGACGAGTTTTGAATGGTATCGCAAACATTTACAATAATATTGTACTGATCATTCAATTGCTCACAATCGTATGGTGTAAGATTGGTGTTTAATACAATGTAGGTAATCCCCTTGTGATGCCTTGTGTAATACGTTTTACCGCCTGTTATTTCTTCCAGCCACACCCAGTTCCCGTTTCGTGTATCATGATTACCAAGTGCCCACATTGTTGTTGGATTCTTTAAATTGAATACACTATCAATATAAGCCATAGTCGAATACGACATCATACTTTCGGAAGTAACATCACCACCCAGCCAAATGCCATCGTACGAATCAAGATCGATATTTTGAATTCTTAGATCAACTTTATATCCCGGTGTATAATATTGATAAGTATGCCCCATAAAAAGATAAGAGAGGGTATCCTTTTGAGCTAAAACACGGGTCACCATAAGAAGTATAAACAGAAACAGAAATGTTCTTTTTGCCATATGAGGTACTGCTTTTTGTTTGAGATCAAAGATAGTTGTTTGAATAAACTTTTAACAACAGAACGAAAATGAACTTCTATTCTGTTATTATCCAATGAGAATCTTTTTTATGTTTGTACCTTAAGTTACACTCAAAAAAACAAATGTGAAATTCCAAATTCAAAAAAAGCACATTCCCTATTTAATTCTACTCTTCTTTGGTCTATTAATGTTTACAATGGGACTACTGAACCATTACCTGTTTAGAACAGCAACTCATGACTACGGGAACTATAACTTTGCCTTTTGGGATTATTCGCATTTCAGACTTAGCCAAATACCGACATTCAAAGGCAATTTCTTACAAGACCATTTTTCGTTTAGCTTAATGTACTTTGTTCCGGCTTACTGGCTACTTAACTGGTTAACTCACACATATACCTTAATAATAATTCAGGTATCGCTAATTATTTTGTCGGCATGGTACACTTTAAAAATTGTACAACTAAAGTCTGATAACATTTGGTTAGGTGCTGGTGTAATTTTATATTATTTCTTACTGCTGGGAAGGTATACAGCGTTTTCGGCAGATGTTAACCTCGCAATAATTTCATCGTGTTTTATTCCGATATTTATTTACTACTTCTTCATAAAAAAATACCTTTTAGCTTTTGCTATTTTACTACTATCTCTTTTCTCAAGAGAAAATATTCCCTTGTGGTTTATTTTCATTTTTATTGTTCTGATTATTGATGAACGAAAGGATAAGAAGGCAATTTGGTATGCAGTTTCGGGGATTATAATTTCAGCACTTTATTTTATTCTTTTATTTAAAGTGTTTATACCCATGACTGAATCAAAGGAAGTTAGTTACGGTTTATTTAATTATGCAGCGTTGGGAAAAACTCCGGGCGAAGCACTTGTATACATGCTTCGTCACCCGGTTGAAGCAGTAAAATTATTCTTTATTAACCATTCCAACAATCCAACTTATAACGATGTAAAAGCTGAGTTTTATTTAGTATATCTGGTTTCCGGAGGTTTTGTTTTGCTGTTCAGACCAAAATATATAATCTGGTTTATCCCTATTGTTGCACAAAAAGTACTAAACGACAATCCAACTCGTTGGGGAATTGCAACTTATTATTCCATTGAAATTGTTACACTTCTTCCCCTTTCTGTATTTTTGGCCATTGCTTCGTTCAAAAAAAGTTGGATACAAAAAACGGCCATTGTTTTAGCTTGCATTGGAGCTATTTTTATGACAATTCATAAACTCGATCATTCGAACAGAAAAGTACCGTGGACTTTAAATCCCTCAAAAGTAAAGGTTTATAGCAAGAAGTTTTACACATCTCATTATAACGTTAAAGCGGTTAATCGTCTATTGGCAACAATTCCGGATACCGCTAAAGTAAGTGCGTCAAACTATATTTTACCACATCTGGCACAACGAAAATCAATCTATTACTTTCCGAATGTGAAAGATGCGGAATACATCGTATTTTCAGTTTACGACAATCATTATTTGTTAACTCACATGCAAAACGAGAACGAAAGAAATAAGTATCTGGGAAGCAATGAGTGGGAAATTACCCAACATAGTTTTCCGGTATTTTTATTAAAACACAACTCCAAAGGTACACTCAATACAAATAGTATTTGGACAGAAGCTGATACCATTAAATGCAACTACGAAACAATTAGTGAGAAAGACAAAACCATTCTTTTTTCAAATGGTGAAAAAGCTGAGAAAACAGATTTGCTCAGCACTGAACAAGCACGCTCTTTAACTCATAGTATAAAACTTTCTACCGAAGCACGCTATGGATCAAAAATAACCTTACCGGACATTACCCAATACGATTATTTAGAAATAAATGTCTGGGGACTTTGCGAAGAACTCAATCAAATTCATCTCGTTTCTGATTGTGGCAAAAATTACCATTTTCATTGCAGTGTCAACAACAGCATCGATAGCTCCGGTTGGAAAAAATTCACGCTCAGTTACTGGGTTCCTAAGAATGCAGTTACAACCGAATGCTCAATGTTTATTTGGAACAGTGGCAAAACACCCGTTTACATCGATGATCTTGAAATCATAAAAAAGAAACTTAAATTAAACTGATCAGGATCAAACCTATAAGGCTTCTACTTCGGCAACCAAACTCTTTACCCATAGTTTCTTTCTTTCCTTGTTCCAGATGTACATTTTTATAATTGATGAAGCGGGAATGGCAGCTGAGAAGCGTGTTTCAAGCTCGGTGGTTTTCCAGTCAGAATCACCTTCATTCCAAATCAATGACTGCTTTTCGTACCTTAAATTATCGCGTCCGTTTTCAACTGAAATAATCAACAGAACCTCTTTCTCAACGAGTACCGTTTCGCTTTCAAATTGAACAGATAGTTTCACATCAATAATTTCTTTTTCCGAGAGTTCATCCAGTGCCACAATTACATTCGGGCTATATTCGCTTGCTGCTGTTAATTCGAGCGCCTTTTGCTTGTTATGCATTACAATTTGTGGTGCATTAGAATCTGCAATGCCCAGTGTTCTTACCAACGATTCGCTACTCGCAGAACTGGTTTTATTTTTAACTTTCTGAAAGATGTAAACACCGTAATCGTAACCGCCCAAAACTTTTATTTTTTGAACAGGTAAAAACGTTTTTAATAACTGAAGCGATGGATCATTCTGAAGTGAAGCCAAACTTGTTCGTCCTTCATTTGGGCCAAAATGCGCATCCCAAATTAAAATATCGTCGTAATTCATCGAATTCGATGGTCTCATTTTATCTCCAATTCCCCAATTGCTTTTCGATTTATCATATGGATCGATTTCCAGATGAAACACCAGCATCGGATTGAAATAATAGACCTTCTCTTTCAACTGCAAATCTTTTACAAACCCTGCGCTCTCTTCAATTAATTTATCGGTTGCAGGGGCTTTTACAGGAATATCGTTTTGGTTAAAAAACAATACCACCTGACTTGCAACAATAAGAATTACCAAACCCGAAGCAAGTCTTTTATTCCCTATTTTTTCATAGATAAAAGAAATGCCAATTGCCGCCGTTATTGCTGCCAATGGAATAACACCTCCAATTACACGAATTAAACCCAACGATCCGCCGCGTCCCTGCCACCACACATAACTGTGCGCCGCAAAATAGGTCAACCAGCTTCCGGCAATTAATATAAAGCGTATTGTTTTTGGAGAGGTGAGCGAGAATTTCTTGAACAGTTCGCTTAGCTCTGCAAACAAGCCCAAAACCAGTGCGGCGATAAATGGGATTCCAAAAATTACATTGCTCTTTTTTACAAAATGGAAAAGACTTCCGCTGCCATAAACACTGTCGCCTGTTGGATAAGGGAAACGGTTGATGAGCCAAAGAATATCGCCGAATGCAAAAAAACCAATCAACGAATAAAAAACGGTGCCAAGCGCTAAAAAGAAAACCGAACGATAAGAACGGCTTAAAATATAAGCCACTGCAAACACCGGTAAAAAAACAATCCCCTCCGAACGAACATAAGGAATAAATGATAAAATAACCGCCGAAAGGATGTATTTATTCCTGAGAAAAAAATACACGGAAACAACCAAAACAAAACCAAATAACACTTCAGTAAGGCACGAGGTTGTCAATGAAAAATAAATGGGAGCAAATGCAGCCATTATTGTGACCGGCAGCCCCGCTTTGGCGTAATACTGTCTTACAATTTTATAGACAAAAAACAAGGAAAAGATGGCAACAATAACATTAAAGAATTGTGCGGTTTTAAATCCTCCAATTGCAAAAACAGAAAGCAGCGTTGTGTAAACCGGTTTCCCCCACAAGTCTAAAAATAAATGGGGATATTTAAAGGCATATCTGGCAATGTGGAAATGCGAAATGCTATCGGCTCCTCCAAAGGTTTTTTCGTTTAAAAATATCAGAGTAAGCTGCAAAACAGCAAGTACTAAGAAAAAAACATAAAGTAAAGACTTCTCTCGTCTCTCTTTCATTGCAAACAATTATTTTCTTGAGAAAAGATTGTATTTCAAAATACACCACAATGCTCTGAAACCATCTTTTGCACTAATTTTTTTACCTTCTTCGTAGGTTCTTCCGTAATACGAAATACCAATTTCATAGATCCGAACTCCGGGCACTCTCGATATTTTCGCCGTAACTTCGGGTTCAAATCCAAACCTGTTTTCTTTTAAATCCAAACTCTTTAACATATCTGCCCTGAATAATTTATAACAGGTTTCCATGTCGGTAAGGTTTAAATTGGTAAACATATTCGACATGGTAGTTAACAGCTTATTTCCGATTGAATGCCAGAAAAATAAGATACGGTGCGGATTACCACCCATAAAACGCGAGCCAAAAACCACATCGGCAAATCCTTCTACAACCGGCTTTAACAAATCGTTATACTCTCTCGGATCGTATTCAAGGTCGGCATCCTGAATAACAATATAATCACCACTGGCCTCTGCAATTCCACGGTGTAAAGCCGCACCCTTACCCATATTTTTGGGCTGGTGGTAAAAAGCAAATTCCTGCTGCGGATGCGCTCCTATGTATTCTTCAATTACATCTGAACTATTATCAGTAGAACAATCATTTACCAGAATTATCTCCTTGTTGAAATTATAGTTGAGCTCAACGCCAATAATTTTATCCAATATTTTATGTATGGATTTTTCTTCGTTATAAACAGGGATGATAATTGAGAGTAATTTTTCTTGCTTCATTCTTTTTCAAATAGATTTCAAATATAACTGAAATTAAATTTGCTCAAAGTAAGTAAACAATTAGAAAATGAAATTATTGCTCAAGATTCAGATTCCTTCCCGGTCACCAATTTTTGCGGAAAAGGTTTGAAAATTCGGAATTATATTTCACCTTTAAAATTGCAAAAGAAATTTTTATGGCAAAATCGCTTGTTAATTCAAATGCCAAATTTGGCACATGGCCGGTGTTTCTTACGGCACTTTCAACCATTCTGGGTGCAATACTTTTTCTTCGTTTTGGCTGGGCCGTTGGTCAAGTGGGATTTATTGGTGTTATCGGAATAATTGTTTTAGGACATCTGGTAACAATACCTACAGCCTTTGCAGTTGCCGAAATTGCTACCAATCAGCGGGTGCAGGGCGGTGGCGCATATTTTATTATCAGCCGGTCGTTTGGATTAAATATTGGTGGTGCCATTGGAATAGCACTGTATCTGTCGCAAGCCATTAGTGTTGCATTTTATGTGATAGCATTTGGCGAGGCATTCGAACCACTGATTGGCTGGATAAGCGACCAGTACAATTTTTTTATTCCTGATCGTCGTTGGATTTCCATTCCAACCATGGTACTATTATCACTGCTCATTTTAACAAAAGGCGCAAACGTTGGAATGAAAGCCTTGTACTTTGTTGTAGCCATTTTGCTAACATCAATTGTCATGTTTTTTATGGGCGAATCAACCATAAAACCGGAGGTTGTTAATTTTCACAGTACAATACCCAATCATCTGCCGTTCTTTTTTGTATTCACTATTATTTTCCCGGCTTTTACCGGACTTGCTGCCGGACTGGGTCTATCGGGCGATTTAAAAGACCCCAAAAAATCGATACCAAAAGGAACACTGTGGGCAACTATAGTTGGAATGTTGGTGTATGTGGCAGTAGCATATAAATTTACAATTTCGGCAGGGCCCGCCGACCTGGTGGCCGACCAGCTAATAATGAGTAAAATTGCGATTTGGGGTCCAATTATTCCAATCGGCCTTGCCGCAGCATCATTAAGTTCGGCTCTGGGATCGATTATGGTAGCACCACGTACGCTTCAAGCCATTGGTTTTGACGATATTTTTCCGCAAAATTCAGTTAATCGCTGGTTTGCCAAAGGCCGAAAAAAGGACAACGAACCCATCAACGGCTCTTTAATTACCATCATTATTGCATTAGTTTTTGTGATCATCGGCGATGTTGATTTTGTAGCACAAATTATCTCTATGTTTTTTATGGTTACCTACGGTGCTATTTGTTTGATCTCGTTTTTAGAACACTTCGCAGCCGATCCGGCTTATCGTCCAACTTTCCGTTCAAACTGGTATGTTTCCTTACTTGGTGCCCTTTTTTCATTTTGGTTAATGTTTAAAATGAATGCAACCTACGCAGCCGTTTCGGTAATAATAATGGGTGTAATTTACTACGTTATAATGCTGAACAACGAAGAGAATCAAGGGCTTAACAAACTCTTCCGCGGTGTAATTTTCCAGCTTAGCCGAAAACTGCAGATTATGCTTCAACGCGCAGATAACGACAAGGATAAAAGCTGGCGTCCGTTTGGAGTTTGTATATCACACGATACATTTAAACGCCGTTCGGCTTTCGACATTATGCGTTGGATTTCGTACAAATACGGCTTCGGAACTTACATTCATTTTATAAAAGGTTTGTTAAACGAAAAAACAACAGAAGAATCAAAACAAGTACTTAACCGCTTGATCCAACTCTCGTCGGGCAGCAAAAACAGGGTTTATCTCGACACCATCATTTCTCCTTCTTACACTTCGGCAATTGCACAAGTGGTGCAGCTTTCAGGAATTTCGGGAAAAGGCAACAACCTTATTTTATTCGAATTTTCGAGAACCGATCCGGGAAATTTAAAAGAAATTACCGGCAATTACAGTTTGGTTGAATCGGCTGGTTTTGATATTTGTATCCTCAATACTTCGTACAAAAGTTTTGGTTATAAAAAAGAAATTCACATCTGGATCAGTCCCGAAGATTATGTAAATGCGAACCTGATGATTCTGTTGGGCTACATCATTCTAGGTCATCCCGACTGGAAAAAAGGAAAAATTAAAATATTTGCATTGTACCCGGAAGAAGCAATTGAAGAGAAACGAAAACAATTGCTGGAGTTAATAAAAGCAGGCCGTTTGCCAATCAGCCCGTCTAACATTTCGATGGTGCAGTTTGAAACCGGAAACCGTAAAAATGTGATTATGAAATACTCGGCCGATGCCGACTTAACAATTATCGGATTTTCGAGTGAAGCGCTTAAAAATATTGAAGAATTAAGCGAAGGATATAACGACCTGGGTAATATACTGTTTGTGAGTTCGAACCGAGCAAAAGCAATAAACTAAATGGTGCCATCGTTTTTGATAACGCATTTTTAGTTTAATTTTGCCGTATAACAAAACGCCGTAATGGAAAGAATTGCCATATTTCCGGGATCGTTTGATCCCTTTACAATTGGACACGAATCAATCGTTCGCCGTGCCATTTCAATGTTCGATAAAATTTATATAATGATTGGTTTTAATGCCAACAAAACATCCTTTTTCCCAATAGAAAAGCGGTTGAAATGGATCAATCAGGTTTTTAAGGATGAAAGCACGGTAAGTGTTCGCTTGCACGATGGCTTAACCGTTGATTTTTGCAAAGAAGTTGGTGCGCAATACATTCTACGTGGTATTCGTACCTCCTCCGACTTTGAATACGAGCGTGCCATTGCGCAGATTAATAAAAAAATGCATCCCGAAATTGAATCGGTATTTTTGTTGACCTTACCGGAGCACACTCCTGTAAATGCAACAATCATTCGCGATATTGTTTCTCATGGCGGCGACGCCAGCATGTTTTTACCAAAAGGTTTAGACATGAGTGAGTTTAAAGTTCATAAGTAAGTTCAAAATTCTGCGGATGCGTATTTACCTGGTTTTTGTTTTATTCTGTTTATTCCCCTTGTCTAATTTTGCCACAACAATTAGCTGCTCAAATGCAGCATATGCGGGCAAGGAATTGCTTTTTTACAAACTCTCCGATCCCGTTTCAGGAGAAAAAGAACCGGCCTTTACTTTAACCTTCGACGCAGCGGGGAACGCCTCTGCTAATGTAAAATACAAACAAACCATATATGCCTTTTCCGAATTTGGCGTGTACAAAGGAATGCTTACCATTGAACCCGACAAGTCAATTACTCTAAAGCTTCCGCCATTCAGGGAGAAATCCTTTGCCAACCAAAAAAATCCCTATTTTACTCCGGTTTCATTTTGGTTTGTTACCGAATCAGGAAACCAACTTACTGACAAAATCAGCTCCTTTGAACAGGACCTGAATTTACTTACCGACAAGTATTTTAACCAGTTGTACTTTCAGCAAAACAAAACCATTTACGATTCACTCACACTGCAGCTGAACACGAAATATCCGGAAACTTCGCCAAAAGCGTTTGTTCTTCATAAAAATTTAAAAACAGAATTGGTAAGAGCTGATATTTTTCGCCTACGTCCCGTGGATTACTCTAAAATTTTTAACGAGATTCAGCCTGAATTCTGGACTCACGAAGCTTTTGTAACGCTGTTTGAAAAAACCTTTGAAGGGCAACTGAGCTTTTCGGCAAAAGCCATAAAAGGCAAAGAGGTGAATGCTGCTGTTGAAAAACAAGATGTGAATGCTTTGCTCAGTTTTACCAAAACAAAATACAAGGTTTCGGGGAAAATGGCTGAGTTGGTTTTGCTAAAATTATTGCACGACGGATTTTATTCGGGAGAATTTTCGCAAACAACCATAGCCAACATGGTTTCGTCCAGTCTGTTTACTAACAATTCGAATCCCCTGATAAAAACAGCGGCTAAAAATGTCGCTGCCAAATTCTCATTTTTACAAAAGGGCAGCCTTGCTCCCGAAATGTGTTTAACGGATTTAAGTGGAGTAAGACAGTGCACAAACGGAAATCAAACTAAATTTAAATACATTGTTTTTGCTGATGTTGAAACCGTGGTTTGTCAGGAACATTTAAAATACCTGAGCCGGATTAATGAGCTTTTTAACAAACATCTCGACATTTTTGTGGTTTTGCGTGACACCGACAAAAAAGGCATTGAAACATTTATGGAAGCAAACAAACTGCCGGGAGTACAAGTGGTCGATAGTAAAAACAGGTACATCGAGAAGTACAAAATCAGATCTTTCCCGCAATGTTTTTTGTTAAACGAAAAACACGAAATTACTTTTACCAATACAAATGCGCCACTCGATGGTTTCGAACAACAATTTGGAACTTATCTCCGAAACGAATTGTTTATGCGTCAACGCAATCAATCGCAGTAAAGTTCGACGATTTGTTTTAAGTTCTCATAGGTATTTTCAAGTACTTCATTCAATTCGTTCTTTTTAAACCAGCGAACTTCGCTTATACCTTCGTCCAATTGTGGAATGCCATTGTTTTCTCCACGATAATCCATTTCGTACCAAAAGGTTTCTTTAAAAATCCATTTCCCGAACGATTTTTTATACGGCGATTTATAAATATGAAAGGTAGATGGCAGTTTTTTTACAATAGTATGCCCCGAAATTCCGCATTCTTCTTCCACTTCGCGAATAGCTGCTTTGGCAGGAGTTTCTCCTTTATCGATTTTGCCTTTGGGTAAATCCCATTTGCCGTTGCGAAAAATAAAAAGCAATTTATTATTCCTTCTGACGATTCCTCCGGCTGCATCTACGTTTATAAATGCAGATTTAAAATTTTTTAACAATTGCTCCGGCTTGTCATGTTCTAGAACACTTTCTTGTTCGCCGGCATGAATAAACTTTTCCAACCAGTTCTTTACCCCTTTAACACTAGGGTTTTCAATAAATTCGGGCTTTGATTTACTTAATGTTATTTTACTGGTTGTGGAAAATACAATCCTCTTTTCATTAAAAAAAACTTTATACTTTTGCATCGAATAAAAATTGCACGTTATGGAATCTACTCAAATTGAAGTAACCAAAAAGTTACTCGAAATTAACACTATAAAGATACAACCTGACAATCCATTTACATGGGCTTCGGGCTGGAAATCTCCAATTTATTGCGATAACCGCAAAACGCTTTCGTATCCTGATACACGTTCTTATATCCGCGACAGATTTGTTGACCTGATTAAAGAAAAATATCCGGAAGCAGAAGTAATTGCCGGGGTTGCTACAGGAGCCATTGCCATTGGAGCTTTGGTTGCCGATCAATTGGGCTTACCATTTATTTACATCCGTTCGAAACCAAAAGGTCACGGTCTGGAAAATTTAATTGAAGGCGATTTAAAACCTTTCCAAAAGGTAGTTATTGTTGAAGATTTGGTATCAACCGGAGTAAGCAGTTTAAAAGCAGCTGAAGCAGTAAATAATTTTGGTGGAGATGTTATTGGAATGGTATCAATATTTACCTACAATTTTCCTTTAGCTAAAGAAAATTTCCAAAAAGCCGGTATCGAACTTACTTCACTCAGCCGTTACCAAATTCTTATCGATTTATCACTTGAGATGGGTGAAATTTCGCAAGATCAGGTTGAATCCTTAATGGAATGGCGAGAAGACCCTGCAAACTGGGGAAAATAGAAGATCATTTTTTACAGCAAGTAATATATCCCGCCTTGTGCGGGATTTTTTTTGATACCCGACTTAAGATCTGTCTTTTAATTTGAACAAATTGGAACAGTTAAACGTACCGGGATAAATACCAGAATTATGGGAGTAAATAAATACGTTAGCCAGGTTAAAGAAATCAATCACAACCAACAAGTGGTTTTTAACTACTTATCTAATTTCGAAAACCTTTCAACTTATCTGAATTCAGGGTTGATTGAAAAAATTACTGAAAAAGTTCCTCAGATTAAAATTACTGATTTCGAATCGGACCAGGATTCGTGTAAGTTTAATATTACCGGGCTGGGTGTTGCCGAAATAAAAATTGTAAATCGCGAGCCGTTTAAAACCATAAAAGTGGAAAGCTCGGGCGGATTACCACTGAGTTTTACATTCTGGATTCAATTGATGCCCATTGATCAGTACAGCACAAAAATGCGCCTGACATTGCATGCCGAAATGAGTATGATGATAAAAATGATGGCAGGAAGTAAACTGGAAGAAGGCATTGATCAATTGGCAGATACTTTATCAAAATTACCGTACCAGTAAAAGTGGTGGTCTTTCACCTGTGGTCTCGGGTTCAGCCGGTGATTATCGTTTCGTTATTGAGCAGGCGAACCTGAAGTCACCAACTCAAACTATTTAAATTACAAACTCTACTTCTTTAAACATAAATTCGGCCATTTCGCCTAATTTTTGTTCCAGCTGTAATTGCCCGAATTCTCCAATCCCTATAATCCGTGCTTCAAAATCTGTTGCTTCTTTGCGGAACCAACTCCATTCGTTGTACCTAAAAAGTTGAGACAGATAGTAGTTCTGAATCTTCTCAAAATTCCCTTCCCTTAATTCGTCCCACAAAAGATAAAAGTGCTTAAGGTACTCGTTTAAAACCTCTTGCACATCGTATTCCTTGCCGGTTATTTGCTTTAACGAAACCGGATTTGGTGCATTCGAAACAAACACTTCCTGATTTAAATTAACACCGATTCCAACAATTGTTGAAGCGAGCGAACTCCCTTTGATTGTATTTTCGATTAAGATACCGGCTACTTTTTTATGTCCGATATAAATATCGTTGGGCCACTTAATTTTCACATTCGGAATCTCCATTTGCAAGGTTTCGAGCAAAGCCAGACTCACCAATTTTGAGATATAAAATTGTTTGCCGGCTTCCACAAAACCGGGATATAAGATTTGGCTAAACAACAGGTTCTTTTCTGCTTCACTTTCCCAAAAATTACCTTGTTGCCCTTTGCCGCTATTCTGATACTGTGCCAAAACGACAGTACCCTCTCCTGCCTTGTCCGCAATCAGTTGCTTGGCATAGTTGTTGGTACTATCCACCTCATTTAAAACGATAATATTTTTGTCAGTTAAAAACATTTAAGATTCAAAAGTAAACCATTCTTTCAGAAAATGGTTAATGGACAAAAAGATTATCTTTGTAGGGCACAATAATATTATATGAAGCAGAAAACGGAAGAAACGAAAATTTTAAGAGAAGCAATACTTGAAGGCATACATAGAATTAAAGGAAAAAAAATTACAATTGTTGACTTAGAAAGTATACAACATACAGAATGTGGACATTTTATAATCTGCCACGGAACATCTTCTACCCAGGTTACATCAATTGCTCATTCAGTTGAAGAAACAGTAAAAGAAATTACAGGTGAAGAAGTTTGGCATAGAGACGGTTACCGAAATGCACTTTGGATTTTAATCGACTACGGAGATGTAATGGTACATGTTTTTCAGGAAGAAGCCAGGGATTTTTACAACCTGGAAGGCCTTTGGGCCGACGCAAAAATTACAAACATTGAAGACGAGAATTAATCACGACATGACAGATAATAAAAATAACAATAATCAAAAAGATCAGAATAACCTGAACAATCCATTTGGTCGATTTAATCCCAATAAAAAAGGTGATGGGAAAGCACCCAAATTTAATGCGTATTGGATTTACGGAATTATTGCCATTGTTTTTTTGGTTGTACAGCTTTATGTAAGCAACAGCCGTGGACCGGTTGAAACTCGATGGGACAACATTTTGAATATGTTGGCAAGCAACGATATTGAACGTATTGTTGTAGTAAATGAAGAAGTCGCTCAAATTTACATCAAAAAAGACAGGCTTAAAAACTACGAACCTGAATTTGAAGGGAATTTCTCGAAACCGGCAGAAATTGGTCCTCACTTCTCATACAACATCGGACCGGTTGAAAATTTTGCCAACGATTTGAACAATGCACAGGAAGGCATATCAGACAAAATACATCCGGAATATAAAAAGGAAACCAATTGGGCCCGCGATATTATTTGGTCAATCGGCCCATTTGTATTAATAATATTGCTTTGGTGGTGGATCTTCCGTAGAATGAGCAAAGGTGGTGCCGGCGGAGGTGCCGGGGGTATTTTTAATGTTGGGAAATCGCAGGCTAAAGTATTTGATAAAGACCAAAAAGTATCGACAAATTTTAAAGATGTTGCGGGTTTAGCGGAAGCAAAACAAGAGGTTGAAGAAATTGTTGAGTTTTTAAGAAGCCCGGCAAAATATACAAAACTGGGAGGTAAAATACCCAAAGGAGCATTATTGGTTGGCCCTCCCGGAACCGGTAAAACCTTACTGGCGAAAGCCGTAGCAGGCGAAGCAAATGTTCCGTTTTTCTCGATGTCGGGTTCCGATTTTGTGGAGATGTTTGTGGGAGTTGGAGCTTCTCGTGTGCGCGATTTATTTAAGCAAGCCAAAGAAAAAGCACCTTGTATTATTTTTATCGACGAAATTGATGCCATTGGACGTGCACGTGGAAGGAACCCCAACATGGGATCGAACGATGAGCGCGAAAATACACTTAACCAGTTGCTTACCGAAATGGATGGTTTCGATACCAACAGTGGGGTAATCATATTGGCAGCGACCAACCGTGCCGACATTCTCGACCGCGCCTTAATGCGAGCCGGACGATTCGACAGACAAATACATGTTGAATTGCCTGATTTAAATGAACGTGCCGAAATCTTTAACGTGCATTTACGTCCGTTAAAATTAAACGAGGACGCAAAAGTTGAATTCTTATCCAAACAAACTCCGGGATTTTCAGGAGCTGATATTGCAAATGTATGTAACGAAGCAGCATTAATAGCAGCCCGTAAAAACCGCGAATCGGTTACAAAACAAGATTTCCTTGATGCTGTTGACCGAATTATCGGTGGTTTGGAAAAGAAAAATAAAATTATTTCTCAGGAAGAAAAGAAAACGATTGCTTTCCACGAAGCCGGACATGCTACCATTAGCTGGTTACTGGAACATGCACATCCGCTGGTAAAAGTAACCATTGTACCGCGAGGTAAAGCGTTGGGTGCTGCCTGGTATTTACCCGAAGAACGTTCGATTACAACAAAAGATCAGCTGCTCGACGAAATGGCATCGGCCCTTGGTGGACGTGCTGCAGAAGAAATTATTTTTAATAAAATATCTTCCGGTGCTCAAAACGATTTAGAAAAAGTTACCAAACAAGCTTATGCAATGGTAAGTATTTTCGGGATGAGTGAAAAAGTTGGCAATGTGAGTTTTTACGACTCAACAGGCCAGTCGGATTACTCGTTTACCAAACCGTATAGCGAAAAAACAGCAGAACTGATTGACGAGGAAGTAAAAATCATCATCGACAATCAATACATTCGGGCCAAGCAAATATTAAGCGACAATGCAGAAGGGCATAAAAAATTAGCCAACCTGCTTTTAGAGCGAGAAGTAATTTTCAGCGAAGACCTTGAAGAAATTTTTGGCAAACGCCCTTGGGATACCAAACATGTAATTCCTGAAAATGGAAATGTTGCAAAAGACGACGCCAGGGAAATTGCTGAAAAACCGAAGAAAAAAAAGAAAAAAGATTCGGAACAAGAATCGACAACTGAATAAATGAGTAAGGCGCGGCAGGAAATATTGAACAAGCTAAAAAATGCTGTTCACCCCCAGCCGGAAAAGCCGGACTTTGATGCTCCCGTTTATTTTTCTATTGATCAACCTTTGGATCTTGTATTCAAAGAAAATCTGGAAAAAGTAAACGGGAGTGTTTATATATGCGAATCAGAAGAAGAGTTAATCAGCGAGATTAAAGCTTTTCTTTCAACATACAATCCGGAAAACATTGCATGTGCAGAATCCGGTCTACGTCAATTTCTGACATCAAACAATATTCAACTTTCACTAAGCAAAGAAGCTTCAGAGACAACCGAAATTGGAATAACCACTTGTGAGTTTCTGGTTGCACACACAGGATCGGTAATGGTGAGCTCGGCCATAGAAGGGGCTCGTCAATCGTTTGTTTATCCTCCGGTTCACCTTGTAATTGCACGAAAAAATCAAATTGTTGATTATCTTCGGAGCGCCTATACGGAAATTCAGTTAAAATACGGAGAAAAACTTCCTTCGCAAATTACGCTGATAACCGGGCCCAGCCGAACAGCTGACATAGAAAAAACATTGGTTCTTGGGGCGCATGGGCCACGCGAATTAAAAGTATATATTTATTAACTTTGCACAATTAATGAAAGTTGAAATAAGAAAACCAACAGCTTCAGAACATAAATCTAATATGACCAAAAATAGAACATCAAATTTACGCGAGAACAAAGATATACTTCTGAAAAATGTAGCACTCAAAACATACCAAGGTGAGTAATTTAGTTAAACGAACCATATTTGGAGCAGTATATGTTTTGATAATGCTTGGTGGAATTCTAATCCATCCTTTTGCTTTTGCAGTAGTATTTGCTGTCATCCTGTTTTTTACGCAATTTGAGTTTTATGCGGTGGTTGAACAAGCCGGCCACAAACCATCAAAATGGGTAGGAACGATTTCAGGAGTGCTCTTTTTTCTATTAAGTTTTTTCCTTTCCATCGGATTTTTACCAAAAGCCTTTGGCTTTACATTTCTGGCTATAATCGTATTCATGTTTATTTTTGAGCTGTTTAGCAGCCGGCAAAATACCCTGGAAAACAGTGGGCTGAGTGTACTTGGTTTTATTTATATAGCAGGCCCTTTTAGTTTAATGAATTTTGTGGCTCACGCGTCAATAAACGGACAGAGTAATCGGTTTTATCCCTGGGTTTTGGCAGGTATATTATTTATTCTCTGGGTAAACGATTCGTTTGCTTACCTTATTGGTTCTGCATTTGGAAAGCACAAAATGTGTCAGAAAATATCTCCTAAAAAATCGTGGGAAGGATTAATTGGCGGTGCTGTTTTTGCCACAATAATGGGAATTATTAATGCGCTACTTTTTCAGGAAATAAGCATGACCAGCTGGATAATAATTGCTCTGCTAACTGTTGCATTCGGCACATTGGGCGATTTGTTCCAATCAAAAATTAAACGCGAAATCGGAGTTAAGGATTCGGGAAACATCTTACCCGGCCACGGAGGATTTCTGGATCGGCTGGATAGTCTGCTTTTCGCCATCCCTATAATTTTTATTTGGCTGATTTTTTCGGGGAACTTATAATTTTAAGCTTTTTTTATGCGTACTATTATCCGACAAATACCAAATTTTATAACGAGTTTAAACCTGACATCGGGAGTACTGGCTACAATTTTTGCCATTGATGGTCACTTAATTTGGGCAGGTATATTTATTTGCCTGGCATCGGTATTCGACTTTTTTGACGGACTGGCTGCCAGGGCTTTAAAAGCCTACTCCGACACAGGAAAACAACTCGACTCATTATCCGATTTAGTATCGTTTGGTGTAGCTCCGGGCGCAATACTTTTTACCTTACTCGAATTCTCGCTTTATGGAAAGAACCAAGCCATTTATGAAATAAGCGGGCAGTGGTACGAATGGATCATCTTATTTTCATCATTACTGATACCAATTTTTGGAGCAATTCGCCTGGCCCGCTTCAATGTGAATTCAAGCGGCGAAACATTTTTCAGAGGATTAGCTATTCCATCAAACGGTATTTTTTGGGCATCGATGGGGTTAATGCTTGAATTTCCGAAATACCAGGAATACTTTAAACACATTTATTCAACAAAAATACTGGTAATGCTGGGTATATTTTTCGCCGGAATGATGGTAATAAATATGCCTATGTTTTCATTAAAATTGAGCAATTTTTCGTGGAAAGACAATTGGTTTCGTTACATTTTTCTGATAATTGCAGGCATTCTTCTAGCCGTATTAAATGTATATGGCCTCGCGCTTACCATTCTTCTTTACATTATTTTGAATTCAATATTTTACTTATTCAAAGTAAAAATATCTTAGCCTTTAACATAAAATAAATCATTGGGACAAATCCAACGAGCCTGGATTTAAACAAAAAAAGCCCCTGAAAACGGAAGAAAATATTTTCCCCGAGGGAAAGATTTATAATACGCCATGACAAATTGACTTCCGAAACCAGGAGCTAGAATTTTAACACACTTTACAAATGCCTTGACAAGAAGCATTTGTAAAGTACTAAACAACAAATAGCGAAAGTTGTTTTTAAATCAGAAAATAATTTGAAAATTTCTTACTTCAAAGGTGCGGCAAAACGTAAAACATCGGCCTCGTTAATCTCCTTATCGCAAAGAATAATCAGCCTTTCAATCACATTTCGAAATTCGCGAACGTTACCTGTCCAGTTAATTTTTTGTAGTTCTTGTATGGCCTTATCCGTAATTGTTTTCTCCGGCATACCGTACTCTTTGCAAATTTGAGTGATAAAATGGTTCGCCAAAAGCGGAATATCATCCAGGCGGTCGTTCAGCGATGGTACATGAATTAATATTACGCTTAAGCGGTGGTATAAATCTTCACGAAACTTATTGGCAGCAATTTCATCCGACAGGTTTTTATTTGTTGCCGCCACAACACGTACATCTACTTTTATGTGTTTATCGCCACCAACCCTGCTAATAATACTTTCTTGCAAGGCTCTTAAAACCTTGGCTTGCGCCGACAAACTCATGTCTCCTATTTCGTCGAGAAAAAGAGTACCGCCATTGGCTTGTTCAAATTTTCCCTTTCGTTGTTTAACGGCCGAGGTGAATGCTCCCTTTTCATGCCCAAACAATTCACTTTCGATCAACTCTGATGGAATTGCAGCACAGTTCACTTCCACAAATGGTCCCGAGGAACGCGTACTGTTATCGTGTATGCGGCGTGCGACCAGTTCTTTTCCAGAGCCATTTGCCCCGGTAATTAATATTCGTGCATCAGTGGGCGCAACGCGGTCAGCCATATTAATAATATCGTTAATCGCTTTAGACTCCCCAATGATTTCGTATTTCTTATTTACCTTCTTTTTCAGAATTTTAGTTTCGGTAACCAAATTCGATTTGTCCATTGCATTACGAATTGTAATCAGCAAACGGTTCAAATCCAAAGGTTTTTCGATGTAATCAAAAGCTCCTTTTTTTATTGAATCTACAGCAGTATCAATGTTTCCGTGACCTGAAATCATAACAACTGGAGTATCGGGCGCCAAAACTACCAGTCGTTCCAACACTTCAATACCATCCAAACCTGGCATTTTGATATCGCACAAAATTACATCGTACTCTGCCGATTTAATTTTCTCTAATCCTTTGTTCCCGTCTTCCGCTAAATCCACTTCATATTTTTCATACTCCAATATATCTTTTAGCGTATTTCGTATACTTCTCTCGTCGTCTATTACCAGGATTTTTGACATAATCTATTTTCTAAATGAATTGTAAAAATAATGTTCCTTGTGCTGATACAAAAATGGTTCCAATAAAAAATGAGTTTCTAAAATTACAGAAATTGAAAAAAGAGAGTTTGGTGTAAAATACTGTCCCCAAAAAATGCCTCATTCATAGTAATACAGGCATTCGCAAGTGATATTTTGAGCTACAATTTGATGCACCGGTTGGTTTTACACAAAAATAATTTGTTCGAAAATTTAACATTAAATACCGTACATACCTGTGTTACAATACAATTTAGCTAATCATGTTTTAGAACATGACAAGGCACACAGGCCTTAAGCAGCACTAGTTCCATTAATGTAACATTTACAATAAGTGCTTCTTTTGCCTTTCATTTGAAATAAAATATTTGCACATGTTGTAATATTCCATATTTTTGTCAACCATAGTTATTGTCATTTTTACATAATGCCTTTGTTTATTGGCTGAATGAAAACTTACTAACTAAGCTGTTGATGAAGATAGGAATACTATTAACTACTTTTAATTGTCTTTATCCGACATGCAAAAGATGAAAAGAAACAAATCATCAATCAAACTATAATGAACTTAAGAAACCACAAATTATCTGTTTTAGAAAAGATTGGATATGCGCTGGGAGACGGTGCTGCCAACATTGCCTGGCGGGGAGTATCTACATTTTTGCTGTTTTTCTATACTGATGTTTTCGGGATTACAGCTGCTGCAGCCGGACTTTTATTGCTTGTGGCACGTTTTAGCGATGGAGTAAGCGATGTTGCCATGGGAATTATTGGCGACAGAACCAATACAAAATACGGCAAGTTTCGTCCCTGGGTTTTATGGACGGCCATCCCCCTGGCAGTTATTTTATCCTTGTTGTTTACAACTCCCAATATAGGAAATACAGGAAAAATTGTTTACGCCTATATCACATATATTTTATTCACACTGATTTATACGGCCAATAACATTCCTTACGGGGCGTTAATGGCAGTAATGACCGGCGACAATAAAGAACGAACCAGCATCGGGTCGTTTCGTATGGTTGGAGCTTTTGCCGGAGGTATGATCGTACAGGGAGCTTTGTTGTTTCTGGTAGCTTATTTCGGAAACGTCAACCCATCTATCGACTTAACCAAAATTAATGAAACAAGATATGAAGTATCCGTTTCATCACCACAAAAAGTACCCAATGCAAAAATTAATACAAAAGATGGTATTGCGAAATTGTATTGGGCTGATGTTGAAGAAGGGGTTGCAGATGATCCGGCACCTTACATAAGTTTCTCGATGCTACCTGATAAAACGTATTTGTTCATTGTTGACGGGGAAGTTGATTTAAGCACTGAGAAAATATCGTTGATCAACCAGAAAAAGGGATATCGCAATTCTATTTATGTACTTTCAGTATTCCTTGCTATTTTTATGTTTCTCACATTTGTTAGCACAAAAGAGCGTGTGTCGCCTCCAAAAACTCAGCGAACAAATCTGAAACAAGATTTAAAAGACCTGGTAAAAAACAAACCATGGCTGGTGCTGCTAATTGTGGGTCTTTTATGGACCATTTACAACTCCACAAAACAGGGTATGGTAATGTACTATTTTACCATGTACCTAAACAATCAGTTGTTGGCAGCTTCGTACCTAATCGGACTAATGGTAGCATCTATTGCTGGCGCCATGGTTACTGCCTCTTTGAGTAAAAAAATAGGAAAGAAAAAACTGTTTATTTATGCTTTATTATTCTCCGGCGGAGTAAATGCTTTACTCTTTTTCTGCGGGCCGCAAGATATCGGTGCAATTTTCACCATAGGTATTATTTCAGAATTTGGAGCTGCCATATTTCCAACCTTATACTTTACAATGTTGGGCGATGTTGCCGACTACTCGGAATATAAAAACAGCCGTCGGGCCACAGGTTTGGTTTATTCGGCAGGTTCGTTTGTTACCAAGTTTGGTGGTGGATTAGCAGCCGCATTAATTGGTGCAGTGTTGGCGGCATTTAATTACGACGGCATGGATTCAAGCACTATTGAGGGAGCTATCCCCGGAATTAAAATGCTGATGAGCTGGATTCCTGCTTTGGTTGCACTACTGGCAGCAATTATGATGTCTGTTTACCCGCTTTCTCAAACAAAACTCGACGAAATAACAATCGAACTCAACGATCGAAGAGAAAATGAGCTTTCAATCAATTAAAAAAAGAACAACAATAAAAACATATAATAATGAAATTTGGATTTTTTGACGATAAAAAGAAGGAGTATGTAATTACCAATCCTGAAACGCCATGGCCATGGATTAATTACCTTGGAAATAAAGATTTCTTCTCTTTAATTTCGAACACAGCAGGAGGATATTCATTTTATAAAGATGCCAAATTTCGTCGCCTGACAAGATACCGGTACAACAACGTTCCAATGGACTCGGGAGGCCGCTATTTTTATATAAAAGACGAAGACACGATTTGGTCGCCGGGATGGAAACCCTGCAAAACCAAACTCGACAATTACGAGTGTCGCCATGGTATGAATTATACCAAAATTAAAGGGGCCAAAGATGGTGTTACTGCTGACGTTCTGTTTTTTGTTCCTCAGAATACACACGCTGAAGTACAAAAGCTTACGTTAAGCAACAGCGGTTCCGATGTAAAAAAACTAAAGCTTTTTTCGTTTACCGAATGGGCACTTTGGAATGCGGCCACCGATATGGAAAACTTTCAGCGTAACTTTTCTACCGGAGAAGTGGAAATTGACGGCTCCACTTTGTACCATAAAACCGAATACCGCGAACGCAGAAACCACTATGCATTTTATACGGTAAATACCGAGATTGCCGGTTTCGATACCGATCGTGAAACGTTTATGGGGCTTTACAATGGTTTCGACGAACCAAAAGTTGTAGCAGATGGCCAGTCAAAAATGAGCGTTGCTCATGGTTGGTCACCCATTGCATCGCATTCCATTGAAGTTGAACTACAACCCGGCGAATCGAAAGATTTTGTATTTGTTTTAGGATACATCGAAAATGAACAAGATGAGAAATGGGAATCAAAAGGTATAATCAATAAAACCAAAGCCAAAGCGCTTATTTCGAAATTCGATACCAGCGAAAAAGTGGATGCTGCTTTTGCGGAATTAAACCAGTACTGGGACGATTTGCTGCAAATTTACAATGTAGATTCAGGAGATGAAAAACTGGACAGAATGGTAAACATCTGGAACCAGTATCAATGTATGATCACCTTCTGTTTCTCGCGCTCAGCTTCATTCTTCGAAAGTGGAATTGGCCGTGGTATGGGTTTCCGCGATTCGAACCAGGATTTAATCGGATTCGTACATCAAATTCCGGAACGTGCCCGCGAGCGAATTATTGATATTGCTTCAACCCAATTCCAGAACGGAGCATGCTACCATCAGTACCAACCACTTACCAAAAGAGGAAACAATGAAATTGGTGGTGGATTTAACGACGATCCAATGTGGCTCGTTTTAGGAACCATCAGCTATATAAAAGAAACCGGCGACTTCGCTATTTTAGATGAAATGGTACCCTTCGATAACGACATGAGCGTTGCCAAAACATTATTCGATCACCTTACCATTTCCTTTGATTTTACAGTAAACAATTTAGGCCCGCACGGACTTCCTTTAATCGGTAGAGCCGACTGGAACGACTGCTTAAACCTGAACTGTTTCTCGAACGATCCAAATGACTCGTTCCAAACCACTGAAAACAAATCGGAAGGATCAAAAGCTGAATCATTAATGATTGCAGGTTTGTTTGTGGTTTACGGACGTGATTATGTGGAGCTGTGCAATGTACTTGGCAAAACAGAAGAAGCAGCACGAGCCCAAAAACATGTGGACAATATGGTTGAAGCCGTTAAAAAAAGCGGTTGGGACGGCGAATGGTTTTTACGTGCTTACGACTACTTCGGAAATAAAATTGGAAGCAACGAAAACGAAGAAGGTAAAATATTTATCGAATCGAACGGCTGGTGTAGTATGGCCGGAATTGGAAAAGAAGAAGGGCTGGTTGAAAAAGCACTCGACTCGGTAAAAGAGCGTTTGGATTGCGAACATGGAATCGTTCTGAACAATCCTGCTTTTACAAAATATTACATTGAATATGGCGAAATTTCGAGCTATCCGGAAGGATACAAAGAAAACGCCGGAATTTTCTGTCACAACAATCCCTGGATTATGCTTGGCGAAACAGTGATTGGAAGAGGTGATCGTGCCTGGGACTATTTCAAAAAAATATGTCCTTCCTATTTGGAAGACAAGAGTGAATTGCACAAAACCGAGCCTTACGTATATTCGCAAATGATTGCCGGAAAAGATGCCTTTAAACCCGGTGAAGCCAAAAATTCGTGGTTAACCGGAACGGCAGCATGGAATTTTTATACCATCAGTCAATACATTCTTGGTGTGCGGCCACATTACAAGGGGCTGGAGATTGATCCGTGTATTCCTCACGATTGGAAAACGTACAAAATATCGCGCAAATTCAGGGGTGCTACCTATAAAATTGAGGTGATCAATCCGAATGCTTCTAGCAAAGGAGTAAAACAAATTACTCTCGACGATAAACCTGTTGAAGGAAATGTACTTCCGATAATGCCCGAAGGAACTTATACCGTAAAAGTCGAAATGATTTAATTTGGCTATATAAATCTATTATTCTTGCCTGTGGTAAAAAGCAGGCAAGATTACATTAAGAATTCACAATACTGTTTAAACAATCCGTATGAGATAAACCTGATTTATATTTTGAATAATTATTCATTCAAACATTAACCTTAAATTTAAACCTATGAAACCAATTCTAAGCAAATTACTCGTATACTTAGCGGTAAGCCTGGTAATTCTTTTTTCATCGTGCACTCCCACCACACGAACCATAAACGAAACTTATTCTGAAAACATTTTAATTAACCAGCTGGGTTATAAACCAAATGCAGAAAAGAAAGCATTGATACGAGCCGATGTTGATGTATTTGAATTAGTCGACAAAACCGGGAAAGTAGTTTTTGAGGCTCCTGCCGGAGAATTCAAATACTGGGAACTTTCAGGCGACTCGGTTCGTTTGGCCGACTTTACTTCGTTTAACACAAGCGGCGAGTATCATATTTGCATTAATGGCACCGAATTATCCTCCCCTTTTGTTATCAACGATAATCCATTCAATGGTTTAGCCGATGCAGTTCTTAAATCCTATTATTACGCCCGATGTGGTGTTGATATTACCGAAAAGTTTGGCGAAAAATGGAACTGGAAAGCCGGTCATCCGGATACAAACGTATTAATTCATGCCTCGGCTGCCGACAAAAACAGACCTGAAGGCACATCCATTTCGTCGCCGGGAGGCTGGTACGATGCCGGCGATTTTGGCAAATACATTGTAAACAGTGGCATTTCTACCTATACGCTGCTATTAAGTGCTACACTAAATTCTGAATTTCATAAATTACAAAACATAAACATTCCTGAATCAGGAAACAATCTTCCTGATATTTTAAATGAAAGCCTGGTTAATTTAAAGTGGATGCTAACGATGCAGGATCCCAACGATGGGGGATTATACCACAAACTTACCACCAAAAATTTTGTTGGATTTGTTCTTCCGTCAGAAACAAACGAGCAACGTTATGTGGTTCAAAAAAGCACTTCGGCCGCTCTTGATTTTGCAGCTACAATGGCATATGCATCGCGAATTTTTGAAAAATACAATATGCCGGACCTGGCCAATACAATGAAAATAAGTGCCGAAAAAGCCTGGTTATGGGCCATAAAAAATCCGGATGTGATATACAATCAACCCAAAGATATTTCAACGGGCGGATATGGAGACAATCGCCTTGTGGATGAATGGTTTTGGGCTGCAGCTGAAATGTACTTGCTAAGCGGAGAAGAAAGTTATAAGGAGGTAATGCTTAGCAACTACGAAAAACCGGTTACGCCCAAATGGAATGTGGTGAATACTCTCGGGATTATTTCTTTACTGACTTCAGACAAACGAGGCGAATTTGAAGATTTTGAAAAAGACTTTATTGAATATGCAGACAATATGCTGGCCATTGAAAAAGAATCTCCTTACCTGGTTAGCACCAACAAATTTGCATGGGGAAGCAACTCGGATGTGGCGAACGATGGCATGCTAAAACTAATTGCCTACCATTTGAGCGGCAATGAAAAATACATTGTTTCGGCACAAAACGATCTGGATTACATTTTAGGAAGAAATGCTACGGGCTATTCGTTTGTAACAGGTTTCGGATCTAAACCACCAATGCACATTCACAACCGGATTTCGTCAGCCGACGCAGTTGAAGAACCTGTACCCGGTTATTTGGCAGGTGGCCCAAATACGGTTGTATTAAACGACTGTGCAGCACAAAATGTCGAAAGAAGCTTATTTCCTGCAAAATCATACACCGATACAGAATGCAGTTATTCAACCAACGAAACGGCGATTAACTGGAATGCTCCTCTTGTATTTTTAACGGCAGGATTAAATTAAACGATGTTCAGATAAGACCAATAAAAATCCCGAAGATGTAAATCTCCGGGATTTTTCAATATTATTCGAATATAAGAAATTAAGTTTCTGGTTTTTGCAGGCTTTTAACAACCTCCGGCTACTACAGTCGATTTTTTTCTGCGTTGTACCTGTACTTCCTGCTTCCCATTATCGTCGCCAACAGCTGCTCCTTCTTTTGGTGCGGCCATTTCAGCATAATCGTGACGCGCAAATCCAATAAAATAGGCATCGTCTTCTTCCGTTGCCAACAGGTCATCTTTATTATCGAAATAATAATTGTAACCTCCCAAAAGGAGTTTTATGTTATCGAATCCAGCCTGGTGAAACAACATCCACGGACCATTTGCGTGTAACTCGTCATCGCCATACAACACAACGGTTACATTCATGTTTTTCAGCTCCTCGAGCCTCTTGATATTTTCTTCAGTTATCAAGTTGTTTGCCGAAATATTCTCTGCTCCCGGAATATGTCCTTGTCCAAAAACAAAATTATTGCGGATATCAAAAAGAACAACATCCGATGTTTCTTTCTTAATTACTCCATCCAGTTCCCATGGATAAAAATAGGCTTCTGTTTCGGATAATTCGGTCACACTTTGATTCATATCCAACTGATACGATAGTAGCGGTTTCGACATTGTTAAAAAGCCTACTACCAGGAGAATTACAAAAACAGAAAGCGCGATTAATGTTCTCCACGGATTTAATTCATGTACATGCATTGTTTGATTTTTTTTCGTTTTTGATATTCAATTAACAACCTCCGGCAGCTACTGTAGTTTTCTCTTTTCTACGAACTTCCACTTTTGCTTTTGTTCCTTCAACTTCTGCTTCGGCACCTGTAAAATACATCTGTGCTCCTTTTCTAAACGAATACGTTTCGTGAGCTGTATATGGTTCGTCTGCAGATGGTTCAACCGGATCGATAATGGTTTCCATCCATTTGTTTAAGCCACCCAACATCACATATGTGCTTTTGTAGCCCAAACGTTTTGTAAGCACCCAAACCTGATCCGCTTTAATAGCATCGTCAGAAATAAAAACAATTTTTGTTCCCGGAATTCCGAAATACGAAAGATTATCTTCGTTTAACAGACTATCAAGTGGAATATTAACTGAATTGGGTAATGAAAATGCGTCAAATTCATCTTCGCTGCGCACGTCAACCAACATGAGAGACGGGTCTCCTTTTATAATCATTTTGGCAACCTGATCGGTTGTTACATACCTGGTTGGCTGAATAATTTCCTGCATCAGCTTTGCAGGTTCAATTTGCTTTAGTTCCGTTTCTTTGTTTAGGAAAACTGTACCTACAGCAAGAACAAGCATTAATAGGGTAAGAAATATATAATTTCGGTTCATCATTTTAGAATTTATACTGGTTCATATTCTTTCTCACACGTTTTTCGATAAACATTGTACCCCAGAAAGCTGCCAAAGCCACCACAGTAAATGCAAGTGCAAACCAATGCGCCGGAATCCCGGTTACATCGGTGAGGGTAACATTTCCCATTGCTCCGCTGGTAAAGAAATCGCCAAACAGAGGATAAGCCAACGAGAAAGCAAAGATTCCGAGATACAAACCAACTGTAAAAAATACAGCATCCAGTTTACCAATTGCAATTCCGGTAAAACTGGTACCCGGACAATATCCTCCAATAATAAATCCAAATCCCATAATTACACCTCCCACAATCATTGGAGTTAAAAAGGTTGGAAGAATAAATATTTTTGACAAATCGAGCCAGCCGAGGTAATCGAAATACATTATGCCGACCATTGCAACAATTAAGGCAGTAAAAAATACGCGAAGAACAACAAAGTTGTATCCGTAAAATACACCTGCAAGATTTCTTGATGATGAAAAGCCGGAAGCTTCCAGAATAAATCCAAAGGCTACTCCAATTAAAATAGCGATTACAAAATCCCAGCCTCCACCTATTATACCGTTAGGAATTAAAGGTCCCATTCTTATAATTTTTTAATGTTTAAAACTAAATCCACATTTTTCTGAAAAAATAGGAGATTACGTATCCAGTACCAAAAATGGCAAACATTACAATAACTCCTCCCAAAGCAAAGGTGGCTGTTCCACTCAATGCGGCTCCACTGGTACAACCACGTCCAAACTGACTGCCGATACCAAAAAGAGCTCCACCAATAGCAGCATAAATCCAACGTCGTTTGCTGGTAATTTTTGGTCCGTGATCGGTACGGAATTTTTTGGTACGCCCAAAAATGATACCTGATAATAAACCTCCCAGCAGAACACCCAACGATTCGAAAACTAACCAGGTGTACATTGGTGAATGATCGTCGCTAACAAACTGGCCCATATACGAGTTTGCTTTGGTTGCTGACGGAGCAATCGTATTCGATGTGGTAACAACAGTACTTTTAATAGCACCACTTGCACCTAAACCACGTCCGGTAATGTAAACCGTTGCCAAAATCAGCAAGCCAAGTAAAACACCTCCCAGGTATGGATTGATATATTTTGGCTGATCGGTGATAGTATTATTCATATTCATTTTATTGAATTTTACGGAATTAGTATAAATATCGGGTTATCTGTCCGGCTTCAACCATTATAAAACGGAACATTAAACCGCCAAACAAAATAAGTACGGGTGGCAACCATTTCGGAACGTGAAATCCCCAGATTTCCAAGGTTTCCAGAACAGCAGGAAATACAAGCCCCAACAGAACCACAAATACCCAAAAACTTACGGTAAAAGGACCACCCAGGAACAATTTAGCTGCTTCGATACTGGTTTCCGAACCTGCCAAAAATCCCATAAAAAGGTGAATAATCAGGAAGATCTCAACAAAGATAAAGACCAAATCAATTCGACTTAATATTTTCCGTTCGGCCGCATCTTTACTCATCCAAATTGTTGCAGCCAATCCTGTTGAAAATCCTGAGACAAGAAACAATGGCCCAAGTATGGATGTATTCCAAAGTGGGCGGGCGTTAAATGCCGATAAAAGAATACCGGTGTAAACTCCGAGTATAATTGCATAGATCATCATTATCCACGCCAAGGGAACACGTTGTTTTATTACAAATGCTTCAAATTTGTCCAGAAACTTAAACTTCCAATCCCACCAGGGCAAAATTTCTTTCATATAACTGGCTACCCAAATCAGCGACAATGGAGTAATAATCATCAATGTCCAGGCGCCCCATCCCATTGGAGATTCCAAACGAATGGTGGTATACAACTGCCAGAAATAGAGTTTGTGTTTTAAATCCCAGAACAATGCGCCAAGACCAAGTACAAGTGCTATTGGAGCCAATAAAGGCGCCCACTTTACGGCGGTCTGCATTTCTTTTTCCTTACCTCTAACTACAAAATAACCGGCAAAAAACAGAATACCTGCAGCCAATCCACCCAAAAATAAATAAAGGGGAATTTGCCAATGCCAGATTTTTAAGAATGGATCAATATTCGGTATATTTCGTCCACTAACAAATAATTCTTCTTTCATTTTGTTCTAGTTTATTTTTTAGGTAAGAAAATATAGTTGTGGTTTTGTACCGGCTTCCGGAGCCAGAACTTTCCATTTGCGATCTTTTAATGCCAATGAAACAGCACTGTTTGGATCGTCTAAATCGCCAAAATGTAAACAGCTTGTAGGACAAACGTCTACACAGGCAGGATTTTGTCCTTTTTCAACGCGATGAATACAAAAAGTACATTTATCAACGTGTCCATCAGGATGTGGATAACGTGCATCGTACGGGCACGACTCAATGCAGGCACCGCAGCCAATACATTTATGCGGCGTTACCAAAACCACTCCGCCGTCAACAATATGACTTGCTCCTGTTGGGCAACAACGCACACAAGGCGAATTGTCGCAATGGTTACAACGCTCGGAACGAAACTCCAGGCTCAAACTTGGATAGGTTCCATCTACTCTCTCCACGATCCAGTCACGGCAGTAACCGTGCGGAACATTATTCTCTGTTTGACAGGCAACTACACAGTCGCCACATCCGACACATTTTTTTGTGTCTATTGCCATTGCATATCTCATGCTTTAGCCTCCTTTCTATTCAAAGCCGGGTCTTCTTTTAAAAACGTAATAAAGTTTCCTCTCATTCCGGTTCCTCCCATTATAGGGTCAACCATCACATTTGTTATCATTTCGGTATCAGCTGCACCGCGCCCAAATGCCCGCGACAATTTTTTATTGGCATGACCAAAACCATGCACCATATAAACCGAATCCCATCTGATTCTTTCAGTTACACGAACTTTTACAGGGAATGTTGTTAAGGCACCGTCCTGGTTTTTCAACCACACTTCCTGTCCTTTTTTCAATCCCCATAAATCGGCCACCTTTGGATTTACCCAAACACTGTTTTCGCTCATTAAATCCGATAAGTTTGGATTGTTAATGGTTCGGCTGAATGTGTGCATTGGTGCGCGTCCGTATATTAAACGGTAGAAATTGGCCGGCGGCTCCGGATGTTTTGTATATTTTGGGATTGCATCAAAACCATGATCTGCAAAGTCCACTGAATACAATTCGATTTTTCCTGTATTTGTATTGAATTCAAAATCTTCCCCATCGCCCAAATACAATGGGCCACTCTTCCTTGGGAATTTTTTGATTCCTATTTTTTTCATTTCTTCCAACGAAGTACCCAGCTGTTTTAACTGCCAGTCAATCACTTCTGCGTAATCATCGTAGTTAAAATAATCGTGCAAGCCCAGGCGCTCACCAAGTTGTTTCGCAATCCACCAACCCGGTTTCGAGTTGTATTTTGGCTCAATGGCCGGCATACGCAAGGCGATATTCGGTTCGCGGTTAGCTGCCGAACGAATAACATCATAACGCTCCAGGTAAGTTGCTTCAGGGAAAATTACATCGGCATAACCGGTAACCTCCATTGGCATTGTATCCATTACCGCAATAAACTCAACAGATGCTGCTGCTTCTTTGAATAATGGTTTATCGGGCATAGCAAGTGGAAGGTTAGTTCCGGCAATCAGCCACGCTTTTACCTGGTGTTCATATTCATATCTCGGAATAGAAGCCTTTAGCAATTCGGTTGTAATCCCCATTGTTGCCAAGGGATATTTATCGCCATTCCAATCTTTCCATCCCCATTTCGTTTCCGGATAATGAGGCTGTGGAAATTCAGGAATTTTTACGCCTTCAGCAAAATACAAACTGCCTCGTTTACCCCAGGCACCCAGCAATGCCGACAAAATAGCCATTGCACGTGCACGCTGCGTATCGTCGCCATACCAAACCAGGTGACGTCCCGGATGTATAACTACTGCAGGTGCAGCTCCGGCCATTTCTTTGGCTGTTCTCCGTATTTGCTCAGGCTCAATGTCTGTAATTCCGTAAGCCCATTCCGGAGTCATATTTTTAACGTGTTCTTTTAGCTGATCAAAACCAAAAGTATATTGTTCAACAAAATCTTTATCAAACAGTTCTTCATATATTAACACATGAATCCAGGCCATTATAAGGGCAATATCGGTTGCCGGCTTAATAGGCAACCAGTGACTGGAATGTGCAGCTGCAGTTGAAAAGCGAGGATCAACTGTAATAATTGTAGCGCCATTATCAATGGCTTCCGACATTTCCTGCACCTGCGAGTTGTGCATGTTTTCGCCAATGTGCGATCCGATTAATACCAAACATTTTGTGTCGCGAATGTCAGTACTTTCAGGCGACCCTACATAAGCCCCAAAAGTTGAAAAATAAGCCGACATACGTGGCCCGCGACAATTGGCAAAAGCCGGTTCGGCATTACTTTCAGAGCCATAGGCACGCAGAAGATGATGAAATTGGCCGCCGGGAGTACCGTGATTAAACAAACCAAAAGCTTCCGGTCCGTGTTTCTCTTTCACTTCTTTCATTTTATTTGCAACAGTGTCGAGTGCTTCCTCCCATGTTGCCTCTCTGAAATACTGCGAACCGTCGTCACGGGTTTCTCTGATTAGCGGAGTTTTTAATCGATCTTCGTCGTACACCATACCAACGCCACCGGTGCCTCTCGGACACAAACGGCCATTGCAGTGCGGATCGTTTTTGTTCCCCAAAATTTTTCGGATACGACCATTTTTATCGACATAAGCCCAGGCCGAACACTTCCAGAAGCATACTTCGCAGTAGGTTGGATACGGAGTAAGGTCTTCGTCGCTTACCGGTCCTTCAGATTTCGACTCGAACAGTCCAAATCCTTTTGACCCCAATGCCTTGTAGCTAATTGCTGCGGCACCGGCTCCAACTGTTGAAATTTTAATAAAGTCCCGTCTTGTTTTCATTCTTCTACTATATTTTGAGCTAAACTTTAAGTTCTTTTTATTCAAAATAATATGGGAATATCAAAAACCATAAAGCTACTTTCATTATATAAAAACTAGTATATCTAAATATTTACAGAATTAGATATTCAGGTGGCAAATATAGAAAGTAAAACTGGAAAAAGTAAGGGACAAAACCAATTTGAAACCGTTAAAAATAAGCCACTTGCAGCATTACTCAATAAACTACAAATGTTCATAACTACTTATGCGTACTGCCCTTGAAGAAACAAATGCACGTGAATTATATCGAAATAAATTACTCCATTTCGATATCAACTATGTTATAAAACAGTGGTCTTATGTTTTTTTCATTTAAAAAAATGAATAAGAAATCAGTTCCAGTTATTGTAAAATAAAAATCTCCCACAAACGCAATTCAAAATGATTCAATTCTTTTGATGTTTTCAATTTATTACTTTTGTTTCGTTAAAAATATGGAGATGACATCAAATACCAGACGAATATTTTTTAAAATAGCGGTGCTTGCGATAGCTGCTTTTTTTGTGTTCATCTGGAATAAACTCATCCTGCAACATTTAAACACAATACAACATTCAAAAACGGTGGTTCCGTTTAATAAAAACAAGGTGGTTTCGTTTTACGACAATTACATAGTTGTTAATCAAAACGAAACAACCACTGTGCTGAGTACCCGGTGTTCGCACCTGGGATGTAAAATCAATGAGCTTGAAAACGGGAAATTAGTTTGCCCATGCCATGGTTCGGAATACGATTTAAGCGGAAAAGTAATAAAAGGGCCGGCTTTTAAAAACCTTGAAGTAATTCCTTCGAAAGTAATTTCAAATGGAGAAAGTATTGAAATCGGAAACTAAAGCCAAAAAGTGGAAAAACAAATCCACCTTTGGAACGTATGCCATTGCCATGTTTTGGCTGGTACTTGTTTCAGGCATCTTTTTGGCTGTTCCCTTCGATGTTGAATCTCCTTATTTAAGTGTAAGTACCATTGCGGTGAGCAATCCATGGGCTTCCTTAATTCGCAATATTCATTACTGGAGTTCGCAATTCTTTTTGATTTTGACACTGATTCATTTGTACGATCATTTTCATTACAAAAAACGAATAGGCTTAAAAAAAGGAGTTGCTTTTCGCCTTAGTATTGGAGTATTGATTCTATTTTTAGCCATGTTAACGGGCTTCCTTTTAAAAGGAGATGCCGACAGTGAACAAGCACGTCAAATATTGCAAACACTGGCCGAACGCGTCCCCCTTATTGGCAAAGCACTGGCTTTTTCTCTAATCGGATCTTCTGACAGCTACCAGCTTATTTATGTACATCACATAGCAACATTTACCGTTTTTGTTGGCGTTATTGTGGTTGAACACAGTAAATTAATCTGGCCACGTTACACCGATTTTATCTATTCGTTTTTAGGGGTTCTTGCTATTAGTTATTTTTTGAGTGCGCCTTTACACGACAACCTTAATCCAACCGTGAAAGGCCCGTGGTATTTTGTTGGTTTTCAGGAGATTTTGCATTGGCTAAGCCATCCCGAATGGTCAGTTTTTATGTTCCTTATTCTAGTACTTCTGGTTTACCTTGTAAGTACCGGGAAAAAGAAGGTTTCGTATTTTACCAAACGAGGATTACTTGTTTTCACTGCATTTTATCTTCTGCTCACTGTTATTGGATTATTTTTTAGAGGAGAGCGTTGGGAATGGACGTATCCGGGGAAAATTAATTACAGTTACAGTGTACTTCATAATTTTAAATCGCCAGGCATAAAATTTTCACCTGATTTTAATTCTGCTGAAATTTCAAATGCCGCAGTAATCCAGGGACGAAAAGAAAGTTGTTTGGCCTGCCACACCGAAACTACCGGGTTTAGTGCCTCGCATTCGCCCGAAGCAATTGGATGTGCCTCCTGCCACGGAGGGAATCCCTTTGCAACGGCAAAAACACAAGCTCACCGAAACATGATCCTGATTCCGGGAAACCTGACAACGGCACGACAGAGTTGTGGAACAACCCAGTGCCACCCAGAAATTGTAGAACGTGTGCCCACGGGATTAATGTCGACTTTGAGCGGAATGATCAGTGTTGATCGCTTTGTGTTTAACGAACAGGATAACCCCGATCAGCTCACCGATGTGCACCAGCTTGGAAACTCGGCAGCCGACGAGCACCTTCGGAATTTATGCGTGCGATGTCACCTGGGAAATCCAAAAACGGAATATGGGCCGGTTAACGAATCGAGCCGGGGCGGTGGCTGTTTGGCCTGCCATCTGAATTACAGTACTGATGCAAAAAATGAACTGCCTTTGAGTAAAACACAAATAGTTAAAGCACATCCTACCGTTAACCTGCAGGTTTCAAACGATCATTGTTTTGGTTGTCACAGTCGTTCGGGTCGCATTTCAACCAATTATGAAGGCTGGCACGAAACAACGCTCGAAAAAGAACAAATGCCGGATAGCAGCAACTACCGCCTGATTGAAGATTCACGTGTATTTATTAAAAAGCAGGAAGACGTTCACCATAAACTTGGACTTGAATGTATTGACTGCCATCATTCGTACGAATTAATGGGCGACGGGAACCTGTATAAACACCAGGAAAATCAACAGGATGTTGCCTGTGCCGACTGTCACATTCAAGGAAAGCCAACTACCATAAAAGCAGAAAACCTGGACAATGAATCGGCACTGATTGCTGCACTTCGGTTTGGATCAATCGCAGAAAAAGAATTTCTGGTGACTAAAAAGCACAAGCATGCGCTTGTAAATACATTTGTTGAAAACGATACTGCATTTTTTCTGAAGAAGAACAGTGGTGAAAAGATGGTTTTAAAAGCTCCGGCTAGTGTTTGTGTGCGTAACAATGCACACAGTAACTTATCGTGTTCCAGTTGCCATACTTCGTGGGCACCCACTTGTATTGGCTGCCACAATTTGTACGATTCGGAAGAGCCCGGTTACAACATGATAAAAAACGAAGAGCAGAAAGGAAGCTGGGTGGAACTGGTTGGTGATTACATGGCCAAACAACCAACTCTGGGACTAAGAAAATCGGCAGAAGGCGACGAAATTATTCCGGTTGTTCCGGGAATGATTCTAACGATTGATAAAACAGCCTATCCCGGGAACGAGAATGATCCGGCTATTTTTCATCGATTGTATGCGCCAAGTGCACCACATACAACTTCGGCAAAAGGCAGAAGCTGTAAAAGCTGCCACAACAATCCGTTGGCCATTGGATTTGGAGAAGGCACCTTAAATTACATGATTGAACGGAACGAGGGACGATGGAAATTTGAAGCTTTTTATGAAAACGATAAACACGATAATTTACCGGCCGATGCCTGGACCGGATTTCTGCAAAACCGGACAGGAAATGTATCGACCCGCAGTGATGTTTTCCCATTTACTGTTGAACAACAAAAAAAGATTCTTACCGCCGGAAGCTGTTTAACCTGTCATGCTGAAGATTCAGAAGTAATGAAAGCGAGCCTCGAGAATTTTGAGAAACTGCTACAAAACCGAAGCAAAAAATGCGTTCTGCCGGTGTGGAAATAAATCCCTTTTATCAATAAATAATTCATTCAAGAAAAAAGCGCCACTCTCAATCCTCCGACTAAAAATGACGCTTCTTTTCGAATCAACTAAGTTCTAGGTAAAAATAATTTGAGTACCGTCGCCACCCGACATGGCGTATAAATCGCCTACCGTAATAATTGCTTTTACGTGTTCACTTAAATCGTCCATTGTAAGTTTAAACATATCGGCGGCCATTTTGCAGGCATAAATTTCGCCGCCGCCTGCAGTAATCATATCCAAAAACTCGTCAACCGGAGGTACATCAAGCTCATCCATTTGTTTTTTCATCATTGCCGACACACCTGCTTCCACACCGGGTATTACCCCAAGCAAGGTAGGAAAAGGAAGTCCTCCCGGCATCCGCATTCCAGGGTTTCCAACTACTCCGGTATGTAGTTTATTCATTTGTTTTTTTGTAATCGCATCGAGTCCAAAAAAAGTAAAAAACAGTTTTGCTTCAATGCCTTCCATTACGGCACCATTTGCCATAATTAAACCTGCGTACACATCTTCGATGCTGGCCTTTGCCACAATTATCATTACCTTTTTTAAAGGCGTTTCTTTTACTTCAGTCATAATTTTAGGTTTTTTCGATTATTAAACACAACTGGCTGGTTTGGCAATTCCTGCATATTTCGACGAGAGTTTTAAAGGTCCGCCCGGGAAAAGCTGATACAAACCTTTTATGTCGGTTATACCCGATTTTCCAACTTTACGAATGGTTAACGACTCGCCCGCAGCACTTTTTTCGCGCAGGTATTCCAGCACTTCGTAGTGTTTATCGGATAACTCTATTCCATCTTCTTTTGCCATTTCAGCAGCCAGATCTTTATTCCAATCGTCCTTGTTTAACAAGTACCCTTCTTCATTCACTTCAACTGTCTTTCCTGCAAATGTTTTTTCAGCCATAATTTTAGTTTTAAATTGTTTTATTGATTTGAATTTGTTTCGCTTGCCATGTTTTTCATAAAGGTCACAAAGAATCCAAGTGCCCGTTTCATTTCCGGTTTATTCATTTCGCGAATTACTTTGAATATGGAATACTCCGGAATGTTTTCAGTTTCAATGCTCTTGTATATTTTAAATCCGTTATTCAATGCAGACATCATTTCGGGTTGTGTTGCCGATCGAACTGTTTCCATAATGGTTACTACATTATCAGCCAGTTCGCGAACATCACTCGGATTATAATGCGAAATAATATTGTCGAATATTAATCCGGCTTCGGCAAAAAATTCGAAGTATCCTTTTTCGTCAAACTCCTGCAACTTTTTACTGAAATCGATAACCACCTCATTAAAAATTGGTGAAGCATCTTTTACAAAGTCATTCATACTTTCAAAAAGCTCCAGAAATTTATTCATGTTGTCAACATTTCGTAAAACCCGAAGCATTAGTCCTTTTACATCTTCCAAATCGAGATGTACCATTCGATTGTCCAGTTCTTCCACTGCCGTGTCGTACATATCTTTTCCAACTATCGACACATCGGCGAACAAGTCTTCCAGCTCGTTGGTTTTTAGCCGTTGCTGGTTCACATATTCCAGTAATAAATCAACTTTCTGATTTAATTCGGATATTTGCGTTTGTAATGTTTTTTCTTCCATTTTCGGACTTTTTTATTCGTTCACCTTCTTTTTTCCTGCCATGGTCATTAATGGTTCAACGGGCAACTCTTTTCCTTTTAAAAGAATGTGCCAGTAAATCCATCGAAACATTACTTTTCCGTAGTGATTGATTTTGGTATTTTTCAGTAAACCAAAAGGCCCGATCCCAGGAAGTGGGAAAGTTCCCGGAAGCGGTTCGGTATCGTAATTAAAATCGATAAGTGCTCCCTTTCCATTTCCGGTTTCGATGTAACAATTGGCGTGTCCGTCGAATTTTGCATGCAATGGTCTTCCTTCAATGGCACTCATCAAATTCTCGAAAAGTATTTCGGCGGCAAAGTGGGCAACCGAACCTGCTTTTGAAGTAGGAATATTTGACGCATCGCCCAATACAAATATATTTTCGTGTTTTTGTGATTGAAGCGTATGTTTATCGGTTGGAACAAAATTCATATCGTCGCCCAGGCCACTGCGTTCTATCATTTCGTCGCCCATATTTACAGGAACCACGGTTAGCACATCAAAATCAACTTCCTGCTCGTCGTAAGAAATTAGTTTTTTAGTATCGTTGTCAACACGTTCAATGTAAAAATCGGGAATTACTTTTATGTTTTTTTCCTCAAGCAATTCCGATAACATTTTAGTAGCCACAGGTTTTGTAAAAGCACCGGGCATTGGAGTTACATAAGTAATATCCACTTTATCGCGCATGCCTAAACGCGTGAAATAAGCATCGGCCAGAAAAACAAATTCGAGTGGTGCCACCGGACATTTATAAGGTAGTTCGGTAATGGCCATTACCAGTTTACCACCTTCCCAGCCTTTAAAGAATTTCTGAAGAGCAACTGCTCCTTCAACAGTATAAAAATCGAAAATTTCTTTGTACCAGAGTTTGTCTTGTAAACCGGGCGTTTCTCCAGGAAAGGTTTTGGTGCCGGTGGCAATAATCAGGTAATCGTAATTTAAAACCTGTCCGCCCTGTAAATGCACTTTATTGGCTTCTCCCTCAACTCGGTCAATGGCCGAATAAATCATTGTAACTCCCGATGGAATAAAATCTGATTTTGGCTTGATAACATCTTCCTTATTATAAATTCCAAAGGGTATAAAAAGAAACCCGGGCTGGTAATAATGTGTTTTAAACTGGTCAACAATTGTTATACTCCATTCTTCCTTATCCAATGAGCCTCTAAGTTTATTGGCCATCATTGTTCCGGCGGTACCGGCGCCTAATATCACAAGTTTCTTCATCGTTTATAGTTCTTTTGATTTAATTCCTTTAAATGTACTAAACCTGAACTTTGATGATTTTGAGGCTGTTATGATAATTAGCATCGTATAATAAATATCATAAAAATTGGTACATTGCAAAATCAATGTATCTCACTAAGTTTTGCTATGGGAAAAATAAGTTGTAGCTGTGAAAAATGTCAATTAAAGAATCTGTTCTTTTCGCATGTTAACGAAAGCGAATTAAGCAGTATTTGCGATATAAAAGTGGAAAAACACTATTCGAAAGGAGACATTATTACTACTGAAGGTGATAAAATTGACGAGTTTCTGTACATGAAGGAAGGCTTGGTTAAACTCTCAAAATCGACCATGGATGGAAAAGATCAAATCCTTAGTTTCTCAAAACCCTTCGACTTCGTGAGCCTTCTGTCTGTATTTTCATCCGATGAATATAAATATTCGGTTACTGCAATAGAAGATACTACCGTTTGTACGCTCGATTTGGATGTTGTGAAATCGTATGCAAAAAACAACGCTTTGTTTGCCATGGACTTAATTTTAAACATTAGCGAGGTTACTGATAAAATTTTGATTGATAATTTAGCCATCAAACGCAAACATCTGAAAGGAAGAGTAGCGCACGTTCTGCTGTATTTTTCAGATTACATTTATGAAAAAGATGAATTTGAACTTCCTATTTCGAGACGCGAAATTGCAGAATACATAGGAATGACAACCGAAAATGTGATTCGCACACTCTCTGAATTCAGGAAAGACAAAATCATTAAAATTTTTGGGAAAGATATTTTAATCGCTGATAAAAAACGTTTGCAAAACATTTCGGAGTTTGGATAAAAAGCAATTTCTCAATTGGAGACTGTTTAAACAACCGCTTTTACTTTTCAAGAAAATAATTTGTAATACTCTCTGAAATTCTTTCGGTATATTTCTTTTTTAATACATACACATAAACATCTATTTCGTAACCACCTGTTACTTTGTTTATGTTTTTTAATACCGGTTCCTGCGATGCAGCAACCCAGGGAGAATTAAGCAAAGCAACCACCAGTTTTTTTGTAACTGCGCTCGATTTTTCGTTGGTAGAAATGCTAAAGTGTAAAAGCTCTCTTTCCAGATTTGTATTTTCTCCGCTTCGTGAAATTACTTTCGATTTAATTTTTGAATACGGAATTGTATCAATACTTCCGCTTTTAGATTTTATATCGAAATTTAAATACCCCAGCTTAACAATCTCTCCTGAAATATTATCAATTTCAAACCTGCTGTTTAACTCCAATTTGCGCTGAATTCGCAAAACAATTCCGGCTAAAAAGTCACCAATTACATACCAGCCCGGAATAATAAATACCAGCAGTAAAATGCCAAAACCAATAAGCGTAATGTATGCTTCTGCTTCGTAAATTTTACGCATCCCCCACAGCACAAATCCCAGCCACGACGCCAGTTCAACTAACACAAAAAGAATACTCAGTGAATTTTTCGTGGATTTGGAAAACGGGGCATTTGAATTTAAAAACGACAAAATTCGGTAAAAAGCAAAAAGCCCAATTGCTGCTATTAATATTTTTGTGATCATAGTTTTAAATTAATCCTTTATCCAAACAAATTTTCACTAAAAATGGCTCTAAATAACGCGACAAGCTGTACGCGCTATTTCCATTTATTTCAATCATCCCGGAATTTAAAAGTCCATAAATTTTTTGTTCAGCCTCGTGCTCATTAATGGCAAGTATTCTGGCCAGCTTCGATAAATCAATGTATTTGTGTTGTACAAATAATGCAATTAGTATCAGCCACTCATCATTCATATTTTCGAGTGGTTCCATATTTGGCAAAGTTGGTTTTTTAATGTAAACATTTTGCCCCTGCACTTTTTCGATATTGGTTAACCAACTATTTATAGCTACCCCCGGATTACCTCCTGAAACCGAAAAATAAGAATTAAACAGAGTTGCTGTTTGTATTTTTGAAACCGACTCTTCCGACTTATTTTTATATACATAATTTAAGCCACTGGTTTTATGCCGACTCTGAATTAACTGCTGCAGTTTTCTTGCTTCAAAAGGCTTGCAGTTTATCACGTCCAACATGTCGGCTTCGAGCGAGAATAGTTTATTAATAATGTTATACGAATACTGATTGCAGTTTAAAACAAAGAATGTTTTTTTACCAAAGGTTTGAATCAGTTGCACTATTTCATTTATTATTTTACTTCCATCGCTTGTTCGCTCCCACCACAGTTCCAAATCGTTAATAACAACTACACTTTCGTTTGGTAAACTTCTGAATATTTCAAACGAATCTCCTGTAATTCCAATCGATTTTTGCAAACACAATTCCCAATCTTTCATTTGAACAGATCCGGTTGTCGGCGCTACAATTGTAAAAACCCGGTCGCTTTTAAACAAATGTTTTGTGCTGTAGCGGGTTAATGCGGTTTTCCCACATCCATGATTTCCAATTATGGCAATGGCACCACCATATCCGTTTTTATGTCGCACCACCGCATCTTTAATTCGCGCCAATTCTTTTTCCATTGGCACCCAGAAATCGTCGTTTATAAGCGATTTGCTGCTAAAAAGGGTACGATAAAAAACAGGTATTTGGGTCAGTACTTTCCCTTTTGGTTTTACCTTTTCTAAAATGTCAAGAATTTGAGCGACACTGGTATTTGTATCTGTTTTCTTGTTCAATATTTGTTTGGCCTGAAGAATGCTATCGGTTGAACCATACAGAAGATTAACAATGGTATTGTTTATTGATTTTTGGATTGCTTTAAGTCTTTTCACATAGCCCATGCTAAATTTCTTGCTCTTTTCATTACGTAAAAGCGAAGCAATTTTTTTGGCTGAATCGATTATGGAATGTGAATAAAGCGGAGACATTGCATTTTTAACCAACTGTTCCGATTTGAACCGAATTCGGTTTATAACTGCGTTAAGTTTTTCCTGCTCACTATTCACTTGTTTTGAAAGCGAGTTTAAAAACTGGTTTAAATCTTTTTCTACCCACTCATTTTCGTTATGGTGCTCCAGCAAATTATCGGCTCTGAATTTTAAAAGACTGTTTGCCTCCCTGCATTCTATTCTGCTTTTTTTCACCTGAATATCTAACTGCTCCAATTCGCGGAAGAAAGGTTCGTATAACTCAGTATCGAAATAATATCGTGCAATTTTATAGGGTTCAACCAGCGCCGAATCTATTTGTTTCAATGTTTCTTCGCTTTGATTGTTGCTTTCCGCCACATTCGCAATTTCAATTTCTTGTGGCAGTCGTTGTAACAATTCTGAGGTTTTCAGAAACGTTTCCTGGAAAATAAACCGGAATTCGGTTGTGTCGTCAAACAAAACATTTTTTATCACCCCGGAATGGTTTTCTCTCCAATTATTAATATTGGCTTGAACCTGAGAAATGGGGGACAACACCTTTTCTGACAGAATAGCATGAACTTTATCTACAAAATTCTGATTGATGTTATTGATTATTTTCTGTTCCGATAAAATGCGGCAATCAAGATAAAGTGAGTTATTCAACAGATCGACTTTCGATTTCCACTCTTCGGGGAAAATCTCAACCGCTTCAAGCGGAAGAACATGTTTTACTTTCAACTTTTTATTGATCTCCACCCGAAGATTATCTTGCAATAAATCTTTTCCAATTTCAATGGATTGATTTCGCACACAGTGCAACAAACCTGATTTACAAGCTTCCATTTGCTGTTGTAAAACCCGGGCGAGCTCAGTAAAATCTTGAAGAATTTGTTCTCGGCGGCCAAGTATATCCATTTGAGCAGCTGAGTCGCCTTTTAAACGCGATTCGTAACTATCGTTTATTTGAATGATTACATTTTTTAATACCGAATACAAAACCAGGCTTTGTTGCTCAAACGATTGAAGGTATTTAAGTACCTCCGACATTAATTTAACCTGAAGAGAAACGGATAAAAGCCTACGATAATCTACCTCGACATTTTTTTCCTTTTTTGCTTTCGTTATCGTATTTACCAGGATTGTTTCGGGTGTTTCGTGCAAATAATTTCCAATTTTGGTGAGCAATACCGAAATGCCGGTGGTTAATAGCTGGTTTATCTCAACAGTAATTTTTTCTCCCTCGGTTTCAATATAACTGGTGCTAAAAACTAAAAAAGACTGATGCAGTTTAGAAAAGCTTTTTTGCAACTGAATGCCTTTTTGTGTAGATAAGGCTTTTTCAATGTTTCTGTTATTTACTTCAAAATATTCTTTAAGTTGATGAACCAACCGCAGTTGATTTGATATGGCTTCGTGAAAAGTTTTTTCATAAAAGCTATTTGTAAAGTGCAATACATCCTCATCAAACTTATGAATTCGGGTGTTAATTATTTTGTTCCCAAGAACCGGAATCGGCAATAATTCTGCAGCCAAAACATCGGGCAAATCAATTTTTGAACGACGTACGGTACTTCCTAAAATATTTATTTCCTCAAATTCGTTTGAAGGACTTAATACAAGAATACTGGATGGCAAATCTGAAATTTCGCTGACAGTTTTAATATATTGTTCGGTGTAAGAAGCTGTTTTTGGCGAAATCCCAAGGATTATAAGATCGGCATTAAGCGATTCAGTGTTAATTATCATTTCCTTGCTTCGCGTACCAAAATCGTCGCTAATTATTTTTACTTCAGCGTCAATTCGCTTTTCTTCAAGTAGTGCAAGTGTATTTTTGTATAATTTATCGGTTAATTTATTGTCGTTGTTAATTACCAGTATCCGAATGCTTGCATCTCTCCAGTCGGCATCAGAAAGAACAAAACGCATTAAGTTTAAGGCAAAACTTAACAACCTGCCCTCTCCATTCCACCAGATATCAATACGTTCCTTTTTCCCGAAACCGTTTTGTTTGTCGTAATCAAGGAAAACGGCATTGAGGTTTTTCTTTTTAACATGTGTAAGAATATTCGCCAAGACACCCGCGGAGTTTGTATCGCGGCTCCACCCCATCATTATGGTATTTGGTTCAAAGCCACTAAAACCATACACATTTGTAACGTTTTTTATTCCGTTTTCGATGGTGTCGCATACAAACTGCCGCTTAAAAAAATTCGCGCCCGTGCCTTTCAATTGAACTTTTGGAATTGGTTTTGGCTGAATGTATTCATTAGAATTTAGAACGAGTTCGAAATCGGTTAAGGCTCCCAATTTCCCCGACATGGAAATACCCAATTCGACTAAATGGGGTCTGGCCTGCTCACCGCCGCTAAAAAGTACAATATTAGGTCTCCAGTTTCGTGTATTGGTTTTTTCGGCCGACAATTTTAACAGGGCCCGTTTTGCCAGATTTGTCCAGAAACTGCTCCAGGCATCACCGCTTTCCAGTACCAGTTCTTTCCGACTGAGATAAAAAAACAGAATTCCCAAAACAACAACAGCACCGGCCAGTGCTATAAAATCAAGTAATATCATTACAATAAATGCCGATACTGCTCCTAAAATGCTAACAAATTTTGGAATTTTAAATGCCGGACGAAAGTCTGAACTCGACCAGCTTTCAATAGCTGAAGCCAGATTAAGGAAGGCATAAGTTGTAATAAAGAACATGGAAACAATTCGGGCAATCACATCTAGCTCTCCAATTAGAATACCGGCTTCGGCAATCACAAAAGCCAATAATAAGGCATTTCGTGGCTCATTGGTTTTTCCGGTGCCTTTGGCAAATACTTTTGGCGCAATTTTATCCATTGCAATGGCTTGTAAAATACGTGGTGCGCCCAAAATACTACCCAATGCCGACGATAAGGTTGCTCCCCAAATGCCAATAATAACCAAGGCCGGAACCAAGGAAATTTTAAACAAAATCTGACTATCGTTTCGAAGCGCCTCGGCATCAACAGTAAACGCATAAAAAAGGGCTAAGCCAAGATAAACTACAAAGCCAACTCCAACAGCTGCCATGGCGCCAACGGGCAACGATTTTTTAGGGTTTTCCAAATCGCCCGACATAGACACACCAGCTTCGAAACCGGTAACTGCAGGAAAGAAAATACCAAACAAGAGCATAAACGGTGCAGCATCGGCTAAGGGTTTTAGATGTATTTCGGTAGGAGCAAACTCGTGCTTGCCCAAAAATATCGACAACAGTGACAATACGATGGCTGCCATTATAAAATACTGCGATTTTATAGCCAGAGAAGTACTGATAAATGTTACTGTGGTTACAACAATTAAAATAATTGTTCCTGTAAGTCGTACTGAATTTATGGAAGTATCGAGGTTCCAATAGCTTAAAAAACTTTCAGCAAAACCAATCAAGTACAAACTCACACTAAACGACAAGCCAACAAACAGCGCTAGCCCAAGTGTACCACCAATGGGCAAACCAAGGCTTCGCGAAATCATAAAATAGGTTCCACCTGTTTTTACTGTTTTATCGGTTGACAACGAGGCCACACTTAAACTGGTTGTAATGGAAATAATGTGTGCAATTACTATAATTCCAATTGTATTTATTAAGCCGGCCTGACCAATAATGGTAGGAAAGCGCAAATACATAATAACACCAAGTATTGTTAGAATAGAAGGTGTAAATACTCCACTAAAAGTTCCAAATTTTTTAATCTTAGCCATTTTCGAAAGTGAATTTTAAACCATTTTTACAATCCAACTTCCGAGCGAACTGCATCCAATTCCAAAGCTACAAAACATGGTTTTTGCCTTTTCTCAGGTACGCTTTTCACACGAAATAAAAACAATGAAAGTTTATGATTTTTAAGTTCTCCTGCAATAGTTGAAGCAAATACTTTTATTATGAAAATCATTTTCCCCACACAAACATACAGTCCTGACTTACAATATTTAAGACATTAATCTAACCCTAAAAATTAGAAATATCTTCAGGCCGGTTTAAATTTCTAAATAAATCGGGGTGTTTTTCTATCCAGCTTTGTGCATCTATCTTTTTTGTATTTAGCGAAGTAATCAGGTTTTGCATTCTATAATCACCTGTTCTTATTTTTTCCTCAAAGGCAGGCAGGCATTTTTTATTGTACAAAGCAATTAATGGTTCAGTTCCTTTGCTTCCGTAAGGTACAATGGTATCAACATCTTCAATAGCTGCCATTAAATAAGATACAAAATCAGCTTCAACAAAAGCCGAATCAACACTAATTATAAAATTCCATTCGCTTTCCGATTTTTTTAAGCAAGAATATATTCCTCCTATCGGGCCACAGTTTTTAAACTCATCGGGGACAAGCGGGAAGCCAAATTGTTGGTGCGCTTTATTGTTCGAACTTATAATAATTGTATCGCACAGCTTTTTACAAAGCGAAACCGACCGTTCGAGTAGGGAAATCCCATCCAGTTGTAACAGAGCCTTATCGGTTCCCATGCGTTTACTTTTACCGCCGGCTAAAATAATTGCTGTGATTTGCATCTTGTAAATGTAAGAAAACAGCTTACATTTTGCATTCCAGCCTCAAACAAAAAATCAATTTAATCGGTCTCAAAAATCTCGTTTCAAAAAAAAATTACTGTGTGATAAAAAAATATTTACTGCCATTAATGGTTTCAAAATTTCCATTTTCTACTGTTTTTAGTCGAATAAGATGAAATATTCAAAAAAAATATAAAAAACAAAACGCACTCAGTCTTCTGTTTTTGTGACACTTACACAAATTCCACTAAAATATTTCAAAAAAAATATCTAATATGTATTGCATAGTACCATTTTTTATACATATATTTGTTTAGCATTTTACTATTTAAAATATAGTAGCAGTTTAAAAAAAGTTCTATACAAAGTGTAACGATTAAAAAAACTTAGCGTCTTAACAGTGAAAAGCAAAACAAAACAATTTTATAAAACAAAAACAAAGCAGGAGGATAAGTCATGAAAACAAAAAACAATGTTCAGCAAACAATTTTAAAATCAATGGCAGTAGTATTTAGTGTGGCTTTAATTAGCTTAACTGTAAATGCCCAGGATTTTTGGCAATCAATTTATGAAAACAACGGATTCAAAGACATCGCAATGGCAATGGTTGATGTAAACACTGAAAACACTGTTGAATCGACCAACACAGACATGTTTTCGTACTACACAGAAGAAACTGAAGAATCTCTGGAAATTGAAAACTGGATGATGGATGAAAACAGTTTTGGAACATTCGTAACAATGGAAACTGAAAATGAAAGGCCGCTTGAATTAGAAGGCTGGATGACCAACGACAGCTACTTTAATAACGCATCTGAAATGTTTATTGAAGAAACTGAAAACGAACTGGAGATTGAAGACTGGATGCTTAACGAGAATTCATTTAAAGCGTCCGGGGAAGTTGAGTCAGCATTAGAACTGGAAAGCTGGATGCTATCCGAAAATATCTGGAAAGTATAATACAGATGTGCCAGAGATGGAAACCAAGATTTGATAACCTTTAAAAAGAATTGCCATGAAAGTAGAAAACGCAAAAGCACAAATGAGGAAAGGAGTTCTTGAGTACTGTATTCTAATCGTTTTAAGCGAAAAGCCTCTTTATGCAATCAACATAATTGAAGGACTGAAAAAAGCCAAAATGATTGTGGTTGAAGGCACTCTGTATCCGCTTCTAACTCGTTTAAAAAATGCCGGATTACTTGCCTATCGCTGGGAAGAATCAAACCAGGGGCCACCACGTAAGTATTATGAGCTAACCGATGAAGGCAAAAAGTTTTTAAAAGAGCTTGAAAACTCGTGGAGCGAATTAGTAGTTGCGGTTGAACAGGTAAAAACAAACCGGGCATAATAGTTAAACAGAAAGAGTATTTGAAATATTAAGAATAAACAAAATGAAAAAGACATTCACCATAAACATCAGCGGAAGCGTATTTCACATAGAAGAAGATGCGTACGAAGTACTTCAGAAATACATGAGCAATTTAAAACACCACTTTGGAAACACTGAGGAAGGCAAAGAAATTACTGCCGATATAGAAGCACGAATTGCCGAACTTTTCCTGGAGAAATCAAGCGAAACCAAAAATGTAGTAACCCTGGATTGGGTAAACGAAGTGGTTGAAACAATGGGAACATTCGATGACAACATGGATGAAGAAAGCGATTCGAACCGGGCCCAGGAACAAACAAAACGCAAAAAGAGATTGTATCGCGATCCGGAGCAGAGCGTTTTAGGTGGCGTTTGCAGCGGATTGGCAGCCTACTTTAACATGGATATTGCCATTGTACGGATATTAGTGGTTCTCTTGTTTTTTGTTACTTCGGGAGGAGCTTTGCTGGCTTACGTTATTCTTTGGATAGCGGTACCAAAAGCACTCAATACAGCCCAACGATTAGAAATGAGGGGCGAAGAAGTTACCGTAAAAAATATAGAGAAGTTTATTAAAGACGAAGTAAATTCGGTAAAAGAAAGCTACAACAAGTTTCGTAAATCAGGATTTTTCTCTAAAAAACAAAAGAATCCATCTTAAGCAGAAATCCTCCTCCTAATGTTTTGATTTCTTGCTTAATTTCGGAATATGATATAAAAAACAATTCCAACACAGAGGCCTCGCATATTGCCGAGGCTTCTTTTGTTATACACTATTCTTTTAAAAAAAAGGAAAAGTTACACTCCAAAATAGCTGTGTATTTTTTCGATTAAATTTACTTTAGAAACAGGTTTTGAAACGTAGGCATCAAAGCCGTTTGCCTTTGCTTTGCTCTGTTCGGTTTCCACCGAAAAAGCTGAGAGCGCTATAATTTTAACTTCGGTATTTGTTTTACGAATTTGTTCTGTTGCTTCGTATCCGTCCATTCCCGGCATTTTTAAATCCATCAAAATCAAATCAATATCAGGATTTTCGTTAAACAGTTTTATGGCTTCAATACCATCAGCGGCCATTAACAACTCACTTGAAACATCTTTTAATATGTAGGAAAAGAGTTTTCGATTTATTTGATCGTCTTCCGCAACAAGAATTTTAATTTTGCCCATAGTTCGGTATCCAGAAATTGGTTTTGCACTATCTTTGTAAAAAGGTTTATTGTCGTTCGAAGATAAGGAATTTCAAACTAATTCAACTTCCGTTTTCATTTTTCTAAACAATGTTCTGTTTTTTCGCCAAATAAATTAACAAAACGTTGGTCTCATTCCTGGTAAATTTGATTCAATAAGTCCGCATAAAAAGTATTTTTTCACAACGCCGGAAATTAAATTTAATGCGTACGTGGATTTAATTATTTTTGAGATCTAATACAAAAAAGAAATAAGATGAAGGTGGTTGTACTCGACGGTTATACTTTAAATCCAGGCGATTTATCATGGGATGAAATTAAAAAGAGTGGCGAATGTACAATTTACGATCGCACATCACCCGATAAAACCGTTGAGAGAGCAAAGGATGCCGAAGCCATTTTTACCAACAAAGTAGTACTCAACAAACAAATTATTGAGCAATTGCCAAAGCTCAGATTTATTGGTGTACTTGCCACCGGGTTTAATGTGGTTGATACTGTTGCCGCAAAAAATGCGGGCATCGTTGTTTGCAATATTCCTGCTTACAGTACACAATCGGTAGCACAAATGGTTTTTTCGCACATACTCCATTTTTCGCAAAATATTTCGGCACATGCACAATCGGTAAATCGGGGAGAATGGGCAAAAAGTATCGACTTTGCATACTGGCTTACCCCTCAAACAGAACTGGCAAACAAAACGCTGGGGATAATTGGTTTTGGGCAAATCGGGCAGGCTGTTGCACAAATAGGACTGGCTTTTGGCATGAAAATTTTATTCAACAACAGGAGTAAAAAAACAACGGAACTGGATGCCACGCAGGTTGACCTTGAAACACTTTTAATTGAAAGTGATTTTATAAGCATCAATTGTCCACTAACCGAAGAGAATAAAGGTTTTATTAATAAAACCACAATCGATAAAATGAAAACATCGGCCTATTTAATTAACACAGGGCGCGGGCCGCTAATAAATGAACAAGATTTAGCCGATGCCTTAAATGCAGAACGAATTGCAGGTGCCGGGCTCGATGTTTTATCGGTTGAACCTGCGCAGGCCGACAATCCATTGCCAAAAGCAAAAAACTGTTCCATAACTCCTCATATTGCGTGGGCAACTTTAGAAGCCCGACAACGATTAATGAAAATTGCAGCTACCAATTTAGAAGCATTTATAAACGGAAAGCCAATTAACGTGGTCAACTAGTTCGCTGCTTTTCTTCCATTTACTGAAATCGATAATTGTAACACCTTATTTATTGAATGCGAACCAGACAGTAAAAAGTAAATTCAATAGTTAAGAAAACATAAACGCCACTGCATTCTGAAACAATTACGACCTCAATTTCGTTCTACGAGAAGTTTAGGAGATGGGAAATTGTGGTAATTAAAATTGCACATATTGTGTTATTGGCTTCGGTAAAATACATTGTTACATTGCCTTATGCCATGATAATTGGGTTGGAATACAAATACGCCATTCTATCTGTTTTGGGTGGCGGAATTGGTGGTTTTTTGTTTTTTTATTATGTAAGCAAACAAGTAAACCGAAAATTGGAATGCGTATGGCCACAACTTTGCAATCGGATTCCTCCCGGTGTAAAAGCCAAATTCAGAAAGCTATTTGGAAGGCACAAAAAGCCACAATTAAAGAAAATATTCACAAAAAAAAGCCGCTCTTTTATTCGCTTTAAAAAATCGTACGGACTTTGGGGAATTGTAATTGCAACGCCAGTACTATTAACCATTCCCGTGGGTGCATTTTTGGCGAGCAAATATTATTCGCATCAAAAACACATTGTCGTTTATATGATTTTGTCGATTATTGGTTGGGGAGTGGTTTTGTCGGGTTTAGTCCACCTGTTCCCGCGTGTATTTTTTTAAGCTTTTCTGATTCGAGTCTATTCCAATCAGCTTTTTATCTGCCGCTGAAAAATCAACAGTTCCTAATTCTGCCATCTCAACCCAGGCTGTTTTAATATGATCGTTCAGTTTTAACTCCCCGCTTTCGATGCTACAAACGAACGGGATCAGCTCTATTTTTTTTATTCCATAATCGTATTCAACTCCGAGCAGCCTTTCCAAAATACGAATTTCCAGCTCAAGTTCTTCCTTTATCTCGCGGCAAATACACTGCTCTTCGGTTTCGCCGGCTTTAAGTTTCCCTCCCGGAAATTCCCACTGAAACGGATGATCGGAATCCTCTTTGTTTTGGGCAATCAGTACCTTCCCTTCCGAAACAATTAATGCACATGTTACCTGAATCATTTGCTAAAAATAAAAAAGTTATACCTCAATTTTTCGATTGTTTTATCTTTGTTACAAACAAAAAAGAATGACTGAAACCGAACTTTTCGAATTGCTGGATAGCTGGGAGAACATTGAACTGCTAATGCTCGAGATGAGTAAAAATCCGAACGATTTTAAGGTTTTAATGAACATTGCCCTTTTCGACCCAAAACAACGCAGCTGGCGGGCGGCTTACCTTGCCGATAAAATACACGATGATTTTCCTTATTTACTGGAGCCTTATTTACCGGCAATAATTAAAAAGCTTAAAACGGAGAATAATGCGAGTAAAAAACGCCATTGGCTTAAATTACTTAGCATGAATACCATTGAAGAAAAACACTTTCCCTTCCTATTTGATTTTTGTGTAGACACGTTCACGTCTGGTAATGAAGCCGTAGCAGTTCGTGTGCACGCCATGCAAATTCTCTATAACATATCGGAAATTGAGTCTGACTTTAAACACGAAGTAGCTCAAATAATTGAACACGAAATGCAGTATCATCCCTCTGCCGGAATATCGTCAAGAGGTAGGAAACTCCTAAAAAAACTACATCTACAAATCCAAAAACTAAACCTGCCTTAAGAACCTATTTTTGCTGATACAGAATTAATAAGCGCTTGTAATTTGTCGTCCAGTTCCTTGTTTAACTCTTCCTGTTTAAAATTCTGAGTTAAAATTACCATGTTACGCAAATGCGATATCTGCCTGTTTTTTTCGCTGTTAACAGTAGCGGCAAACTCGTCGGGTAACGAAGTATAGTAATCAAGCAAACCATAGCAATTTTCAGCCATTACCCGAATAATATCGTTGGCCTTGTCGGTAGCTCCGGCCCGGTAATATTGTTCCACTGCCTGAAACGAAGTATAATCATAAGGAATTGTTTCATTCGGGAACACCTCAAACATTTTGTCTATTACCCCAATCGCTTTCTCTCTTTTGCTTTCGTCTTGTTCTCTGATTCCTTCATTAAGTATGGCAGTGGCTAAACGTGTAAACATAAACCTGGCCTGCATAATACTTATTTGTTTGCGGTTGTATTCATCCATATGAATGTCGGGATCGTTTACATTTCCCCAAACGTATTTGTTCATTACATTATCGTACAAAATATCCGTATCGATACGCCCCTGGAACATTCCGTTTTTCGCTGTTTTTATGGGCACAAAACGATACGCAAGACCTTCAAACTGCAGGTAATCCAAAAAATGAATATTGCCGGTATACAACAAACTGTGATCGATATATATAGGACGCTCCCAGTTGTTTGCAGCCATTAAATTCAACACAGCCATTTCGCTTTTGGTAAGCATGCCTTTCGTAATTTTAAACGACACTTTGTCTTCAATTAAATTGGCATCTTCCGGCTTAACCGTACCACTTTCAACTGCCTTTTGTTTGTCAACTGTAATATGAAATTCGCGTGTAGGCAGAAAATCCAGCATGGCACCACTGGTTACTTTTACCTTGGTTCGTACATCGTCGCTGCCTAAGAACTCCATCGCCTCGCTCAATTCAACCGATCCTTTTATGCGCTCCTGAAACAAAACCGCATCCATACGTCCCATGTAGTACTTGTCGTTTGAAAACGTAAACGGAATCGGGTCGGCGTCGTTGGTTTTAAATTTCTGCTGAGAAATGTACCAATCCATTCCCAGGTAACTTATGTTAATAATTTTAATGTCAGGTCGAACGCCTTCCACTTCCTGAACATACCAAAGCGGGAAGGTATCGTTATCGCCATAAGTAAACAATATGGCATTTGGAGCACACGACTCCAGGTAGTTTTTTGCATAATCGCGTGTCATGTATTTTCCCGAGCGATCGTGGTCATCCCAGTTTTCGGCGGCTAAAATACCAGGAACCAGAGCGATTGAAACAACAGTAACCAAAACAGCTCCGGGTGCTCCCTTAATCACTTTTCGAACTACCGAGTAAAGCGCTGGAACTGCCAAACCAATCCAAATGGCAAATGCATAAAACGAACCGGCATAGGCGTAATCACGCTCACGCGGCTGATATGGAGTTTGGTTCAGATAAACTACAATCGCAATTCCGGTAAGTATAAAAAGCATCATGGTTACAGCAAACGTTTCTTTCCCTTTTTTGCCCTGATTGTATTGATAAAACATACCAATTAATCCAAACAAAAGCGGCAAGAAATAATAAACATTTCGGCTGGCGTCGTTTTTCATAAAATCAGGCATCGCATCGCGTGGCCCAACTTTCGCTTTATCAATAAAGTCGATTCCACTCACCCAGTTGCCATTGTCAAAACTTCCATGGCCTTGCAAATCGTTTTGGCGACCCACAAAATTCCACATAAAATAACGCATATACATGTGTCCCAGCTGGTAGCTAATAAAAAAGCGGAGATTCTCACCAAAAGTTGGTTTCATCAGTGTTTTTAATTCGCCGCGTTCGCGCACTCTCACCGGTGTTCCGGTAACTTGTCCCCAATCTTTGTAGGCTTGAACATGGTTGTCGTTGTCACTGTACATACGTGGGAAAATGGTTTCCATTTTTGGTTCGTAAATCGAACCACCGGGCATTTCGCCGGTCATCACATATTTTCCATCCACCTTGTTGTACTGCTCTTTTGGCGGTTTTGTCTGAATACGGGGTGCATTATTGTAGGGGCCTTTAAATAAAGGACGGTCGCCATATTGTTCGCGGTTTAAATAACGAACCAAAGCAAATGCATTATCAGGATGATTCTGGTTCATTGGAGGATTTGCCGATGCTCGGATAATAATCAATGCAAACGACGAGTATCCGATCAGAATTACAATAACCATAGTAACTGCAATGTTCCAAACAACCATATTTCGCTGCCTTGTGTAACGTATTCCCCAAACAGCTGCTGCAATTAAAAGAACACCCATAAACAGGATTCCGGAATTAAAAGGCAAGCCCAAACTATTAACAAATACGCGGTCGAAACCAAAAGCAATGCGCGGAACCCAGGGAATAATTCCGTACTGAATTCCTAGTAAAATTGCCATTGAAGCGACCAGAGCATATATAACTCCTTTCCACGAAAATTCATATTTTTTGAAATAATAAACCAGACCGATTGCAGGAATGGCCAATAAGTTTAGTAAGTGAACACCTATTGACAAGCCCACCAAATAAGCGATTAAAACAAGCCAGCGAGCCGCATGTTTTTCTTCGGCAACATCTTCCCATTTTAAAATGGCCCAAAAAACAATAGCCGTAAAAAACGACGACAATGCATAAACCTCACCTTCAACGGCTGAAAACCAAAACGAGTCGGTAAAGGTAAATGCCAATGCTCCTACCAAACCACTTCCCCAAACAGCAATTTGTTCGCCTGTATTTAATTCTTCCGAAGCAAACAGTTTTTTCGCCAAATGAACAATACTCCAGTACAATATCATAATTGTTCCGGCACTGGCCAAGGCCGATAATGAATTTACCATAAGCGCAGCCTTGGTTTCATCGGGTGCAAACAGGGTAAAAATTCGTCCTAAAATCATAAATGTAGGTGCACCGGGAGGGTGGCCTACTTCTAATTTGAAAGCACTTGTAATAAACTCTCCGCAATCCCACCAACTCACCGTTGGTTCAAGGGTTAAAAAGTAAGTTAAAGCAGCAATTACAAATACTGTCCAGCCAAGAATATTGTTAATTAATTTGGTGTGTTGCATGATTTTTTATTTTGAACAGTGGCAAATATACGGTTTTAGTCAGTAAAGAAGAATAATGAAAAGGTTAAATACAATATTGATTTTTAATAATACTTGAAAAAAAATTATTGGAGTATTTGCAGAATAAAAAAAATTTATACTTTTGCACCGTCTTTAGCAAAAAGACACAAGGTAATGACCCGTGGTGTAATTGGCAACACGTCTGGTTTTGGTCCAGAAGAGTCCAGGTTCGAGCCCTGGCGGGTCAACCAAAAAAGCCTGCAGAAAACTGCAGGCTTTTGTTTTTTATAGCAACTTGTATTTATTGAATTTCGAGCAAAGTTACGGATCACCCGTAAAATCCGGTGGATTTGAATTTTTTATGCAATTATTTTCGCTACTATTCTGGCCAGAAACATAAATTAATCATCGAATAGATTGTTTAAAAACAGTGCTTTCTTTCCTGCCGGAGGCCATACTATTTAGCTTCCTGCCCGTTCGGTCAGACGGGGATCCAAATAGTATGCACAAAGATCAAGGCTTCTTTTGCCCTTCGCACATCATCTTCACACCTGTGTGCCGAAGCGCTGCGATGTGCAGGCACAAAACCTAACTTCTGACGGGTGATCTTCTCACACATTCGAAGCTTCCCGCTCTCAGTAAGGCTTTGTTTTGATTCAGCACTTGACCAAAAGAGGCCGACTCACGATCGGATGTTATAAAATATTGTATGGTTTGTAGCCCGCAAGTCCGCCTTCATGAAAATGCGTTAAGAAATTATGGGAATGGAGCGTTAAAAAAAGAAAAGCTGTTTGACACTGACCGAAAGAATGGAGCGTCGGCGGAGTTCTTTTCTTTTAGCGGAGTTTGCTAAATTTTAGCAATTTTCATGTCAGCGGCGGGCTCAGAAATGCCTTCTTCGTGCTTACTTTTTTTGCTGTAGAAAAAAGTTAGTCGCAGCGTAGCGAGAAAAATGTTTTATCCTGGTGAATTAATAATTCCTCCACCGCCATTTTAATGTGATCCTTTGTGTATCGAGGATCAGAAATAACCGTTTCACTGCAAATCTTATTTCGAAAAATTAGCCCCTACATCCTCAAATCACTTTTTTAACAGACGAACGAGACTTCTGTTTGTCGAAATAAATACGAACAAAAAAGTAAGCCAGAGTTAAAGCGGCGTAAACAGCAGCTTGTGCATACAAAAACAACAACTCCGATTTTACATCTTCCAAACCAATTCCCATGGTTCGTATTCGTAAATACGCAGGCACCGCTGTGGTTCCGGGAAGAATTTTCGAAAGGCCAACCAACCACTCGGGAATTGCCGAAACTGGCCACGATATTCCGCTTAAAAAGAGTGCGATTGGCGAAAGAAACATCATAAAAACTATGGCCGACTCGCGGTGTTTAAACAGGGTTGACAAGCCAATTCCCAGAAAAATTACAGCCAACACAAATGGAAATAGCAACATCATTACATCAAGCATATTTCCTTTGTCGGGATAATTAAACCAGTGGTGTATAACCACAACTGCCAAACAAATATTAAACATCGAAATTAAAACATAAGCTCCAACACGTCCTAACAATAAGGGAACAATTTCTTTTACACGTTTTTTTGCGGAAAGCACAAAAGGAGAAACTTTTGATTCGGAGAAAGTACCTCCTAAAATTCCAATTCCAATTAGTAATGTTTGCTGAAGTATGATAATAATTAAGCCGGGCATAATAAAGCTGCCATATGCACCCGATGGATTATATAAAACATGGGTTTGCACATCAAAAGGGCTATTGGCAATTTGTGCCTGTTGAAAAGATTTACCTTCGGCCATGTAACGTTTTACATTTATTCCGCCACTAAAATAAGCGTTGACGGTGGCAGTAGCCAGGTAAAATGTTTTGTATTTCAGCATATAACTTCCATCGGCATAAACCGCCACATTGGCCTGTTTCCCTGACAATACATCTTCCTGAAATCCTTTTGGGATAAGCAGTACTCCAATTATCTCGTTCGCCATAAACAAGTCTTCTGCTTCTTTTAAATGCTGTGGTTTGCAAATAACACTTACATCGGGCGAAGCATCAAGCATTCCGGTATATTTTCTACTGATCGGGCTTTGATCCAGATCGACCACTCCAACAGGTAAATCGGTTAAAACTTCGTTAAAATAACCAAACGAATAAAGTAAAGGATAGATGATTAAAGCACCAACCAGAATGAGCACAGCACCACTATCGGTAAAAATGGCTTTCAACTCATTTTTAAAATGAATGGCCATTAATTCAAAGCTATTTATTCTTGTTTCTTTTGACATATTCCTTTAAGATTTTCCCCAGTATTTTGAATCGCCGAGTGTACGTTTATACATTTTAAACGATGCAACACCAAGCAACATAAAAATTAAAATGTAACAGAGGTATGGCAGAGCTTCCTGTACAGGTGCCCCCCTCAACGACTGCGAAATAAAGAGCTTTTCCCACCAGGTAAATGGAAAAACAGAGGTAATTATTCGTACCAAACGCGGCATCCCTTCCATCGGAAAAGTTAATCCGGAAAAAGTAATACCCATCATAATGTATGCACTTCCCACCGAAAGCGATAAACGCATATTTTTTGTAAGAGCAACAAACATTAGTCCCAACATCTGATAGGCAACAATGGTAATAAACTGCCCGGCAAAAAGAATCGTAAAACTTCCCTTTAACGGCATCCCTTCAACCTTGTACAACAAAAATGCAATTACCATGGCAAAACCCGAAAAAATAAGGGAGTACGGAAATAGTTTGCCTGCAATGGCCAAACGTACACTGTTGTTCCCGGTTTCGAGCAAGTTTAAACCTGTACCGCGCTTTAACTCGTTTCCAAATGTGTAAACCGAGCTCATAAATGCAAATAAAAACAATGTAAAATAGAGCATTGCTGAATTCAGAAAATAGCCGTAGTTGGAATACGGATTAAACAGAATGTGCTTTTGAATATCTACCGGAACAACCCTTGCCATAGCCTGTTCCTGATTTTTACCGGCCAACATTAATTTTTTAAGCTGCACTCCTCCCGACAATGTACCCAGAGTTGTAACAACAGAGCGCTGAACCACCCCTGCTACGGTTACGTTTGTGCCGTTAATGTATACCGGAACGGGCGCTTGTATTCCCTGAAAAACATTTTTCTCCAAACCTTTTGGCAACAAAACAATGGCATCAACAACCGACTGTTTCAAAAGCTCTTCGGCCTGAAACATATCCTCAACAATTTCCACAATTGCTACATCGGAAGATGCATTTAAAGCGTTACTTACTTTTATGGAAAGCGCTGAATTATCCTGATCGACCACCGCAACCGGCAACTTTTTAGCTACTCCCTGATGAAAAATAAAAAACAGCAACATTATTCCCACCAGCGGACCGCCAAACAAAAGAAAACGATAAGCAGGATTGTGTTTTATCCGTTCGGCTTCGCGTAACATTACCGCGAAAATGGGATGTTGCTTCATTCCGGAAATCATACTATTGTTTTTCAGGCAAAGTGACCACTACTGACATCCCCGGGCGTAAACCCTCTATCTTTTTTACCGGGCGGGCTTCAATTTCAAACGATTTTAAATCGAACTCACCTGATGTCTTTGTCGCATTCCAACGCGCAAAACTTCCGGTCGGACTAATGTAACTTACTTTAAACTCAAAGGTTTTATTTTCCAAACCGGGTAATTTGGCCTCAAAAGTACTTCCCATGGTAAAATAATTCAGAAAATCTTCGCGTACAAAAAGTGTTACCCAAATATTATCCAAATCGAGCACAGTAACTACCGGAAAGCCGGTGGGCACCAGTTCGCCATGTTCAACATTAATACCTGAAACTTCGCCATCGGCAATGGCATTAATTGTGGTTTCAGCAAGATAGGCTTCTACTTGTTCAATGGCCGCATCCGCTCTTTTTACAAGGGCTGCTGCAGCCGCTTTGTCTTCTTCGCGTGCTCCCTTTTCGGCTTTCTGCCAAACTGCTTTTGCCGCATTTGCCGACTCGCGGGCTGCTTTCATTTTTGTTTCGGCTTCATCACGTTGCTGTTCCGGAACCACTCCTTCGTTAAATAAATTCTGAATACGTGCAAAGGTTTTCTCGCCAAACTGGGCGGCGGCTTCGGCTTTTACATAAACACTATAAGCTGCAACAATATCCTCTTCCTGGGCGCCGTTCTGGGCTTTCCTGCTTTGTGCACTGGCTGCCGAACGTGCTGCATGAGCCTCGGCCAGTTTTGCATCTATTTCAGGACTGTCGATGGAAAAAATAAAATCGCCTGTTTTTACTTTTTGTCCTTTGGTTACTGCAATTTCCTGAATTCGCCCGGGAACTTTTGAAGCAATGCTGAATTGTTTGGCTTCCACTTCTCCCTGCAGAATTACAAGCTGCGGTTTCATTACAACAATAAATGTGTAAACAATAAATGCAACTATGGCAATTAATACAAGTATTGAGCTTAATGTTTTCTTATTCATCTTCTTAAAATTGTTTGTTATTCTGAAAAATCGGTTAGCGTATTTTCTCCCGAGCAGTAGGCAATGTAATCTTCCGGAATACCTGCAGTTTGTAAAAAGCAGGCCAGTGCCACATCGTATTCGTACAACACTTTTAATCGTAGCGTTTTTACCTGCACCACTTTTGTATAAGCATCAACCACCGATGTGGAAGTTGCAAAACCCTCGTTAAATGCTTTCTCGGTACTTCGAAGGTATTCTTCAGCCAATTCAAGCGTGGTTTCCAGTTCGGTTTTTTGCTCCATTTGCATGTTCAACTCCTGGTACAATTTGGTTAAATAGGCTTCCAAATCGTTGTGTGCTTTTTGTTTTGCAAAGTTTACCTGATTGTACTGAGTTTCGCTCGCTTTAATATTGTTCTTGCGGGCCATCCCATTAAAAATGGTCCATTTCATTCCAACTCCAACCAACCAATCGGGCGCATAAGGCGATAAATCCTTATCTACAATATTGTAGTTTCCCATCATTGCAATGGTTGGTAAATATTCTTGTTTTTCCACTTTATGTTTTATCTCAACCAGCTCTCTTTTGCCTTCAATTTGTTTCAATTGCGGATTTGCCGATTTTGCTTTCGCCACCCAGTACGAAATGTCGGAAAGTTCTTTATTGATGAATAAATGACTTGCCGGAAGAACTTGTTTTAACGAATCGCTGGATAAAGTGGCTGCCAGTCCCGAACGAATAATTTCAATATTTCGTTCGGCCATTTTTAGTTCTCGTTCGGCTTCATTCCGGGAAACAGTGGCATGCAACAGCTCCACTTTCGCAATCATTCCGTTATCGAATAATTTTTGTGCATCGTTGTAATGGTTTTGCATTCCTTCCAGTACTTGTTTTCGAAGATCGCAAACCTGAACACCCAATGCCAATCCATAATAACGGGTAACCAGTTCGGATAGCAGTGCCCCTTCTGTTTTTCTCAAATCTTCACGACTCATTTCTATTTGAACATCAGCCGCATCGTTGGCTCCTTTAATTTTTCCTCCGGTAAAAACAGGCCACATAAAATTTGCCGACACCGTTGCAAAATTTTTCTCCTGAATCATTTGATCCCATTCTGCAGCTTCAATTGCTTCTCCGGCCTCGAGTAATTGTTTGCGCACTGCAGCAGTACTTACATCGTCGGGCAACACCGGTACTATCGAATTGCTTGCCGGATCGGGATTTGGCACCCCGCTAAACACGCCATAATTACCCAGCGTATTGTAAAGTGGAGTAATGGCTTCACTTACCGGAGTTAAATCAAGGTGCAACGGATCAGACATGGAAACTGCCTGAGCACTCAACGAAACCTGTGGCAAATGCAAACCTCTTTTTACTTTTACTTCGTATTCCTTTTGCTGAATTTCTTGTTTCACACGCAATAGAGCCGGATTTTTTTCCGACATAATCTGCATGGCATCCTCAAAGGTTAGCAACTGCGTTTCGTTTTGTCCCACTGCAAAAAAAGGGCAAATAATTATTGCCAGCAGTGTTCTTCGGATTTTCCTTTTTATCATTTCTGTTATCTTAAAATCTTGTTAAACAGGTACAAAAGATGATCGACATCTGCATTGGAGATTTTCACCTTTTGCTTGCTATTTTTATAGCGTTGATTAATGTATTGAATGGTATTTATAAATAAGATCAGGTACAGATCATCTTCGCTTATTTTAGTATCCAGCGCATTCGAGCTCTGTCCAAACTCTTTTACTTTACGGATAATTTCAAATGTATTTTCACGAATTGTTTGATCGATTACAAAGCTATAATCATTGGTAAGTACATATAAAAATTTGACTTTAATTGGTTCAGCATTTGCCATTCGTACAAAATCGCGCACCATGGTTTCAATGGTTTCCGAAAACGACAATTCCTTTTCAATCAGTACTTCAAACTCGCCAAATACTTCCTGATACACTTCCTGTAATATGGAATTAACCATTTCGTATTTGCCTTTGTAGTGCATGTAAAAATAACCCGAAGCCACTTCGGCTTCTTTTGCAATTAAAGCTGCCGATGCTCCTCCAAATCCGCGTTCCACAACTAGTTTCATGGTGGCTTGTTTTAAACGCTCAATTTTTTTATGATCAGTAATTCGTGCCATAATTAGTTATTTAATAAATGAACGTTCATTCATTTATGATGCAAATGTAATAACATTAACGGTATTTTGTCCTTTTTCGTTTTGTATATTAACCTAATTTAAAATTGAAGCGTAGATCTTCACAAATTGTACACACAGCAAACAAAAAAATGGGATTGGACTGACTTTTGGGCACAAAAAAACCGGACTCAAATGAATCCGGTTTTAAGTTAAAATATCGTTTGCTTAAACAAAAAGCTTCGCATTAATATTGTCGATACTTGCTTTCACACCTTCAAAAGGTTTGCCATTACCCTGGTTGTCGTCTTCAACAAATAAATATTTCAAACCTGCAGTTTCGCGTGCATCGTAAATACGTTTGTAATTTGCAACACCGGCACCAACAGAAACAATATCGTCTTTGTCTACTGTATAAAATGGCTCAACAACTTCTTTCCCCATACCTTTAAAGTGAAGTAGTTGGAAACGGCCCGGATATTTATTGAACATTTCAACAGGATCCTGACCAGCTTTCATTGCCCAGTAACAATCCAGTTCCATTGTAATCAGGTCTGCATCCATTTCTTTCAGGAATACATCGTAGTATGGTACCATTCCGTCGGTTGGTTTAAACTCGAAGTTATGGTTGTGGTAACCAAATTGAATACCTACATTTTTCATGATCTCACCAACTTTATTCCACTCGGCAATCATTCTTTTGTACGTTTCAATGTTACGGTCTTTTTCTTCAATCCAAGGCTGAACACAGTATTCAACACCAATTTCGGCATGTGCATCGGCCATTATTTGAGCACTTGCAGTAGTAATTCCTTCAGCTTCAACACTGGTATGGCTACTTACAACCTTCATTCCGTTGTCTTCCACCATTTTTTGGAATTCTTTTGGTGCTACACCATAAAATTTGCCATCGGCATACGAGGCCATCTCAACAAATTTATAGCCCATGTCGGCAATTTTCTTTAACGAACCGGCTGCATCCGCTGCCATTGCATCGCGAATACTATAAAGCTGCAGTCCAAGACCCATTCCTGTAGCAGCCTTAACTGCTTCTGCCACTTGTTCGGCAGGTTTTTTTGCGCCCGAACCGCAAGCGTAGGTTCCAAGTGCCAAAACACCAACCGTACCTGCTGTTGATATTCGTAGAAATTCTCTTCTATTCTTCATGATAATCTTTTAGTTAGTTTATATTAAATTAATTCAGCTATTTTTTCGAAATGAGCCTAAATATAATGCAATACAATTATTTCTAAATATTTATACCTCATTTTTTTACAAAAAAACATCCAACAAATGTATAACTGCTTTCTGTCCGGAATATTTTAGAACTTAAAAAAGAAGCCACATTAAATGCATTAAAAACTGGATTTAAAAAGTATCCAAGCAGAAAAACAACACACATACACCCTGATTTATAATAAATTGCATTTCAGAATCGATGTACAAAATTAAATATCAGAATGTGCGGAAAAATGAAAAGAATGATTGCCGAAAGTGACTTAAATAGCTGATACTATCAATTAAAATGGAAAACCTACACTAAAATGGAAACGCGTTTTACTGTCCTTGTTATTATCGGAAACAAGCAGTTGTACCGGCCCAATAACCGATAAAAATTTAAGGCCAATGTTGTAGCCCCAGTAATAATCGGTTAACGAATGGTGCGTAAAATTAGCAAACAAATCGTCGTAGGTATCGGCAAAATTACCTGCATTTACTGTCCCCGACAAAAACAGTCCCGAAGCCAGCTCAACATTCAACCCGGATTTTATGAACGAATAATTATAGGCGTAAACTTCGGCAAAATTATAGCCCACAAAATTTTTAAATACGTACAGGTCTTCAAACTGGGTGCCGCCCAGCATAAAAATTCCGTAGGTTCCCGGGTTGTCGGTATTTAGTCCAGCACCAACGCCAAAATTATACGTAAACCGTTCAGCAAATGTTTTGTACCAGTTGTGGCTTAAACTTAAGGTGGCATAAGGAGTGTTTACCTCACCTACAAAATACTGCTGCTCGGGGTTGTATGTCTTTAACTCCATTTTTGCACTGGTACTGGCAGCGTGTGTAAACAAAACTTCGAGTTTCATTCCTTTTTTGGGGAAATACAAATTATCGGTGGAATTTAGTTTGTAAAATACAGTGTAGCCCCATTCCTTTGTAAGGTGTTTTTTAAAATTCGCTTCGGGATAAATACTTTGCAAATCTGATTTGGGAGTTAGTTTGTTCGACCGGAAAAATCCCTTTGCTCCAAAGTGATGGTTTAATCCGGGCGCATAATAAATGCCATATCCAACATCAAAAAAACCGTGTTTGTAATTTCCCAAACGTTCTCCTTTTTCGTAAAATGGCAATTTGTAATTTCTTGTATTTAGAAAAAACTGATCGGATAAACGCTGACTCTGTCCAAATTTTTTATCCAGCAACATGCTAAATCCGGGATTTTCGGCCACATTTACACTCATCAAAAAGCGTGAAGCGGGCAGCAGCATATTTCGCAAAGTAAGGTTCATTACCATTCCAACCCCTAAATCATCGTCGTAGTTTGGAGTAAAATTAAACATCGAACGAGGATTTTCTTTTACCTGAAAAACCAAAATATAACCGTCCGCATCCTCGCTCTTTTTTAAGGAATACGTGAGTTTACTATAATAGCGGGTGCCATACATATAGTCTATGGCTTCCTTAATATTGTCGAAGGTTACCGAATCGCCTTTTTCAATACCCGATCTTTCTATAACATCTTCCTTATCGAGAAACTGCAAATTTTCAACTTCAATATCACTAATTAGAATATGTTTTGGCTGACTGATTTTGGGAACGGCTCTCAGTTTCAGATCCAATCTTTTGGCAAGTGCCTTTATCTCTTTCATTTGGAGCCGGGCCGAATTTTCTCCCACTTGCTGAATGGCTTCCCCTTTGGTAAAATCGCTTGCACTGAAATCATCCAAATCAGGAACAATTAAAATATCGCATTTCGGATTTTGCTCGCGGGCATCAACTATTCCTGCCAATGCGATCGACCGTTGCAGTATATCTGTCATCGATGTTATTTCATTCGCCTTAATATTTTCGGGGTACCCAACATACACACCAATAATAACATCAGCACCCATGTTAATAGCCTCCTGCACCGGGAAGTTACGAATTACGCCTCCATCAATCAGTAACATTGAATCCAGGTGCACCGGCGAAAAAACGGTTGGTATCGACATACTGGCACGAATGGATTTTACCAGATCGCCGGAACTGTGTTCCACAACTTTACCTGAAATAATATCAACGGACATGCAATGAAACGGGATGGGTAAACTATCGAAATTCTGCTCCGAAGACAGTGGCCAGAAAAGCTCGGAGAAATAGCTCTCAAGATGCTGGCCTTCAATCAATCCGGCAGGCAGGTTGATTTTCTTTTCTTTAATCGGAATTTCAAATGTATATTTTTTTGATTCCCGTTTTTCGAGCATGGTAACCATTCGTAAATTCTCGTCGTCGGTTAAAAGTTGGGGCCAATTGGCATTCTTTACAATCCAGGATAATTCATCTACCGAATAACCGGCAGCATACAAACTCCCAACAATACTTCCCATGCTGGTACCTGTTATAATGTCGGGTTTTATACCGGCTTCCTCCAAAACTTTTATTACACCAACATGTGCCAATCCTTTTGCACCGCCTCCACTTAATACCAAACCAATTTTAGGTTTTTCAAGCCGTAAACTATCATTTTGTGCATGGCTGCTAAAAGCAAAAAACACCAAGGTAAATAGCAGTATAAAGCCAGAATTAATATGCTTGTTGTTATTCACTTTTGTAAGGTTAAAATGGTAAAAAAAAGAAGTTAATCAAAAGATGCCCATTAAGCAACTGTAAAAGTCTATACTTATTCGTATGAATTTAAAAAATGAACAAGTTCGAGCACCTCTTTCTCCGATGAAAAAGGATAACCGCCATTCACTTTAAGCGAATAAATATTGTGATATAATATACTTTGTTTGGCGGGTGTCCATGTTGTAATTAACGAAATTGCATCTTGATAGAGTTGGTCACGTTTTGTCATAATTAGTGTTTTTCTTTCTGTAGATTTTCTGTCAGATTATTTCCCCACCCATTCTTTAAACTCGCCGGCCTTTAATCGGCTTATTGTAATTGGTTCGTCGAAAGGATGTATTAAACGTAGAATAAGTTTTCCCCCAAAGTGATTTTCGAATTTTCGAATTGCATTCACATTTACGATTGTACTTCGGTTGGTTCGGAAAAACAATTCCGGATCAATTTGTTCTTCTAATTTTTCGATGGTTAAATCAATGATGTGTGCTTTCCCATCGAAAGTATATGCTGTTGTTACTCTGTTTTCGGTTATAAACCAGGCAATATCATCCACATCAAGTTTAAAATAAGATGTTACTCCACTCACCAAAAAACGTTTTCTGTATTTTTTTTCTCCCTTTGTAATGGCCTCAAGTATTTGATGATAATCGGGAGCCTCACTGTGTTCTTTCTCCGTATTAAGAAAAATATTTTCGAGTTTTTCAATGGCCTGCTGAAGTTTACTCTCCTTAATTGGTTTTAACAAATAGTCTACACTGTTTACCTGAAATGCACGTAAAGCGTATTCGTCGTAAGCGGTGGTAAAAATTACCATACTTTCTACCTTTACTGCATCGAAGATTGAAAAGCTAATGCCGTCGGTAAGCTGAATGTCCATAAAAATAAGGTCAGGCGCCGGATTAGTATTTAACCAGGCAACTGTGCTGTTTACACTTTCAAACCATTCTACGATTTCCCATTCGGGGCGTAATTTTTCAACCATTCCCCGAAGCAGCCGGTAATTGTGTAGTTCGTCTTCAACAATAATTATTCTCATGGCCTTTGAATTTTCAGTTATAACATGGGAATTTTAACTTCAAATCTCTCTTCGTCATACTGCACAACAATCTCTTCCGATGTCAGCATTTCATACCGTTTTACAAGATTTCTTAAACCTGTTTTGGTTGAATACGAAGAAGCTCTAAGATTCAGACTATTCGACACAATTAAAAATTTTGCATCGGTAGTAATTTCAATTTTTAATGGACTTTCTTTACTGGTAACATTGTGTTTAATGGCATTCTCCACCAAAAGCTGCAAAGTTAACGGCGCAATTTCCTTTTCAAGATCTTGCTCCAGAATAGCACTTTTAACTTCTATGCCTGCTCCCAATCGTTCCTTGTGCAAGCCAATATACGATTCAATAAATTCAAACTCTTCACTCAGTTTTACAAGTCGTTTGTCTTTGCTTTGTAAAACGTAGCGGTACACATCGGTAAAATTCTCGGTAAATTCAAGTGCAGTGCTTTGGTCGTAAATAATCAATGATTTAAGTACGCTCAAATTGTTAAAGAGAAAATGAGGATTCAACTGATCTTGCAAAGAGTTGTAATCCATACGCAATTTTTCGCGTTTCATTTCTGCAATTTGCTCCTGCGAGTCGAGCCATTTCTGTGTAAACCGGGCTACTGCCAGCGAACTTGCCGTCATTTGCACAAATAATAAGCCCATCAGTAATCCCATAAAAATCCCTGGTCGTGAATGTTCTTCCAGCAGTTCAGGTTCAATAAAAAACATCAATCCTTTCATTACCAAAAGTAAAACCAATAATCCCAGCACTAATTGTATCGCTAAACGCAACTTCAGTTTCTTGGGAACCGGTAAAAATCGTTCCAAAATGGTATCAAGTATAATCTGAAATTCTGCTACAAGATTAAATGCAATAATGATAGTGATGTAATAAAAAGATGCAGGTTTGGTTGTATGCTCGGAAGTACCAACAATGAAGGTAATAAGATTTAATACCCCGACAGCGATTATACTGATTATTACAAACCGGATTATAACATTTCCCGGTTTATAGCTCGGCAATCGCACTGCCAATGCCAGTTTCTTTTTACTATGTAGGTCTAAACACTTCATCTTAATATCATACCATAACTAACTGTCTTCGCCCGGAATATACAAATTTCCGGTAACTCTTTCCCAGCTGGTTTTTAACACATTAAAGCGTGCCACAGCCTGAATCAGCTGAGCCTGTGCATCCTGCCATTGGGCCTGTGCATTTAACAAGTCGGTTGTTGTATTAAGCCCAACCTCAAAACTTGCCTGCGTTTCCTCCAGACTTTCTTTTGCCTCATCAATATTTTCCTGGGCGAGTAAGATCGATTCGTACGCTTCTTCAACCTGCACCTGTACCTGCATCACCTCAAGTTTAATTAAATCATTTGTATGTTGCAAATCGTTTTCTGCCTGATCGATACGCAACTGAGCCGCACGTTGTTTCTTTTTACCCTGCCCCCACTGAAAAATCGGGATGGAAACCTGCGCTGCAACAAGCGTTCTAAAATCCGAGTTTTCGTATAAATCCTTCACCCAAATATTGGTATACTGAACTCCTACACCAACTGTTGGCAGGTAATCGGCACGGGTAATTTTTGCATCCAATTCTGAAATCTCCTTTTGTTTTTCCAGAATTTTTAGCTCGTTACGTTTGTTTGCTGCCAGCTCGGTTCCATTGTTTAAATTGAACAGGTTTACATTGGCAGTTTCGTCGTAGCTGATTTGAATATCTGTTCCCAAATCCTGCCCCAATATTTGGTTCAGCGACATTTTAGTAAGACGTAACCCGTTTTTAGCCTTTAGCAAATTCAGCTTTGCTTCGTTTTTCTGAACACTCACCTTCAGTTTTTCACTTGCCGGTTGTAAACCAACTTCGTACATCGCTGTCATTTGGTCTTCCAGCTCAGTCAACATCTTAATATACTCCTCGGCAATTTTAATGCTCGATTGTACCATGGCAACATTCCAGAATGCCTGGTCGGTACTTTCAATTACCTGCGAGTAGGTCATATTTAAGGCTAAATCAGAAATAGCAACTCCTGCGTCGGCCTGTTTATTCGAATTTTTTATTTTACCGCCCGCATAAACGGGCTGCGAAACCGACAAACCCGATTGTACAAGAGTTAACGAGTTCATATCGATACTCATTCCTGAACTCCAGACATCGCTGGTTCCCGAAAAATCACCGGCTTCGGCAGCTTCTACACTTTCCGCAGTCGGCATAAAATATCCCGGCATCGAAATCCCATCAAACCCGGGACTGTGAGTAAGCGAAATTTTACCGCTTACACTTGGCAAATAAGCGGTGCGAGCTACTTCCTGATTCGCCAAAGCCTCTTTATTTTGTAGTGCTGACTGTTTTAACTCCTTGTTAAATTCAACAGCTTGTTTCCGGCACTCTTCCAGAGTCATAACATTCTGACCCGAGACAGTCCCCAGCACCGTTGCAAAAAAAACAAAGGTGCTTATGATGTATTTAATCGATTGAATCATGTCTTACAATTTCAAAATAGTGTTTCAATTTTATTTCTGTTTGTCAATCCCTCCCTCAATCTCCCTCTCCGAAAAGAGGGAGGCGATTTTCGTTGTTAAACGAATATCGGGAGGATCTTCAACTTTTATTATTATTCACCTTTTAGTGGCTTATTTCTTTTTTAACTCACTACCGTCAATCTTGTAAAGCACGGTGTAAAGTACAGGTACAACCAAAAGGGTAATCACCGAACCAACAGCCAAACCAAACATAATTACAATGGCGGTAGAACTAAACATTGCATCATTAATCAGGGGTGTCATTCCTAAAATGGTAGTTAACGATGCCATCATTACCGGGCGTAAACGTGATAGGGCAGCATCGATTGTAGAAGTCAAGCCCGTTTTACCGAGTCTTAAATTCTGGTTGATTTCGTCGAGCAGTACCACCGCGTTTTTAATCATCATTCCAATTAATCCGAGTGCCCCAATAATTCCGGCAAATGTTAGAAATGTTCCGGTACTAACTAATCCAAGCACAACTCCCACAAAAGCAAAGGGAACAACAAGGAAAATGATGATCGGTTGTTTCAGGTTATTAAACAAACCAATTATTATAATGGCCATTAAACCAATTGCCAAGGGTAAGAACATAAACAGTGCTCCGTTAGCATCGCTCGAGCGTGCTGTTGCACCTTCCCATCGTACTTTATAACCATCGGGAACATCAATTGCCTCCACTTTTGCCTGAAATTTATCCTGTACCTGCTGTGCAGTAAAACCCGAGGCAGCATCGCACTGTGCTTTTATCGATCGTTCGCCATTTAAGCGGTTAACAAGTTCGTATTCCCAGTTTATTTGCATGGTATCAACAATTTGTGCCAGAGGAGTACTTGCCGAACTTCTTTGTCCCCAAACAGGGATAGTCATTAAGCCGTCTATATTCTGAGCCACATTGTTTGATGTTTTTAGCATAATGGGCATCATTTTATTTCCCTCGTGAATGGCACCAATTGGCATTCCGTTGGTTGCAATTTTAATGGAGTTACCCATATCCGAACGAGATAATCCGAGTGGCTGGGCTCTTTCAACCGAATATTTTGGTACAATCTTTTTGGTTTGATTTTTCCAGTTATCGGTAACATGAACAGCCGCAGGTTCTTCCAAAAAGATTTGTTTTGCCTGATTGGCCAAATCTTTTAAAACGGCAGGATCGGGTCCTGTAAATTCCACTTCAATATCGGCATCGGCAAAGGCTGCACCGTATTCCATAACACGAGTAAAAGCATTTGGATAATTTTTATTCAGGTATTCCTCAATTTCAGGAATTAGCTGCGGAACATTTTCAGTATCATCGGTTTCAATGATTAATTCGCCGTAGTTTGCACCTCCTTTTGACATTCCACGCATTAAAAGATAACGTGCCGGCGGACGACCAATGGAACCGGTTACAGAATGAACTCCTTCCATTTTCATAATGTCTTGCTGAATCTCGGTAATGTCTTCTTCAACGGCATTAATATCGGCCCCCTGAGGCAGATAATATTCAACGTAGAATTGATCGTAATCCATTTTCGACATAAAATCTACCGTAACAAAACGGAACGAATAGAAGGCAAAAATTAGGATGGCAAAACTACCGCTGGCAAAAATCAGTTTATGACGAATCGCCCATTCAAGTGTACGACGGAAAATAGTATAAAATTTATTGTCGTAATGCTCGGCATGTTCACCTTTCGGACGTTCTTTACGGTAAAAATATTTGGCGTTAAATGGAGTTTGAATCATGGCAAACAACCAACTTAAACTAAGCGAAATAATAAGTACAGTAAACAATGATGCTAAAAACTCGCCTGCTGCATTTGGCGACATACGCAAAGGCAAAAAGGCCAGAATAGCTACCGCAGTAGCTCCAAGCAAAGGCAAAGCTGTCTTTTGTGCTGTGTTTACAAACGCTTTGCTTCGATCCATTCCATTTTTTAAATCGACCAGAATACCGTCGGCCACAACAATTGCATTATCAACGAGCATACCCATTGCCAGAATAATTGCTGCCAACGACACACGGTGAAGCGGTAATCCAATGGCCAACATCACAATAAGAGTACCCATAATTGTAAATACCAGTCCGCTCGAAATTAAAAGTCCTGAACGTAGCCCCATGGCAAACATAAGTACCACAATTACAATACCTACCGATACAACCAGGTTCATCATAAAATCTTTTACAGCTGCATCAACACGGTCGGGCTGATAATATACCTGGTTTATTTCAATTCCAGCAGGAAGTTCTGCCTGAAGTTCTGCCAGTTTTTCGTCGAGCTTTTCTCCCAGCTTAACTACATTAATTCCACTTTCGTTCGAAAGTCCCAGTATTAATCCTGCCTGGTTATTGTAATACAGCGCATCTTGTTTTGGCTCCATATACGAACGGCTAATGCTTGCAATGTCGCCCAAACGGAAATTACCTCCTCCCGGAACCTGAATCAACAAGTTCTCAATTTCTTCAATCGTGGTAATTTTTTGTCCAACTCCTACGCGTATCGATTCCTTTTCGGTTACTATCGTTCCCGGATCGATAATGGCTGTTTCGTTTTGTATTGCTGCAGCAATAAGCATCGGATTGATACTTAAACCTGCCAGTTTTTCCGGCGAAAAGGTAACATCAATCACTTCGGTTTCTTCGCCAAATATCTGCGAACGGCGCACACCATTTACCGATAAAAGTTCACCTTCAATGTATTCGGTATATTTTATCAGTTCTTTGTGTGTAAAACCTTCGGCAGTTACGGCATACAAAATACCATATACATCAGCAAAATCGTCGTTTACAATAGGGTCCATTGCACCAGATGGCAAACTTCCCTTTACATCGTTCACTTTACGTCGAAGGTGGTCCCAAAGCTGTGGCAGCTGTGGTGTTTTTACTGTTTCCTGAATGTCAATCGTAATCATTGAAAGACCAGGACGTGAAATTGAATTAATTTCCTCCACGTTTTCAAGTTTCTGAATCGCCTTTTCAAGTACATCGGTAACTTCCAGCTCTACCTCGTGAGCTGTTGCTCCCGGATACGGCGTAATAACCATGGCCGATTTAATCGGGATCTCGGCATCCTCCAGCTTCCCAATATTGTTATATGCAATTAATCCCCCAAACAACACTGCAAACAGTATTGTAGAGATCATTGCCTTTTGATTTAATAATTTTTCCAGCATTACAATAATCCTCCAACGTTAGTTACTGATGGTTTTTCAATTGGTTTAACCTGCTGTCCATCTATCAAATAATGAGCACCGGCAGTAACTACCTGATCGCCAACTTTTAAACCCGACCGAACCTGAACCTGAGCCTGAGATTTAATAGAACCCAAATTCACTTCACGACGTTCAACCCTTTTTGTCGAATCGTTGTAAACCCAAACATAGTTGTTGGTCTTTTCATGAAAAACTGCAGTTGAAGGAACGGTTAGATCGTTGTTCTGAACGTTACAAATCATGGTAACTTCGGCAGTCATTCCCGGAGCAATTTTTAACGCTTCTGAATTTTTAAAAGAAAATTTCACTTCGTATAACCCATCGTGCATGGCCTTTTCGCCAACACTCAATAAACTTACCGGAAGATTTTTTACATTGGCGTTTGCAACAGTCAGGTAACTTTCTTTATCGTTTTTTACTTTTTGAAGCTGACTCTCTGAAACCGAAACTACCGCTTCAAGATGCGACATATCGATAACCGAGACAATTGGAGTTCCTGCACCAACGGTTTGGTGATTCTCTGTAAATTTCTCGTAAATATAACCTGAAAACGGAGCCTTCAATTCGGTATCGCGCAATTGGTTTTGAGCATTCTCGTAAGCTGTTTTTGCCATTAAATACCCCGACTGAATTTTTTCGAAAGTGTTTTCCGGAATTTTATTCTGCTCAACCAGCTGTTTGTAACGGCTGTATTCCGACTCAAGTTGTTCGAATTGTGCTTTGGTGGTTTGAACCTGCAACTGGTAATCCCGTTTATCTATGGCTGCAATCACTTGTCCTGCACGCACATAATCACCTGTTTGAACATTCAACTGTGCCAGCGGCCCACCTACACGAAAAGAAAGGGAAGTAAGGCTTTTCTCCTTAATCTTCCCGTTAAAAACCATTTTGGTATCCGTTGTCCCACTCCCTATGGACTCTACCTTTACATATTTAATTGTCTCGGCTTGAGGCGTTTCTCCTTTTGTTTTACAACTTGTTAATGCTACAACTGCTGCAAGAAGTAAAAGAATTGATTTTGTAATTTTCATTTTTATATTCTGTTTTTTGGATTTTCTATTTTGTCGCGAATATATATTCCCTGATACTGAACCGGTTATAAAATATTCGTGAAATGCTAAAAGCCATTCATGAAATGACAACTTTCTTATGCCAGCTCTATTTCACCGTTTCTTTCCTTTAACATTTTCATTCGTTTATTTAACTCCAACTGCACACTACTAATCGTTGACCGTGTATAATTTTGCGTTTTCTGAATGTTGTTCTGAACACGTTTTGTGATCAGATCGATGTTTGTCAGTAAAGCATTTGCAACTTCCAACGAACCTTCAGCGTCATCATTCAGTTGTTCGTCTAACATCTTATCCAGTTGAGTTTGCAAACCATCGAGCGAAACAAAATGCATCCGTTTTCCAATGGTCTGATAGTACAAAGTGATGTACGATTCAACACCAAAACGGAGTTCACGAATATCATCCAAAATGGGCAGTAAATCTTCTTTTAACATGGCTTTCTGTCCAACCACCGATTTGTATGGATTAATCCTGAAATCAACCGTATATGCAGAAGGAAGTCCCAAAACCAGATCTGCTTTACCCTGAAATATTGGATTTAGCATATTGCTGAAATGGTGTTCACGAATGTCCTTCACATTGGCATTAAAAAATAAAATCACCTCGTTTGTTGCGTACTCCACACCATGTGCCATGGCATAACTTTTCCCTCTGTTTTTATCGAGTTTCAAATATTCAAACTCATAGTGCATTGCCAGGCTTGACAAAACCTCTTCGGTTGAATCGGTTGAAGCATCGTCAACTACAATAATTTCGGCATCGGGATTGTGTTTACAACATGCCGCAACTACTCCAAAGATGGTTTCTTCTTCGTTGTAGGTACACACAATAATACTAGTGTTCATTGTCAGCTTTTGTTTTCTGTTATGGTAAAAGTATTACCACAGCTCATTAATTCTAAAGCAAACTGAATGAACTGCAAAAAACAAAGCATGAAGTGTTCGTTTTGTGCTTAAACTGATTTTTAAGATTTTGAGAATCGAAAATAAAAATGCCAACCCTTACAATAAATTTAGGTTTCGGAGGTAATTGTTTTACGAAAAGATTTGCTGGGTGAGTAAACTTACTGTTTTGTCTAATTTCTCAGCGTCCCGCAACGAATCGGTTTCAATTACATAGCTCATTACACCCAGAAATGCAGCAATTAATGTTTCGGAAAAAAAAGGGATATCATCCTTTTCGATTTTTGTAAATTTACCTAAAGCATAGGCATCTTCCAAAATACGGGTGATGTAATCGCGTTCGAAAGTCATAAATTTTTGAATATTCGAAGCTCTGTAATCCTTGTTTTTTCCCATCAATCCAAGACACTCACCATCAATATCGAGAGTTACACTACGGTACAAATTGATTTTATCCATTATTCCCGTATGAAAAGCCAAAAAATAGGCCCTGATTTTGTCTTTTACTTCATTTTGCTCATCCACCTTTTTTTTCACCTCACGCCGAAGGTTGGTTATTTCGAGCTTTAATACATGATCAAAAACCTCTTCTTTGCTCTTAAAATAATGATAAAGTGTGCTTTTGGCCTTTCCGCAAGCGTAAGCAATTTCATCCATGGTTGTTTTTTTCAAACCATACTGCTGAAAAAGCACCTGAGCTTTTAAAACAATTTCCTCTTTTGCAGAATCTTCTTTTATCATTTTCTTACTTGTAAATGGCATTTAGTATACAAAAGAAAACAAAAAATGCCTGCAATTCCAATATTCCCGACCCTTTTTGCAATTTAGTCGATACTCTAAAAATTTCAGCTTAATTGAAAAGGAAATTTATTTCTTAAAAAAGTCCATACTCCATTCGTCCATCCATTCCAGATAAGGCGTTCCATTTTCATCAAACTGAACCGGAAGCCAGATATACCGACCGTCGATTGCATTTTCAGGAGTCCACCGATCGGCCATAAAAATTAACGCATTTTTGTATCCCGGCACCGGCAAAATGTAGGTGCTCTGCGAATAAAAAGTCAGATCCATATCATCTCCAATACATGGATTCTTTATATATTCCCAGTCGCCTAGTATCGAATCGGCAACGAGTAAACGTGCTGCATTTGGCGCCCACCCGGTACAACCCGATGTTACCATATAATACTTATTATTGTGTTTAAATAATGCCGGAGCTTCGTTGTGCCCGGTTGGCTGCACCCGAATGTATTTCCCTGTAAAACCGGTATAATCTTCGTTTAATTCTGAAATGTGCAGGGTAAGGTTTTCTTCAGAAGCATGAATGTGATAGGCTTTTCCATCGTCATCGACATAAAGTGCCATGTCGCGGGCCATTTGTCCTTTTACAAAGTCGCGCTGCACAAACATTCCGTCTTTTACGGCTTGTATCCATTCATCCGACCACTCTTTTATATCCTCAGGGTAGCTCTTGGTTTTTAACTCATCGGGGAAATGCAACGGCCATGTTTCTGCATTTGGATTTACAGCCTCAATAAAAGTATAAGGTCCACTTATTTTATCGGAAGTGGCTACCCCGGTTTTGGCTGCAGAATAGCCCATCCCTTTCAGCTCAAGATGAAACCACATTACGTATTTTTTGGTTTTCGGGTTATAAATAACTTTTGGACGCTCGATAACCGAACCAACAGTAATCGGACTTTCAGGGTCGTCACTCACTTTTAATGCAATACTTTCGTCCTTCCAATCCACCAGGTTTTCCGACGAATAACAATGTACCCCAACACGCGCCTGGTTTCCCTTTTTGCCTTCCACTTTGTGTTCGCCAAACCAATAATACACGCCATTGTCAATTAATATTCCACCACCATGTGCATTTATGTGCACTCCGTTATTATCGGGCCAGATTTCTCCGGGTTTTATTGTTTTCATTTCCTGACTGCAGGAGAAAAGGAGCAAGGCCAAAGGCATAATTACCAGGAGCACAAAGTATTTCAATTTGTATAATTGAATTTGTGTTTTATTCATTTTAGTTGGTTTAGTATTTTTTTCAATCCGGGATTTTAATTAAAATGAATCATCCAGTTCACGAATAATATCGCCAAGTACTTTTACAGCAGAATCTCCAATTGCAGCAGCACCGTCGATGATTTTTTCGAGGTCTTCATCCATGTCGTTATCGATGTATTCCTGTAACTTTTTTCTAACGTCATCTACATCTTCCTTAAACAGCTGTTTCAGCACCTCGTTTACATCTTCCTTGTTCTTATACGAATGGTATCGAATAATCAGACCCTTAATTTTAATTTGATCCTGCAAAGTAAATTCATCCCTGAATTTCAGGTACCAGTCGGAGTTATATTTCTGAAACTGACCATCGGCCCATTCCCAGTCTTTTGCAGTATACTTTTTATGGTTCTCTTCTACCCGATCGATAAAGCGTTCGAATTTATCGAGATAATCCTCTTTTGAATCCGGCACCAAACACGATACCATAAAAAGCAACAAACTTGCCAATGTATATTTTATAACTTCTTTCATTTTCTGAACTTTAAACGCTGAACTCTGAACTCTGAACTCTGAACTTTACGCTTTCCATGGCCATTTTACACACTCCTTAATTTCGGGGAAAAGTACAAAGTCAGCTTTGCCTTTCATGGCGCAGGTTTTTACGTTTAACCCAGGGAGTTGTTTCAAAGCAGCTTCCATTGTTTTTCCTGAAACAGAAACATCATCAACCAGTAAAATCCGTTTCCCTTCCAAATTCCATTCGGGTTTTTGCAATACTACCGGCGCTTCGTAACGCGGATTGTTTTGCTCATCGCGGTAGTTTAATGTCATAACTTCGAGTTCGGCATTTAAATGATAGGCAACCATTGTGGCTGCCGGTACTCCCCCCGACCCAATTCCTATAACAATATCAATCTCCGGAAAAGAAATTGTATTTAAACGTTCGGTAATTTTTTTAAACGACAGTGGAACCATATTTAATTAGCTTATAGTATTCAAAGATCAATTAACCAAAATTTCTAAAGTATGTTTTAAGTATTACAGTTTTCATCCGGTTCGTATACCGGAATTTCGAGATAAAAAGTTGTCCCTTCCCCCATTTCAGTGTTAAACCATATTTTACCCGAAAAATTCTCAACAATATTTTTTACAATCGACAAACCAAGCCCCATACCACTTGTTTTTGTAGTAAAACTCGGGCTAAATAATTTTTCCTGCATTTCAACAGGAATTCCGGTACCGTTGTCTTGCACCGTAATTACGGCCATGTGTTCTCTACGATCGAGTTTTAGTAAAATTTTACCCATCCGGTTTTCAGGGACTGCCTGAATCGCATTTCGAATCAGGTTAATGATTGCCCTCGAAAGTTGTTCCCGATCGGCATTTACTTCCAAACACTCAAAGCCATTCGAGCTAAAAACAATTTGAACACGGTCGTGTGTTTCATACAAATCAATTGTTTTTTGCAATTGTTCCGAGAGGCAGAAAACCTGATTTCGTGCGGTTGGTATCTTGGCAAAGTTCGAGAACTCTGTGGCAATGTTTGAAAGGTTATCGATTTGTTCGATTAAAGTTGCTGTAACCCGTTCTAAAAATTTATTGTATTCTTCGTTATTTCCTTTTGTGCGCTGCAGATACTGAATGTTCAGTTTCATTGGCGTTAACGGATTTTTAATCTCATGCGCAATTTGTTTTGCCATTTCGCGCCACGCCGATTCCCTCTCCGAACGGGCCAATAAATCAGCACTCACCGCCAACTCATCCACCTTTTTATTGTACTCTTTTACCAGGCTGCCAATTTCATCTTTCCGGGTGTAATGAATGGGTTCGTTGTGTTTCCCCAACTGCATTTTCTGCAAATTCTCCTGAATAACCACAAGCGGCCGGGTAATTTGATTGGCAATAAAAACAGCGGCAATAATACTCGCCAAAAACAACAATACATAAAGATTGATAAAGGCTACAATAAAGGTTGAAATTTCCTGGCTGTAATTGTCCTGACGGATAAAATAGGGCAAATTAATTACGCCCAGGTAATTTCCGAAATTGTTGATAATGGGCCGGTAAGCTGACAAATACGAAAGGTTACCAATATTTTCGGGCTGAAAATAACTGATCTGAAAATTCTTATAAACCTCGTAATTGGCTCTTGCGTTAATTTTACTCGATACCAGTCCCCGCTCAAATATCTCGAAACGCGACGATGCGATCAGTTCGCCGTCAGTGCCGTAAATATTAATGTCGGTGCGGAATATGTTGGATAGTTTGGATAACTCCTGCCTCAACCAGGCTTCCAGTTCGGGTGTAATTTGCTCCTTATCGGTTAAGCGGTTGTCAATTTCTTCAGCAATCGATTTCATTTTTTCGTTCAAATCGTTTCGGTGTTTTGCTTTATATTCCTGCACATTGTAATACAGCGTAACCAAAGCCACCACCAGCAACGACACAAATACAATTGAAATAATTGCAGCCTGAATTTTAAATTTTAAATCGAAGAATAGCTTTCTGTCGCGAATGGTTTGATTGCCAATCACCAAAATAATCAGCATATTCAAAAAGAAAAATACAAAAAGATAGGGGAATGAAATCAAGTAATCGATGGGAGTTAAAAGTTTGCGCGAAACCACCACATAATTATCCTCTCGCGAATGATATACCAAATGTTCAAATTTATCCTGTTTCAGAAATGCAAATTCCTCATCCGACTTCAGATAAACATGCCCGTTGTAATTGTAATTGTAATCGCCAAATTTATCCGTAAGCTCGCCTCCGTAATATTTGGCGTAGTTAAACTTTTGGTAAATATCCGATCGCGCCATCGATTTATCAATCAGCAACTCCGGAAAGCCAATGCCCTCAAAAAGTAAGTCCGAATCCAAATCGATATAAATGCTTACTCCGCGTTCGTTATCTGCCAATGGATAAGTTAGGCGGCCGGTGTACGAAATTCGGCCATTCATATTATCCATAAAATAAAAATTGGTACCGGGCACCTGTATGCCCTGAATATCAATCAGCTCGTTCATAAATGGCCAGCATGGCACAGCACGATTATCGGGATTGGTTAACAGGCTGTCGTTGTTGTGACACACATAAATATTGAGCAGGTATTTTCTGAAATAAGTGTTAAAATACGACTCGCGGATGTACTCTTCCAGGTCTTCATCGTCGTTCTGAAACAGCAAACTTTGAATTGCCGGGTCATTTTCGATCCGGTACTGAACCTCGGTCATAAATACTTCCGCCGCCGGATCGCGCTCTGTAACCAGGGTAACTGCCAGCAATTTTTGATGCTCGCGGTCTTTTTGAATAATTGTACGGTTAATAATAATTAGCGAATACAAGGATACAACTGCCACAAAAACAATCAGGTAACTTAGTGTAAAAGTTTGCAAATACTGTTTGCTTATGAGGTAGGCAAGTACAGCACAAGCCAGAAAAAGCAGCAAGGCAGGAATGGCAATGTAGCGGATAGCAAGATATTGAGCACCGGCTAAAAACAGAATAATTGCCAGATTTAACAAGAGCAACTCGTGCAGCTTTAAATCGGTTAACGACTCTTCATTTATTTTTATGGTAAAAAATACGATTCCCAGCAAAAACAATCCGATTGAGAATATTCCAATGATACTTTGCGATGAAATTTCGGTGATTTTATTAAGCGAAAACGAAATGGTTGAGTTGTAAATAAGCTCCTTAATAAAAAAGTTAACCAACAGATATAAACTGGCGCTAAATAAAAACAAAAGAGCAATAATTACTTTTCGCGGCAGTCGCGAAGTTTTTTGCAGTTCGCTGATGTTTAATCCACTACCAAAATTAAACAACCAAAAAAGGAAGAACAAGGCCAGCAAAAAATAGTCGCCCAGCGAAGGCAGCCATTCGTTTATCGCAAAAAAATCGGGGCCAAAAAACTTTAAATGAAAAAATACTTTTGGCACTTCGAAAATAAGATGGATCCAGTAAACAATAAACAGTGCCCCTGCCAAACCCAATAATTTCATCATAAAAAGGGTGTTCCTTTCAACAAACTCCTTTCTGAAATAAAGCAGCAACAACAGCAAGCCAATAAAATAAATAAAGCCCGGCACGTAAAGCTGATTAGTAGTACACAAATAGCTGCCGTAGGGTAAAAGCGAAAACAGATACTTGCCTTCACTATTTACAATCTCGTAGGCCATTTTATGTTTCGCCTCTCTGATTATATAATCGTTTGGCAAATGATAACTGCTGAAAAAATTGTTTTGAAGGTATTTATTTTCGTAGGTGTAATTTCGTTTTAAGAGGTGTAAACCAACCACTTCGTAATTGCCAACTGCCACCGTATCGATTAAATAATAACCATTGGGCAGCTTTATAAGACCGTTTGTTTTTTTAAATTCTTCGGGTGTATTGTAAAATGCAATTCCGCGGTCGGTCCAAAACACCAAATCCTTGTTTTGGTATACCAGCACACCAAATCCGGTTTCACGAACTTCGGTTTCTTCGCGTTTAAAAAAGTTGCTTAAATCTTCATCAAAATCATCCTTTTTTAAAATTTCGGTTAAGGAGCTGAGTTCTGATTTTAGCTGAACTTCATTTTCGATTAACTGGTTCTGAAATTCCTGAATCAGCTTTGTTTCCGGATTTTTTCTGAGCAGCCCATTTTCGATAATGGCTGCAGCAACCAAAATACAAATGGCCAGAATCAGATATGTATATTTATTTAATCTAAACTGCATTGTTTACTCGTGGTGATACGGTTCGCCCTTTAAAATTGTAAAAGCCCTGTAAATTTGCTCCACACACAAAATTCGCACCATTTGATGCGAAAAAGTCATTCGCGATAAAGAAATTTTAGACGATGCCCGCTCGTAAACCTCCTGCGAAAAACCGTAAGGCCCGCCAATAACAAACACCAACTCTTTCGGACCGCTTATCATTTTCTTTTCAATAAACTGCGAAAAACTTTTCGAAGAATACATTTTACCGTTCTCATCAAATAAATGCAACTCTTTGCCCGGCCCGAGTTTCGATAAAATCAATTCCCCTTCCTTTGCTTTTTGAATGTCGATGCTTGTTTTTTTGCCCTTTTTAATGTCGGGAATAATATCCATCTCAAAATTGATGTAATGTTTGAGCCTCTTAACATACTCATTCATTCCATCGATTATGTATGAAGCATCGGTTTTACCCACAACAAGCAACGTAATTTTCATTCGGAAAAATTGGTTTTAAATACTTTTGACTATTCATCCATCCATTAGTTAAATCTAAACAGAATTCAGTAATTTAACATTATGTACATACGTCAATCTGTCAAATGATTTTTAATTTTATAAATTTACATTAAAAATAAGGCTATAAAAGTGTTTTGCATAGTTTTTGCTATTCATGCAGCACATATACCGAAAAAGAAAAAATATGCATAATCTAAAAAGAATAATATTTTTTGTTGGTCTACTTTTCAGTGTAGCCGGGCTCTCTGCAAATTCGTTTCAGGAAAAAATTCCGAATGATATAATTATTAGTCTGGAAACCGGTAACGCGAAATTACTTTCTGGCTATTTCAATCAAAATGTAGAATTGGTAGTTCTCGACAACGATAATGTGTACAGTAAAGCGCAGGCTCAGCAGATTGTAAATAACTTTTTTAATAGTTTTAGCCCGGTTCCGGAAAATGCCTTTAGTATAATTCACGATGGAGGAAAGGCAGATGCTAAATATGTAATAGGTAAATTAGTTACTGAAAAAGGAAATTTCCGCGTTTATTTTCTCTTAAAGAAAAACGGAGACAAAGACTACATTCATCAGCTTAGAATAGAAAAACAGTAAGTCCCAAATGGCAAGTGAAAAACTTACTTTTAGGCGTATAAAAATGCTGGGAGAAAAAGCTGCCGAGCGTGCAAAAAAAGTATCTCTCCCCTTGTTCGACGATGTTCCGTTGTACGATGTGGCTTTATTTTTTTGGCGAAGTATTGTTGACGGCTCAATTACTACGCGTGCATCGGGAATTGCTTTTTCCTTTTTTATCGCACTTTTCCCCGGGGTAATTTTCCTGTTTACTTTAATTCCGTACATACCCATCGATAATTTTCAGAATGAACTGTTTCTGATCATTCAACAGGTTGTACCCGAAAGTACTTTTGCCACCATTGAAGAAACACTCACCGAAATTTTAATGCAACCCAGAGGAGACCTGCTCTCGCTGAACTTTGTTATGGCACTTATTTTTGCCACAAACGGACTGGTTTCGATGATGAGTGCTTTTGATGCAACAGTGCACAATATTAACCGGCGAAAGTGGTGGAGTCAATACCTTGCAGCGGTATTAATGTTAATAGTTTTTACACTGGCGCTTACAGTTGGCATTGCCATGTTAACAGGTGGACAAGCACTAATCAACTACCTGAGCCGCATCGAGATTATACAAGACAAACTCCTGGTGTATCTTTTAATTACAGGAAAATGGATACTAACCATAACCATCTTCTTTTTTGCTTTCTCCTTTTTGTATTATATGGCTCCGGCAAAAAAAACAAAATGGCGTTTTATTTCGGCTGGCGGAACACTGGCTACCGTTTTAAGTATTATAGGTTTTGCTGCCATGAGTTATTACCTTAATAATTTCAGTCAATACAATAAATTGTACGGTTCTATTGGTACGCTGCTGGCCATCCTGTTTCTGATGTATGTAATGTCGTTGATATTACTGGTTGGATTCGAATTAAATGCGAGTATTTATCAGGCGCACACTTACCAGGATGAAGACTGAAGAAAAGTAAATGGGTGAATGAGGAAATGCGTGAATGAGTGATTGTGGGAATGAGTTAATTTGTGAACGAGAGAGTGCGGGAAAGGAGTTTATTGAAAACGCAGCTTGTTTAAATTAACAAACAAATATCATCCATCTAAATTATTCCATTCAATCTGCAACTAAACTCTGAACTTTCAACTTTTGCCTTTGAACTCTGAACTTTGAATTTTTATTATGGGAAAAGAACAACAACGTCAGAATATCCAATAACCAACAACCAATAACCAATACCGAACACTGAACACTTCCAACTACTTCTTCCCTTGTTTAAACAACAATTCTTTTTCCTGTTTGGTAAGACTGTCGTAGCCCTTTTTACCAATTTTATCTAGTATGTTGTTTATCTCGTCTTGCTGGGCATGTTTTTGGCGATTGTAATCGTGATCGTCGCGTGGTGGTTTTTTGTACGTTACTTTCATTTTACTTTTTGGCTTAAAAACTCCGGCAAACCAGGCAGCGAATTTATCGAGCCAACTTACCAATCCGTCTCCCATATCTGTTCCTTTTTGCAACCGTTTTATATAAAACCAGCCCCAAAATGCACCGCCCAGATGAGCAATATTTCCTCCCGGATTTGAAGTTGAGATACTTAGGATGGACAACAAAACATAAAATGCCGCCACATATTTTAAGGGGAAACGCCCAATAAAAAACAAGTGAATTTCGCGGTTGGGATCATACACGGCAACAGCAACCAAAATGGCAAAAACCGAGGCCGAAGCTCCCATCAGCAATCCGTACACCGAATTAAAAGCCGGGAAAATATTGTAGGCAAGAATATAAAATCCTGCACCAACCAAACCTCCTAAAAGATATACACTTAATAACTTTTTACCTTCGAAATGAAAAAGGAACAACTGGCCGAACCAATACAAACCCAACACATTAAACAGCAGGTGCAAAAAACCGGAATGCAAAAACATATAGGTTATCGGAGTCCAGGGTCGTCTTAATAAATCCTGGGTAACTGAAAGAACCGAAAGCCATTGGGCAAGTTGGGCAGGTTGCCCTGCCAGATAAAAAAATACGCCAATAATTTTCAACACTAAAAATACGCCAATATTTATGTATATCAGCCGTGTTAAAACCGAGCCCTCTTTAAAAGTACGTTTTATGTCTCCCCAAATATCCACCGTTATTACCTCAAAATTTCAATTATCCAATTAACGCTTTTCGTATTCACCAACTTTACATTCAAATTGGGCTTAATAAAAATGATTTGAATTTTTTCGCCAGTATCTGATCATAAAATAACCAAACAACATTCCACCAAGATGTGCGAAATGAGCTACACTTCCCTGAATTCCTGAAATTCCAAAAAACAGTTCGAGCAATCCATAACCGGTTACAAAATATTTTGCTTTAATCGGAATGGGTGGGAAAAGCAACATTAATTCCGTATTCGGAAACAACATACCAAAACCCAGCAAAATGCCAAAAACAGCTCCCGACGCACCAACTGTTGGAGTATTTAATATTGCATTTAACTTGCCGGCCAAAGGATCGCTAAAGTTTTTTCCCTGCTCCCAAATACCATAACCAACCTCTTTTACATAGGCAATTTGTTGGGGATCCATTTTGGCAAGCAAAACTTTATACTCAATAAATGTAACGCCGGTTTGTAAAACTGCGGCACCAATTCCGGTAACCAGATAAAAAATCAGAAATCGTTTTGGCCCCCAAACACTTTCGAGCACCCTACCAAACATGTACAAAGCAAACATATTAAAAAAGATATGCCCGAAACCCGGAGTGCTGTGCATAAACATGTAGGTAAAAAACTGGTGCAGTTTGAATTTTTCGGAAAGAGGAAAATGCAAGCCAAGAATTGGATACAGATTCGTTCCCATTTGTTTCATTACCAAAGTAATTACAAAAAACAAAACATTTGCCAGAATCAGGTTCTTAACAACAGGCGGAATATTTAATGCAGGTCTGTAATTCATATTTTTTATGTTGGAAGACCGAAGATTGCTACCGGAAGTTACCCTCCAATTTCAAAAACAACGTTCTTCATTTATTGTTCTATTTCAACTTAGCCTCACCTTGTACAATTGCCAGACCAAAATTAATCGCCTTTAAATTAACGACAATCTGTCACCTTGCGAAACTTTTTTCGATGTCCTCGGTCGGAATAATGGTCAAAACCTTTTTTCCGTCGGGTGAAAAGTTGGGTGTTGAACAGGCAAAAAGATCATCGATCAAACGATCAACCTCTTCCTGTTTCAAATCGGTACCATAATCAAGTGCCGATGCCTTTGCCAGCGACTGTGCAATTTGCTCTTTCGCTTTTGTACGTGCGTTTAACGGCGAGTTTTTGTATTCCTCAATTAATTTCTCCACAATCATTTCGGGCGACGAAATATCCAAAACACCGGGAGTACCGTTAATTATAAACGTATCTTTTCCGAATTCGCGTATATCAAATCCCAGCGAAAGCAGATCATCCAGAATGGTTTTCAAAAGCGCAGAATCAGCCGGATTGAGTTCAATGGTTTGCGGGAAAAGTTGTTGTTGACTGGCCACTGAATCCGATTTCAGTACTTCCATAAACTTTTCAAACAAAATTCTTTCGTGGGCTCTTTTCTGATCGATTACCATTAAACCCGATTTAACAGGTGTTAAAATATAACGTTGTTTCAACTGAAGTACTTTCTTTCCGCTAAAACTTTCCGAGGCCTGTGCGTACAAATCGTCGGTGCTTTTAAAAGTCTGCTGATATTCTTCTTCCGGTTTTAATTTCAGCTGAGCTCCCTGGTACAAATCTTCCCAATTGTCTAAATTCTTTTTCTCGCGCGGCATTGATTGCGACGGATTGTAACTACCTCCCGTAAACTGCTTTTCAGTGTCAAACGGATTATAATCCGGATTTATCTGAATTTCGGGGAAACGAATATCTTCGCCACTCCGTTTCGGTACTGGAATATCGATGCTTCCACTCTGGTCGAAATCAATGGATGGAACAACATTATGTTTGCCCAGCGATTCGCGCACTGCTGCGTGAATGATCGGCCAGATATCGCGCTCGTTTTCAAATTTTATTTCAGTTTTTGTAGGGTGAACATTTATATCAATTGAGTCGGCAGCAAGTTCTAAATATAAAAAGTACGACGGAAAAGTATCGGGCGGCAGCAACTGTTCGTAAGCTTTCATTATTGCCTTATGAAAATAAGGATGGCGCATGTACCTGCCATTCACAAAAAAGAACTGCTCTCCCATGGTTTTTCTGGCAAATTTTGGCTGCCCTATGAAACCATACACTTTTACAATACTTGTATCTTCGCTAACATTTACCAGGCTCTGGTTAAGCGACTTACCAAAAACATCAACAATTCGTTTCCGCAAATTAGTTGGTGGCAGTTCGTACAAAGCGGTACCGTTGTGAAACAGCGAAATTTTAATATCGGGATTGGGTAGAGCAATGCGCTGAATTTCCCAAATAATGTGTTTTAATTCGGTTGAATTGGCTTTTAGAAATTTACGACGGGCAGGCACATTAAAAAACAGGTTTTTAATCATAAAATTGGTGCCGTTGTTACATCCGGCAGGCTCCTGTATTTTTACTTCCGATCCAATAATATGGATGAATGTCCCCAGTTCATCGTCGGGTTGTTTGGTTCGTAATTCTACGTCGGCAATTGCAGCTATCGATGCAAGTGCCTCGCCCCGGAAACCCATGGTGCGAATACAAAACAAATCGTTTGCCGAGCGGATTTTGGAGGTAGCATGCCGCTCGAAAGCCATTCGCGCATCGGTTGGCGACATTCCACAACCGTTATCGCTTATTTGAACCAGGGTTTTCCCTGCATCTTTTATATTTACCGTAATTTCAGTAGCACCCGCATCAAGGGCATTTTCAACCAATTCTTTCACCACTGAAGCAGGGCGTTGAATAACCTCACCAGCAGCAATTTGATTGGCAACTGCATCGGGTAATAACTGAATAATATCGCTCAAATCTGGAATTTTAAATGAAAGAGTTGCGTGAAATTAAGCTGAAAAAAAATCGGAATAAAAGAAAAGATAAACAACCAAAACCAGGATCATAATAATCCATATTAGTCGTCTGTTTTGAGCTTTCCGGGCACTTTCCGATGATTTTGCCCAACCATCTCCTGCTCTGAATTGTCCTTTAATGCTCGGACGATACGGTTTTCCATCATCCACTTTTTCATCTACAATCCCTAATTCTTCTTTTATTCTTCTCTCTCTCTCGTCGCGTTCTTCCTTGTCAGGATCGTAAAACCGAGGGTTAATTCTGAACTTTTTTGTTCCCGGTGTATGAAAAAAATTGCTAATCATGGTAAATCGTTTATGCTACAAAGATAACCTTTATTCTGCAAAAATTATTCCGCTATTAAAATCAAAACGACTTCTCCAGAATCCATCTCAATTGTTCATCATTTAACTCCACCGGATTTCCTTTCATACTGCTCGCTACTTTGGCCTTTTTAATCAGTTCCGGAAAATCATCTTCTAACAATCCGCATTTTGAAAGACCTGGTATTTGCAACGCTTCAATTAAGTTATCAGCCCAAACAATCACGTCCTCAGCTTTTGCCAAATCACTTCCGGTTAAGATCTTTGCCAGCTCATTAAATTTTTCAATGTCCTTACCTTGTTCTGTAAGTACTTCGATATTTATTTGAATTACGGCTGCCATCAAACCGGCACAAATTGCTCCGTGCGGAATTGGAAACATACCTCCCATGGGCCCGGCAAAACCGTGAATAGCTCCCAGTTTTACGTTGGCCAGCGCCATGCCTCCCAACATACTCGCCATGGCCATATCTTCACGTGCTTTTTTATCACTTCCGTTTTTATATGCACGTAACAGCGATCTTGAAATACAGTGTAAACCTTCCCTGCAAATCATGTCAACAAAAGGGTTAGCCTGGTTCGACACAAACGTTTCCAATAAATGAGTTAATGCATCAACCCCTGTACTGGCAGTTAGTTCCGGCGACATCGAATAAGTAAGAACCGGATCGATTACTGCTACATTCGGGTACATTAAATCGCTGCGCAGGCTTACCTTTACATTGTGTTCAAGCGATTTTATCACTGAGTTTTTGGTTACTTCGGCACCCGTTCCGGCAGTGGTTGGAATGGCAATACTTGGCAACGGTGCTTCAGTAAGTGCTTCTCCTTTCCCGATTACTTCCAGATAATCCATTAAATCGCCCTTGTTGGTTGCAAGTGCTGCAATTGCTTTTGCTCCATCAATCACACTGCCTCCGCCCAGACCAAGCACCACATCGCAGTTGTTGCTTTGCGCCATTTTTGTTCCCGCTTTAATCAATTGAACCGTAGGCTCCGACTCAATTTGAAACAGCGAAACTTTTGTTTCGGAAGGAAAGCGAGCGGAAAGCTGCTGTGCTTTTTCGGTATTTCTACCTGTAACCAGCAATATATTTTTGCCCATTTTAGCTACTATTCCCGGAACTTTCTCCAACGAATGATTCCCAAATAGTATTTGCGAGGCTGTGGCAAATGAAAAGTTGAATGACATATTTTTATGATTTACAATTGGACCTTAACGTGCTGCGGAATTCTTTTCAGCACCTTTGTCAAATAGATAACGAAATAAATTAGGAATGACGCACTAAATTAATCCCACCCGGTTTCATCTGGATGAACATTAAAAAACTTAATCGCCGAACGTGGTTCTGCCATCATATGGGCAACTGTGTCGCGCCACTTTTGGTAGTGGGCTGTTTCTTTGTGCAAGGCCGGATCTTCGGCAGTCCTGTACACTTCAACCAACACAAAACGCGTAGGATCATCTTGCTGTTGCACAAAATCAAAACGCGCAATTCCGGGCTCTTTTATACTGTTTTGAGCATTCTCGATCGTAGCTTTTTTAAATGCTTCAACCTCCTTTTCTTTTACATGAACAAATACGTGAACGATAAACATAGTTTAAGAATTTACAGGAAGTCAGCAGACGGAATTTAGAAGTAAACATACAATTCCGGCTAAATTTGACTTCCCGGGTGATACTTCTCCTACAAAATTGAAAAAATATTTTCTTTCTATTCCAACCTTTTCGAAATATCTTCGTCATAAATGCAGACATGAGATTTGAAGAAACAAGAATTACACATTCAGTATCTCAGAACAAATTGGAAAAATAAACGTCGACACTTGGAAGTACTCTTTAACCACAGCGAACAAAAATTGGTGCGACTTTGCAAAAAGGGAGATGCAAAAGCACAGTACAAATTGTACAAATTGTATTGCAAAGGCATGTTTAATGTGGCTATACGAATGACAAACAACCGGGGTTTGGCTGAAGATGTACTTCAGGACGCGTTTATTAAAGCCTTTTCTGAAATAAATAAATTAAAAGACGAAAAGGCATTTGGAGGCTGGCTAAAACGGATTGTAATAAACCGTTGCATTGACGTTTCGCGAAAAGAGAATATGATTTACGCCGACATGGAAACACTGCGAAACCAGCATCTTGAAATTGCAGAGGAAGTGGAAAGTGAATGCGATCCGGAACTGGTTCACAACTTGATAAAAAAACTACCGGATGGCGCACGGGAAATCCTGGTACTTCGCGCGCTGGAAGGTTTTAAACATGCTGAAATTGGAGAAAAACTTGGCATTTCGGAATCAACAGCAAAAACACAGTTTTTCAGGGCAAAACAGTTACTGGCACAAATGATTAATGAAAATGAAAGAGAACATCGAAAAATATTTGAAGGAGAAGCGCTTAAAGCTTGATGTAGAAGAGCCCGAACAGGATTTGATTTGGGAAGGCATCAGAAGCGGACTTCAGCAACAAAAGAAAGGGCTGCCGGAGTGGTTCTGGAAGGTAGCTGCCCTATTTATTTTTGTGGTTTCGGCAACTTACTTCGTTACCAACGAAACTTCGAAAAAACAAATCGTTGTGGTAAATTTATCGGATGTATCGAAAGAATTGGGCGAACAGGAAAGCCAACTAAAACACCTGGCAAATTTAAAATGGGAAGAAGTGCAACAGCAACTTCCTGAGAAAAACACCGAACTACAGTTTTTGCTCGACGAACTAAACGAGCTGGATGCCATTTACGATACTTACCGGCAAGATTTGAATCAAACCATAAATAACGAACCCGTTGCTCGGGCCATGCTCGATTACTACGAGAAAAAAGTGAGAATTCTAAACCGCTTATTACTGGAAATTGAAAAACAAAAATACCATGAAGAAACAATTACACTTTAAAACATTGCTGCTTGCAATTGCACTGCTTTTTGCAAACTTAGCTGTACTGTCGCAAACCTACGAAGCCGGTAAAACACTTGAAAAATCGGCGGCTGTTCCTGAAAATGTTGACGTTCTGATCTCAAATCATTCGGGCGATATCGACTTTACAGTCACTAACGAAAATTCGGTTAAAATACACACCGACATAAAAGTTTCTACCAAAACAAAAGAAGAGGCCGACATACTTATAAAAGCCATTGAAAACTTTGAGTTTGAACTGAGTGGAAATACCATGAATATTGACACCCGTTTTTACAAAAGCATGAACACAATAAACGGTCGCAGTACCATTACGCTTTTAAACGGCGACAAAATAAAGATCAAAGATTTTGAGATCAGCCATAAAATCAGTATTCCCAGATCGGCTTCGTTAAACCTAAAAAACAAATACAGCAATGTGACTCTTGAATCGCTTACGGGAGAAGCACAGTTAAATTTGTACAGCAGTAAATTAACTGCCGGCAATTTCTCCTCAGATGTAAGTATTGAATCGAAATACTCGAAACTGTATGTTGGTGATTTTAATGCAAAAACAAAACTCAATTTATACGATACCGATATTGTTTTTAAATCGGCAAGCAATCTGAACATCCAGAGTAAATACTCAAAGTTTGAAGGAAACAAAGCCGGAAGTTTGACGATAAACTCATACGACGACGATTATAAAATTGATGAGTTTACAGATTTAAAAATGGAAGCAAAATATTCCGACCTGGCTTCGGAGGCTGTTTTAAACATGCTCGATTTGAATTTATACGACAGCGATGTAAAAATTGCATCGGCAAAACAAGCCCGTTTTAGTGGCAAGTACTGCGAATTAAAGTTGGGCAATGTCAAAGAGCTGAGTATTCCATCGTCGTACGACAACGATATTTACCTCGGAAAAACAGTTTCAATTGAAATTAGCGAGAGTAAATACAGTTTGTATGACATAAATTCCACATCGAAATTTGACCTTTTAGGTTACGACGATGAAGTAAAAATTGACAAACTTAATTCGGATTTTGGAGGCATTTCGGTAGATGGAAAATACGGAAAACTAAGCATTAATTCCGGATCGGTTCCTTTTAAGATTGATGTACAAATGAAATACGGGAAAGTTGATTTCCCAGAATCGCTGAAAGTGAGTAAACACATTGAGAAGAACAGCGAATTGGAAATACTGGCCGGAGAAAACGGAGAAACAGTAAAAATCAGGGGATACGATATGAAAGTTGATATTCAGTAGTGATTTTCGATTGGTCTGCTAAACTTTATTGCAAACAGTTTAGCAGGCTAATCCGCCCAGTCAAGCAATCGATTTTCGCCCGTCAAACTCTGAATTTCACTTATTTCCTGCGAAACTTCAACCACTCCTTTGTAATTGCCTTTTTCATCTCTTATGGCAAAATATTGTATTAATAGTCTTTCTCCCTTTATAGTTATCCAAAAACTTGCCGATTCTTTTTCTCCGGCTCTAAAAGCTTCCACAATTTTCTCAACCACATGTACACTTTCTTTTGGGTGACAATTGTGTACATCGCGCCCAATTATTGCCTTGGTTCGTGGAAAAATACGTTTTTTAGGGCTTGAAAAATATTGAACTTTATCAAACTCGTCAACAAAAGTAAGGTCAACCGGCAAGTGGTTAAAAAGCAGTTTTATTTGTTCAACCGTTAAACTTCCTGTTTCAAGATTAATTTTGCCGGAGATACTTTCCAACCCCGCAGTTTCCTCTAAATCAATTTTGGGAGTGAAAAACGGAAAGCCAATTTCCATACTTTCAGCAAATAAATTTTCAAGCTCTTTTTCAGGTACCACATCGGCAACAAGTGGATACAAAATTCGTTCTTCCCTGAACTTTATGGCATTCATGTTAAAATATAAATCACCGGTAAGTCGGTTAAACTCCTTCAGTTCAAAAGTGCTGTCACGTAAAAGTTCAGCAAGCTTTTTCAAATTACGTTTTATATCGTCGTGAAAAGACCACATTACGGAGACACAGCGAAATTCAGGTATGTATTTTTCAATTACCGGAAACAACAAGTTTTCTTTAATCAGGTAATAATTCACAAATTTCTCCAATTCAGTAAAAACTTCGAGCGCCTCTTGTTTTGGTTCGGAAATCTCCGGGTGTTTATTTATTTCTTTAATAAAAGGTTTTAAAGAGTTAAGCTTTTCCAGCATCACACGGTTGTTTTCCTGTAACACCCACAAATAACTATTTTCTTGTGGCTTTGCATACGGATAGTCAACAATGGTTTTATACAATAAATTCAGAATTTTATTGATTCCTTTTTTCAGCTCAGGCATTGGAATGTTCTTTTTCACCAGGTCATCAACCAGAAAAACCACATCCGTAGGAATACACAAATCAATAATTTTACGATGTTCTTCGTAGAGTTCCTTTACATTTTTATTTCGTAATATAGCCTCAAACAGAGTGGTAAGTTTCTGTATTCGCTCGGCTTTATGGTTGGTAAATTCCGACATATTCTATTTTCTGCTAAGTACAAAATCCAGGGTATTTGGGTCTTCACCGGCTAAACTTTGAATGGTTTCCTGGTTAACCAGTTTATTTATTGCATCGCGTATTGGAGCGTAAGAATAATGTAAAGGACAGGGATTATTCTCATCGCAATGTTTTAAGCCAAAACCGCAACCTTCAAATAAGGCGCTTCCTTCAATGGCAGAAATTACCTGCCGCAACGATAGAGAGCCATTTTCAGAGTTAATTGTATAACCACCGTTCTTGCCTTTCACCGAGGCGAGAAATCCCAAACGAACCATCCGCTGTAAAATTTTTGCCATAAAATGAGGAGGCGTTTCTACTTCCGTTGCTATTTCGGTAATGCCCGGGCGTCTGTTGTTCTGATTCTGAATCTGAATATAAACAAGCCCTCGTAATGCATATTCTGTTTCTTTCTTAAACACAACTTTTGAATTTGTTTCAAAAATAATAAAAATATCAATTGACTAATAGACCTTTTTGTCTATATTAAAAAAACTATTTATATTTGTCTCAAACTTTTAACAATATACTATGACGGAAGTAGCATTTAAAAATCAACAGATAGGCGAAATTGTGACGAATGACTTTCGCACATCGTCGGTATTTACGGATGCAGGCATTGATTTTTGTTGCGGTGGAAAACAATCGGTTGGAGAAGCCTGTAAAGCGCTTAATCTTGATGTTGATGCTTTGGAACAAAAAGTTAAAGCAGTAAATAGTGAACCCATCAATCATGCTCTAAATTTTAAGGAATGGGACCTGAGTTTTTTAATGGATTACATAAAAAACACCCATCACAAGTACGTTCTTAAATCTTTACCTGACTTGGTTTTCTATACGGCTAAAATTGCAGATGTTCATGGCGATAATCACGCCGAACTTGTGGAAATTGCCAGTAAGATAAAGGAAGTGAACAATGAATTAAGCCAGCATTTGAAAATGGAAGAAGAAGTTCTTTTCCCGGCCATAAAAACTCACCTCACAAAACCTTCAAAAGAAACAAGAGCCATTATTCATTCCGAAATAACAAGGATGCTGGGAGAGCATGACTTTGCAGGGGGCACACTGGACGAAATCAACAGACTGACAGCAGGTTATAAAATCCCAGAAGATGCATGCAACACCTATCGGGTAGCTTTTAAATTACTCAAAGAATTTGAAGATGACATTCATATCCACGTACATCTTGAGAATAACATTCTTTTTCCAAAGGCCTTACAATTGGATTAGTTTAAAAAAATGAATTATGAATACAGCAACACAAAATCTCGAAAACGATCATATTTATATTCTTCGCTTGTGCGATGTAATCTTAAAAATGGTTGAAAAAGAAAGCACGGAAACAGATCACTTTGAACTGGTTGTCCAGCTAATTAAAAATTTTGCCGACGGACTTCATCATGCAAAAGAAGAAGACCTGCTATTTCCGTTATTGGGAGATAAGGGCTTTTCGAAAGAACAAGGTCCGGTGGCAGTTATGTTACACGAACACGTTCAAGGTCGGAATTTTGTGCATGGAGTTACGGAAGGAATACAGGCATTCAAAAGCGGGAATAGCGATTCAATACAAGTAATTTATGAGAACTTGAGTGGATATGCACATTTGCTGCAAGCACATATCGATAAAGAAAATAACATTCTGTTTCGTATGGCAGACGATGTTCTTAACGATGACGAACAAAAATATCTTCTTTCAAAATTTTCTACGATCGAAGAAAATGCCAAACCTGAATTTAACTTAACAAACTCAATTCAGAATATCAACAAACTCGCTGCAATTTACCTTGCTTAGTTTCAAAACTCAAATTTTCATTTTATGATTATTACATCCGTGAAAGATGCGCCCCCCCGGGAGAACCCTCATCAGGTTGATGTACGAAGATTATACAATTACGCTACGGCAGAGGCAATGCACATAACACTCCAACCCGGTGAGTCGCTTAAACCCCATACCACACCGGTTGATGTATTTTTCTATGTTCTGGAAGGTGCGCCCAACATACAAGTGGGTGAAGAAATAAAAACGGTTGCAAAAGATATTCTGGTCGAAAGTCCACGGAATATTAAACATTGTATTTCAAACCAGTCAGAATCAGTAGCGCGAATTCTTGTTGTCAAGTCTCCGAAACAGCTAACAAAATCAATTTTAGTATAAACAAATAATCGAGGCTTCGAAGAATCTCTCTTTCGTATAAAGCCTTACTTAAGATGAACTAAACTTTAAAATTTTCAAAAATGAAAGCAAAAAAATTATGGATGGGCTTTATCGCCGTTATGGTTATTTCATTTGGTGTATTGCTGTATTTTGGCAAAGAAATATATCGTAAAGCACCTCCCATTCCAGACAAGGTGATTACATCTGATGGAAATGTACTTTTTACAGGCCAGCAAATTAAAGATGGCCAAAATGTATGGCAATCAATTGGTGGTCAGGAACTGGGATCAATTTGGGGGCATGGCGCTTATCAGGCTCCCGACTGGAGTGCCGACTGGCTGCACAAAGAAGCTGTTTTTATTTTAAATGAGCTGGCCCGACAAAACGAAGGTGCACCCTATGAAAATTTGAGTGAAGAGAAACAGGCTTCACTAAAAATACAGCTTCAAAAAGATATTCGAAAAAATAGATTCGACCCGAAAACAAAAACATTAACTGTATCTGATGTACGTAGCAAAGCGATTGCCAGTAACAGTAAATTTTATGGCGGATTGTTTACAAACGACCCAGCTTTATCTGATTTGCGCGATTCGTATAGTATTCCGCTTAATTCTTTAAAAAGTGAGGAACGGGTTCATTTGTTAAATGCATTTTTCTTTTGGGCATCGTGGGCTTGTGTTACCGAAAGGCCCGGACAAGAAATTACATACACCAACAACTGGCCAGCCGAAAAATTGGTAGGCAACGAACCAACCGGAGAGTTGCATTTATGGACAGGTTTTAGCGTGATTGTTTTGCTGGCAGGAATTGGATTAATGTCGATGTATTATGCTAGGAGAAAACAAGAAGAAGTAGAAGCACCAACCTTGTTTCCTTTAAAAAACGAAGTTCAAACGCCCTCTCAAAAAGCTACTGTAAAGTATTTTTGGGTGGTTTCAGCGTTGCTATTGGTACAGGTAATAATGGGTGTAATTACTGCCCACTACGGTGTTGAAGGCCAGGCTCTTTATGGATTGCCACTTTCCGATTGGCTACCTTATTCGGTTTCGCGCACCTGGCATGTACAAATTGCCATTTTTTGGATCGCAACATCGTGGCTGGCAACAGGTTTATACTATGCTCCAGCCATTTCAGGGATTGAACCAAAATTTCAAAAACTAGGAGTAAATTTTCTATTTCTTGCTTTGCTTGCAATTGTGGTGGGTTCACTCGCCGGACAATGGATGGGTGTAATGCAAAAACTTGGTTTGGTAAGCAATTTCTGGTTTGGTCATCAGGGTTACGAATATGTTGACCTTGGTCGTTTTTGGCAAATATTCCTTTTTGTTGGTTTAATAATTTGGTTGTTGCTAATGGGGCGTGCTATTTATCCTGCCTTAAAGCAAAAATCGGAAAACCGCAACCTACTCATTCTATTTCTAATTTCGACGATTGCCATTGCAGCCTTTTATGGTGCCGGATTAATGTGGGGCCGCCAAACCAATCTGGCCATAGCAGAATATTGGCGCTGGTGGGTTGTACACTTGTGGGTTGAAGGATTTTTTGAGGTGTTTGCTGCGGTGGTTGTAGCTTTTCTGTTTGTTCGATTGGAAATTGTAAAAGCTGCGACAGCAACTCTGGCAGTACTGTTTTCGACTATAATTTTTCTCTCCGGTGGAATTCTGGGAACTTTTCATCATTTATATTTTACCGGAACACCAACAGCGGTTATGGCACTTGGAGCCACTTTTAGTGCACTCGAAGTTGTGCCGCTCGTATTAATGGGTTTTGAAGCATTCGACAACCTAAAAGTTAGTCGCAGCAGTGAATGGATAAAAGCTTACAAATGGCCTATTTACAGTTTTATTGCAGTGGCATTTTGGAATCTCGTTGGCGCCGGAATTTTTGGTTTCCTGATTAATCCACCAACTGCATTATATTACATGCAAGGATTAAATACAACCGCAGTACATGGTCACACTGCACTATTTGGCGTTTACGGAATGCTGGGTATCGGCTTAATGCTTTTCGTTTTACGCGATATGGACAAAGATGCAATTTGGAAGGACAAATGGATAAAGTTTGCATTCTGGAGTATCAACATAGGACTGGCCGCTATGGTTTTAATTAGTGTGCTACCGGTTGGACTGGCGCAAACCGTTGCAAGTGTAAAAGAAGGATTGTGGTGGGCCCGTTCAGCAGAATTTCTGCAGCAACCTTATTTGGTTACTTTCAAATGGCTACGGGTTATTGGCGATACCATTTTTGCGTTGGGCACCGTTGCATTGGCCTGGTTTATTTTTGGATTAAAATTTGGCTGGAGTACCGAAAACAATAAATAATATTAAAAATTCTTATTGAGGGATAAGCATTTGATTGCATGACTATTGTGCCACTTTGTTTTTGCAAGGTGGCACTTTGTTTTTTCTTTTGGGGCGAATTAGTATTTAATTTGGCTTTACTCCGTTTTTCCCATACAGATACAGTTCTTCACAACGGTGTTTTTGAGTTAAATGAACTATTTTAGTTCTGGGGTATTATTACTAAAAGCACAATGCAATGAAATTTAAGAATATCGACTTTGAAGATTTAAGCCAGGTAATAATTGGATCATCGGTATTATCAGTACCGATTGCATTTACCGAAGAAGCCTGGAATTTAAGTAAAACCATTCCCGTTTTAAACCTTGGAGTAATAATAATCCTGACACTTTGTTTTATTGGGATTTACGCCTTTAAAGGAATTTTTCAAGGACATATAAAACAGCGTAAAGCCACATTTGTAAAACGCGTATTCATTGATTATGGCGTAACCTTACTGGTTGTGGTTATCGTTCTGTTTGCTCTCAATAAATTTCCAATAAGCGAGAATCCGTTAATCGCCCTAAAAAGGGTAATAATTATTTCTTTTCCGGCCTCAATGGGCGGGATTGTTGTGGATAGTCTTGATAAGGAATAGTGGTATTTCTGTTGAACCGATATTCAATCAAAATCTGCGCTTCTTCGCGAATAGCATGACTAAAAAGTAAGACAAAACCGATAGAACAATACCAAAAATATTTGCATCTAAGTTTAAGGGTAGCTCCATTTCGCTAACAATCAGAAATAAAGTTGTTAAGCCACCGGCAAACATTGAAACCAAGGCTGCATTCGCATTCGGATTTCGTAAAAATAAGGCTGCCAGCACCGGCACAATCATTCCTGAAACCATAAATGAATAGGAATGCAACATTAGATCAAGAACACTGGTCATTTTAAGCGCTAAAAACATGGCCAGTACACCAACAATAAGTGTTAATAACTGAGAGTAACGTAAACTATTTGCTGTCCGGTGCTTTTTTAATACGTCAGTCAGAATATTTCCCGAAGCTGCCATTAAACAACTATCTGCCGTTGACATTATTGCTGAGAAATAGGCAGACAAAACGATTCCCATTAATCCAACTGGTAGAATGGTACGTAATAAAACAGGCAAACCCATTTCGGCATCGATGGTGGCAAAAGAATATCCGGCTAACATCCCTTTTTCGATTGCTACCCGGGCAAACATACCCAAAAGAACTCCTACAAATGCCATAAACGGATATTCGAACAAACCTGCAATAAACCATCCTTTTTGGGCTGTCCGTGTATCTTTCGAAGCATATATTCGCTGATACAAAGTCATTCCAATAAACCAGATTGGGATAATGGTAAACATCCAGTTAACAATTTGCTGCCACGATATTGAATCGAGTCTTAAAAAACTACTGTCGAGGGTTTCCTGAATTGCACCAAGGCCGCCAATTTTAAAATAAGCAAGGGGTAAAGCAATAAAAAGCAGTCCCACCATTAATATGATCCACTGAATAGTATCGGTATAAATAACAGCCTTTAAGCCACCAAGCACAGTATAAACAATGGCAATGCCTCCCATCACAAAAAGTGCATTTTGTATGGAAATAACCGGAAAAGTAGATGATGCCAATTTAGCCCCTGCCAATATCTGAGAACTTGTAAATCCCAGGTATCCAATGGCCGAAATTACACCTGCAAACAGAGCTACTCGTTTATCATACACATGTTCCAGAAACTGAGGAAAAGAGAAAAAACCTTTTTTACGAGCCAGACCTGCCACTTTGGGAATTAAAAACACACCGCTTAACCAGGCTCCCAGCAATCCGGTAAAAAGCAACCAACTTCCCGACAAGCCCATTGTAAAACCAAGTCCTCCCAAACCGATGGAGAAACCGCCACCAACATCAGTAGCTACAACCGACAAACCAATGTGCAAACTGGTCAGACTCCTTCCTCCTACGTAATAATCATCGGTGCTTTTATTTTTTTTCATAAAATAAAAGCCAACACCCAACATGGCAACTAAATAAATGCCAAAAATAGTTCCGTCAATCCAACTCATTCTCCAATTTCAACATTTAATTCAATCAGAGATGACCTTTCCTGATGTCTTACCAGGCCTTTATTCAGCAAGGAATATATTGTTTCCTGCCCTTTGGTGGTAGGCAGTTTCAGGTTTTTAATAATTTCTCCGTATATACACTTCCCTTTCCGATCTAAATACAATAACACTTCCTTTTCCAAAGAATCTTTTATATCATGAATATCAATCTTATCTTTTTGATCCATAACTTTTACCTCTTCGAAAGTTCGTTTGTTAGCTCAACATAACGCTCACAATTTTTCCATCCTCTCATTCCCCTTATGCAGAACACATTCCTAAAAATAGGAAGGGGGGTTTCGTTAACTACTTTTTTGCCCTGAAAAATCTCACAATCGTTGGCAAACCTACATTTATCCTTTAAGCTCATCCTAAATATTTTTATAATAAACGTTCATACTTTCTATACCTCCTGAAATTTGCGTATTCTTAATCAATGTGCCGGAATAAATGTAATTTCTGCGAATGAAAGTCTTGTTCATTCCAACCGACTTTAGCCGGGCAATGGTATACAAGGTTTTAATTCCCTGGGCTTTCATTTCATTTTCCATTGCATTTAAAAGCAATACCGACAAATTTTTCCCCTGATATGCAGGAAGTGTTGCAAAATCAGTCATCTCAGCATTCTGGCTTTCTTTATCGACTTCGGCCGATGCCAAAGCAATTAACTTTCCTTTTGCCTTTATTCCGAAATACTGAACATTGTTCTCCATAGTTTCCAATATGTAATCCGGATCGTGAATAGGGAAAGGATAACTTGCAAAAACTTTACGATAAATGGCTGCAATCAAATCCAGATCCTCCTTTGTCAGCCTTGAAAGTTCAACAGAACTATCCTTTCTGATATCACCGAATTTTAGCACCTTCGTTTTTTTCAACAAGGCACTAAGCTCAATCAAACTATCCGTTTCAATATCGAGTAACCTGTCTGAATTTAAAAATTTCGACATAAAAAAAGCGGCTTGGTCTCCTTTATAAAAACCCGGAATTTGAGCTTCAACAAAAAAGCCATTTGCTAAAAACTGAGGCGCATACTGCTGTGGAATCTTGCAAAATATTTTGGAGTAATTGTTTGCACGCGCCAATGAATTTATCTGTTCAATAATTTCAGAACCATCTCTTTTGTCGAGTTTCATAAGGTACACCCGCTTGTTCAACTCTCCATGCTGAACTATCGTTCCAAAACCTATTTTCTCAATTCTATCCTGCATTTTCATCCCTTCTCGAAATACGTTCATTGTCTTCAGGAATCAATGAGATCGAATCATTCTTATTCGACAAAAGTCGCTCAATACCAATTGCTTCCGATTCATCAATCTCTCCCAGTTTTAAATCAAGGTTGCACTGTTCACACTCGCGATCACACATCTTCTGTTCATAACTGTCCGGCTCTTTGTAAGTTGTAATTACACCTTCGTAATTTCGCAAAACAACTTTATTGGTCGACCACGAAATAATATAATTGGGCATTACCGGAATTTTGCCGCCACCACCCGGTGCATCAATAACATAAGTTGGGCGCGCAAAACCACTGGTGTGTCCCACCAGACTTTCCATAATTTCGATTCCTTTCCCAATTGGAGTTCTAAAATGCGACAATCCTTCCGACAAATCGCACTGATACAAATAATAGGGACGCACCCGGTTTTGAACCAGTTTGTGCAACAAGGATTTCATTATTCGCGGACAATCGTTTACATCTGCCAACAAAACCGATTGGTTTCCCAGCGGAAAGCCACCATCAGCTAACTTTGCCAATGCTTCTTTGGCCGAACTTGTTATTTCGTTTGGATGATTAAAATGCGTATTAATCCACAAAGGCTGGTATTTTTTTAATACCGCAACCAATTCATCGGTTATCCGATACGGCAACACAACCGGCATGCGTGTTCCAATCCGAATAATTTCGACATGTGGAATTTTACTAATTTCTGAAAGTAACCAGTCAATTTTAGAGTCGGGCAACATGAGTGGATCTCCACCGGAAAGCAAAACATCGCGAACCTGTGGGTTCTCCTGAATATATTTAATCCCTTTTTGAAGTTGCTCCTTTGAAGGGACAAAATCAATGTCGCCCACTTTTCGTTTGCGTGTACAGTGGCGACAATACATAGAACAAATATTACTCACATGAAACAACACTCTGTCGGGGTAACGATGAGTAATTCCTTCAACCGGGCTGTCACTGTCTTCCGACAACGGATCTTCCAGCTCCGATTTGAGTGTTGTTAATTCTTCAATACCACCAAAAGCTTGTTTAAAAACCGGATCGTTTCTAAAATTCTTTTTATCAATTAACGACAAATAGTAAGGTGTTATTGATAGTGGAAACTTCTCGAAGGTTTCGAACAACTCCAACTTTTCATTTTGGGTGAATTGTACTCCTGTTAACTCTTCAAACTTATCAACCGACCTTATGGAGTGTTTTAACTGCCACTTCCAGTCTTTCCAGTTCGAAATTTTTGGTTGATCTTCTATTCGGTTAGCAATATTTTGCTGTGTATTATTATATATCATACATTAATTTTTTAAAGTCTGTTTTAATTGGGTACAAACATGAGTTTGATATTTTTAAAATTCTTTTCAGCAATAATTGTTTCTACCCGACCTATCATACATTCGGGCACAACAACTGTAAAATCGCCATTTTGCTGTCTGGCCGTCAAAGAAAACAAACGCCACTTCTCAATATTAATTTTGGTACTTAATTCAACTTCATACAACATACTTTTTTCGCTGGGAATCGTGATTTTCAAATCCGGGAAAAATCCCACACCTGTTGATTTCCATACTATTTTGTCGGGTATCTTATAATTCTCCAACAATTTTGTTTCCACTAAAACGTCTTCATCAAACGCTTTCATTTGAGTTATTACCGCCTGCACAACTTCCTTCTTTTTTAATAAACTCATCCCTTCAAATCCATTTAGTTTCTATGCGAACAAAACTACAAAAAATGCAAAGGCATCCAAAACAATAACATTATTAAAGTGTTTATTTAATATGTAATAAAACGAATCAGACCGGGGACTTCAAACATTTTACATAAATTTGCATTAATTATAATTTCTATAGAAACTATCATGAATAGATTAATAATTGCCTCGAACCGCTTGCCGGTTAGTATAACAAAATCAGAGAAAAATTTAAGCTTAACACCAAGTGCCGGAGGACTGGCAACTGGTTTAAAATCATACCATAAAGGGAACGACAGTGTTTGGATTGGGTGGCCCGGTGTAAGTCCGGGAACAAAAAAAGAAGCTGCCGAAATTACATCATTGCTCGAACAGGAACAATGTTTGCCCGTATTTTTAAGCGAGCAACAAATTGTAAATTATTACGATGGTTTTAGCAATGCAACGCTTTGGCCACTGTTTCACTACTTTGGAGAGTTTACCGAATTTAACGAGACGTACTGGGAGAGTTATTACCAGGTAAACCTGCAATTTGCGGAGGCCATTATTGCCAACGCAGAAGAAAACGACACAGTATGGGTACACGACTACCAACTGTTACTGGTTCCAAATATTTTACGCCAAAAACGGCCGGATCTCAGAATTGGTTTTTTCCTTCACATTCCATTTCCCTCTTACGAATTGATTCGAATTCTTCCCTGGCGCGAAGAGATTATTGAAGGAATGCTGGGTGCCGATTTACTGGGATTTCACACCTACGACTATGCCCGTCATTTTATCAGTTCGGTAAAACGTTTGTTGGGCCACGATGTGGAATTTAATCAGATAAAACTTGAAAACCGTCAGGTGTATATCGATGTATTCCCAATGGGAATTGATTACAATAAATTTGAAAAACTGGCATTGGAAGTGCAGAGCAAACCCATTCAGGAACGCTCGAAAGAACACCAGGACATTGACCGTTTTCTGATGGGAAAACCCGACCGGAAAATAATTCTTTCCATCGACCGGCTCGACTATACCAAAGGAATTCCTGAGCGATTAAAAGCTTTCAGGTATTTTCTGAACAAGTACCCCGAATACCGCGAACAGGTTTCACTTATTATGTTGACTGTTCCTTCGCGAACCGATGTGGAACAATATCAAAACTTAAAAAACGAAGTAGATATTTTGGTTGGAAATATAAATGGCGAATACGGAACGCTTAACTGGAACCCGGTTATTTATTTTTACCGGTCGATGCCATTTGAAAACCTGATTGAGTTATACAGCTCGGCCGACGTTGCACTTCTTACGCCTTTACGCGATGGAATGAACCTGGTGGCAAAAGAATACATCGCATCGAAAGTAAACCACAAAGGCGCATTAATACTAAGCGAAATGGCCGGTGCATCGCGCGAACTTGGCGAAGCTATTTCGGTAAATCCCAACAACATACCGCAAACTGCCGAAGCCATTTACAAAGCGCTTACCCAAACCGACAAAGAACGCGAAAAGGCAGTACTGGCCATGCAAAAACGCATTAAACGATACGATGTACACAAATGGGCTTCTGAATTTATGACAGCCTTAAAATCGACCATCGAAAAACAGATGGATCATCATGCCCGAAAAATATCGCCAAAATTACGATCTGAGATTCTCGAAGATTTTAGGAGCTCAAAATCAAAAACGTTGTTTTTAGACTACGACGGCACTTTGCAACGTTTTTTTGATGATCCGCAGGCAGCATCGCCCGACAAAGAATTGTACGATTTACTCGACCGTATTTCGAAACTTGAAAAAACAAAACTGGTATTGGTAAGCGGACGCGACCGTGATACATTCGACAAATGGTTTGGCAACCGAAACTACAATTTAATAGCCGAACACGGCGCCTGGGAACGAAAACTGGGCAAAGGCTGGGCCGAAAGAAAAGCAATAAATTCGGAATGGAAAGACAGTATACTTCCTGTACTCGAATCGTTTGTTGACCGCACACCGGGAAGTTTTATCGAAGAAAAAACCTATTCGCTGGTGTGGCACTACCGTAAAGCCGACATAGAATTAGGAGTGGTTCGTGCTCTTGAATTGCTGCATACCGTATCAAATTTAATTCTGAACCAGGATCTGGAAATTCTGGAAGGTAAAAAAGTAATTGAAATTAAAGTTACCGGAATTAATAAAGGGACTGCCGCTGCTGAATTTTTGGCGACGAGCCCGTCGGAATCGATTCTGGCTTTTGGCGACGACTGGACCGATGAATTTCTGTTTAAAGAACTACCGGCAAACGCTCACACGGTAAAAGTGGGATCTGAAAATTCGGTGGCAAAATATTACGTTAACAACTACAAAGACGTTCGAAACTTTTTAAAAGAACTATTGAAATAAGAAAACCTACCTGCTTATTGGCGTAACTTATTATTCTCACAAAATAAAAGTTTATCTATGAAAAACATGAATTATGCCGTTATCGGAAACTGCAAAAGTGCAGCACTTATTTCCGAGAAAGGTTCGATTGACTGGTACTGTGCTCCCGATTTTAACTCGGCTTCGGTATTTGCAAAAATCCTTGACGATGAAATTGGTGGCAGTTTCGAAATTATTTGCGACGACAGTTACTCGATAAAACAAAGCTATATACGATCGACAAACATTGTATCAACCACATTTACTAGTGGCAACGATTGTTTTGAAGTCATTGATTTTATGCCACGTTACAAAAACAATGGCGACTATTTTAATCCATCGGAGATAATCAGGTATTTCAGATACAGATCGGGCAACCCTGTATTTTCTATTTTGTACAATCCGAAAATGGAATATGCAAAATACGATACTGAAATTGTTGCCGAAGACGAATACATAAAAAGCTCGACAACCGAAGGCGAGTACGATTCGATTTATCTCTACACCAATATCGACAAGGAAGCCATTATTCAGCAAAAACCAATTCACCTAAAAGAGGATGCATACGTTTTACTGGCTTACGACGAAAAACTGCTGACTCAAACCTTAGACCGCCAATACCTGAAACTGCAAAAAACCAAAGTTTACTGGCTGGACTGGGCCAACAGTTTAACCTCGTTTAAAAGTTACAACAAAGAAATTGTGCGAAGCGCGCTGGTTCTAAAACTGCTGAGTTACGACAAAACGGGAGCTGTTTTAGCAGCTGCAACCACATCGTTGCCTGAGTCGATTGGTGAGGAACGAAACTGGGATTACCGTTTTTGCTGGATTCGCGATGCCTCAATGGCCATTAAAATTATGTCGAAACTCGGCCACCTGAATACGGTTAAACGTTTTATGAAGTTTATTATCGATATTATTCCCGATAAGGATGAAAAGATACAGATCATGTATGGAATAAATCGTGAGAAAAAATTAACAGAAGAAGAACTCACACACCTAAAGGGATACAAAAATTCGTCACCCGTTCGTATTGGAAATGCAGCCTACGAGCAAAAACAAAACGATATTTACGGAGTTTTGGTCGATGTTATTTACCAGCAATTTATCCAGTTCAAGATCTCTCTCGAAAACAGTGAATCGCTGTGGACCATTGTTCGGAGTATTGTTCGTATTGTGGAAAACAACTGGCAAAAACCCGACAAGGGAATTTGGGAAATCAGAACCGACGAAAAACATTTTACCTTTTCGAAGGTGTTGTGCTGGGTTGCCATTGACAGAGCCATAAAAATTGCCGACATCATTCACAAAGAAAAATACCTGAATGATTGGCAAAAATTAGCCGACACAATTAAAAGCGATATCCTTAAAAATGCATGGAACGATGAGAAAGGTGCCTTCACCCAATTTTACGGATCGAAGGACATGGACGCAGCCAATTTATTAATGGAATCATACGGTTTTATTGATGCAAAAGATCCAAAATACATTCAAACCGTGGTTGAAACAGAAAAGGAACTTTGTTACAACGGACTGATGTACAGGTATAAAAACCAGGATGATTTCGGACTTCCAACGTCATCGTTTACCATCTGTACTTTTTGGCTGATAAATGCACTCGATGCGGTAGGACAACGAAAAAAAGCAAAACAAATGTTCGACCAGTTGCTCAAATACAGCAACCATGTTGGACTGTTTAGCGAAGATCTTGACTTTGAAACCAAAGAGCTTTTGGGAAATTTCCCGCAAGCCTATTCGCATTTAGCACTTATCGATACAGCAATAAATCTTTCGAAAGGAAAAATTACGGAAGACGAACAAATCCTGGAAGCGATACATTAAAAAAGATCAGATATCCTGGTTGTCAAAAGACTCCTCCAAATCCTCTTCCATGGTTAACATTGGCGAAGCATTCACTTTTTCAATGTCCATTATGGTAACGAGGGTTTCGAGGCCTTTTTCAACCTGCTGAAGTAGTTCGGCATCCAATTGGGCAAGTTTTTCTGAAAGCTGTTCGTGCAACAACGACGGCATTTTACTCAGCAAAGTATCTCCGGCTGAAGTCAGGGCAATGTTAACTACCCTTTTATCTCCCGATTTAGGCAATCGTGCCAGATAACCTTTTCGCTCGAGCCGGTTAATAATACCACTTACCGTGCTCGAATTTAAATTCAGAAATTTGCGGATTTCGCCTTGGGTTGACTGGTAATTTTTGGAATCGCGTAAAAAGTTAAGGCACAAAACCTGTGGAATACTTACACCATATTCTTTTTGGATTTTTTTCGACTCAATATCAACCGAGCGAACAATTTTTCTGATTTTTATTAAAATTTCTGTGGTATCCATACAATGGCTAAAAATACAAATGTTTTTCTCATCTGCCAATTGGAATAATATTTGTTAAGCAAGGCACAAAAACCGCATCAATGAAAACAGCCCAATTCTACTTTTTTATAAGCTTTATACTGCTTTTTAACTTTACTTCCCCGGCTCAGCAAAACAATACCATAAGAGGCCAAATAATCGATTCAGAATCGCACAAGCCAATTCCCCATGCCGAGGTTTTTATTTCAGGCACAACCGTTGGATGTATTACAGATACGGCCGGAATATTTCAAATAAAACCGCCTTATTTCCCTTGTACTTTGGTGGCCGACCATGTTGCTTACGAATCGTTTGTTAAACCTCTGGAACATGGCGTAAATCTGCAAATAGATCTCAGGCCTTCCAATTATTCGCTGCCCGAAATTGCAGTGAAAGGCAAGGACAAACGAAAACGAAATCTCCGTTTCTTTTACTCTCACTTTATTAAAGAGAACCGAGACCAAATTAAAATCCTAAATGATTCTGCGCTGATTTTCCAACGAGATAAAATGCAATTTATAGCCAAAACCAACGAACCGTTGTTGCTTGTAAATGATTATCTGGGGTATAAAGTAAAAGTAATTTTAGATGAGTTTAAAGTATATGCTTTGGATGGTCCAAACGGAAAGCCAATTCCTTTAAATTCGATCGATGGTGGAGAAGTGCTGCAAATGAGCGGATATTATTTCTACGAACCTCTGGAAAAACAGTTTCCCAACAAAAAATCCGACTACACGCTTAACCGCCAAACTTCATATTATGGCTCGTACCGCCATTTTTTAAAATCGATTTACGATGAAAATTTAGGACAACAAGGATATGAAATAGAGGTAATTCCAAACGATATTGCTGCAGCTTTTTTTCGTCTGCCATCAAATGGACAGAATAACGATGCCAAACAGTATACCAGCAAAGCAAATTCGTTAAAAGTACACTACTATTTTAATTCGAAGCAGCGTCCGGTTCCGTTGGAGAATATCGAAGAATATTTCCAGGTAACACAACGCACTTCAATAATTCACCTTACAGGGAAGCCTTTTTTCATCCGGCAAAATGGCACCAGCCCGCAACTTCCTCTGATTATTGAGGGTGGTATGGAGATTAAAAATTTTGCCAATTCATTGCCAGAAGATTACATACCTCCTATAAACTAAAAAGTCCACCCGCATTCTTTCAAATACAAATGGACTTTTCCTGCTTCGGGTAACCGACTTTCCTCTACTTCTGTCGGAAATAAATCTGGATTGGAACACCCGTAAAATTAAAGTTATCGCGCAACTGGTTTTCAATGTAACGGCGATACGGCTCTTTAATGTATTGCGGTAAGTTGGCAAACAAAGCAAAAGCCGGCGTTGGCGATGGCAACTGCGTGCAATATTTAATTTTAATATATTTCCCTTTAACCGAAGGTGGCCCGTAAGTTTCAATCGCTTCCAGCAACACCTCGTTTAGTTCCGAAGTTTTTATTCGTTGTTTGCGGTTAGCATTCACTTCCATGGCAACTTCCAAAGCTTTATGTACCCGTTGTTTTGTTAACGCCGAAATAAAAAGAATTGGAACATCGACAAAAGGAGCCAAACGCTTCTGAATCTCTTCTGTCAGTTTTTTGGTTGTCATGGTGTCTTTGTCAATCAAATCCCACTTGTTAACCAAAATAACCACTCCCTTTTTATTTTTCACTGCCAGGTTAAAAATGTTTACGTCCTGCGCTTCTACACCACGAGTAGCATCAATCAACAACAAACAAACATCTGAATTTTCAATGGTTCGCACTGAACGTAAAACCGAATAAAATTCCAGGTCTTCACTTACCTTGGGTTTTTTTCGCAAACCGGCGGTATCCACAATCATAAAATCGTGACCGAACTTATTGTAACGTGTATGAATTGCATCGCGGGTAGTACCGGCAACATCAGTTACAATGTTTCTATCCTCTCCAATCAACGCATTAATAAACGATGATTTACCAACGTTTGGACGCCCAACTACCGACAAGTACGGCAATTCATGTTCCTCTTCCAAAGAATCTTTATCGGGAAAAAGCTCCACCAGAGCATCTAACATCTCTCCTGTCCCACTTCCTGTCATCGACGAAATACAATAAATCTCGCCCAATCCTAATCCGTAAAACTCTTGAGCATCAGGAATTCGGTTATGGTTATCAACCTTGTTTACCACAAGAATCACTTTTTTCCCACTTTTCCTTAAGATGGTGGCAATTGCATCATCAAGGTCGGTAATTCCCGATTCCACATCCACAACAAAAGTGATTACGTCGGCCTCATCAATGGCCAGGTGCACTTGTTTGTTAATTTCTGCTTCAAAAATATCGTCTGAATTTACTACATAACCACCCGTATCAATTACCGAAAAGTCCACTCCGTTCCACTCACCTTTTCCATAGTTCCGGTCGCGTGTTACACCTGCGGTTTCGTTAACAATTGCTTTTCTTTGTTCAATCAGGCGATTAAACATTGTCGATTTACCAACATTTGGTCTTCCAACTATTGCTATTATTCTACTACTCATTTCTTACTTTTTTTAACCGACAGGCGATCGCCTGCCATTACTGAAAACTGTGATTAAAACCGGATGCTAGAATTTATCGTATCCGAATTGTTTTAACGCTCCGTCCTTTTCACGCCAGTCTTTGGCTACCTTCACATACAACTCGAGGAATATTTTTTTCTCAAAAAACTCCTCGGCATCTTTGCGTGCTTCAGTTCCCACTCTTTTAATCATTTTCCCCTGATGCCCGATAATAATTCCTTTCTGGCTATCGCGTGCCACGTGAATTACAGTTCGAATGTTGATTATCTTATCACTTTCCTTAAATTCCTCAACTTCCACTTCCACTGAGTATGGAATCTCTTTCTGATAATGCAACAATATTTTTTCGCGAACGATTTCCTGCATAAAAAAACGTTCGTTACGGTCAGTCAATTCATCCTTTCCAAAAAAGGCAGGACCTTCGGGAAGCAATTCCAGAATTCGGTCGAAAATAGGTTCAATATTAAATTTTTCGAGAGCGGAAATCGGGAAAATATCTGCTCCCGGGAAAACTCCTCCCCAGTAGTCAAACAATTTTACCACTTCTTCCTGGTTCGATAGATCAATTTTATTAATCAGTACGATTACCGGCATGTTCGATTTACGAACTTTCTCGATGTATTCCGGATTTTTATCCACTTTCTCCTTTACATCGGTTACAAACAAAATCACATCAGCATCAATTAATGCCGTGTCAACAAAGCGCATCATCGACTCTTGCAATTTGTAACTTGGTTTTAAAATACCCGGGGTATCGGAATAAACAATCTGGAAATCTTCACCACTCACAATTCCTTTAATGCGGTGGCGGGTGGTTTGCATTTTCTGGGTAATAATCGAGAGTTTCTCGCCTACCAGCGCATTCATTATTGTTGATTTACCAACATTCGGATTGCCAACAATATTCACAAATCCTGCTTTATGTGCCATATTTTAAATTTTAGGTGATCCTTTCTCCGAAGAGAATTTCTATATTAAATCGTTAAAAATCAGCGCAAAGATAAACGAATTGGTTGAATATGGATACTGCTTTTAAAATTAAACAAGACCTGCAGGTATAATATTCAGCAACCAACACCGCAACCAGCTACAAATCCCCTTATTTACTGGCACTTAACTTTGATTTAAGATTGATTTAGAAGCAGGTAAAAACTACAAATAGCTTTGTCTATCGGTTTGCTTTAATGTATTTAATTACGTTTAAAAAGGTATCGTTGTAAAAATCGTTGCTGTTTTCGTTTACATATTTTAGCAGGGCACGATGTGGTTCTTCGCCAACATTTAAATACCCTCCACCAACACTGTGAAACATAAAAACAGCAATGGTTCCTTTCTCGCGCGCTTCGTTAACATAGGCAATTAAGTCTTCAGAAGTTGGTTCATCCACTCCCCACGAACAGGCTTTAATCACATCAAAATCGTCCATCGTTTCCGGAATGGGACCATCTAAACGTGCCCCTACAAATATTTCCTCAATGTTTTTTGTAAAGTCGTCATTTCCGGCCTTGTAATCGCCGCAGGTGTAAGCAAAACTTCGTTCCGTTTTACCATCAATGGCTTTTAAAAGAGTATTTGCAGTTTCTATTTCAGCTACTATTTGCTCAAGCGTATAATTATTCAAATCGTACTCCGGTTTTACCCAATCTCTGTTTTCACCCAAACAAGGATGAAAAAGCGTGTGATTGCCCAGTTCATGTCCGTTCTTTGCAATGGCACGCCACTCATTGGTTCTTTTGTTTAAACTTTGCGAATTACCTGTACAATAAAAAGTTCCCTTAAAGCCGTATTCATCCAATTGCGGAACAGCAATATCAAGATGCCCGTCTAAACCATCGTCGTAGGTAAAAACCACGGCAGCTTTTTTACCGTCGGGCCAGGCAAATTGTGCATTCGAAACGAACGAAATACACAAGAACAAAATACCAATTACCTTTTTCATAAGTCTTGAATTAATTCATGACTCAATGTTCCCGAACAAATTTCGCGCACTTCTCCAGTCATGCGAATTTCCCAATCTTCATCTATCTCAATTTTCAGGTCGCCACCCGGCATTTTTATGGTGAGTTTGCGTTCTGTTAATCCTCGTCTTACAACCGTACAAGCGACTGCACACGACGAGCTTCCTGAAGCTAAAGTCCAACCCGCGCCGCGTTCCCAGATTAAAACCTCTACTTCGTTTGGCGAAACAACTTTAGCAAACTGAACGTTAATCCGGTTTGGAAACATTTTATGATTTTCAATTTCAGAACCATAGGTTTTAATTTCATCCTCGCTCAATTCGTCTTTTAAAATAATACAATGCGGATTTCCCACCGAAACACAGTTCATTTCGTATTTGCGATCTGCCAATTGTAAGGTTTCGCCAATACACTCATTATTTTCGCAGTTCACGGGTATTTTTTTCGATTCGAAAATTGCTTTTCCCATATCCACTTTTATCAGAAATGCCTTCCCATCCTTTTCTTCAATAATCTCAGCTTTTACAAGTCCTCCTGGCGTTTCAATACTGAATGTTTTTTCAGAAGCAAAACCGTAATCGTACAGGTACTTTGCAAAAATGCGCAATCCATTTCCACTTTTTTCGGCTTCCGAACCATCAGGATTTAAAATACGAAGTCCAAAATCAGCTTTTGAACTCGACACTTTTAACAGAATCCCGTCGGAACCGATTCCAAAATGTACGTCACAAATACGAACAATGGCCTGTTCTGTTAATTCAAATGATATTTCTTCCTGATTTAGAACAATGTAATCGTTTCCTAAACCGTGGGTTTTTACAAAGAAGTTTTGCATAGTGGATTTTCCATTTTAATTTTTCTCAAAATTATAATTCTTAATGAACTCACGGTACTCTTCCTCCCAACTTTTCCTTTTGTGATGTATTTCCTGATTTTTTATATAATTCTTCACCCTCTCGATTTGTGATTCACTAATCGACACCGCAAAATATTCATCAGCCCATTCAAAGTTAGAACAGAACCCGGTTTTGTTAATCCAGAATGAACTCTCCCCTTTTATCATTTGCATTATTTTGGCAATATTCTGATCGGGAAGCAAAGAAATTAAACAATGAACATGGTCGCGGCAGCCATTAATTGAATAGATATAGATATTTTTTGATTTGGCATTTGTTCTGATATGCTCTAATATTTTTGATTTGTTTTCTTCATTTAAAAAGGAAGCTCTGGATTTTGTTCCCCAAACACAATGAAGCCAATTTCTCACATAAGACATATTTTAAAGCTTTTTGGGCTAAAGCCCATGTTTACCGAAACTACTTTTGACCTCCAGCCTAAAGGCAGGAGTTATACAATTTACAAAAAACATTTTTTAGATATACATAAAACCATAACTCCAGCTTTTAAGCTGGGGTAAATAATCTACAACCTCTTCTTTACCGGGCTTTAGCCCTTCTGAGTGAAATAGAAACATCTTGCATTAAATAAATCTAAATAAGGCTTAAGCTTCTGTTGATCAAAAAAATAGGCAGACTATATTTTTATATCTTTACGCATCAAAATTGAGACAAATAAAAATAGACAGATATGGCATTAATTAATGAAAATTACCTGAAACTTCAGGCAGGATATCTTTTCCCTGAAATTGGGCGAAGAGTAAGTGAATTTATTGAGGCAAACCCGGATAAAAAAGTAATTAAAATGGGTATTGGCGACGTTACCCAACCTTTGGTTCCCAGTGTTGTAAAAGCGTTTCACGAAGGTGTTGACGAAATGGCAAAAGGCGATACTTTTAAAGGTTACGGTCCGGAACAAGGCTACGCTTTCCTTCGCGAAGCCATTGCAAAAAACTCGTACCAGGACAATGGAATTGATATTTCGGCCGGTGAAATTTTTGTTTCGGATGGTTCGAAATGTGATACCGGAAACATTCAGGAGATTTTTGGAGGCGACAATAAAATTGCCATTTGCGATCCGGTATACCCGGTTTACGCCGACACTACTGTTATGAGTGGAAAAACCGGCACTTGCCAGTCGAATGGTTATTACGACGGAATTATTTATATGCCATGTACAAAGGAAAATGGTTTTATTCCTGAATTGCCCGTTGAAACTCCCGATCTGATTTTCTTGTGCTACCCAAATAATCCAACCGGAACTGTTGCATCAAAAGAAGAGCTGAAAAAATGGGTGGATTATGCCACTGAAAAAAATGCCATTATTTTATACGATGCTGCTTACGAAGCATTTATTACTGAAGATGGAATTCCGCGTTCAATTTACGAAATTGAAGGAGCCAAAAAAGTAGCCATCGAATTCCGAAGTTTTTCGAAAACAGCCGGTTTTACAGGTACACGTTGCGCTACAACAGTTATTCCTAACGAATTGGTAGCCTATGATTCTGCAGGCAAAGCGCATTCGGTAAAAGCACTTTGGAACCGCCGCCAGTCTACCAAATTCAACGGAGTTTCGTACCCGGTGCAAAAAGCTGCTGCAGCCATTTATACCGAAGAAGGTAAAAAAGAGGTTGCTGAAGTTATTTCGTACTACCTTGAAAATGCAAAAATAATGCGCGCCAGCTTAGCAGAAATTGGTTACGAAGTTTATGGCGGAGTAAATGCACCTTATGTTTGGGTGAGAACAAAAAACGATACAACTTCGTGGGACTTTTTCGACAAAGTACTTAACGAAGCCAATGTGGTAGGAACTCCCGGTTCAGGTTTTGGACCTGCAGGCGAAGGCTATTTCCGCTTTTCAGCTTTTGCAGATCGCGAAAATGTGCTTGAAGCAATGGAACGAATTAAAAATTTGAGCTAAGAGAATAACAGTATTTAGGGGCTGTCTTAAAGGTAATCTAATACGTCATTCTGAACTTGTTTCAGAATCTTCATATACGAATAAAAAAGACCCTGAAATAACTTCAGGGTGACGTTTCAGGGCAACTGATTTACTTTTGAGACAGCCTTTTTTTGTGCTTAATTCAGCACCGGTAAAATTATTTTCGAAGCCTTATTTTTTTCGTGATAAATCTTGATTTCGCTTTTGACAAAATCAGTTTCATTACAATGATAAATATCTACAAATTGTTGTGGATTGCGATCAACCAGCGGAAACCAGCTACTTTGCACCTGTACCATAATCCGATGCCCGGTTTTAAAACAGTGCGCAATTGAAGGTAATTCGAATTTTACTTCATCAACCTGCCCGGGCACAAAAGCAGCAGGTTTTTCAAAACTGTTTCGGTAACGGCCTCTAAAAACTTCACCTCTTACCAACATCTGATACGCACCCATTGGGTATGTATTTTCGCTATCGTTACTGGTTTCTTCATAACTAAAGTCATCGGGAAATACGTCAATAATTTTTACCACAAAATCAGCATCAGTAGTCGAAATGCTCGTTACAATATCGGCAATAACATTGCCGGTAACCGTCACATCTTCTTTTAAAATATCGGTTTGAAAAACCAAAACATCAGGTCGGCGTGCTGCAAAACGCTGGTCGTTCGACATGTATTCGCGGGTGCGGTTTAAATGTACATTTTCTTCGTACGGAACCGGTTTAGCCGGATCGCTGATGTATGAACTAAAACTATTTTCAAGGTTTGGCTCAGTGTCTGTCAACTTCCCATCGGCCTGCAAAAACATTGTTTTATCCACCTTGTTTTTTGGTGGCCATTGTGTAAACGATTTCCATTCATCTGCTCCTGTAATATAAATATTGGCTTCAGCGATTTGCGAAACATCACCTTTTCCTTTCAAAAAATAATTAAAGAAAGGAATCTCAAAATTTTGCTGAAAATACAAACTGGTATTTGTTGGAAACTGAATATTTCCATGATGAGTCCCGTCGTTTGCAGCCCATTGTCCGTGTGACCATGGTCCCTCAACAATTGCATTAAATTCTTTCCCCGGATTATTCTCTTCTGCCCCTTTGTAGGCATTCCACGCACCCCAGCAATCTTCTGCATCAAATAAACCGCCAACCCACAACATAGCTGGGTTCAAATTTTTGGTTGCATTTCGCGCATCACGGGCCTGCCACCAATCATCGTAATCGGGGTGCTCCATCATTTCGCTCCAAAAAGCAATGGTGTCACCGGTTAACTTTGTTAGATTTTTTAAACTCCCTTGCTCCAGGTAATATTTATAATTATCATGAACCGAAAAACCAATAGAAGCAGTATGTTCGGTGGTTGGTTTGGGATGAGGAGCTCCAAATCCCCATCCAACAGCTGAATAAAAATTAAAGGCATCCATTTGAAAAAAGGCACCGTTGTGATGAAAATCGTCGCCAATAAACCAGTTGGTGACAGGTGCCTGCGGGCTCACCGCTTTTATTGCCGGATGACTACTGGCTGCTGCCATAGTTGAATAAAATCCGGGATAGGAAATACCAAAAACACCTACATTCCCATTGTTGCCGGAAATATTTTTAAGCAACCATTCAACAGTATCGTATGTATCACTTGCTTCATCTATTTCCTTTCCTTTTTTAGCTGCATTAAACGGGCGAACATCTTCAAACTGCCCTTCACTCATATATTTTCCACGCACATCCTGAATCACAACAATATATCCTTCCTTAAAATACTCCTTCCGGTAATTGTTCCAGTAAGCACTAAAATTTTTTTCTCCATAAGGTGAGCACGAATAAGGTGTACGGGTAAGTAAAAACGGATGGGTTTCTTTGCTACTCTTTGGAATGTAAAGCGAAGTAAAAAGTTTCACGCCATCGCGCATTGTAATGTAGACTTCTTTTTTCGTGTAATTCTTTCTTATCCAGGTTGAATCGACTTCAGCTGCATTTGAATAAATACCAACAAGAATAAAGAACAATAGGAGTATTTTTTTCATATCAGAAACCTTATAGTCAGGAAAAATAAATAAAAAAATCCGGAATGAAAATTCGCTCCGGATTCTGATTTTATATAAAAATGTTTAGTTTTTTTCGTTCACTCTTTCTGTTTGGCGAACCTTGCTGCCGGGATAAACTTTTAAAGCTTCTTCCAATATTTTCAAACACACCGCCAAATCTTCTTTCTTTAACACATAGGCAATACGAACCTCATCTTGCCCGCGGTCGGGAACTGTATAGAAACCTGTTGCCGGAGCTAAAAATATAGTTTTGTTTTCGTATTGAAAATCAGAAAGCAACCACGCACAAAATTTGTCGGAGTTGTCAACCGGTAAACGGGCAACGGTATAAAAAGCACCCATTGGAATGGGGGAATAAACACCGTTAATCCGATTTAAACCATCAATCAGAAATTTACGCCGCTGAACATATTCGTTGTAATTGTTCAACATATATTCAGGATCGGCATCCAATGAAGCTTCGGCTGCAATTTGTCCAATTAATGGCGGACTTAAACGCGCCTGGCAAAACTTCATTACATTTCGTTTTACTGCTTCGTTCTTTGTTATTAAGGCTCCAATGCGCAAACCACACTCGCTGTACCGTTTCGACACCGAATCAATTAACACAACGTTCTGCTCAATTCCCTCTAAATGAAAAGCAGAAATATAAGGAGCTCCGGTGTAACAAAATTCGCGATACACCTCATCCGAAAACAAATACAGATCGTACTTTTTCACCAGGTCGCGAATGGCATTCATTTCCTGCTGCGTATACAAATAACCTGTCGGGTTGTTCGGATTACAAATCATAATCCCCTTTGTTTTTGGAGTAATCAAACGCTCAAACTCCTCGATTGGCGGCAACGCGAATCCTTCTTCGATGTCGGCGGCAAGCGATTTAATTTTTGCACCTGCAACAATTGCAAAAGCTTCGTAGTTTGCATAAGCCGGCTCAGGAACAATAATTTCATCTCCCGGATCAAGACAGCTCATAAAAGCAAAAGTAACCGCCTCGCTTCCTCCCGAAGTAATTATTATGTCTTCGGTTTGCACATCGATGTTGAATTTATGATAATATTTGGCCAGTTTTTGCCTGAACGACAAAATTCCTTCACTGGGTGTATATTCTAAAATAAGTCTGTCAATCGACTGAATTGCCGCTATCGCTTCAGGAGGAGTAGGTAAATCGGGCTGCCCGATGTTTAAATGGTACACTTTAACTCCCTTTTCTTTAGCTTGTTGTGCTAAAGGAGCTAATTTCCTGATGGGTGAATCAGGCATTATCCTTCCCCGGTCTGATACTGTCGGCATGTTGTATAATATAAATTATAAGGGGACAAATATAAGACTATCAATCTGAAATCAATAATCATAAATTTCAGACAATTTGATATCTTATTGAAAAATTAACTTCCGAATCATTAATTGGCTGATACAAACACATTTGTCAGGAAAAAGTTTTTTTCACAATCCTTAATTTTTATCATGTTTTAGTCTTACAGAGTCGCCTATTTTTGAAGTCAAAACAAACTAATAATTAGAACAATGATAATAGGAGTTCCAAAGGAAATTAAAAACAATGAAAACCGCATCGCCCTTACACCGGCCGGAGCGGCAGAATTAGTAAAACGCGGACACGATGTGTATGTACAGGCAGGTGGAGGTAATGGAAGTGGGTTCCCCGACGAAGATTACATTTCTGCCGGTGCTCAAATTCTTCCTACCATTGAAGACGTTTACGGCATTGCCGAGATGATTGTTAAAGTGAAAGAACCGATTGAACCGGAATACAAACTGATTAAAAAAGGTCAGATTTTATATACGTATTTCCACTTTGCTTCGGGCGAAGAATTAACACATGCAATGATTGAAAACGGATCGATTTGTTTGGCATACGAAACAGTTGAACTACCGGATCGTTCGCTTCCATTATTGGTACCGATGAGTGAGGTTGCCGGCCGTATGTCGGTTCAGGAAGGTGCAAAATACCTTGAAAAAACTTTTGGTGGTTATGGTGTACTTCTGGGTGGAGTTCCCGGAGTTCTTCCTGCTAAAGTATTAATTATTGGTGGAGGTATTGTTGGAACCGAAGCAGCAAAAATGGCTGCAGGTTTAGGTGCCGATGTTACCATTATGGATGTATCGTTAAAACGTTTACGTTACCTCGACGATATTATGCCTGCCAATGTAAAAACCATGATGAGCAATGAATTTAATATTCGCGAAATGGTTCAAACACACGATGTAATTATTGGTGCAGTGCTTATTCCAGGTGCAAAAGCTCCTCATTTGGTTACCAAAGACATGCTAAAAATTATGCGCCCGGGAACAGTTATGGTGGATGTTGCGGTTGATCAGGGTGGTTGTTTCGAAACAACCAAAGCTACAACGCACGCCGAACCTACATTTGTTATCGACGATGTACTTCATTATTGTGTGGCCAACATGCCGGGTGCAGTACCACGCACTTCAACAATTGCCTTAACAAATGCAACACTTCCTTATGCCATTCAAATTGCAGAAAAAGGATGGAAACAGGCTTGTATCGACGACGCTTCGTTGCGTAAAGGCCTAAATGTGGTTGATGGAAAGGTTGTATACAAAGGTGTAGCTGAAGCATTTGATTTGCCTTACCAGCAAGTTGAAACAGTGCTTTAGAACCAACCAAAATAATTCTCAGGCCTTCTCTGCAAAACAGGGAAGGCTTTTTTTATGGCTAAAATCATCGATCAATTCGAAATATTGTATATTTAGTTTTCAGTTTACACAAGAATGAACAAAACCAAACAAAAAATTTACGAGATAATATTTGAAGCTGACACACCAGCAGGCAAACTGTTTGATGTATCGCTGCTGATCGTAATTTTAATTAGTGTTGCTTTGGTTATGCTCGAGAGTGTTGAATCGATCAGAGCCAGCAACCGCCAGCTTTTGCGAATTCTGGAGTGGATTATCACAGCTATTTTTACCGTTGAATATGTACTTCGGGTAGCCATTGTTAAAAAGCCGTTCCGCTACATTTTCAGTTTCTACGGAATTATCGATTTGCTATCGGTATTGCCTTCATTTATTGGGCTGGTGGTAGTCGGATCGCACAGTTTGGTTGTTATTCGCATACTTCGCTTGCTACGGATATTCAGGATATTAAAGTTAACACGCTACACCCAGGCCGGACGCTCACTCGCCAAAGCACTTTGGGCAAGCCGGGCAAAAATAAGTGTATTCATTTTTTTTGTAATTATTCTGGTAATTATTGTTGGCACAGTAATGTACATTGTTGAGGGACCTGAACACGGTTTTACCAGTATTCCGCGCGGAATATACTGGGCCATTGTAACCCTCACTACGGTTGGTTATGGCGACATAAGTCCGGAAACTCCGCTTGGCCAGTTTTTTGCCAGCATTGTAATGATTATGGGTTACGCAATAATTGCTGTTCCAACCGGAATTGTTACTGCCGAAATTATTAATCCCACCATCGAAAAAAACACGCAGGTGTGCCCGCGCTGTCTTCATCCAACACACGACGACGATGCTGATTTCTGTAAAAAATGCGGGACAAGAATCAATCCGGAACAAGAATAAATCAGCAATTGTTATTTCAGGAAAAGCTAAAAAACAGTCTCATTTCAACTTCCATTCCAGATTTTTCAATCATTCTTTCATCGAGAAATCAAATCAAGTTAACAACTCTGAACATTTGTGGATATTTATATGTATCAATTCAGATACTACATTTTTCAAAACTTTATTTTTGCAGGAAATTGAGAGATTATGAGGCAGTATTTAGATTTGTTGGAGACCATCCTTGAAAAAGGAACAGAAAAGGGAGACCGGACAGGAACAGGAACCATCAGCCGTTTTGGGCACCAGATGCGTTTTGATTTAAGCGAGGGATTTCCGGTAGTAACTACAAAAAAACTGCACCTTAAATCCATCATCCACGAGTTGCTTTGGTTTTTAGCCGGTGATACCAACCTTAGATACCTTGCCCAAAACAATGTTCATATTTGGGACGACTGGCCATACCGACGTTATGAAAAAAGTCCGGAATTTAAAGGAGAAACTGTTCGCGAATTTGCTCAGAAGGTAGCTGACGACGAAAAATTTGCGGCAATTTGGGGCGAACTTGGCCCTGTTTATGGAAAACAATGGCGCGATTTTTCGGGCATCGACCAGATTAAATGGGTGGTTAACGAAATAAAATACCTGCAGGAAAACAAGGAGAGTGCCAACGGAAGGCGACTTATCGTTTCGGCCTGGAATCCGCCGGAAGTTGAGGAGATGGCTATTGCCGGACTCCCACCTTGCCATACGCTTTTTCAGTTTTATGTAAGCGACGGAAAATTATCGTGCCAGCTCTACCAGCGCAGTGCCGATGTGTTTTTGGGGGTACCGTTTAACATTGCTTCGTATGCCTTGTTAACGATGATGGTGGCACAGGTAACCGGACTGGAAGCCGGTGATTTTGTGCACAGTTTTGGCGATGTTCATATTTATTCGAATCACATTGAACAGGTACAATTACAACTTACACGCGAACCGTACCCGCTTCCAACAATGAAAATAAATCCCGACATCAAGAATATTTTTGATTTTAAATACGAAGATTTTGAATTGGTGGGATACCAGTCGCACCCGCATATTAAAGGAATAGTTGCTGTTTAATTTTATGTGCCAAAAATCAATACACAAATGACGATTCAAAAAAACATTTCCATTATAGTTGCCATAGCAGAGAATTTTGCGATTGGTAAAAACAACGATCTGCTGTTTCATCTTCCGAATGATTTAAAACGTTTTAAGGCAATAACCAGCGGCCACACCATTATTATGGGCAGAAACACCTTACTCTCGTTGCCCAAGTGGCCCTTGCCCAATCGCCGTCACATTGTAATTACCGACAAACCGGACGATGTATTTCCCGGTTGCGAAACCGTTTTTTCGATTGACGAAGCCATTGAAAAAGTGCAATCTGAAGAGGAAGCTTTTATTATTGGTGGTGGAATGATTTACAAACAATTCTTTCCCATTGCCGGTAAACTGTATTTAACGCTTGTACATAAACCATTCGATGCCGACGTTTATTTCCCTGAAATTAACTACCCGGAATGGACTGAAGCAGCTCGTGAAGATTTTTACGACGACAAGAACGATTTTAACTATTCTTATTTAGATTTGGTTCGAAAATAAAACCGGAGTTTAGAGTTGATAACTTTTAACGGCTAAAGCCTCCGTTCAGTAATGGTTTTTTATACAGGGTTTAAACCCTGTGTAATTGAAAACAGGAAAAAACCGGCTTTAGCCTTTAAACCTAAGAACGAATGAAAAACCTAATTATCACAATTTTACTGGTGACAATCTCTTTTGCTTGTTTTGCCCAAAACCAAGCACTTTTACATTTAAAATACGAACAAAACTACACACCAACTTATTACGAGGCAATTGATATGTTTAAACTGCTGGATGGCCATTATGAAAATGCAGCACTTATTGAAAATGGATTAACCGATAGTGGTAAACCGCTTCATACGTTTATCATTAACAATGAAAAAGAGTTTAATCCTGAGAAAATAAAAAAACAGGGCAAATCGGTTTTGCTGATAAATAACGGAATTCATGCCGGCGAACCTTGTGGAATTGATGCCAGTCTGGAATTTGCCGATAACATTCTGCGCAACAAAGACGGTTTGGCTGAAATTCTCGAGAATACAGTAATTGTCATTATCCCTGCATATAGTATTGGTGGATTATTAAATAGAAGTGCCTACAACCGTTCGGGGCAAACTACCCCTTACGAAACCGGATTTAGAGGCAATGCCGGCAACTACGACTTAAACCGCGATTTTTTAAAATGCGACTCGGAAAATGCCAAAAATTTCAATAAGCTATTTACCCTTTGGGACCCAGATGTATTTTTAGATACGCACACCACCAACGGATCGGAACATCAGTACTCTGTTACATTAATTGCGCCGCAACCCGATATGTTTCCACCAACTCAGGAACAGTTTATTCGCGAGAAATTACTTCCCGAATTATTCAGCAACATGAAAAAAGGCGAATATGAATTAATCCCGTATGTAAGCTGGATGTATCCCGATCCCAAACGTGGCATTAAAATGACACAGGAAACCGGCAGATATTCGTCGGGGTACGCCAATTTATTTCATTCGTATGGTATGATGACTGAAAACCATGTGTACAAAAATTATCCCGACCGTGTAAAATCGTGTTATCAGTTTATTGAAGTACTGGCCCGTTTTACAGCAGAACACTCTTCAGAAATTATCGAAAGCAGAGAAAAAGGGATCCAGGAATCGATGGCAGCAAAAAACTACCCTATAAATTTTGAGCTTGACACAACTCAATTCAGAACCATTGAATTTAAAGGTTACGAAGTTGATGAAAAACAAATTAGTCCGGTAAGTGGTTTGCCCCGTTTCGGATACGACAAAACACAACCGTATACTGAAAACATTAAATTCTTTGACGTTTACAAACCAACCGAAGAGGTGAAAATTCCGGAATATTATATTTTACCACAAGCATGGAAATCGGTAGTTGACCAGTTGGTTCGGAATGGTATTGAATTCAGCACCCTGCCTAACGACACAACAATTGAAGTGGAGATAGATTACATTGAAGATTACTCCAACGCTAAAATTCCGTACAACGGGCATTATTTTCACGACGAGGTTAACACTCGATCGGAGATTCAGAAAATCAGTTATTATGCCGGTGATTTGGTAATTCCTGTACGACAGAAAAAGTTAAAATACCTGATTGAAACACTTGAGCCCAAAGCACGCGACTCATTCTTTAAATGGAACTTTTTTGACAACATTCTCGATCAGCGCGAATATTTTTCGTCGTATGGTTTTGAAGAAAATGCCTTAAAATACCTGGCAGAACACCCTCAATTCAAAAAAGAATTTGAAGCCAAACAAAAATCAGATCCGGAGTTTGCAAAAAACCACAGGGCTCAGCTAGCCTACATTTACAACAACACCGAGTGGGCTGAAAAAAGTTTTAAAAGATACCCTGTTGGAAAACTGTATTAACACCTTCGTTTCTGACAAATAAAAAATGCCGGATTGATAATTCAGTCCGGCATTTTTTTATGAATTTAAATCTACGAAAGTAATTTCCCCAGATTTGCAAATTTGTCGTTGTAATCTGCAACCGAACGTTTAATTACTTCGTGTGCTTCCTCAGCATTGTACGATCCGGCTATTTCGGTATCTTTTTCTTCGCCCGGCATATCTTTGTACGTCAAAAAGTAGTGTTCCAAACGTTGAATTACAATGGCAGGAACTTCAGAAATATCCCGAAAATGCCCGTAAACAGTATCGTTCCTGAGAACCGCAATAATTTTATCGTCGGCTTCCTTACCGTCTATCATTCTAAATCCACCAATTGGAATCGCATTTACCAAAAGGTCGCCATGTGCAATATTTTTCTCCGTTAAAACACAAATATCAATCGGATCTCCATCTCCAATAATTCCCTGTTTACCGGTTTTTTCGCTGCAATATTCTCCTACTTTATTTCCGCAGTAAGTTTGAGGAATAAAACCGTATAAAGCGGGTACAACATTCGAATATTTTTGAGGACGATCGATACGTAAATATCCACTGTCTTTATCAATTTCATATTTTACTGTATCCGTTGAAACCACTTCAATAAAAGCAGTTAATTCTTCCGGAGCGTTATCACCTATAAAAACTCCGTGCCAGGGGTGCGATTTATAACGAAGTCCCATTAATCGTCCAATGGGATCCGAGATTCTATCTACCATAATGTTAATTTTTTGTTTTACTTCTTTAACCAATAGTAATCATTAATGTTCAAACAAAGGCAGTACTTGAATTAAAATTTTATCACACAAGCAAATTCTCTGCCCGATTACCTACTTTATCAACCGCAACGACCTTTACTTCTGCCCCATCTTTTTCCAGCACAAAGGAAAAAGGTTCGCTTTTTAAAAGTTGTGGTTTGTGTTCTACCTTTCCGGCAAGTTCTCCGTCAACCAGAATTTCGTAGTGCGAAATGGGTTCCTCATCAGCCAGCGCTGATTGCCAGAGTAATTTGTCGGCTTCCATTTTCAGATCTCTTGGTGCCGAAAGATTTTCCTTTTCGATTACCTGAAAATAATTACTTTTTGGTTTTACTGATTTGGCCTGCTCCTCAATTCGTTTGCGTTCATTCGGACTCATTCCGTCAGGCGCTATTTGGGCGGCATAATAATTCTGAACCAACTGGCATTTCATCGGATCCTCATCAATGTGACCTATTCCAATTATTAATGTATGAACACCGGGAGTTGTAAGTGAATATTCTATTAATGGTTTACTTGGCAGTTCTGGAGTGCCAATTTTTGTAAACACATCCACCGGAGTTTGCGACCAACGCGGCTCTTTGTGATACATGGCAGCATCGGCAAAAACTTTCATTCCGATTACGCCCATCCCTTTTGCTTCGGCTATTGGAATTACATTGTGCTGCATGTTCATTTTTGTTTTATCGTTGGCGTTAATTGCAATCAGCATTCCATCCAGAATTCCGTATTCATCGCGTTGAATCATATCCATCATTGCCGGCGGATTTGCATGGCCCGAAAAGCCGATGTGCTTAATCAGCTTTTCTTTTTTAGGATTCATGCCGGTTAAATTTGTCCCATCGCGTAAATCACGCAGTGCCACCAAAGCGCCAAAGTTTCCTGCCGGATCGAGCGGAGTTTCCAAACCTTCGTACAACACATCAACCTCATCGGTATTGTGCAGTGTGTGGCAAAGTACCATATCCAAATACGCACCTTCGGGATAAAAACCTTCTCCATCGCCAAAAATCTGAGTGAGCGAGCGTTTTACATCGTCAACCGCACATTTTACATTTTCCCCGTTCGACCAGTTGTTTACGTTTTCGCGCTCGGGCCAACCCGGTTTTCCCCAACGCATTCCTGTTTTACTGGTTAACCAAATGGATTCGCGAAGTGTTTTATTGTAGTTTTCTTTGCCCGGAATTAAATTCAGCTTTTCAAAAGCCGAATGAAAATGCAACTGGCTTTTTGCATATAAATTTGAAGTGTCGAAATAATTTACACCCAGCTCAAATGCTTTCAGAATAATAGGAACCGGATCGACATTTTCAGGTGTCCACTGTATGGAAGCCTGCCCACCTAATCCAAGAGTAGTTACGTTAAAACCTAACTTTCCAAAGGGACGTTTCATGGGCTCGGGAACCTTTTCTGTGTTACAAGCTCCTAAACTCATTGTAGAAACTGCAGCCGTTGTAGCTGCTGAAACTTTTATAAAGTCTCTTCTTGAAAACGGATATTTCTTTTGATTCATAGTTAGTTAATTTAGTTATGTATTTTTTGTGAAACTGCTAACTGTAACTGCGACTGATTACTTTCTTTACCCTCCCCAATTTTCGCGATCCAAACTTCTGTAGTGAATTGCTTCCGATAAATGATCGGCTTGTACTTGTTCTGCACCTTCCAAATCGGCAATAGTCCGTGATACCTTTAAAATACGATCGTAAGCCCGGGCTGAAAGTCCCAGTCGATCCATGGCATTTTTTATTAAGTCGTGGCTTTCTTCATCCAAAACGACATGTTCCCGGATTAACTTCGAACTCATTTGTGCATTGGCGTAAACACCCTTGTTTTCAGCAAATCGGTTTTCCTGAATTTTGCGTGCCTGCAAAACGCGTAAACGAACGGCTTCGCTGCTTTCAGACGATTCCATCTCTGAGAGTTTTTTAAATGGAACCGGAACAACTTCAAGGTGAATATCAATTCGGTCGAGCAGAGGGCCTGATATTTTGTTGAGGTACTTTTGCACCATTCCCGGAGCACAGACACACTCCTTGGTTGGATGGTTGTAATAGCCGCAGGGACATGGATTCATGGATGCCACCAGCATAAAACTGGCCGGATATTCAACAGAAAATTTTGCTCTCGAAATTGTAATATTCCGATCTTCCAGCGGTTGCCGCATTACCTCCAAAACCGTTCGTTTAAATTCAGGAAGTTCATCGAGAAATAGTACCCCATTGTGCGCCAGCGATATTTCGCCCGGTTGCGGATAATTTCCACCTCCAACCAAAGCCACGTCTGAAATTGTATGGTGCGGACTGCGAAAGGGACGGCGTGTCATTAACGACGTTTCTTTGTCGATTTTCCCAACTACGGAATGAATTTTTGTGGTTTCCAGCGCTTCTTTTAACGAAAACGGAGGGAGCACGGTTGGAATTCGTTTTGCGAGCATGGTTTTCCCGGAACCGGGAGGGCCCACTAAAATAATATTATGACTTCCGGCAGCTGCAATTTCAAGGGCACGTTTTACATTTTCCTGTCCTTTTACATCCGAGAAATCAAGAGGATTATTGTTTACCTGTGCATAAAACTCGGCTCGGGTATCGATAACAGTAGGTGCCAGGTTATCTTCTCCATTCAGGAAATGAATTACCTCGCTTATGTTTTCGGCACCATAAACCTTTAATGTATCGACAACTGCAGCCTCGCGTGCGTTCTGTTTGGGCAAAATAAATCCCTCAAATCCCTCTTTTCGGGCATTTATTGCAATGGGCAAAACTCCTTTTATGGGTTGCAAAGTTCCATCGAGCGAAAGCTCACCCATTAAAACGTATTTTGAAAGTACAGAAGAATCAATCTGGTTTGAAGCCGCTAAAACCGCTGCGGCCAGTGGCAGGTCGTAGGCCGATCCTTCTTTTCGAATATCAGCTGGTGCCATGTTTATGATAATCTTTTTCTTCGGCCATTTGTAGCCATTTAAACGGAGGGCAGATTCGATTCGTTGCTGGCTTTCTTTAACGGCACTGTCGGGCAAACCAACCAATAAAAACTTAATTCCGGTGGTAACATCAACTTCAATGGTAATGGTTGTTGCATCAATTCCAAACACTGCGCTTCCGAAGGTTTTAACTAACATAAACGGGGATTTAGTGATAATCATTTAAATGTAAGGAATTTACACGACAATCAAAACCCAATCATTTGGGAAAAATTAATTCGAAATAAAAAGAGACCGGAGGAAGTGGAATAAATCAAAGGAAACTTGTTTAATACAGTTTCTTTCGTTTTACCAGATAAGAGAACAAAACCTGTTGAAAATCTTTGTTGATATCGGCTTCGGCCAAATCAATCTGGTACTGGCCACATTTCACTTTTAAGTCTTCAAAATAATTTTTAACCGTAGAAACATAATGGTTTTTTACTTCCCAGGGATTAAACTTAACTACCTGCCCGCTTTCCAAATCAACAAATTTATGCGGCTGATTATTAAAATCAAATTCGCGTTCCAAAGCATGGTCGGTAACATGAAAAAGAATAACCTCGTGTTTGTTGTAGCGCAGATGTTGCAAGGCAGAAAAAAGTTCTTCGGTTTTCGAGCTGTCCAGCATATCGCTAAAAATTATCACCAATGAGCGTTTGTGAATGTTTTCGGCAATTTGATGAAGAACCTCTGTGGTATTGGTATTTTTTCGCAGTTTTTCGTTTTCGGGTTGAATTAATTTCGATAATTCTCCGTACATAATTTCTGCATTTACTGAAGAAATTCGTGGGCTGGTATGAAATTCAATCTCATCTGAAAAAAGGGTTAATCCAACGGCATCGCGTTGTTTGCGCATTAAATGGATGAGTGCTGCTGCCGTGTAAACCGAAAACGCAAGTTTATTCTGAAGGTGTTTTTTCCCTTTTGAATACGGGAAAAGCATTGATGAAGAAGTATCGATCACCAATTGGCAACGAAGGTTGGTTTCTTCTTCGTATTGTTTTACAAAAAGTTTGTCGGTTCGTGCAAACAATTTCCAGTCGATGTGTTTGGTCGATTCGCCATCGTTGTACAAGCGGTGTTCGGCAAATTCTACCGAAAAACCATGAAACGGGCTACGATGCAAACCGGTAATAAATCCTTCGACAACCTCGTGTGCAATAAGCCCAAGGTTATCAAACTGGTGAAACTGTTCTATGTCTAAAATATTTTTCACAATGCTACGAAAATTCACCGGGTGACTATTTTTTACAACTCATAGTCACCCGGTGAACAATTAAATCTTGAGATGATTTTATAAAAGTGCGTCTAATTTTGCAGTGAATGTTGGCTTCGGTGCAGCACCAACCTGTTTGTCAACTACTTCGCCACCTTTAATAAAAAGAACAGTAGGAATGTTTCTGATTCCAAACTTCATAGCAACTTCCTGGTTGTTGTCAACATCAACTTTACCAATAACTGCTTTGCCTTCGTATTCGCCTGACATTTCCTCAACAATAGGAGCAATCATACGACATGGGCCACACCATACTGCCCAAAAATCTATCATAACGGGTTTGTCTGAATTCATTACCAATTCTTCAAAATTGGCATCTGTAATTTCTAAAGCCATAACTTATAATTTTTAAATGTTGTTCTATTTCGTTTCACAAAACTAGCTAATTAATTCTATAACTAACATCGGGTTGTTTGTCAAAAAAGCCAAGAAATTTATCCGATGGATGTATCCTCGCTGTTCTTGAAAACATTTTAATATACATATTGTTCTCGGGATCGAAAACATTAAAATTTAGTAGGGTTTTTCCTTTGTGTACTTCCACCAGATCTTCAAGGGTTTTTACCATCTCCTCGGTAATTACCGACAAAGGCAGATTAATGGTTATACTTTTTACATAAGCCTCGCGAACCTCTGAAAGTAACTCGATACCTGTTACTTTAAACTCGTAAAAATCGCTGTTAAAACGTGACTTTACAGATCCCCGAACCATCAGAAAAAGTCCGGCTTTACAGTACTTACTAAAGTTTACATAGTCTTTCCCAAAGAAAAAAAGTTCTTTTGAATCGGTGTAATCAGAGAGGGTTAACGTGGCATAAGGATTTCCATTTTTCGAGGTTCCTTCACGCGCTGCAGTAACCATTCCACCAAATGTAAAATCTTTGTCTTTGTATTGTTCTATGTCATTATTGAGGTCTTTTAAAGCCGCATCCTTGGAACAAAAATTATTAATTTCCAGGGCATAATCATCAAGGGGGTGAGCAGTTAAATAAATTCCGATCAGATTTTTTTCCTTTTCGAGCATTATAAGTTTTGCCCATTCGGAAACCTGAGGGATTGGTGGTTTTTGAATATCCTGAGCACTTCCCATGCCTCCGAACAAACTTTGCTGGGCACTTTGGGCCTCCATTTGAACACGGTTCCCGTATCGAATTAATTTCTCGATAAAAGTAGTATTGTCATTTTCGTCGTCACCGGCAAAAAAGCAACTTCGGTTTGTTCCTTCCAAATTATCAAAAGCACCTGCCATTGCCAGTGCTTCAAGGTTTTTCTTGTTAACCGATTGCAGGTTTACATTTTCAACCAGGTCATACACTGTTTTAAACTCGCCATTGGCTTTGCGAATATCAATAACATTCTGAACCGCAGCCGAACCAACTCCTTTTATGGCTCCCATTCCAAAACGAATATCACCGTTTTTGTTTGCTGTAAACTTGATAAAACTTTCATTAATATCCGGGCCGAATACATTCAGTTTCATCCGTTTGCACTCCGTCATCAGTTTCGTAATATCAACAATATTACTCAGGTTTCGGCTAAGGTTGGCCGCCATAAACTCTGCAGGATAATGCGCCTTTAAAAATCCGGTTTGATAAGCAATGTATGCATAACAAACCGAGTGCGACTTGTTGAAAGCGTACGATGCAAACGCTTCCCAGTCTTTCCAAATCTTCTCAATAACCTCGTCCGGTTTTTTGTCCTTGCTTTTGCATTCGTCAACAAACTGAAAATTCGCTTTACAACCTTCCACAAACTTCACTTTCAGTTTATTCATTACGGCCATAATTTTTTTACCCATTGCCTTACGAAGCGTATCCGAATCGCCTCGGGTAAAACCTGCCAATAATCTCGAAAGTAACATCACTTGCTCCTGAAATACTGTAATACCGTATGTATCATTCAGGTATTTTTCCATCATGGGCACATCGTAATCTACTTTTTGCCTGCCGTGTTTACGCGCAATGTAATCGGGAATATATTCCATTGGTCCTGGGCGGTACAAGGCATTCATTGCAACCAAATCTTCAAAACGGTTAGGTTTCAGGTCGCGAAGGTGCTTTTTCATACCATCCGATTCAAACTGGAAAATTGCTGTTGTCTCACCATGACTAAACAGTTCGAATGTCTTTTCATCTTCCATCGGAATTTTATTGATATCAATTTCAATTCCTTTTGAAAGACGGATATTCTCCAAACATTCTTTTATAATGGAAAGCGTTTTTAAACCCAGAAAATCCATCTTCAACAAACCAATGTCCTCCACAAAGCGGCCATCGTATTGAGTTGTATACAGATTTTCTTCTTTGGTTGGCATTAAGGGAATATGATCGGAAAGCGGATCGCGTCCAATGATTACACCACAGGCATGAACACCTGTTTGCCGCACGGAACCTTCGAGAGATTCAGCAAATTTCATTGTTTGTGCGACCAATTCAACGGGCGAATCTTTTTCCTGTTTTAGCTCCGGGCTCTCTTTAAAAGCTTTTACAAAACTCATTTTCGGAGCATCGGGAACCAACTTTGCAAGTCGATCGGCCTCAGGAAGCGGCAACTTTAAAACCCGGGCAACATCCCGTATCGATGATTTTGTTGCCATTGTTCCAAAGGTACAAATGTGGGCAACTTTATCTTGTCCGTATTTATCGGTTACATAATCCAAAACCGCCTGGCGGCCGTCATCATCAAAGTCGATATCCACATCGGGAAGTGAAATACGATCGGGATTCAAAAAACGCTCAAACAGCAAATCATATTTAATTGGGTCGATGTTTGTAATTCCGGTACAATAGGCAACAGCTGCACCGGCAGCCGAACCACGTCCGGGTCCTACAATTACGCCATTCTCTTTTGCCCAGTTGATAAAGTCTTGTGTGATTAAGAAATAACCGGGATACCCCATTACTTTAATGGTATTCAACTCAAACTCGAGGCGTTCAACCACAGGTTTTTCGAGCGATTCACCATAACGTTCTTTTGCGCCTTCAAATGTAAGATGCTCGAGAAACGCTGATTCAAGCTTTACCCTCAACACTTTATCGTAACCTCCCAAACGCTCAAAAGCATCGTTCCCAAATTCTTCACGAAGATGTTCTTCCGAATATTTTTCCCGAAACTCCTCTTCGGTTCCAATCTCTTCAGGAATTGGGAAAACCGGCATAATTGGAGAAGAATTGAGTTCATAACTCTCAACCTTTTCAGCTATTTCATTTGTATTTTGTAGAGCTTCGGGAACATCAAAAAACAGCTCGTTCATTTCGGCCTGCGTTTTAAACCACTCTTGTTTGGTGTAACGCATCCGGTTTGGATCGTCGAAATCTTTTCCGGTATTTAAACAAATCAGCAAATCGTGTGCATCCGCATCTTCTGCATTGGTAAAGTGAATATCGTTTGTGGCAATTAACTTCACGCCCAGTCTTTTTGCCAAAGGAATGAGCATTTTATTCACTTTCACCTGCCAGTCGTAAACATCCTCTCGTTGCTGCTGTGCCTCTGCCGGATGCCGCATCAACTCCAGGTAATAATCGTCGCCAAACAATTCTTTGTACCACAAAATTGCCTCCTCGGCAGCTTTCATGTTGTTATTCATGAGGTGCTGTGGAATTTCGCCCCCCAAACAAGCTGACGATGCAATTAGTCCTTCATGATGTTTTTTTAACAAAGCTTTATCGATACGCGGTTTGTAATAAAACCCATCGGTAGAAGCTACCGAAATCAACTTGATTAAGTTGCGATAACCAACCTTGTTTTTAGCCAATAAAATGAGGTGATGTCCCGAGCGGTCAATTTTATCCTTTTTATCTTTAATCGAACGGGCAGCCACATAGGTTTCACATCCTAAAATGGGTTTTAATTCGGCCTTCGAACAGGCCGCATGAAACTCTTTGATACCAAACATTGCACCGTGGTCGGTTAAAGCCAAAGCACTCATATTGTCTGACTTAGCTTTGTTTACCAGGGCACCAATGCTGGCAGCACCATCTAGAATTGAGTATTGCGAATGTACGTGTAAATGCGTAAAAGGAACCATAAAAAAACTTGCTAAAAAGTTCTTAAAGGTACAGATTTTGGGCTCTATTTTGGGGCGATGTTAATAAAAAATGGAAGAATAAAAGGAGCAAAAAAAAGCCCGGATTCTACCGGGCTCTTAGTCAATATTTTCTGAAATCAATTTTGTAATTTCCTGAAACTCTTCGGGCGTAAATTTTTTCTTTTCCGAAAAGTTAAGCAAATCGCCTTCGTTTTGCATCGGTACCAAATGAATGTGCGCATGCGGAACTTCAAGGCCTAAAACAAGCACACCTACTTTTTCGCAGGGTATTGCTTTTTTTAATCCTTTTGCGACTTTTTTAGCAAAAAGTTGCAAGCCGGAATATGTTTCATCATTCAGGTCGAAGAGGTAATCAACCTCTTTTTTAGGTATCACCAAAGTATGCCCTTTGGCCACCGGGAAAATATCGAGAAAAGCAAAATAGTTTTCATCCTCGGCCACTTTATAAGCCGGGATTTCGCCATTTATTATTTTCGTAAAGATACTTGCCATGGTGTTTTAGATCGAAATTTCAACAATCTCAAAAGGAATAATACCTGATGGAACTTTTATCTCCACCTCGTCGCCCACTTTTTTACCAAGTAATCCTTTGGCAATTGGCGTTTTAATCGAAAGTTTACCTGCTTTTAAGTCTGCTTCACTTTCAGGAACCAAAGTATATTGCATGGTTGCATTATTCTTTTTGTTCTTTATTGTTACTTTGTTCAGAATCTGAACTTTAGACGTGTCAATTTTTGATTCATCAAGAATTCGTGCATTGGCTACTTTGCCTTGCAGTAAAGCAATTTTTGCCTCAAGCATACCTTGTGCATCTTTGGCTGCATCGTATTCAGCGTTCTCAGAGATATCGCCTTTTTCAATGGCCTCGCCAATCTGTTTCGAAATAGCAGGACGCTCAACATTTTTTAAATGCTCCAGCTCTTTTTTAAGCTTCTCCAATCCTGCCTGTGTTAAATATGTAACTTCGGACATTATTAATCCTCCAAATTATCTGTTATCGTTGATTGATATTGTACAAAAAAATAGAAAGAATCCCGATCGATCCGGAACTCTTCCTTCTGCAAAACTATGTATTTTCTTTCTAATTTAAAACTTTATGGTCGAAAAAATAATCGAAATGCGTGATTTATACCGATTTACGTATATTTTCGATTTAAAATTTCGTTGTAAATTACAGCCTTGCGCAGCGAAAATTTTTCACCTTCAATGCTTACTCCACTTTTCTCTTTTACAACGGCTTTCATCTCTTCTTTTATTCCTGAACTTGCTTCACTCGATGGAACAAACTCGTATTTTGGCCTGACTTCTGGCTCAGTATATTCTTCAACAACTGTTGGCTGATCGTCATACTCCGGAATAATTTCTTCCTGAACAGCCTGATCATCCATAATCATATCCCAAAAACCGGTTGGTTGTTTGCTCTGATTTGGCGCAGCATTTTGGGCAGCTTTTTTCTTACGTTGTTGATTTAAAGCACCAAAAACTGCAACTAACAAGGTCAATATGATTACAATTATATCGTCCATCTCACTATTCGGAATACAATAAAAACTCTACATTTGCTGTTTCAGTTTATAAAAGTAAAAAAAATGAGGCAGTTGGTTTTAAAAATTGGGAAGTATTTCTTTTTTTTCATCTTCTTTCTGGCGCTAAACTTGTCATGCGACGAAATAGATTCGCAAATACCGGATGTGCCTGTAAGTTTGACCATAAACCTTAACATATACAACGAACTTCAAAATCCGGGGAGCTCAGTTTATTTTCAGAATGTAGGATTTGGAGGAATTATTGTTTCGTGTTTTGTTGAAGGGGAATACTACGCTTATGATGCAGCCTGCACGCATGAAATAAACCAGACGTGCCACTTAGAACCAGATGGATTACTGGCAGTTTGCCCGTGTTGCGAATCGCAATTCTCTCTTTTTTATGCCGCTAATCCAACCAAAGGACCTGCAGCAGCACCTTTAAAACAATACAACATTTCGCTTTTGGGAAACTCAACTTTGCGCGTGTACAATTAAAAATGGGCTTCAAAAAATTGAAACCCATTCTCAAAAAAATATCATATTTTCTTTAGTACCTGTAATGTTCAGGTTTAAACGGACCTTCTTTAGGTACACCTAAATAAGCCGCCTGCGCATCAGTTAATGTTGTAAGCTTTACTCCAATTTGCTCCAAATGCAATCGGGCAACTTCCTCATCTAATTTTTTAGACAGTGTAAAAACTCCCACTTCGTAGTTGTTTTGCCACAAATCGATTTGTGCCAAACTTTGGTTAGTAAACGAATTACTCATAACAAATGAAGGGTGACCGGTTGCACAACCCAGGTTAACCAAACGACCTTCAGCCAATAAAAAGATGCTATGTCCATCTTCGTATGTATATTTATCTACCTGAGGTTTAATGTTTGTTTTGGTAATACCATTCCATTTTTCAAGCTGAGCCACCTGAATTTCATTGTCGAAGTGACCAATATTACAAACAATGGCCTGATCTTTCATATTCGCCATATTCTCTGCTGTAATAACGTCTTTGTTTCCGGTTGTGGTAACATAAATGTTTCCTTCGGCAACTGCATCTTCCATTGGTTTTACTTCAAATCCTTCCATGGCAGCCTGCAAAGCGCAAATCGGATCAATTTCGGTAACAATTACACGGGCTCCATAACTACGCATGGAGTGTGCACATCCTTTACCAACATCACCGTAACCGGCAACAACCACAACTTTACCGGCAATCATTACATCGGTAGCACGCTTAATGCCATCGGCTAATGATTCGCGGCATCCGTATAAATTATCGAATTTAGATTTTGTTACCGAGTCGTTCACATTAATGGCCGGAACCAACAGTTCTCCTTTATCGAACATCTGGTACAAACGATGAACTCCGGTGGTTGTTTCCTCTGAAACACCTTTCCATTCTTCAACAGTCCTGTGCCATTTTTGATTATCTTCTTCCAGTGTGCTTTTTAATAAACTTAAAATTTCGCCTTCTTCTACACTTTCCGGTTCAACATCCAACACGCTGGCGTCTTTTTCAGCTGCATAACCCTTATGTATCAAAAGTGTAGCATCGCCACCATCATCAACAATAAGTTGCGGCCCCTTGCCTCCCGGAAAACTAAGCGCTTCTTTTGTGCACCACCAGTATTCTTTCAGGGTTTCACCTTTCCAGGCAAAAACAGGAACACCTGCTGCGGCAATGGCTGCTGCGGCATGATCCTGAGTTGAAAAAATATTACAACTACACCAACGAACATCAGCACCCAATTCAACAAGCGTTTCAATTAAAACTGCTGTTTGAATTGTCATGTGCAGACTTCCCATTACACGGGCGCCTTTTAATGGTTTTTGAGGTCCAAACTTTTTACGAATCGACATCAAACCCGGCATTTCGCTTTCCGCAATCTCTATTTCCTTTCTTCCGAAATCAGCCAAATTAATATCGGCTACTTTGTAATCTAATTGTTCTTTAACTGCTACTGTCATATCTTATTTTCAAAATCTTTTAAAACCTGGTTTATCGTGTTGAGGAAAGACATAAGTCTACCTCTCCACGGAAAAACCGTGCAAAAATAACAATTTTAGTATTAAAAAGGTTGTGTGTCAGCAAAAAAGGCATCCGGCTTAGTTTCCAAGATCGGAGAAAAACTTCACCCTCATTAATCGAATATCATCTTCGGAATACTCATCCTCTCCCAGCTCGGCCAATGCGTCTTCTACCGAATCTGTTTCGGCCTCTCTGAAATAATCAAAAATTTCTTCCTGATGATCTTCATCCAAAACATCATCAATGTAATAATCGATATTTAGTTTGGTTCCTGAATTTACAATGGCCTCCACTTCGGTAATCACATCTCCAACTTCTATTCCTTTCGAATCGGCAATGTCTTCAAAAGACAGTTTCCTGTCGATGCTTTGAATAATGAAAACCTTCATTTTGGATTTATTGGCCACACTGCGTACAACCAAATCTTCCGGACGATCGATCTCATTGTCATCAACATAAGTCTTTATTAAAGCAACAAATTCCTTCCCATATCTTCGTGCCTTACCTTGTCCCACTCCCTGAATGTTTTGCAACTCCTCAAGTGTAATGGGATACTGAATTGACATGTCGGCCAGCGATGGATCCTGAAAAATTACGAAAGGCGGAAGTTTGTGTTTTTTTGCCAACTTTTTCCTTAAATCTTTTAGCATGGCAAACAACTGAGGATCGCCGCTTGCGCCACCTGAAGGAGCTCCTCCTCCTGAATTGGAGTCATCTTCCTCTTCGTACTCATGATTTTTTACCAACATAAAACTTTGTGGCTTTTCCAAAAATTCATGACCAACCGAAGTTACTTTAAGTAAACCGTAATTTTCGATGTCTTTGTTTATGATTCCGGCAACCATCGATTGTCGAAAAACAGCATTCCAAAAACGTTCATCATGCTTTTTACCTGTTCCAAAAGCTTTTAATGTATCGTGTTTAAACGATTTAATTGCTGCCGTTTTATTACCTATTAGAATATTTGCAATATGATCGCCTTTGTATTTTTCGTTTACTTCCAGAATCGCCTTTAATGCAATTACAATGTCATCTTTTGCTTCTATCTGCTCTTTTGGATTTAAACAGTTATCGCAATTCCCACAATTGTCGGGTTCATATTTCTCACCAAAATAATGCAGTAATATAATGCGCCGGCAAATTGCCGATTCGGCATACGAAACCGTATCCAACAGAAGTTGTTTTCCAATTTCCTGTTCCGCAACCGGTTTTCCGTGCATAAACTTCTCCAGCTTCTGAATGTCCTTGTAACTGTAGAAAGTAATACACTGCCCTTCACCACCATCACGTCCGGCACGCCCGGTTTCCTGGTAATAACCTTCCAGACTTTTGGGAATATCATAATGAATTACAAAACGTACATCGGGTTTGTCTATTCCCATACCAAAGGCAATGGTTGCAACAATTACATCCACCTCTTCCATCAAAAATTTATCCTGATTCCCGGAGCGTGTTGCGGCATCCATTCCTGCATGATAAGCCAATGCTTTCACACCGTTAATCTGAAGTGTTTCGGCCAGTTCCTCCACTTTTTTGCGGCTCAAACAGTAAATAATGCCCGATTTCCCTTCGTTCTGTTTAATAAACCTGATAATCTGGGTTTCAGTTTTCACCTTTGGCCGAACCTCGTAATACAAATTATCACGGTTAAAAGAGGCCATAAAAACTTTGGCATCTAAAATTCCAAGATTCTTTTGAATGTCGTGCTGAACTTTGGCAGTGGCCGTTGCTGTTAAGGCAACAATAGGCGACTTCCCAATTTCTTCAACTATTGGTTTAATCCTGCGGTATTCCGGTCTGAAATCATGCCCCCATTCAGATATACAATGCGCTTCATCAATGGCATAAAATGAGATTTTTACCTTTTTCAGAAATTCAATATTATCTTCTTTGGTAAGTGATTCCGGAGCTACATAAAGCAACTTGGTTTTCCCCGACAAAACATCTTCCTTTACTTCTGCAATTGCAGATTTTGAAAGAGATGAATTTAAAAAATGCGCGACACTATCTTCTGAATGTGTTCCTCTGATAGAATCAACCTGGTTCTTCATTAGTGCAATTAAGGGAGAAATAACAATTGCTGTTCCATCCAGAATCAAAGCTGGCAACTGATAAATCAACGATTTTCCTCCACCTGTCGGCATCAAAACAAATGTATTGCTACCTTCCATCACACTTTTAATGGCCTCTTCCTGTTTCCCTTTAAACCTGTCGAAACCAAAATATTGCTGTAACTTATCTGTAAGTTTAATATTTTTATCCATATCCCATCCCACTCTAAAATCGTTGCCGATTTTAATACGTGAATTCTAAATTATTAAAAGTAAATAAAATCTCAAGTAATTTTAATGTTTTTTATAAATAAATGTAAATTCATAAGAATGTGTTTTTATTGAAAATCTAACAATATACAATACACCCCCAATCAGATACAATCCAACGTAGTCGGCACTTACATTCACTCCGGGGTTAAATTCTTTGTCGTTCGGAATATTTTTTCGCAATTGTTCATCTGTAATTTTAAATGCAAAAATTTCGTGTACATTTGTGAAGTTTTTTTTTGAAAAGTTAAGAAATTCATGAGCGAAGAAAATACACGAGAAGAACAAACGACTAAAAAACGAGGCCCTAAAAAGAAAGAAGCTGAAATGTCGTTTCTCGAGCATCTGGAAGAATTGCGCTGGCACATTGTTCGTTCGGCAGCTGCAATCATGGTTTTTGCCATAGTAGCATTTGTAATGAAACGGTTCATTTTCGATGTGGTTATATTAGCACCGCGAACCCCCGAGTTTTGGACCAATCAAATGTTTGCAAAACTTGGCGATTTAATCGGATCTGAATCGGTTAAAATAAATCAGGTACCATTAAAAATGCAGAGTATTAAAATTGCAGGGCAGTTTTCTACTCATATTATGGTATCAATTATAGCCGGCCTGATAGTTGCATCGCCGGTTGTATTTTACGAGTTCTGGCGTTTTATAAAACCGGCACTTTACGAAAAAGAAAAACAACATGCCGGGGGAGCCGTATTTTTCACATCCATTCTGTTTCTTTTGGGTGTATTATTCGGTTATTATTTAATTGTACCACTTTCAATACATTTTCTTGGCACCTACCAGGTAAGCAGCGAAGTAGAAAACACAATCAACCTGCGGTCATACATTGGTTCAGTTACATCAATATCGCTGGCAGCAGGAGTGGTGTTTCTTTTACCAGTCTTTTCGTATTTCTTAAGTAAGGTTGGAATAATTACACCGCAGTTGATGAAAACTTATCGCAGGCATTCGTATGTAATTATGCTTTTGTTATCTGCGATAATAACTCCACCAGATATTTTTAGTCAGATAATGGTTTGTTTCCCTCTTGTATTTTTGTACGAAATTGGCATTATTATTTCCAGAAGGGTAGTTAAAAATCGTGAAAAAGAAATGGATGCCATATAGATTATCTGAAAAATACCGTTATTTGAACAATTATGATTCTTCGAGCAGATAATATTGTAAAAAAATACCGAAAAAGAACTGTTGTAAAAGGAGTTAGCTTTGAGGTTAACCAAGGCGAAATTGTTGGACTACTTGGCCCAAACGGGGCAGGTAAAACAACTTCGTTTTATATGATCGTTGGGCTTATTCAGCCGTTTTCCGGAAACATTTACCTTGATCAGCAAAATATAACCAAATTGCCTGTTTACAAGCGGGCAAAGCTTGGAATTGGATACCTGGCACAAGAAGCTTCCGTATTCAGGAAACTGAGTATTGAAGACAATATTCGGGCAGTACTGGAAATGACAAACTATTCGAAAGAATACCAACGCGAAAAGCTGGAAACCTTAATTGAAGAATTCAGTTTAGGACATATCCGCAAAAGCAAAGGGATACAACTTTCGGGAGGTGAGCGCCGGCGTACTGAAATTGCCAGGGCTTTGGCAATCGATCCTAAATTTATTTTGTTGGATGAACCCTTTGCTGGTGTGGATCCAATTGCGGTTGAAGACATCCAGCAAATTGTTATGAAACTCAAGGAAAAAAACATTGGAGTTTTGATTACTGACCACAACGTACACGAAACTTTAAGGATTACCGACAGGTCGTACCTTTTGTTTGAAGGGAACATTTTAAAAGCCGGAACAGCCGATGAATTGGCTGCTGACGAGGTTGTGCGCCGCGTTTACCTGGGTGAAAACTTTGAGTTGAGATAAATTTTGCGTTTCCTGCTCACTTTTTTCAAATATTTATTTGCAGTTTAAAAAAACTTGCTTTTCTTTGCAGCGCTAAAATAAAAAACGGCATTCTAAACGAAGAAAGTCAAAATTTTAGCAGAAATATTTCCTGAAAATTTGGTGGATAACAAAAATGATGTATTTTTGCAGTCCCAAAATTAAGGGAACAATTAGGAAGGCCCGTTCGTCTAGGGGTTAGGACGCCAGGTTTTCATCCTGGTAGCAGGGGTTCGAATCCCCTACGGGCTACAAATTTAAAAAGAGAAGGAAAAAGAAATGGCACATCATAAGTCAGCTTTAAAAAGAATTCGTCAAGACGAAAAGAAAAGGGTACACAACAAGTACTACGCAAAAACTACTCGTAATGCGATTAAAGCTTTGCGTAATGCATCTGATAAAGACGAAGCAGAGAAATTGTTCCCTGAAGTTGTTGCAATGATTGATAAATTAGCAAAACGGAATATCATTCACAAAAACAAAGCTTCGAACTTAAAATCAAAATTAGCCGTAAAGGTTAACACTTTGTAAGAAACAATATTCTATTTAGATATTAAAACCTCTTCGGTAAACGAAGAGGTTTTTTTATGCCTTGTTGCCACCAAACTATGTTCTGAAACTATCATTTGTCTGTTTCGAAAACCATTTTTTATGGTTAAATTACCAATGGCTGAACGCTATTGAACAATCGAAAGTTTTTCTAAACTCCACGGCAAATGAGCGATTACAAAAAATTAAATATAAAGGATTGGGCTGTTGAAGACCGACCTCGCGAAAAACTACTTTCCAATGGAGCTCGCTCGCTTTCTGATGCTGAATTAATTGCCATTTTAATTGGTTCGGGAAACACCGACGAAACAGCCGTTGAACTTTCGCGCCGCATTCTTACGGCTGTTGGCAACAAACTCAATGATCTGGGAAGAAAGAATACCGACTTTTTACAATCCTTTAATGGAATTGGAGAAGCAAAAGCAGTTACAATTATGGCTGCCCTCGAATTGGGGAAACGCAGAAAAGAAGCAGATGTTTTTGATAAAAATAAAATTACAGGAAGTAAAGATGTTGCCGACTTTTTTCAACCCATACTCGGCGATTTAAATCACGAAGAATTTTGGATCATGCTTCTTAACCGCGGAAATAAAATAATTGATACTTTTATGATTAGTAAGGGCGGTATTTCGGGAACTGTAATTGACGTGCGGCTTATCCTAAAAAATGCACTCGAAAAAATGGCAAGTTCAATAATTCTGTGCCACAACCACCCATCGGGAACCATGCAGGCATCGGATGCCGATCTGCAAATAACAAGAAAAATAAAACATGCAGCTGAAATAATGGATATTACCGTATTGGATCATCTGATTATCGGGAACAACAATTATTTGAGCCTGGCCGACGAAGGTATATTAAACTAAAAAATAAACTAAAATGATACTTATTTATTCCGACGAAATTACCCCCCGAATCGAGTACATTTTTAAATTAGTTTTTAATCAGATATTACAGGTTGATATCGCATTTACTACGAATTCTTCCGAGTTCAGAAAATCGGAATTACCTAAAATCAATTATTCTGTTGAGAAATTTGGTGAGGAATTTTACATCAAACCGCACCGTTTAACCAACTGCAAAGCCTTACTTAAACCCACAATTAATTCAGTTTGGTACGAAGGTAAAAAATACTTCTGCGAAAGTTCCAACGATTCCATACTCCCCTTCGATCCGTTTGCTGCATCGTTTTATGTAGTTACCCGACTCGAAGAATACCTTGAAAGTGATCGCGATAAATTAAATCGTTATCCTGCCCAAAAGAGTATTTTGGAGAGCTACAAACTCTTGCAAAAACCAATCGTAAATATCTGGGCTAAGCTGGTTGCCGACAAACTATCTGAGGTTTACTCTACTATTGAATTTCCGCAAAATAAATTTAAGTTTATTTCCACCATCGACATCGACAATGCCTATGCATACCAAAACAAAGGATTTTGGCGAACAAGTGCCGCATGGGCACGGTCCTTACTAAAAGGTGAAATGGCGGAACATAAAAAACGCAAACGGGTATTCTCGGGCAAAGAACGCGATCCGTATGATACTTACGATTATCTCGACACCATTTTTAAAGGAAATGAGGACAAAGTTAAATTCTTCTTTTTACTGGGCGATTACGGACGATACGACAAAAATATATCACATACCAACGACGCTTACCGCAAACTGATTAAAAGGACAAAAGCCAAATACGATATCGGCCTTCACACATCGTTTGCAACAAGCAAAAAAGGTGGTAAGAAAAAAGTAAAGATTGAAAAACAACGTTTGGAAGAAATTTCGGGAGCAGAAATTACCAGGAACCGGCAACACTATTTAATGTTGAAATTTCCAAGAACATACAACCGGCTTATTAAAGCGGGCATTCAGGAAGATTATACAATGGGTTATTCGGCACTTACCGGGTTTCGCGGAGGCATTTGCACCCCTTATTATTATTACGATTTAAAACACGAAACAACAACAAACCTACTGATTGTTCCGTTTCAGGTTATGGACGGCACCTTGCTTCACTACATGCAATTAACACCTGAGAAAGCGATTGAAGAAATTAAACAGGTAATGCAGGAAGTTAAAAATGTTGGTGGTACTTTTGTAAGCGTTTGGCACAACGAAACGGTAAACGATCTGGGGCAATGGAAAGGATTCCGCAAAGTTTTTGAAGAGATGAATTCACTGGGTTTTGAATGGGCCAACAGTACAAGCAATTAAGTTGAAAGCATACGCACTGAATGGATATAACAAAAGATTTCCGACATATAAAACATTCTGATATTGATTCTGAAAAGTGGAACCGATGTATTGACAATGCAGGCAATTGTCGCTTATATGCATACGACTGGCACCTCGACCGAACTGCAGAAATATGGGATGCACTGGTTTGGGGCGATTATGAATATGTAATGCCTCTTCCATTTCGTCGGAAACTGGGAATTAAATACTTGTATCAGCCACTTTATTCTCAGCAACTGGGTATATTTCCGTCTCCAACACCGAGGGTCGAAAAAGCCTTTTACAACTACATTCTGCACAACTACAGGTATTCCGATTTTCACGGAAATTCGGAAAATTTAAAACCAAAAGCTACCAGTGAAATTGAATTTCTGCCACGCAAAAATTATTTGTTGTCTTTAACCGGCAATTACGAAGAGATTTCATCGACTTACTCGAAGAATACGAAACGAAACATTGCAAAAGCAAACAAAAGCCAGTTACACTTAATTGAAGGAATTCGTCTTGAAAGTTACCTTGATTTAAAGCTAAAAAACCTGCCCGAAAACCACGGTAAAAAAGAATTTGCAAAACTAAAGAACATTATCTCTTATGGATTATACAAAGGATTTGGACAGATTTATGGTGTTTATTCTCCGGAGAATGATTTGTGTGCTGCAGTATACTTTTGCCATTGGAAAAACCGGGTAATCTATTTTAATGCAGTAGCGTCCGAGCAAGGAAAAGAGTTAGGTGGCATGTATTTTTTACTTAACAAGTTTATCGAGAAAAATGCCGGGAAAAATCTGATTCTTGATCTGGAAGGTTCTATGATTCCGGGAGTTGCCCGCTTTTACTCAGGATTTGGAGCAAAGCCCGAAACCTACTTTCAGCTTAAATTTAATCGTTTACCTTTGCCATTTAAGTGGTTTAAACGAAGTTAAGTATGGCAAAAATCCTCAGAGTTTTTAGCAAACAAATCGCCCGCTTTTGGTCCAATGAAAAATTGTTTGGTGCAAAAACACCTGTTTTTCATCCGTTTTATCATATGGTTAGCAACAAGCCACTTCCTCATATTTTGAACTATCCATATTTTAACGAGAAACAATTTGAGCAGCAACTCGACTATTTTTTAAAGTATTTCGAACCCGTTTCACTTGCCGATTTATATAAAAATACCCACGCAGGAAAAAAAACATTTCATTTAAGTTTTGACGATGGATTGCGCGAATGTGCAGAGATTGTTTCTCCGTTACTGTTAAAAAAAGGAATACCGGCCAGCTTTTTTGTAAACAGTGGTTTTGTCGACAATAAGGAGCTGTTTCATCGCTACAAAGCAAGTCTGATTGTTAGCGAAATGGCAAAACACCCCGACACGCAAGCCGAAGCATTTTTGCGCGAAAACAAACTCACATGTACAACTATCCTTCAGGCAGATTTTTCACAAAACGATATTCTTGACCGGGCTGCAGAACTTTTGGAACTGGATTTTCAGGTTTTTCTGCAAGAGCAGAAACCATACCTTACTACCCAACAAGTAAAAAGCCTGCACCAGAAAGGTTTTACAATTGGCGGACACAGCCACAAACATCCTGAGTTGTGGAAGTTGTCGGAGAAAAAACAACTAAAACAAATTAGTAAAAGTATGGACTGGGTAACAAAAACAGTTCATCCCGATATAAAAGCATTTGCTTTTCCGTACACCGACGATGGAATTTCATCGAAGCTGTTAAAGAAATTAAAGGAGGAACGTATTTGTGACATCACCTTTGGAACAGCAGGGATTAAATACGATGAAGTTGAATCGCATTTTCAGCGTTATCCGGCCGAACAGGACGGACATTTCAAAGAAAACTTAAAAGCCGAATTTGTATATTTCAAACTGCGAAAAATACTTGGGAAAGAAACAGTAAAACACTAGAAAATTATTTCAACCAGTGCGATAAATCTTGTTGTATTAAGTTCTGGAGTTCAAGAATATCAGCCCGGTAAAACTCAATCAGTTCTTTTCTTGTAGCTTCATTCATTTCGGTCTTAACCATTTGTTTTTCGCCTGTAATCTTATTTCGAACTGCTTTAACAATTTTATCCGGAATTATTTTTTTTGCAAAATTTATAAGTCCTCTCGATGACTCGATGGAATAAAGCATTTTACTTTTGGGATTTCCTGAAACGTTGTATTTGTATTCAGTATTAAAACCGAACGAAGCATCAACGTCAAGGAAAATGCACAACTCTTTTAAAACTGCCTTTGCATCGTTTTCAAAATCGTCAAAAATAATCACCTTCACATTTTCAAAATTATCCAGATAAGCTTTAACTTGTTTGTGGTACAAGCCTGAATTCCGGTATTGCCAGGCCCAAATCCAATCTTTTGACGATCGTTCTTCTTCCATGCTCATTCCTTCTTCAAACGATAAGGTTTCGCGTTTATCGCGCGTAAAATGCATATAACCCGAGTAGGCACGATCAATTGGTGAACGTAAAATAAGAACAATCTTCACATCCCTCCCCAGGTCTTTTTGAATTAAAGGAATACTTTTCTCGTGAAAATACAGGTATTCAGGAGAAATATCCCCAACTGCTTTTTCTTCGCTACAAGTTTGAAACAAAGCTTTATAACTTTCCAGGTCTTTGGTAATTGTTGCCGTAATATTTTCATCACCCGGACCTTTAAAATTTCCGGGCATTTGCGAAAAATACCTTCCTTCTTTTTGCTTGTCCGACAAGTAAATATCCGGGTGTTGCTTCAAATAATGATACAGGGAGGAAGTCCCGCTTTTTGAAGCTCCAACAATTAGAAAGTTTGGTAAGCTATTCATCCATTGATTTTTTTAAATTTTTGGTACTTTTGACGCATCGTAATATTGAAATAAGCAATATTTAAGCTGATTTCAAAACAAATAACTGAATAATAAAAACCAGCTTGATGGAAATTAAAGTTTTAGGGCACAATCACTCAATCTTAGACCAGTATCTGGCAGAAATTCGCGATATCTCAATTCAAACCGATCCACTTCGTTTTCGTGATAATTTAAACCGTATTGGCGAGTTGTTTGCCTACGAAATCAGTAAAGAAATGAGTTTTGAAGTGAACGAAGTGCAAACTCCACTTGGAATCGCATCGGTTCCTAAATTGGTTCAACAACCCGTGTTGGCAACTATTTTGCGTGCCGGGCTTGCCATGCATAACGGATTGCTTCGTATTTTCGATCGTGCTGAAAACTGTTTTATTTCTGCTTACCGAAAATACACCAATGCCGGTGAGTTTGAAATTGAATTTGAATACATGGCTTCTCCTTCACTCAACAATAAAGTGGTTATTCTTTCCGATCCAATGCTTGCCTCGGGCAAATCGATGGAAATTGGTTACGAAGCATTGTTTAGCAAAGGAACGCCGTCGCATGTGCATTTAATTGCCATTATTGCGAGCCAGGAAGGTGTAGACTATATTATTGAGAACATTAAGGCAGAAAATGTAACATTGTGGCTTGGCGCTATCGATCCGGAAATGACTCCAAAATCGTACATCGTTCCGGGATTAGGAGATGCAGGAGATTTGGCTTTTGGAGAAAAAATAGACTCGAAGTAAGATTTACACAAGAATGTTGTAAAAAAACGCGACATATAAACAAAAAGAGTGTTATTCCAGCTAGTGGAATAACACTCTTTTTGTTTTGTAATAATTTTCTTAAAAATAAACTTCTACTGTAATATTTTCACGACCAAAACCTTTGTCGCTTAGTATTTCCATCGAATCAAAAATCATGTCACTGTTTCCACATAAATAGAAACAAGTGTTCTTGTCAAAGTTTGTTTTTTTGAGGTAATCAGTAACACGCCCATTAAAATCACCTGTTTTATCACGCGAAGTACAAAGCGTTAATCGATCGGCAACGTACGATTCCTTTTCATAACCCTCCCCCACATAACGCACACCGTGTATTAAATGGTAATCTAAACCGGCATTACTTTTTACAATGCTGTGAAATGGCGCAATACCTGTTCCACTTGCAATAAAAACATGCTTGTGACTCTCTTTCCGTTTCTCATCCAATCCAAATTTTCCAAACGGACCGTGCACTTCAACCATGTCACCCAATTTCAGGTGCTTTAGTTTTGGCGAGAAATAACCACCATCCACTTCTTTTACAAGTACCTCCAGATTTTCTTCATTTTCGGCACTATAAATCGAATATTCGCGGCTCTGATAGTCTCCTGATATGGAAAGAGAAACATGCTGTCCGGCTTCAAATTTAAACCTGCTTTTAGGTAAACTCAAAACAAAAGTGTGCTCTGTTAAATTCCGTATTCCAACAACTTTGTAATAATTTGTATCTAGTTGAACTTCTGGTTTCATATCTATTGTCATGGTGTATTTTTTAATCGTTGTGCAAAAATAGTTGCTTTTTTACATTAAAGACTTTTTGGTATTTTATTTTAACCGATAATTTTAGAAAATTAACCGATTTTTAACACTATTGTTCATTTGAAGGTTGTAAATTAGATAGAAATTTTTTAACGCCGATTATAAATTTTTATCGGCAAAGCCAAAAGAACATAAAACAATGAAAACATTAATCGCCTACAGCACTACACATGGATGTACTGAAAAAACTGCAAATGAACTAAAAAGCTTTCTCGGAGGAAGCGTTCACCTCGCCAACTTAAAACAAAATCCACAACTTAATATTTCGGACTTCGACAAAATAATAATTGGTGGTTCCATTCACGCCGGTCGCGTTCAAAAAAGTGTTAAAGACTTCTGTGCAAAGAATTTAAATGAACTTCAGGAAAAAGAACTTGGTTTGTTTATTTGTTGCATGGAAGAAGGAGAAAAAGCACGAACACAGTTGTTTAACGCCTTCCCCGAAGAATTGCACCAGAAAGCGAAAGCCGAAGCCTATTTTGGTGGCGAATTCAGTTTTGAGAAGATGAATTTCTTTCAGAAAATGATTGTAAAAAAAGTAGCAAAAGTTGAGCACAGCACATCTAAAATTGACCATGAAGCCATTCGAACTTTCTCTAAAAAGATGAACAAGATTTTTAATCCTTTTTTGTTTCTGATTTAAAACCGAAGATAAAAGTCTTTGGTAAGCTGGATAAATTCATCGGAATATTCTGATCTGTTCAAGGAATAAACAGATAGGCAGTCGTACACCAGGGCTGCTTCTATTTTCCCAAATTCCATTAATACCCGGTTGACCTCCTTTTTTGGATTGGGTTTCACATCTGTTTTCCGAATTAAAAACAAATCGTGTTCCCGGGCGAGTTTTTCCAGAACCCGTGCTTGTTCCAATGGCAAAATTACAGCCAGGCGTCCACTATTACTCAGTCTTTTTACTGAATAAAAAACCAGATCGGAGAAAGGGAGTGAGTCGTTGTGCCGCGCCAGGTTTCGTTCTTGTGAAAAAGCTTTTAAATCGTCCTGGAAAAACGGAGGATTTGAAACGATTAAATCGAACTGAAATTCTGAACTTTTTGCAAAATCCTGATACGAACTATTTTTTACATCAATTTGCTTGTTCCAATGTGAGTTAGCAACATTATTACAGGCTTCAGTTGCAGCATTTACTTCAATTTCGATAGCTGTAATCCTTGCTTCAGAACGCTGAGCCAGCATTAATGCGATCAATCCGGTACCTGTTCCCACATCCAGAATTCGCGAGCAGCTTTCAACATTCACCCACGAACCAAGCAAAACTCCATCAGTTCCCACTTTCATGGCTGTTTTTTCCTGTTGAATGGTAAACTGTTTAAATTGAAAATAGTTATTTCCGGCCATCGGTTCCCAATTAAAATTTCTCGAATACTCCCAATCCAAACAATGCAAAATCATACTTAACCGGATCATTTGCATCAAATTGCCGCAACGACGAGGTAATTTCCTCCACAGCCTTCCAGTCATTCGATTTACGCTGCAAAAGCCCCAATTTTCGCCCCACATTTCCGGTATGCACATCCAATGGCAATAGTAAGGCTGCAGTTGGAATCCCCTCCCACAAACCAAAATCTACCCCACTTTTATCTTGTCGTGCCATCCATCGCAAGTACATGTTCAATCGTTTGGCGGAAGCACCTTTTGCAACATTCGAAATGTGTTTTCTTGTGCGTTCACCGGTTGGTTCAAAAAATATTTTGTAGAAATGTATCAAAGCCGATTTTATCGTTTCATCCTCATTGAATCCACTTTCGAAAACCTTTTGCAGACCACCGTAATTGATGTAAATATTTCGAAGCGAGTGAATAAAGTAGATACAATCGTCGCCATTAAACGTACGATGAACAAACCTTGACAATGAATTGATTTCGTGCTCAGAAGCATTAATTATAAAATCGTGTGGCTGATTATCGAGCAGGGCCATTAAACGCAGCGCATTTTTAATAATAGCAGCGCGATTTCCCCATGCTATTGTTGCTGTAAGAAATCCTGAGATTTCAATATCCTCTTTCCCTGTAAAATATTTGGGTACCTGAATCGGATCGGTTTCGATAAACTCCGGACGGTTAAACTCATTGACCTTTTCATCAAGAAAATTCTTCAAATCTTTAACCCTGTTCATTTAATTTTGTGTTGTTCTGTCTCTTCAACAAATTCTGTATATTCTACGATCCCTCATCTACTCAGTCACTCAATTACTCAGTCACTCAATCACACTGTCACTCAATCACCCCATCTTTAATGTGAATTATCTGGTCTGAACGATCGGCAAAATTATCATCGTGCGTAACAATAATAAAAGTTTGTCCTAAATCGTCGCGAAGTTTAAACAGTAATTCGTGTAATTCATCGCGGTTTGTTGAATCAAGATTTCCGGATGGTTCGTCGGCTAAAACCACCGAAGGATTATTAATTAAGGCACGCGCCATTGCAATGCGTTGTTTTTCACCACCCGAAAGTTCGGTAGGTTTATGGTCCATTCGGTCAGCAAGGCCAAGATAATCGATAAGTTCCTTTGCCTTTTTCTCGGCTTCAGCTTTTGGTGTTTTTGCAATAAAAGCCGGAATACAAACATTTTCGAGTGCTGTAAATTCGGGCAACAAATGATGAAACTGAAAAACAAAGCCAATTTCTTTATTTCTAAATGCTGCCAATTGTTTTTCGGAAAACGACGAAATGTTTTTATCGTTGAAAAAAATCTCTCCGCTATCCGGTTTGCTTAACGTACCCAGAATTTGTAGCAGTGTTGTTTTTCCGGCTCCGCTGGCACCAACAATCGAATACAACTTACCTGCCGGTATTGTAAGGTTAATTCCCTTAAGCACCTGCAAATTACCAAACGATTTTTTTATGTTTTCAGCTTTAATCAAGAGCATTCTTTAAAATAATAAACCAACTCCATTCAATTTTAGTACTTCATTCAGCACATAAAAAAGATAAGTTGCCAACAATATAAAACCTGTGATTTTTCCAACCTTCCATTTCTTAACTACCAAAAGCAGAACTAGTAGTACTACCGAACCTGCCAATATCATTGAAGAACCAAGCAGATCTCCACCTGTTGTTATCGTTTCTCCGGTAAAGGACATGAAAAGAATGAATGGCAATCCCAAACCAACCAGGATATCAAATATATTCGACCCGATGGCATTGCTTACAGCCATATCTCCGCGTCCTTGTTTGGCAACAATTACCGAAGAAAACAAATCGGGTATGGAAGTTCCTACCGCCAGAACAGTTAATGCAATTATCGCTTCCGGAATATTTAAAATGTGCGCAGCCGCAACTGCTACTTCTACCAATACATAACTAAGTGCCGCAATAATTAATACGGATAAAAGGAAAATAATGTAATAATGCTTTTGGGCCGGGAAAATAAACCGCAGTAAATTATCGAGGTGTTTTGTTAAGCGGTTGTGTTCGCCGTGTGAGTCTTCCACTTCTTCGATATATTCCGGCTCGGAATATGGCAGAATTTTACGCCAGTACACAACGGCCACTACATACAAAACATAAATTACCAAAAAAACGATGGCTTCGTTAATTGAAAAATAACCGTCCCAAATGGCCTGTACCAAAAGGGCAACAGCTATTGAATAAAATATGAGGTCGCGAACTACCGGTTGCCAGGTTAATTTTGCCTTTTTTACCCAGGCAGCGGCGCCAACAATAGCAAGCAAATTAAAAATGGCACTACCCACAATACTGCCAATTCCAATTGCCTGATGGTCTCCGGGTTTAATAACTGCAAACAATGCAACAAACAGTTCGGGTGCACTCGATCCAACCGCCATTAAAGTAGCACCGGCAGCATCGTTTGACAAACGTAAATCTTTTGAAATTTTATCGAGCGAGGAGATAAAAAACAAATCGACAACACGGGCAAGTACAACAAAACAAGCCAATAATGCCAATATGTATAGTATTATCATCAATAGAAATGTGTTAACTAAGTTGTGCTAATCTTCGAAATGATCTTTGATTCCTTTTTTAATGTCGCTGGTTTCTTTGTTTACCGCTGAAGAAACGTCATCAAAATCCTTTTTAATATCAGAGGTATGCTCGTTGAGCTCGCGTTTAATTTCGTTGGTAGCTTTTTTAAACTCACGCATTCCTTTGCCCAGTGTTTTAGCAATATCCGGAATGGCTTTAGAGCCAAAAAACAACAATGCCAAAAGCATTACCAAAACAATTTCGCCACCACTTATGAATAAAAAATAATGCATTGTTTAAAAATTTTAGAACACAAAGATATAAAAAGACAGAAGTCGGAAGACCGAAGTTCGAAGATATTTTACCTCCGACTTCCAGCTTCCGACTCCCAGCTTATATTAGCTTACTTTTTCTTTAGCTTACCAACAACTTTTGCCACTCTTTTTTGAGTATCGAAAGCAATTGGCGTTGCAATGAACAATGATGAATAGGTACCTACTACTACACCAATTAACAATGCAAACGTAAATCCACGTATGGTTGCTCCTCCAAATAAGAAGATAGCCAACAATACCACAAACGTAGACAACGAAGTACTAAATGTACGACGTAATGTACTGTTTAAAGCTTCATCCACGTTCTCGTCTCTGTCGCGTTTCGGATGTAATCCAATATATTCCCTGATTCGGTCGAATACAACCACAGTATCGTTAATGGAGTAACCAACCACGGTAAGAATTGCCGCAATAAATGCCTGGTCAATCTCAAGCGAGAAAGGCAATACACCATACAATAAGGAGAATATACCCAGTACAATTAAGGAGTCGTGTGCCAAAGCAGCAACAGCACCTAAACCATATTGCCAGTTACGGAAACGTAGCAGAATATATAGGAAAATAATGATCAGCGAGAAACCGATTGCAATGGCTGCATCTTTGCGAATATCATCCGAAATGGTTGGCCCAACTTTTTGCGAACTCAACTGGTAATCATCGGTGAATTGTTCCAAAGTCACACCGTTATCCAGAAATCCTCCGTCTTTTAAACCTTGCATTAATAAAGCTTCTACTTCATTATCTACATTTTCGCTTGTATCATCAATTTTGAAATCGGTTGTGATACGAACCTGGTTATTTTCACCAAACGTTTTTACTTCAGGAGCCGATTCGAAAACAACAGCCAACGATTTTTGTACATCGGCCACTTTCACATCCTCTTCGAAACGAACAACATAAGTACGTCCTCCTTTAAAGTCGATGCCGTAGTTCAATCCACGAACAAAGAACGATCCGATAGAAAGCACAATAAATGCACCTGATATGATGTAGAAAATCTTTCTTTTTTCTAAGAATTTGATTTTTGTGTTACGTAACCAATTTTCGGTTTTTGTTGATGTAAATAAGATTTTACCACCTTTTCCTAACTTCCATTCGAAAATTAAACGGGTAATGAAAATAGCTGAGAAAAGAGAAGTAAGAATACCAACAATAAGCGTTGTTGCGAAACCTTTGATCGGACCAGAACCAAACAAGTATAAAACAATACCGGTTAACAATGTAGTTACCTGCCCATCGATAATGGCAGAGTAAGCAGCCCGGTAACCATCGGTAATGGCCATTTTAACTCCTTTACCTGCCCGCAGTTCTTCCTGAATACGTTCGTAAATAAGTACGTTGGCATCCACCGACATACCAATTGTAAGTACAATACCGGCAATACCTGGTAAAGTTAAAACTGCTCCCAGCGAAGCAAGCACTCCGAAAATGAAAAACATGTTGGCGATTAGTGCAGTGTTTGCAGCTAAACCAGCATTTTTACTGTAGAAGAACAACATGTAAACTAGTACAAGAGCAAAAGCAATAATAAACGAAATTAAACCGCTGTTAATTGCTTCCTGACCCAATGAAGGACCAACAATATCTTCCTGAATGATACGCGCAGGAGCTGGCATTTTACCCGACTTCAACACGTTCGCAAGGTCTTTTGCCTCTTCAATACTTTCCAAACCTGTAATGCTTGAACGTCCGCCAGGGATTTCACCGTTTACATTCGGGAATGAACGAACATAACCATCTAAAACAATCGCAATCGATTTGCCAACGTTTTCTTTGGTCATACGCTGCCACACTTTAGCACCTTCACTGTTCATTTGCATCGAAACTTCCGGATTTGATCCAAACTGATCGAAATCCTGACGCGCATCGGTAATTACACCACCATCAAGTGGAGCACGTCCGTCGCGGGTTGTAACTTTTAATGCAATTAAACGATAGTATGTACCAGCTTCATCAGCCGACTTAGCAGTCCAGCGGAATAACATATCTCTTGGAAAAATATTTTTTACCAAAGGATTGTTTAAGTATGAATTGACTTTAGAAGTATCTTTTGCGTGTGCCATACCTACAACCGGACCAGGGTAAAGCTGACCAGATTGATCAGTACTTGGATTTAACACAGCGAATAAAGGATACTGAGCTTTAAAATTATCAAGATTATTCAGGCTTGCAGTAGAATCATTTTCCGCACCGGCTTCCAATTCCGAAAGTAACGAATTTTCTTCTCCTTCAGCACTTGCTTCAGCTTCAACTTCCTCGGCTACTTCAGTTGAAGTTTCAACAGTTGAAGTCTCCATTTCTTTAATTTTTTCGTTTGCCTGAAGCATGTACTGATAAACTTCCTCATTGTTGTAAGTTTCCCAGAACTCAAGATTGGCAGTTCCTTGTAAAAGGCCGCGTACCCTGTTTTGATCTTTAACACCCGGCAGTTCTACCAAAATACGTCCTTTGGTTTGCAGTTGCTGGATATTAGGTTGTGCTACACCAAAACGGTCGATACGAGTACGAATGATGTTAAATGCATTATCAATAGCTGCATTGGTTTGTACGTTAATAATTTTTAAAACTTCAGCATTGGTTGTATTAAAGTTAACATGATCGCGAAGTTCCAAAGTGTTGAAAACAGATGCCAGTTTTGCATTTGGATCAATTTCTTCGAAAGCTTGTCCAAACAGTGTTACAAAATCTGCCTGGCTGTTTTTCTGTAATTCGGTTGCCCGGTTTAATGCTTTGTTAAATGTTTCATCGTCGCTGTAGTTCGACATTGCTCTAATAATGTCTTTTACTTCAACTTGCAATGTTACGTTCATACCACCTTTAAGGTCAAGACCCAGGTTCATTTCCAGTTCCTGAACATCTTTAAACGTATATTTTTTTAATCCAAGGAAGTTGTAAACCACTTCACTTTTCATTGAATCAAGGTAATTAAATTCCATTGCTGGATCACCTTGAGCATATTCGATGGCATCATCCTTAATTTGTTGCGCTTTCCAGGTAAACGATAACTGGAAAACACAAACGGCAGCCAACAGAATTGCTAATGTTAAAATTGCACCTTTGTTTTGCATTTGATTTTAATTTAAATGTTTATTTATATTTTGATTTTATATCGTCAGAAACAATTGAATTCAGAGTGAATTCAGTGGACACACAAGATTATCCACATCCTTATAAATCTGTTTATAAAGAAAAAGAGAGTTTATGCCCTGTTATCTTCGTCGGGCTGGGGAAAGAAATGATTTTCGAACACCAGGTAATGATACGATTGAATAATGGGAGCAGACTGAGTTGCCAGTTCTGCTTTTAACACCTGGTAATTTCTTTTCTGATGGTATTTGCGAAGAAATTTGTCGTGCAACTGAATCTGAAACTTTCGCTGTACGGATTTTTCGCCTGCAGTTTTAAGTGTAAGCGAACTGCTTTGAGCAATTAAATAAACGCCACCCGTGTCACGGGTTTCATGTTTACCCGACTCCGCCTGCATCGTGTTCAGCTCGGCAGGGTTTTTATCCAAATAGGCATCAAACAAAAAAGCAACGCCAATTAGGGCTACAAAAAGAGCCAGGCGAAGCAATATTTTTTTTGATATTTCTATTTTGAAATTCACAACCTTTATTTTTAGCGGAGCAAATATACCCAAACAATTCAGGTTTCCAAAAATGAAGATATTAAATTTGCACCATTCAGTTTAAATACAAGGTTTTATGCAACATATATTTGTTTACGGATCGTTACTTTTTAATACAATTACCGAAGCACTCTGTGGCAAAACAATTGAAAGCGCAGAAGCAACTTTAGCCAATTACCGCCGTTTTGCAGTAAAAGGTGCCGATTATCCGGCAATAATCCCAGCTGAAGGCTACAAAGTTAAAGGCAAAGTTTTGCTTAACCTCGATGAGAAAGCAAATGACATTTTAAACTTTTATGAGGGCAACGAGTACGAGCGTCAAAAAGTTTCGGTAAAAACTGAAGCCGGACCAATTGAGGCAGAAGTGTACATTTGGGATGGACCACTTGAAGCGCTTGAAACCTGTGACTGGAATGAAAACACCTTCAAAAAAGAATCGCTTCAATACTACCTCGACGAAGTCATTCCTGCAACCTTAGAAGAGTTTAGTGAAATGAATAAATAACTTTTACATTGGATTTTTTGTAAAAGCCCACCAGCAAAGATTCTGGCAATCATTATTAAAAAAAAGGATTGTCCCAAAATCAGGAACAATCCTTCTGTTATTCAATTTTAGATTTTCTTTCCGATATAAAATACATAGCCATAATACTCTTTGTACTTATAGTACAACTGAGTTTCGTGTTTTTGGTTGGCTATAAATTCCTCCGCCGGTTTGTTGCCTGCATTTTTCTTTAGAAAGGTTTCGCGTGCCTCAACTTGTGGAACGTAGAAACTTTCGATCCAGCAATATTCCGGTAAAATAAAAGTTGCAACAGGCATGTATCCTGCATCCTGCATTTGTTTTACTTTGTTTGGAATTGTGTCAATACCGGGGTAAGCATCCTGCCAGAATTCATCAATTTCAGCAGGGCGATCGTTAGTAAACCACGATGCTTCAGAAACTGCTACAAAACCTCCCTTCTTCAGAAAATTACGCCATTCCCTCAATCCTCGTTCAAATCCAATATTATAAATCGCACCTTCAGACCAAATCAAATCCAATTCTTCAGCTTGAAACGGTAGATTATGCATAGTACCAACTATTCCTTCCACTTTATTTTGCAGATTTAGCTTTTGTGCATTTGAATTAAACAAGTTGATAAAAGTGGGAAACGTATCGAGGCCAATTATGTGCCCCGGTGTATTTTGCGCCAATACCATTGTTTGTCCACCGGTTCCACAACCCAGGTCCGCAATCTGCGAATTATCGTTTAAATTATCGATAAAGCTGAGTGCTTTTATGGTTATCTCAGGACTTCCGGGCCCCTGTCGTTCCAAAGCGGAATAATAGTCGCAAATTAAATTTACATCGAATTCGTGAATTGATTTATTTTCGTTACTCATGGTGTTTAAATTAAAAGTTTAGAGACATGACATTGATTTCAAAATTAGTAGTCATCTCTTTAATAATTGTTATTGTGTAGATATAAAAATAACTCCGACAAGAATATGTCTGAGTTTCAAAAGGGATAACCCTGGTTTATAAACCAAAGGTTATTTACTTCACCAAATCCAATTTCAATTTAAACATCCAAAATTTTTAGATGCACAAAAATAATTATTTTTAAACAAAAATAGAATACCATACATAAAAAAAACAGACACAATTAACCACAAATGTTCAAATAAGAATAAGTCACAGTAAAACAAGAAAATATGTACTCAACTCTAATCGAACATATTCGCAAGTTCGTCCCGATAAGCGACAACGAAGTTCAGATCCTGAAGAAATACGTAAAATTTAACTCCTTTCGTAAAAAAGAAATTCTGCTTTCAAACGGACAGGTAAACCGCTCGTTGTACTTTGTTGAGAAAGGATGTTTGAGAATGTTTTACATCAACGATAAATCAGCAGAACAAATCACACAGTTTGCGCTCGATGGCTGGTGGCTGGCCGATTATTTTAGCTTTATGGACAATACGCCCTCTGAATATTTCATCCAAACCATTGAACCGTCGAAAGTTGTAACAATCGACAAAAGCATTTTTGATAATTTGCTCGAAGAAATCCCACAGCTAGAGCGATATTTTCGAATCATCTGGCAAAAAAACCTGGCCGCTTCGCAATTAAAGGCAAAGTACCTTTACGACATGTCGAAAGAAGAGTTCTTTTTTCATTTTAGTGCGTCTTTCCCTGGCTTTATGCAACGTGTTCCCCAGTACATGGTTGCATCGTATCTTGGCTTAACTCCCGAATACGTGAGTGAACTAAGAAAAAGAAAATCCCAGTGACAATCGAATTTCACCTGCGTTTCTACATACTACTTTCAAATACACAGACAGGCAAACACGCAACTCAATTCACCTCCACTCATTTTCTCTGAATAAACGCCTGTTTTAGCTTTTCACCCAAAATCCAAAGGAATACGATCTTCCTTCCGAAAGGAAAAAATCAAACACAACAATTTTAAACTGGTTTTCTTAAACCAGCTTAATTTTTCTGGGAAATTGACGCCCTACCTTTGTTTCGTAAAAACAACATTAAAAAACAAATTGATATGGAAACAAAGATTCAAATACTTGAAACGATGAAAAAAGAGGCAACACCGTTAAATGCCGGCAAAATTGCCGAGCTAACAGGCCTTGATAGAAAAACAGTTGACAAGGCGATGGCTGAGCTCAAAAAAGAAGAAGCAATTGTATCGCCCAAAAGATGCTACTGGCAAGCCAAATAAACCACATACTTTGTCTTTAAAACAAAAACAATTCGAGAGTTCCTCGAGCAAAATAAATAGTACAATGTCGAAAACAATTTTTTTAGCAGGCGCCACAGGTGCAATTGGACAAATTTTGTCTCGTTTACTTATTGCCAGAGGCTGGACCGTTTATGGCTCCACCCGTTCGGAAAGTAAAACCAATCAACTAAGCAAAATGGGTGTAAAACCGGTTGTCGTTGATGTTTATGATGCTGAGTTACTAAAAGAAATTCTTGCTGATATACAGCCTGATGTAGTGATCCATCAACTTACCGATTTACCATACGCTTTGGAAGAGAGTAAAATGACAGAAGCATTGGTTTCAAATGCACGTTTACGAACAGTGGGAACGGGAAATTTGGTAGCAGCAGCTGAAAATGCAGGCTGTAAACGAATAATAGCACAAAGCATTTCTTTTATTTACGATGAAGGAGCAAGTCCTCATTTAGAATCAGATCCTTTGCTTCCACTCACCCATCCCGTTTATGGCGAAACAGTGGAAGGAGTATTAAACCTGGAACGACAAGTTGTTGAGTCGAAAACAGAAGGAATCGTTTTGCGCTACGGCTTACTTTATGGACCAGGAACCGGATTTGATGCACCCATTGCACCGGGATCGGTACATGTTGAAGCTGCTGCCAAAGCAGCCGAGTTAGCTGTTACCGGCGGAAGTACCGGAATTTATAATGTGGCAGAAAATGACGGATCAGTTTCAACCGATAAAGCACAAAAAGACTTTGCGTGGGATGCTGACTGGAGAGAGAATGGTAAAATTTGATAAAAACTGTTTGAACTTGTAACTTACAAGTAAACAAATACATGAACTGTTTGGTTAACACCTGGCAGTTCGTACTCATTTACCACAGAATGTATCTCTGCAATAATACAGTTTTTAAAAATTATTACCTGGAGAAATTCAAGACCATTCTTTTTCGTCTGTAATCTATCACAGCCTGGTATTTTAATAAAAAATCGCTACCAATTAAACCACAAACGCTAATTCCGGCCGCCCGGGAATACAAATCGTTAATGTGAGCCATATCAAGCAAGGCTACTTTCAAATTCTCGATTTTCATCTTCCCAAAAGAGAAGGGCCGAATATACCCAATTGACGTAACCAAAGGTTCATCGTTTATTCCTGCGGAATGCAGCTCCTCCGTTTCGTGTTCGTCAATGTCGAAGTAGTCTGCCAAATTTTTATCAAATACGGTTTTCGATGCCCCCGTGTCAATCACAAATTTACCACTTGTTCCATCGGTAAAATTAGCCGAAGCAATTAAATGATAATTATCGGCTTCAAGATGGATTATTTCAATGGGTATTTTGTATCGCATGAGGCAAATGTACTTTTTTATTGCAGAATGAAAAACGGTAGTTTTTAATAACACCCGATTATAAAAAAAAGCGGCTGGCTCCAAAGAAACCAACCGCTTTATATATGAATTTACTTATTGCCTAAAGAATATTCATTCCGTCAAGAACATCCATCACTCCTTTTACAGAGTTAGCTGAATCGTAAAGCAGTTGTTTTTCATCTTCGTTTAATGCAACTTCGATTACTTTTTCAACACCGTTTTTACCCAATACAACAGGAGCTCCAACAAACATATCGTTCAATCCCCACTCGCCTTCAAGTTTAACACAACAAGGGAATACACGTTTTTGATCCATAACAATTGCTTCAACCATTTGAGCTGCAGCCGAACCTGGTGCATACCAAGCCGAAGTTCCCATTAGGTTAACCAACTCGCCACCACCTTTTTTGGTACGATCAACAATTGCTTCCAGTTTATCAGCGTCAATCAACTCGGTAACAGGAATACCTGCAACTGTTGTATAACGTGGAAGTGGTACCATAGTATCGCCATGACCACCCATTAATAAAGCTGAAATATCACGAGGAGAAACTTCCAGTGCTTCAGCTAAAAATGCACGGTAACGCGCTGTATCTAAAATACCAGCCATTCCCATTACCTGGTTTTTAGGCAGTTTCGCAGTTACAAAAGCGGCATAAGTCATTACGTCCAATGGATTCGAAACGATAATGATTTTTGCATTTGGCGAATACTTCACAATGTTTTCAGTAACACTTTTTACAATTCCGGCGTTAATTGAAATTAAATCATCGCGGCTCATTCCTGGTTTACGAGGAACACCTGAAGTAATTACAACCACATCTGAATCGGCAGTTTTTGCATAATCATTTGTTGAACCAACCATGCGGGTATCATACCAATTAATTGGGGCAGTCTGCCACAAATCCAAGGCTTTTCCTTCCGAAACACCTTCTTTAATATCTAAAAGAACAACCTCTTGTACAATGTTCTTTTCTGCTACAATCTGAGCGCAAGTTGCTCCAACATTTCCAGCTCCAACTACTGTTACTTTCATCTTACTAGTGAGTTTTTATTGTTACAAAATATATAATCTTAAACAATTAATAGTCAAATTGTTTTAAGGCATGCAAAGATAATTTATTTTCCCGAGGTTTAAAATTAAAACAGCAGCCCGAAAACGGTTTAACAATTAGGTAAGAAATCTGTTAACAAGCGTAAAAAACAGAATAAGTTCGATATCCAATTCTCGCCCTCTAGTTCAGCCAGTAAGTCATTTTTAATACAATTGCCCGGTTTCGGCCATTCCAGTTTCCGGTAAAATAATTGTCGGTATAAACCAGGTAAATATCTGATACCGGTTGGTAACGCCACTGAAAACGTGAATTTATATTCAGGTTTTGAATTTGTTCGTTGTACTGAACAAAAGTCGACCAGAATATTTTATCGGTGAAAGTGATGTCAACTTTTGGCCCCACCAAAAAAAACTGTGTGCGATCAAAAGCACCGCCCAAATCCATGTCGGTATAATTAAAATTCATCGACAAATTTACATAGGGCTGAAAACGGTAACCGATTTCGCCCTGAATGTATTGAAGTTTGCCACTGTAAAACTTTCCTTTGGCAGCTTCAGCCTGCCAGTTGAACATGGTTTTCCGTGTTGAATTATAGGCAACATAAGTCCCTCCGTAATTATAAGAACTCCCTGCCGGCAAAAAATTTTCACCCTGATGTGTGGGATCAAAATCGTTTTGAAGTTCTACAAAATAATCTTTGTATCCCATTTCCAGCTCCGATCTGTTTTCAAATTCCAGTTGGTACGATATGGTGTTTTCATGATCTATTTTATGGTAATCCATATCAAAATACATATCACTTTCGATGTTTATACCGTGACTTACTACTCGTTTATTCGGAACAAAAAGATAGGCTACTTCAGGGCTAAAAAGATTGTATCCGGTGCGTGTAACATATCCGGTTTCGGCTTTAAAGTTTTCGCCAACCGAACGTTGATAGAATTGTGCCTGAAAATTTTTCGATCTGTAATTAATCGATGCACCCTGCGAATATTGCTGATCGGGGTTATCGGGTTGAAAAGAGCGGTGGTAATAAAATTTACCGCTCCAGAAATTATCGGCGCTTGCCAAATTGTAATCGAACCCAAAAACGCGGTTGAACATTGTGGTATCCTCCGGCTGATTCAGGTATTCTTTGTTTACAAATATGAACCCAAAATTTGACCGGGCAAACACCTTTTTCTGAACTGATGCCACCGTAAAATTCCGCGATAAATAATCATCGGTTTTTTCAGTGGTCATATTCATAAATCCAATTCGCCAGTCGTTACCAATTTTCCCACTCAGCCGGGCACCCGCTAAAACAGGTGCATCCAAACCAATACGCCGCGAGAAAAACGGAGTTGCCGAGTGCGCACCAAAATCGGCAAACAGGTCGCTGTTTTCCAAAAAGAACTGCCGTTTTTCGGGGAAAAACAATTCAAAACGGTCGATATTCGCCACTTGTTCATCTACTTCAACCTGCGCAAAATCCGGATTGTAAGTTAAATCCAGGTTCATCGACGAAGAAATACCAACCTTTGCATCAAATCCAAAATCCTTTTTATAATGTGCTCCGGTTCCAGCTTCGTAGTCGTTGGCATAACTTCCAAAAACATACGGAATAAGCGAATACATCATTTTCGATTTCGGAAGTGGTTCTTCAAATTTCATAACACCGGCGTAGGCCAGCGATGATGTTGGAAACTGACGTGGAACCGGTGCCCATGCCGATTTTTCATTGGTTTTTAAATCCAGTCGGCTAAAATTAACGTTCCAAATCTGGCTGTCAGAAGGATAACGAATGGACTTAAACGGGATGCGCATTTCAGCTGTCCATTTGTCGTCGTAATGTTTCACTTTCGATTCCCACTTGCAATCCCAGTTCAGGTTACTTCCGGCACCACCGTGCATTACTCCATCCCATTTGGCACCCGAAGCCGATAAACCAAAGGTAAAACCATTGGTCTGATCGCGGTAAGTATCAAAAAAACTCAGAAAGTTATCGTTGTTTCCAAATATAAAATCGCGACGAAACGATTCCATTATCCTTTTTCCTTCAATGGTATCATTAAAAATAAAAGCAAGGTAAAATGCTTTGTCATCGTAGGTCATTAAAACCACCGACTGCTGGTAGGCGTAACCGGTATCGATTGGCAGCACCCGGTAAAAATTGTCTGCCTTTTGAGCTTCCATCCAATCCGGTTCTTCAATCACCCCATCGATGGCAATACTCGACTTTGCCTGCTTTACATTGTAAATAAAATCTTTGTTGTAAGTAGTTATAATTGAATCTTTCTTCGACTTTCGGATACCATCGGCGTGGGCTGAAAGTGCAAAAATTGCAAATAGAAAGATCAGAGATAATTTCATACAAAATTAGCTTTAATTGATTTAGGTATCAGTACGTTGCCAACAAAGATATTTAAATTATATAATCTGCAAAGTAGGCCTACAGAAGTTTTCAAACAAAAAGCCCCCGACCAAAAGCCGAGGGCACAAAAAACAATGTTCAAGCATTGATTTAACTACAAGGTAATTGGAATACCGTTGTAGAAATCAAGTATTTTCGTCCTGAAAATATATTCGTATTTGGCTTGCAGCAAATCGGATTGTGCAACCGTTAAATTGTTTTTGCTTTGGTTGTACTCCACCGAATTGATCATTCCCACATTAAATTTTTCTTCGGTATAACGGAAAGCTTCTTTCATGGATCGCACTGCTTTTTCGGTTGATATGTAACGGTTTAATGCAGCCAGTGCATTGGTGTAAACCAACTCAATGTCTTTACGTAAAACATTTCTTGCAGATTGAAGGCGATACTCGTAATCGGCAATTTGCAATTCGGAATTTGAAATACTGTTTTTAACCTGAAAACGATTAAAAATTGGAACGTTTAAGGTTAGTCCCAAACTCGAGCGACTATTATTTTTCAACTGACTTCCAAAGTCAATGCGATCGCCATAAATATCTTTGTATTGATTGTTGTACAAATTATAATAATTAGCCCCAAAAGAAAGACTAGGATAACGATTGCCTTTTGCAATTTCCAACTGTTTCATGGCACTTTGTACCCGTAGTTGCGCAGCCTTAATCTCAGGACGTATGTTAACGGCATTCTGAAACACATCAAAAGCATTCATCATGGTTAGGTTGGCCTGCAAATCGGGCAAAGTTGGTTTTTCCACTTTGAAACTCTCGGCAATTGGCAGCTCTAAAAACTGATACAAATTTAAATACGCCAGCTGAATGCTGTTTTGGTTGTTTACCAGCTGAAGTTCTTCGCGTGCCAACTGGGCTTCAATTTCGAGCAGAGCGCCTTTTGCTGCGCTTCCCGCATCAACCAGTTGTTTAGTGCGCTCAATTTGTTGTTTTGTAACTTCAATGTTGGCTTCCGAAACCAAAATTACTTCTTCAGCAAAAAGGATTTGGAGGTACTCGGCAGCAATGGCCAACATAATATCGTCTTTGGTTTTCTGCAATTCGTTTAACGTTGCTTCCAAATCAAGTTGACGTTGTTTTACTGTATTGCTTAATGTCATACCATTAAACAAAGTCAAGTTGGTACTTATACCTCCCGAGAGACTTGCCGAGTTTATATTGTCGTATGTATTATCGTAAGTCAGCGATCTACCAAAACTAAAATCGTTGCCAAACTGTGCATTCAGATTCGGCAGTTTATCGTCTTTTGCCTGTTTTACCTGGTTTTCGCCGTATTGCGTGTTTAATCCCTGTTGTTTAATCTGGATATTATTATCGATGGCATAATCAATGCATTTTTGCAAGTCCCAAATATTCTGATCCTGGGCTTTTGAGCTGATTGAGCCTACCATTAATAATACCCCTAATAATAAGGTTAATTGACTTTTCATATTCATTGTTTTTTGTTGCGACTAATTTACATAAAGCTTACTGAACTACCTAACTCTAGCCATTATTAGCTGCGCTTTCTTTTAATTTCTTCGGATCAATTTTTTCACCTTTTATTTTGTCTTCCAGTTTAAGACCTTCGGTAATCTCAATGTTAATACCATCACTCAATCCGGTTTGTACAAATCGTTTTTCGTAGTTTGGCTCCTCTGCATTGCCGGTATTAATTTCAACAAACGACGAATCATTTTCAAACTTCAGTAACCCTTCAGGTATCACCATTACGCTGTCTTTTTTCTCTAAAACAATGTTGGCATTTGCACTGTATCCGGCACGAATAAACTGCCCTTCCTTGAGTTGTACATTTGCTTTTATTTCAAACTGAATGGCACCGTTCTCCTCTACTCCTTTTGGCGAAATGTATTCTAAAACTGCAGCAAATTTTTCTTTGTCTATGGCACCAATTTCCAATTCAATTGGCATTCCTTCACTAATTTTACCAACTTCAGTTTCATCCACTTTCCCTTCAAAAATTATGTCTTTCATATCGGCAACCGATGCAATGGTTGTACCGGCATTAAAAGTATTGGCCTGAATTACAGAGTTACCTTCTTCAACCGGAACATCCAAAACCATTCCTTCGATGGTTGAACGCACCAGCGTATTAGTAGCACTTTCTGCCTTTTTTGTTACACCATTTTTAATTAATTCCAAATTATTTTCGGCTGCGGTTAATTCTTCCTTAGCCGAATCGTAACCAACTTTGGCTGATTTAAACTCTTCGTAAGAAATTACCTCCTTGTCGAACAGTTTTTGTTGACGGTCATAATCAATCTGGGCATCTTCGTAGTTAATTCGGGCACGATTCAAACGTGTTTCTGCCGAGTTTAAGGTAACCATATCAGGAATGATTTTAATACGTGCCACTACCTGGCCTTTGGTAATTTTATCACCTGCCTCAACGTATAATTCGTCAATAATTCCTGAAACCTGTGGAACAATTTCAATTTCGAAACGTGGAACTACCGAACCGGTGGCCACAGTTTTCATTACTACTTCGCTGTAAAAAGGGTTTTTGTTTTCAAAAACATCAACTTTCTTTTTCGATTTGTTGTACAAGAAGAATAAAGTTCCTCCAAATGCACCAACTAAAATTACAATTCCTAAAATTCGTACTACTTTTTTCATGACTTAACTACTTTATTGTTTTTTGTTTTGTTGTTTCTGTTCAATCTTATTATATCTAAAATGCTATACTAAATTCCTTCGTCGCGGAGCGCATCAATTGGTTTTATGCTTACCGCCCGTTGCGCGGGAATTAAACCGGCAAAAATGCCTGAAACCACCAGCACCGTTAAAGCGCCTACCGCCATTTGAAAACTAACTTCAGGGTGGCGGAAGAAAATATCATCGCTGCTTCCTGCATTCATTTCCAAAATCATATTCAGCAACTCGAGCAAGCCTACACCCATGGCAAGACCAATGTAACCGGCCATTACAGTTAAAAATACACTCTCGGCAACAATGTGAAGTATTACTTTTCCGGGTGTTGCACCCAAAGCGCGTTGGATTCCGATTTCCTGTGTGCGTTCTTTAATAATAACAAGCATAATGTTGCTAACTCCGATAATACCGGCAAGCAAGGTTCCAATTCCCACAATCCATGTTAAAACCTGAATTCCGGTAAACAATCCCATGTATTTTTTCCACTCCACTTCAATATTAAACGAACCAATGGCCTGCATATCGTCAGGAGCAATGCTGTGTCTTTCTTTTAAAAGCTCTTTTAACCGGGCTTCCACCTGACTAACCGGAATACCGGGTTGCGATGTAACAGAGAAAAAATGCACATCGTCGCCCATGTTAAACGTTTTTTGCATGGTTGAGAATGGCATTATAATGGTTTCGGTTTTTCTTCCGCCACCGATATTTACACGGGTTTCGCCTTTTACAACACCTACTACCTGAAAGTAAACCCCATTTATTTTGAGGTACTGTCCTATCGGATCTTCGTCCTTCTCAAACATTACCTCAACCACACGTTCGCCGATGTTTACCACTTTTCGGCTTTGTTGAATATCTATTTGGTTGATCAAACGTCCTTGAAGCGGAGTCCAGGGATCAATTTTAAAAAACTCGGGATAGTCACCGTAAATGCTAAAAGCACCTGTTCTTTTTCCTCTGATTGTATTGTCGCCCGAATTACTTCGCGGCCCAAACAAACGTGGAGAAAGGTATTCGATGTCGCTAATATTCGCTTTAATGTATTCTATGTCAGTGTTTTTATAATCCCAGCGTCTTCCGCGTTGAAAACCTTTGTAAGGTTTGCTTGTTCGCTCGGTCCAGAAGAATGCAGAATTTGATGCAAAAGCTTTAATTCCATCCATAACTCCGTTTTCCAAAGCCCTGCCGGCTCCCGACATTACAATTAGCATAAATATGCCCCAGAAAACACCAAAAGCAGTCATAAAACTCCGCATCCGGTTTTTCTTTAACGCGCTTAATATTTCTTTCCAAAGATCTAAATCGAACATTGTTTTCTGTTTTAAAGTTTACTCGTCGCGCAAGGCTACAATTGGTTTAATACGGGCAGCTCTTTTGGCAGGAATGTATCCGGCAATTGCTCCGGCAAAAATGAGCAAGCCAGTTGCCATTAATGCAATGTTTATATCTACCGTTGGATTTCTGAAGAGTGTTTCGCCATTTCCGCCATTGGTAGCGGCCGAGGCAGCGTATTGTTGCTCAACAATAAAATTGAGCCCTTCCATAAGTCCGGTTCCAAGCACCAGACCAATGTACCCGGCAATGGTTGTAATTATTACCGATTCCAGTAAAATCAATCCAATTACAGAAGCAGGGCTGGCACCAATGGCTTTCCTGATACCAATTTCTTTGGTACGTTCCTTTACCACAATCAGCATAATATTGCTTACACCAACTACTCCGGCAATTAAAGTTCCAATTCCAATAATCCAGATAAAAATATCAATGGCCTGAAATATTTTCATGGTTTGAATCACATCTTCGAGTTTGTTGTACGATCCCATGGCCGATTCATCACTAGCATCGAACTTATGTTTCCGGGCCAGCGTTTCACGCACACGTTTTTCTATGGCCTGGCTTTCTTCAAGTGTTTCGGCATTTATTGTTAAAGCGAAATTGTGCAGACGATTTGATCCGTTAAACACTTTTTGACCGGTACTTACCGGGATGTAAGCGTTACGGTGACGGGTACCACCTCCTTCTTTACAAATTCCAACTACTTTAAACGGAATATTATTTACGCGTACATACTCACCAATTGCATCTTTCTCTTTAAAAAGTGCATCGTAAATATCTTTGCCTAAAACCACTGATTTACGGGTTTCGTTAATATCAACCTGGTTTACAAAACGCCCTTCCAGTATTTTTATTGATTCTACTTCTTTTAAATCCGGATGACAGGTAACTGCAGTGTATTCACCGTACTCACTTCCATACGAAAAGGTATTTCCGCCAATGTAATATCGCCCGGATGTATGTTCTATTCCTTCCAGATCTTTCAAAATATCGTAATCGGCATTTGTAAAACGAATTTCTCTGTTTTCCTGTAAACCCTGGTGAGCAATACTTGTTCGTCCGCTCCACAACCACATGGCATTTACTGCGTCGCGCATAAAGTTTTCCGACACACCGTTGCTCAGGCCATTTCCGGCGCCCAAAAGAATCATTAACATAAAAATTCCCCAGGCAACGCTGAATCCGGTGAGGAAAGTCCTCATTTTATTTTTTTTGATTGTAGCAAGAATCTCCTGCCATTTATCGATATCAAACATGATTGAATAGTTTTAAGTTTAGAGTTCAGTGCTTAAAAAGACCACTGAATACTGAGGCTGAATCCAGCGAATTTATCAGGCTGTTTCGAGTTCTTTGGCGTATTGATGCTGAAAATGTTTTAAGTCGCCGTTTTTAATTATTTCGTCGATGCGACCGTCTTTTAAGCGAACAATTTTTTGAGTCATTGCAGCAATATCGTGCTCATGCGTTACCAGAATAACGGTGATTCCGTCGTTGTTTATTTCCTTCAGAATTTCCATTACTTCGTACGAAGTGGTAGTATCGAGAGCTCCGGTTGGTTCATCTGCAAAAATTATTTTTGGTTGCGAAATCAAGGAGCGGGCAATGGCTACACGCTGTTTTTGTCCACCCGACATTTCGTTTGGCAAATGAGTTGCCCAATCCAGTAACCCAACTTTATCGAGGTAATCCAAAGCGATTTTGTTTCGTTTTTTACGCGGAACACCCTGGTAGTATAATGGCAAGGCCACGTTTTCCATGGCATTTTTAAACGAAATAAGATTAAACGACTGAAACACAAAACCCACCAATTCGTTTCTTAATTTTGCTGCCTTTTTTTCCGACATATCTTTTACCAAGGCCCCGTTTAAATAATACGAACCTTCGTCGTAGTTATCTAAAATTCCTAAAATGTTTAGTAATGTTGATTTGCCGGAACCGGAAGATCCCATAATAGAAACGAATTCGCCCTTGTGAATTTCAAGATCGATTCCTTTTAATACATGCAACGAGTTACTTCCCGTTACATACGATTTGTGAACATTGTTTAGACTAATCATGGCTTGAACTTGTTTTTTTGAAGCTAAGGCTTCGCTTGTTTTTGTTTTCTGTTTTTTTACCTGTTTTATCAGGCTGGCATGTTAAAATTGTATAAAATCAGGTTTACCTCTCCTATTTTTTCGATCAACGACTGTTTTTAACATGTAAAAAATGGAATTATAACTTTTTTCGTTTTCCAGGTTTTCCAATAATTTACACTCATGTGACGCACAGGAATTAATTTCGTTACAATCAAATGTCATTTACAGGCAATTCTTCCAAATGATGCTTCAATTGCGTATTTTTGAACTGAAATATTTATTGTATGGGATACAAAACAATTACACTAAAACTGCCAACCGATTATTCGTCCGAGTTTTTAAGAAATAAAATATCGAAAGAGCTTCGGCTTAAAGAGTTTGATTTTCAGATTGAAAACAAGAGTCTTGATGCCCGTAAAAAATCGAATATATTTTGGTTGGTAAAAGTTGTGGTTAGTTCACCTGAAATAAAAAACGGGGAAACCATCGCACAGAATGTGCTTTCAATTCCGTACAAAAAAAGCAACAAAAACATTGTGGTTGTGGGCAGTGGCCCGGCAGGTTTTTTTAATGCATTTACGCTTCAAAGTGCCGGTTTTAATGTTACTTTAATTGAACGCGGCTCGGAAGTTAAAAAGCGCAGCCAGTCCATTTTAACCTTTGAAAGAGGTGGAACATTCGATCCACAAAACAATTATGCCTTTGGCGAAGGTGGAGCAGGAACTTTCTCCGATGGCAAACTCACTTCACGCTCAAAACGCATTTCGAAAGAAAAGCATTTTATACTTTCGAATTATGTTGAAGCCGGAGCGCCGGAAGAAATTATGTACATGGCGCACCCACATCTGGGAACCGACAATCTTCGAAAAATTGTAAAGAATTTACGTTTTGGGTTTGAAAATCTTGGCGGAAAAATTCTGTTTGAAACCCTGTTGGAAGATGTAGTTCTTGTAAACAAAAAAGTTAAAGAAGTACTAACATCCAGAGGAACATTGCCTGCCGATGCACTTTTTATTGCCCCGGGTCATTCGGCCTACGAAACCTATAAAATGCTGATTAAAAACGGAGTTCCTTTCCGCACAAAAAATTTTGCCATTGGCAGCCGAATGGAACACCGGCAAGAGATAATTAACAATGCGCAGTGGGGCCATTCAAAATTGCCAGGAGTAAAAGCGGCCGAGTACCGGGTTACTTCAGCTGCCGACGGCAAACACCAGGTATTTTCATTTTGTATGTGTCCGGGAGGAACTGTGGTTCCGGCAGCTGCATACGAAAACACCAACATTGTTAACGGTATGAGCTACTACCAGCGCAATGGGAAATTTGCAAATGCGGCCTGCGTTGCAGGTATCCACCCCGACGAGTTGGCCGGCAAAACCGTTTCACCAATCGATGCGCTGGCTAATCTGCAAAAGCTGGAAGAGGCCTTTTTCAATTATTCAAACAATTACACTGCTCCGGCTTGTTCCATCCGGGATTTCCTAAATCAAAAATCAAAAAACACGAACCTAGAAAGTAGTTTTCCTCTTGGACTTACACCGGCCCCTTTATGGGAAATGTTGCCTCAACCTGTTGTGAATGCCATGCAAGCCGGTTTGGTTGATTTTGAACGAAAAATGCGCGGATTTGAAACAGGAAATCTGCTTGGTTTCGAAAGCAAAACCTCATCGCCTATACAAGTTATCCGCGACCAAAGCGGATTGGTTGAAGGATTCGAAAATTTATATATGATTGGGGAAGGAAGTGGTTACGCCGGTGGTATTATTTCGAGTGCCGCGGATGGAATTAAGGCAGCCATGCATTTTGTAGAGAGGTAAATGTATTTGTAACCTTCCGTTAAAACATTCAAAGCATCATTGATTTAATGGCCTCTTTAACCGTCATCTTTTCTTTGATGTTTCTGGTCTCTGCCAGTTGATTACAAACCGAAATAATACCATTATCTAGTACATCCTGTCCGTTAAAGATCTCTGCACTCATGCAGTCTACTGTACATGCAAGTATTCCTGCATCATTTAATGTTTCCAGACTCTTTATGCCTGCATTGTTTTTACCGATTCCGGCATCGTTAAAAAACACCGCTTTTAGCCGATATTTCTGAGCATATTCTCCTGCACTTACACCACCATGTGATCCACACACAAGTATATCTCCAAAATTGTTCTCGGTTAAAGATGTTATGCTGTCAGCGATGGTGATATCCACGCTTTCAATTTGTGCTTTGATTTGCTTTTTCAGACCTTTCTTACTTCCCTTCGAATCACTCATACTCTGAGATTCAAAACGCTCATTTTGTTGAGTCAATGAAAAGGCTTCGATAATTTGGTCTATTTTGGCAACCGCCTCTTTTACCGAATCACCCGTTTGAATTCCGGCTGCTTCAGCCCCGGGGCTGGTGTGACTTATGATCCCACTTTCCCAGGTATCGTGCGAAATACCAATCTCAGCGCTATTATGATCTACAGCACAGGCCAGAATATTCTCAGCCTCATAATACGTGAGACCTTTGATTCCTGCCTGATTTTTTCCGATACCTGCATTGTTCAGAAAAACGGCTTTCACACCACAGTTTTTTATTTGTCTGGCAAGATCGCTATTGCCTCCGCAATGCGATCCGCATACAAGGATTGGAGTTGTATTGCCGGGTTGTAAATCGCCTAAACTATCCAGCAAAACAACACTTTCAGGGATTTGCATGCTTTTAAAATTTTGGTCTTTCTACAAAAGCCTAACAACGAATGGCTACCGGCTCCACAGCTACGAGGTCTTCCTCAACAATCCTCGTTCCCATCTCGTAGGCTTTAATATTTCCTTCAACGAACTTTGCAGGAACATTTTCCCTAACGATCTGAATCATTTCATCATGCGAGTAGCCTCTTAACTCAGCATAGTAACCCAGCATAACCACGTTCATCATTTTGTTGATGTTAAAATCAATACTCGTGTGCTCATGAGGATCAATAATAAAAACCTTATTACCCGATCTTTTTATCATCTCGGTCTTCGATTCTGGCAAATCCTTTTGCAGCCTGGTGTTAACGCTGGTTGGAGTCAGCTCATAGGTGCTTGTAAGTAAAACACCATCCTCTTTTAGCGAATGCAAATGACGAAGTGTTTCGGTCTGCTCAAAAGAGATAACGTAATCTACGTCTCCTGCTTTAATAAAAGGCGATAACACGGCTTGGGTTGAATAACGGAAATGGCTTTCGACACCGCCACCACGTTGACCCAAACCAATTACATCTGATATTTTCAAATCATACCCTTTTTTAAGATAATATTTGCTTAAAAGGTTGCTAAAAAGAAGAATCCCTTGTCCTCCTACTCCCGCAATGATGATATTTTTTCCTGTGTCTTGCATTTCTCTAATTTTTAATAGCGTCAAATTTGCAGGCTGTAGAGCATAATCCGCAACCTACACAAATATCCTGGTTAATTACTATTTCTGTTGATCCGTTCTGCCCTTTACTCTCAATAGCCAAACATCCAACACCTATACACTTTCTACATTTCGTACAGGCATTCTGGTCAATGTAAAATGGGGTATCTTTTGGCAACTTGAATTTTGTAACACACGGTTTTTTAACAATAACTACCGAATTTGTTTTTGCATTTACTGCGTTCAGAATAGAACTTTCCAGTTCTTCAAATTCGTATGCATCAACTGTTACAATATCTTTAACGCCGATAGCCTCGCATACTTTTGCAATATCCAGTTTGTTTTCCGGTTTGTAATTAAACCCAAACTCACTCGATGCCACATTCTGCCCACCGGTCATTGCCAAACAGCTATTGTCTACAACAATCACGGTTGATTGACTATCGTTGAATACCAGGTTCATCAGCCCGTTAATTCCGGTTGCCCAAAAACCGCCATCACCTATCATGGCTACAAATTTATTCCCATCATCTTTGGCCTTGTTGTAGCCGTGTGCCAGTGCAATGCTCGATCCCATACACTTTTGCAGCGAGTACGACTCCATGTGCGGGAAACAACCGATAAGACCACAGGTAACATCGGCAGCTGCCTTAATTTTGTTTTTCTTTAATACACGTGAGATAAAAGTGTGCGAACAGCCTGCACAAGCTACCGGAAGACGGAAAGGAACGCCTTCCTGAGGTGTTCTTTTTGGTGCGTCGGGCACTAGTTTTTCCTCAATGACATCCGGTGTAAAACGCATCATTTCGGGGAATTTTGGCCATAATTCTTTTCCAATTACCGAAACGCCTAAATCCTTAATATTTTTTTCCATGACATCATGGCCATCTTCAATCACATAGAGCTTCTCAACATGTTCGGCCAGTTCTTTTATCTGCTTTTCCGGAAGCGGATGAACAAGGCCCAGTTTAAGAACTGAGGCTTCGGGTAACACTTCTTTTACGTAATAGTACGGCGTACCCGCGGTAATTATCCCGATTTTTTTATCATTTAACTCCAGCTTGTTTATTGCAAAGTCGTTACTGTCTTGTGCCAAACGTTTCATCTGTGCCGGAAAGTCACAAAAACACTTGGTAAGTTTCGGATGATCAGAGCCTTTTGCTTTGGTCATAATGGTGGTCATTATCACCTTACTGAAACTTACGGGATACTTATCTCTGAATTTTACATTGTAAGTAAAGTCCTCATCAATGATAACCCGACTGTTTGTTTTGCAAATTACCGATGTAATTTTAAGTATAACCGGTGTACTGTATTCTTCACTAATCTCGAACGCCTTAATCATAAGATCCTTGGCTTCCTGACTATCGCCTGGCTCCAGTACAGGGATGTTGAACATGTTCCCGTAATGGCGGCAATCGTTATAATCATCACCTGCAATACGGCCTACATCATCGCCAACCACTAATACCAGGCCGCCGTTAACCTGACTGCCGGCAGCTCCGCCCAATGCATCAGCAGCCACATGTAAACCTACTGTCTTCATTATGGCCATACTCCGGTAACCTGCAAATGAAGCTCCAATAGCTACTTCAACAGCTACTTTCTCATTCGTAGACCATTCACAATATATATCCGGGTATTTATGGTGGGTATAGTCCATTACCTCTGTAGAAGGTGTCCCTGGAAATCCGGATGCAATTTTCACACCCGCTTCATAGGCACCTCTGGCAACGGCCTCGTTACCATTCATCATCTGCATTACTGCACGCTCAATTCCTGTCTGCATAGTTCAAAAGTGGTTCCTCTCTGCAAAGAATACCAATTTATAGTTTTTAAGTAAATGCGGGCAAAAATATATTATTTATAGTTTCTGTAAAACTTTTACTAACATATTGACACAAATATTGAAATTTTGCAATAAAAGTTGCATCGAAGCACGTGCCTGGGGATGATTTCAGGTGCTGCAGATGGCATAAAAGCTGCTGTGAGTTATATCGACGAATAACAATTGTAAATTTCGGGTTAATTCGCATTCAAATACATCTTCTTTATTTAGAATAATTCTACGACATTGCATAGATTTTCTATTTTTGTACCTCTTTTATAATACGAAACAAAATGGCAGCTAAACAATTACCGTTCTCAAAAGAACAATTGGAAGAAATAATCGAAAACCACCCTACTCCTTTTCATATTTACGATGAAAAAGCAATGCGCGAAAATGCACGCTATTTTACCAAAGCATTTGCCTGGAACGAAGGATTTAAAGAGTTTTATGCCATTAAGTCGGCACCAAATCCATACCTGATGAAAATTTTGCGTGAAGAAGGATTTGGAATTGATTGCAGTTCGATTGCCGAATTGGAGCTGGCCAAACGTATTGGAATGAGTGGCGACGAAATTATGCTGACATCGAATGATACTCCAGCTTACGAGTTTCAACTTGCAAAAGATTTGGGCGCTATTATAAACCTCGACGATATTTCGCACATTGATTTTGTTGAAAAACACGTGGGCTTACCGGAAACCATTTGTATGCGCTATAATCCGGGAGATTTAAAACAGGGAAACCTGATTATTGGTCATCCGGAAGAAGCCAAGTATGGTTTTACCCACAAACAAATGATTGAAGGCTACCGCATTTTGAAAGCAAAAGGTGTAAAACGATTTGGTATTCACACCATGGTGGCTTCAAACGAGTTGGACAAAACGTATTTTATTGAAACTGCCGAATTGCTTTTCAAACTAGTACTTGAAGTGTACAACGAAACAGGTATTAAAATTGAATTTGCCAACCTTGGCGGAGGTGTTGGAATTCCATACAAACCGGAAGACGAACGCGTTGATCTGGAATTTGTGAGTGCCGGAATTGAAAAATTATACAACGAAATGATTGTTGCCAACGGTTTGGCTCCACTTAAAATATACTTCGAACTGGGTCGTGCCATAACCGGGCCTTACGGCTACCTGGTAACCAAAGTTCGCCACATTAAAGAAACGTATAAAACTTTTGCAGGATTGGATGCTTGTATGGCAAACCTAATGCGCCCCGCGTTGTACGGTGCTTACCATCACATTACAGTTGCAGGCAAAGAAAATGCCGAAGCAACAGTAAAATACGATGTAACCGGATCGCTTTGTGAGAACAACGACAAATTTGCGATTGACCGCATGTTGCCGGAACTGGAAGCGGATGACATTGTAGTGATTCACGATGCCGGAGCACATGGACATTCAATGGGTTTTAACTACAATGGAAAATTAAGATCGGCTGAATTACTGCTTCGCGAAAATGGCGAAGTTGCAGAAATCAGACGTGCCGAAACATTGGAAGATTATTTTGCAACACTGGATTTCAATGGTGTGCAAGATTTTGAAATTTAGAAGATCATTTTAAACGAAAATATTACTGAGGCCGGGTACTTTTACCCGGCCTTTTTCGTATTTTAGACGCAAGCAACACTGAAGATGAAAATAGGATACGACGCAAAAAGAGCTTTTTTAAATACTTCCGGATTGGGAAACTACAGCCGGAATACCCTGAACGCTTTACTCAAAAATTATTCTGAAAACGAATACGTTTTATTTACTCCCGAAATTAAAACAGCAATGCTTGAGGAGCAGGATAAATTCGAAATTGTTGCTCCGCCAAAAGCCGATTCTTCCTTTAAAAAATCGTTGTGGCGAACCTTTAAACTCAGCGAGGAATTAAAAAGCAGAGAACTAAACCTCTTTCACGGTTTAAGCAACGAATTGCCCAAAGGAATTCATAAAACCAATATTCCATCTGTGCTTACGGTTCATGATTTAATTTTTATTCGTTATCCCGAATTTTATAAACCTTTCGACCGTACCATTTATTACAACAAAGTAAAATATGCCTGCTCAGCGGCCACCAAAATATTAGCCATTAGCGAGCAAACAAAACAAGACATTATTACTTTTACGGATACCGAACCCGGAAAAATAGAAGTGATTCACCAATCGATTTCACCAGTGTTTTTTAAAGCTGCTGAAACCCAAAAAGTAAAAGAAAAGTACAAGTTGCCAGACCAGTTCATTTTGTCGGTGGGAACGGTAGAAGAGCGCAAAAATCAACTTTCGATCATAAAAGCGATGCTTGCCCGGAACATAAAAATGCCGGTAATCCTGATTGGTAATCCAACTTCGTATTGTAACGACATTCATAAATTTGTTGCCGAGAAAGACATTCAAGACCAGGTAATATTTCTGAAAAATATACCTGAGAAAGATTTGGCGGCCATTTATCAACTGGCCAGTTTATCCATCTACATTTCGGTTTTTGAAGGTTTTGGGCTGCCGGTTATTGAATCGATGGCTTGTGGTTGCCCGGTAATTACATCAAATGTTTCGTGTTTACCCGAAACTGCCGGTGATGCCGCGGTGCTCTGTTCTCCCGGCAACATAGAAGAATTGGGAGAAAATATTCAAAAAATTATCGACGACGAAAACTTTAAAAACGAACTCGTAAAAAAAGGGAAAGTACGCGCTGATGAATTTACGCCTGAGAAGTATGTTGAAAAATTGATTTCTTTGTATTCTGAAATTTGTAAGTAGAAATTCCAAATCCCCCTGTCGCTTCTTAAAAGCAACTGTCACTCAATGAGGGACCATCGGAACGAAGTGAAGATAGGGGGTACAACAAATACAGTAAATAACAGAAACATGCACGACGATTTAAAAAAGGCAGTTGAGACATTAAAAAGCGGAGGAATAATTTTATACCCGACCGATACCATTTGGGGAATTGGGTGCGATGCAACAAATCCGGAAGCAGTAAAACGTATATACAAACTGAAAAAGCGGGAAGATTCGAAAAGTATGTTGGTTTTAATGGAAAATCCGGCCTTACTTGATCGGTATGTGGAAGAAGTACCTGAAGTTGCCTGGGACCTGGTAGAAATTTCAACCACTCCATTAACCGTTATTTATCCGGGAGCTAAAAATCTCGCCCAAAACCTAATTGCCGAAGACGGAAGTATTGGCATACGTTTTACCAAAGAAAAATTTACATCGCAGCTTTTACAACGGTTTCGAAAACCGCTGGTTTCTACATCGGCAAACATTAGTGGCGAAAAATCGCCTGCATTTTTCGACGAAATATCAGAAGAAATTAAAAGCCAGGTAGATTACATTGTAGAATACCGCCAGGACGATACAACGCCTGCACAACCTTCAGGTATTATTAAATTAGGAACGGGTGGACAAATCGATATCATCAGGAAATAAAAAAAACCGCCCTTAATGGAGCGGCTTTTATTTCAATATAATTACTGATTATTGCTTTTCTTTCAAAATATCTCTGATTTCGCTTAACAAAACCTCCTCTTTTGATGGTGCAGGTGGTGCTGCCGGTTTCGCTGCTTCTTTTTTCTTGGTTTTTTCGATGGCTTTTATAACCATAAATATGGCGAAAGCAACTATTGTGAAATCAACAACTGTATTCACAAATGAACCATACTTAATTGCCACTTCAGCTACTGCCGGAGTAACAACTGCATCACCATTCAAAATGGCCTCGCTACCTGTTTTTAACACTACTTTAAGATTACTAAAATCGGCACCGCCAAGCAATAATCCAATAGGTGGCATTAAAACATCGTTAACAAACGACGCGATAATTTTTCCAAAGGCACCGCCAATAACAACAGCAACAGCCAAGTCAACCACATTGCCCCGCATGGCAAAACTTTTAAAGTCTTTCATTATTCCCATAGTCTCAGTTTTAAAAAAGTTAATGTTCTTTATACCATTAAATTAGAGAATAATTTTTAAAACCACACTATATTAAAACAAAAAAGCCACGGTATTGCTACCAAGGCTTGTGGGTGCACTGTATTTAAATCTACATTTTTCTTACTTTACCCGATCCTGCAACTGATACATCAAGACTTGGATTTCCGTTGTAATAAATATTACCTGAACCGGCAACCCTGGCTTTTACCGAACCATTTGAATAAACGGTACAATTGCCCGAGCCCGATGTGTGAACTGTTACAGCCTCTGCTTCAAAATTTTTGGCATTAAAATTACCCGAGCCCGAAATAGAAACCGAAAGCTCTTCGGCTGCTCCACTACCTTTTCCTATGCTAATGTTTCCCGAGCCTGAAATTGATCCTTTTACTTTTTCCGAATCCAGTTCTTCAATATCAATGTTTCCACTGCCGCTAACCGCAAGATTCAGAATTCGTGCTTCCAACTCTTTTGCCAATATATCGCCCGATCCTGATACTCCCAAAGCATCAACTTCCGGTACTGTTATATAAATATCAATAGCTCCGGGTTTAAAATTACGGGTAAACATATTTTTATTGGGGAAACGTATTATTAGTTTTCTCCCTTTTACTTCGGTTATAATGTCTTCCAAAGTTGATTCTTTGGCAACAATTCGTACACTTTGTTTATCTCCTTGCTCCAGATAGATTTTACCGGGAACATTTAGCGAGATTTCAGAAAATGCAGCAACATCTCTTGTTTCTTCTTCTGCATTTACGGTGTTAGTTACAAAAAGGCCCAATACAAACAGGCTTAGAAATAAAACTTTTGTTTTCATGTTTATTTATTTTTATGAATTCTATACTAATTTCTACTAAGGACGGCGAAATACCGTTAAAGTTGCACCGCTACACTATTTTTAACTATAATTAGGATAAAATCAGTAACGGCCTTTTATTTGGCGCACAATATTAATACAAACAAGATGAATTTTAAACACAAATTACCCATTCAAATCAGATTTAACGACATTGACCTTGCGGGGCATGTATACAATGCAGTTTATCAGGAATATTTTGATTTAGCACGTGTTGATTATTTTTCAAAGTCGCTGGGTAACTCATTAAGCTGGGTTAAAACAGGACTTGTTATTGCATCAATTCACATCGATTACTCAGCGTCAATAATATTAACAGATATAATTGAAATCAAGTCGAAAGTTTCCTCTTTGGGAAACAAAAGTCTGGAAATGATACAGGAAATTACAAAAGAAGGGGAAACGGAACCCGCAGCCGTTGGCAAAACAGTGTTGGTTTGTTTTGATATGCCCACCCGCAAATCGGTAGAAATACCTGAAAGCTGGAAAGAAAAAATCACTTTGTTTGAAGAAAATTAGTCTTCAAGGATGCCTTCCGGAAGGTTAAGCGTAATTGTTTTTAAGGTTTCATCAATGGCAACCACAATCTCTTCGTTGTATGGAATCAAAATTTCATTGCCCCGGTAACTAACGGTTAGAACAACATTCCCCGAATAATCATCTACCTGGTTTATCATTCCAATTTCTCCCAGTTCTTCATCAACCAAAAGATAAGCTTCCAGCATTAATTCATTTTCTTCGGGTTCGTCTATAATTTCATTTTTAAACAGATACACCGAACAGCCTACCAAGCGTTTGGCATATTTTTCAGAATCTACCCAATCAAAAGTAACAATGGCCGATTTTGCAGTCGTAAACCGAAATCCGCTATCAGAAATATAAAACGGAACCAACAAGCCATCCAACTCTACAAAAAAATGGTCGGTTGCTTCAATCGAATACTCAAACTGAGGTTCAAACTCAAGCACCACATCACCGTGTACGCCATGTGTTTTTCTGAAATATCCTATTTTTTCGCAATCAGCTTTTGGTATTGTTTCCATAGTTGCAAAGTTAATTAATTCGTCAAAGTTAAATTCAAAAAAAACCATCCGTCAACTGACGGATGGTTTTTTATAATAAGATGAGTTGTCTTTCTTAAGATTCCGCACCTTCTTCTTTTGGAGCTTCTTCAGCAGCAGGTTCTTCTGTTGCTGGAACTTCAGCTTCTGCACTTACTTCTTCAACTGCCTCTTCGGCAGCAGCTTCAGCAGCGGCAGCGGCTTCTTCTGCTCTTTTCGCAGCAGCAGCAGCTTCAGCTTCAGCAGCTAATTCTGCATTTTTTGCAGCGAATGCAGCAAGTCTTTCTTCATTGATCTTCGTCTCAGCTTCCAATTGTTTTTTAGTTTCAGCAGCTGCATCTCCGGCCAATCTGTCGATTTTTGCCTGAATTTTAGCTTCTTTCTCTGCAACCCAATTGTCTAAGCGTTTTGCCGCTTCAGCCTCGTCGAATGCTCCTTTTTTAACTCCACCTGCAAGGTGTTTTTTGTACAATACACCTTTGTACGACAAAATTGCCTTTACGGTGTCAGTTGGTTGTGCGCCCTTCAAAAGCCAGTCGTAAGCTTTATCAAAATCGAGATCGATAGTAGCAGGATCAGTGTTAGGATTGTACGAGCCAATTCTTTCAATGTACCTGCCATCTCGTGGCGCCCTGCTATCTGCTACTACAATGTGGTAGTATGCGTAGCGTTTGCGGCCGTGCCGCGCTAGTCTCATTTTTACTGGCATATTTCTTAATTTAATTTTGAAAAATGTGGCGCAAAGATAGTATAAAAATCTGTTCGTGAAACTTTTACGCCGCTATTTTCGAGAATAAACTAATTCTTAACTTTAACAGATATTCACACCTTCACTCAGAGTGAGAGTATGAATACTCTTATATCATCTTTTTACATATTGCTCCTGGTAGTATTTCTGATAATCACCTGAAGTTACATTTTCGAGCCATTCGGTGTTTTCCAGGTACCAGTCAATGGTAAGTTCAATGCCTTCTTCAAACTGCAACGAAGGTTCCCACCCCAACTCGTTTTTAATTTTAGTGGCATCAATGGCATAACGCAAATCATGGCCTGCGCGATCTTTAACATAAGTTATCAGTTTCTCCGACTCACCCACCCGGCGACCCAGTTTTTCATCCATTTTTTTACACATTACCTTTATCAGGTCTATGTTGGTCCACTCGTTAAAACCACCAATATTGTAAGTCTCTCCAACTTCTCCTTTGTGAAAAATTACATCAATTGCACGTGCATGATCGACTACCCAAAGCCAGTCGCGTACATTTTCGCCTTTGCCATAAACCGGCAGTGGTTTGTTGTTTTTAATATTATGAATAAACAACGGAATCAATTTCTCGGGAAACTGAAACGATCCGTAATTATTTGAGCAGTTTGAAATTACAGTTGGCACACCAAAAGTATCGAGGTAAGCCCGTACAAAATGGTCGGAACTGGCTTTTGATGCTGAATACGGACTGTGTGGATCGTAACTTGTTTCTTCGGTAAACATGCCCTCATCGCCCAGCGAACCATACACTTCATCGGTTGAAATATGGTAAAAACGTTTGCCTTCAAAATTGTCTTTCCAAATGTGTTTTGCCGCATTCAGTAAATTAACAGTACCAATTACATTGGTAAAAACAAACTCGGTAGGATTCGAAATGGAACGGTCGACATGCGATTCGGCAGCCAAATGAATGACACCGTCAAACTGTCTTTCTTCAAACAATTTCTGTATAAATTCACTGTCGACAATATCGCCCTTTACAAACTCGTAATTGGGTTTGTTTTCAATGTCTTTTAAATTATTAAGGTTTCCGGCATAGGTTAATTTGTCGAGGTTTACAATTTTGTATTCGGGGTAGTTGTTTACAAATAAACGTACTACGTGTGAACCGATAAATCCTGCACCGCCTGTTATTAGTATTTTCTTCATTCTGTTAAAATTGAAAAATGTATATGTAGTTTGTCTGTTTTCAAAAGTAAGAAAATGTATTTACTTTATAATTGTTCCAATGGATATACCAAAATTTAATGCATCTCGGGTCACCTCATCATACAAGGTATTTCCATTTAACCGGAAAAGCGGATTAATGTACATTCGTGCAAACCAACTTTGCGACTCATGCCTGAATCCGATTATTGGAGACAGGTAAAACATATTCGATTTCTTTTCGGATTCCTGCAGTTTTATTTGCCCCTTATAAATAAAGGTACTTCCCAATCCGGCTTCAAAAAAGAAAGTTTCTTTACCAAAGCAGGCGGTAAGTTGAGCTGGAATACTAAATGGCAAATCGGAATATACCGTTTTAGGATTCCAGCCCAGCCCAGCCTGAGCAATAATCTTAAACCGCTGATGAACAAAAACAGGTTTGGCAATATTTGCTGATGCAGCAACGCCATTTCCTCCCCCATCAATTGATAGGTAGGTTGGTATTTTTTGTGGAAATCCAAGACATGGAACAATCAAAAAAAAGAGAATGAAAAGGCGTAACATTTATTGTGTTTCTCCACAAAACGCGAAAAACACAATTGTATTACTTAATTCCTCGTACTTTTTTCTCCCAGTTCCAGGCCGAAAGTAAAGTTTCATCCAATCCTTTTTCTGCAGTCCAGCCAAGCTCTTCGTTGGCAAAAGTGGTATCGGCCCAAATTTTTTCAACGTCGCCGGCACGTCTGTCAACGATTTTATAATTCAGTTTAACGCCGGTTGCTCTTTCAAAACCTGTTACAACTTCTAAAACTGAAAGGCCGGTTCCGGTTCCTAAATTAAAAATTTCGTAGTTCTTTTTGTTTTTGCCTTCCAATAAACGCTCGATGGCAATAACATGTGCTTTTGCCAAATCAACCACATTTATATAATCGCGAACAGCCGATCCGTCGATGGTATCATAATCATTTCCAAACACTTTAAGCTCGTCGCGTAAGCCTGCCGCCGTTTGCGTAATAAAAGGAACCAGGTTTTGTGGAACACCAAGTGGCAACTCACCAATCAGTGCAGTTGGATGCGCCCCGATCGGATTAAAATAACGCAGCGCAATTCCTTTAATTTCAGGATATGCAGCAATGCTATCGTTTAAAATATCCTCGCTTACACGTTTTGTATTTCCATAAGGAGATTCGGCATCTTTACGCGGAGTTGCTTCGGTAACCGGCAATACTTCGGGCTGGCCGTAAACGGTACACGACGACGAAAATACAATATTGGGCACATTAAATTTTCGCTGGCAGTCTAACAAGTTCATTAACGAAACAAGGTTATTCCGGTAATAATTTAATGGAACACCAACCGATTCGCCAACGGCTTTATATGCTGCAAAATGAATTATTGCTTCAATTCCGGCATTTCGCGCAAAGAAATCGCTGGTTTTTGCACTGTCAGCTAAATCGAAGTTTTCAAACTGGGGTTTAATTCCCGATATTTTCTCAATATTATCCAGAACATCGATACTCGAATTTGAAAGATTATCTACTACAACCACATCGTAACCCGATGCCTGCAATTCGACAACTGTATGAGAACCAATGTATCCGGTTCCGCCTGTAACTAGTATTTTTTTTGCCATTTGTTTTTGGTTTGAGCTGTAAAAGTAGAAAAATACAGGCAGTATTAATCTCTTTTTTCAGATTCATTTACCGGTATTTTTAAAAACTTAATCTTTACTTTTTAATCCTAATCCACAGATGTTTGTTAATTTTACGGCCTAAATTGATTAATGTGGACTTCGGAAAAATCATACACGAACTTCTTTTAGAAAACGAGATAGTAATTATTCCCGGCTTCGGTGCTTTTGTTTCGGAATATAAACCGGCAGAAATAAGCGAGGACAGCGATGAAATAAAACCTCCTTCGAAAACGGTTTTATTTAACCAGCAAATTAGAAACAACGATGGCCTTTTAGTGGGTTATGTTGCCGAAATCAAACGAATTTCGCACTTCGATGCCCTAAAACGTATTGAAAAAGAACGGGAAGAAATTCTTTACAAACTCGATAGAGGAGAAGAAGTAGAATTGTCAGATGTTGGAACTTTGTTTTACACCTCCGAAAGTACCATTGGCTTTAAACCCATTCAGGATGAAAATATGCTTTTGGATTCTTTTGGTTTGGAAGCTACGTCTATTTCGGAACCGGAAGAATTAAAACAGCAAGAACCAATTGTAGCTCCGCTGATTAGTGAAGATATACCTGAAGAACAGCCGGAGGAAGAGGTTTTACCTGGCGATGAAGCAGACATAGAAACTGAAGAACCCAAAGAACCAACACCTGAGAAAAGGACTGAGTATAAAAAAACAGAAGCACAAGAAGAGAAAAAGAAAAAGGGCTGGCTGTGGTTATTTCTGATTTTAGTTCCGCTAATTGCAGTTTCGGTATTTATTTATCAGAAAGGACAAGACAAACCGCTTGCTACAACGCCAAAAGTGGAAGAAAAAATTAGTACTCCGATCGAAAAACCGGACACTATTACACAAGATTCGATTGTAAAAGATTCGATTGTTGTGGCCGAACAAGATACTGTATTACAGGAAAACGCATCACCCGAACCAAAGGTTGAAATGGATGAAAATGCGCCAAAATTCTATTTGGTAGGTGGAAGTTTTTCGGTAGAAGAGAATGCCGATACTTATTTAAAAGAGTTGCAGGCAAAAGGTTACGAGGCTTTTCATGCAGGTAAAAAAGGGCGATTCTTTATAATTGGAATTGGCACTTATGATACATTTGACGAAGCCGACCAGGCTAAAATTGAATACATGGATAACAACCCGGGATCAGAAGTCTGGGTCTGGAAAAAATAAAACAAATTAATACGAATTGAATCCGCAAATTTCATCAATCGATTTGCGGATTTTTTTACGCTGTTTGTATCCCTCGGCAGCATAACCCAGGGTAATTACCAAAGCCACTTTTTTGTTTTTCGGAATCTGCAGCAATTGTTTTATTCCCGACTCATTAAACCAGCCAATCATACAAGTCCCTAATCCGAGCTCGGCTGCTTGCAAACAAAAATGTTCGGCTGCAATTCCGATGTCGTACTGCGGGTATTCCTGATTTTTTATTGTACCACCTATTTTTGCAATTAATTTTGGTTTTTCCATTACTAAAACTGCAATAACAGGTGCCTCCAATGCAAATTTATTAAATGCCACAAGCTGATTAAAAGTCTCCTTTGCAACCTTATTTTTTAACTCCGGCTCATCCACAAGTATCAATTTCCAGGGTTGCGAATTGCATGCAGAAGGTGCAAGATGCACAGCTTCAATAATTGCTTGCAGTTTCTCCTTTTCAACTGCTCTTCCCTGATATTTACGAACGCTTTGGCGTAATTCTATTAATTCTGAAAATAACATTTAACTATTTTTTGACAGTACTAATGTATGTTTTTATTTACATTTACAATACCATTTACAAACTCTAAACGTTATCCATTAAATTGAATTCTATGAACATAGCACTCTGGATACTCCAAATTATGCTCGCAGCCTTTTTTCTGACGGTTGGTTCAGTTAAAGTAGTTCTTACTAAAGAAAAATTATCAAAGGTATTTGAATGGATCGACGATTTCTCGCAGAATAAAATTAAGATGATTGGTAGTTTTGAGATTATTGGTGCACTTGGTTTGTTTTTGCCGGGGGTATATCCAATTGGGTACGCAATAATTCCGATTTCGGCTGCAGGGCTTGCAATTATTATGATTCTAGCAGCCATGACACATTATAATCGTGCAGAAACAAAAGGAATCATTTTAAACATTGCCTTATTTGTTTCACTAATGTTAGTGATTATCGGACGATTGGCATTCTGATCGCTCAAACCGGAACCTACAATCTCGATTTAAAATTTCTGCTTTTATATTTTTTCCGTCTCTATATATGATTTCAAATGCTATTATAGAGTGTCGGGAAAAGTCTTCACCCTCAATTTATTCTAATCCCACCAAATACAAATCTTGTCAGTGAATTAAATGATTTACCTGCTGTTGAAATAAAACATTAATGAACTTCTGACGTAGAAATAAAAACCTTTTAACAACAAATTTTATTAACCTAAAAATCAGAAAGTCATGCCGAACAGTGTTTACAAAATCATCGAATTAGTAGGTAGTAGCCCAAAATCATGGGAGCAAGCTGCTCAAAACGCAATTACTCTTGCCTCAAAATCATTACGCGATTTACGAATTGCAGAAGTGTGTACAATGGATGCGCATATTAGTGATGGCAAAATTGAATCGTATCGGGTTAAGCTAAAAGTTTCGTTTAAGTACGAAGGTTAAAAGTACTATTCGCGCTTTGTGGTTTAACTACTGCAAAGCGCATAACCCAAAATCAGTACCCCCTTTTTCACCCCTCAACATTTTAAGGTAGTGCTCAATTTCTACTGCTTCTGCCTGCTAAATATAATTTGATTAAATTAGAGCTTCCGAAAAAACAGAAACTATGCTTACCTCACTAAAAGAAATTAGAGAATTTGGAAAAGATTTTCCGGATACATACCACATTCCCCGACGCAAACTGGGCAAAACAGAAGCAAATCTTTCAATTATTGGATTTGGCGGTATAATGTTAAACGATAATCCGCAGGATTTTGCCAATGAAATTGTAGCAAAAGCGGTAGAACTGGGCGTAAACTATTTTGATGTGTCGCCAAGATACGGAAATGCAGAAGACAGGTTGGGACCGGCTTTAAAACCGTTTCGTAAAAATTGTTTTTTGGCCTGCAAAACACGTGAGCGCGATGCTGTTGGGTCACAAAAAGACCTGGACAATTCGCTAAAAAAACTGCAAACCGATTATTTTGAGTTATACCAGCTGCACGAGCTTTCTTCCATCGATGAAGTAGAACAGGTTTTTAGTTCCGGAGGAGCCATTGAAACGCTTGTAAAAGCCAAAGAAGCAGGGAAAATAAAACACATTGGTTTTTCGGCTCATCATGTTGATGCTGCAATGCTTGCGATGAAAAATTTTGATTTTGACTCAATCCTTTTTCCCATAAACTTTGCATGCTGGAATGCAGGAAACTTTGGTCCGCAAATTTATGAAGAAGCCGAAAAAAGAGGGATGGGAATTTTAGCTTTAAAAGCAATGGCCTTAACTACTTTTAAAACCGGCGAAGATATGATATTCAAAAATTGCTGGTACAAACCCATCGATGATGAAAAAATAATGCAGCAGGCACTTGCCTATACTTTATCAAAAAATGTAACTGCGGCTATTCCTCCAGGCGATGTTTCATTGTTTTTAAAAGCGTTGGAGTTTATACAAGATTTGGAACCGATTAATGAAAAAGAAACTGAAGAATTATTAAAACTGGCTAAAACCACAAAGCCCGTTTTTATACATCAATAAGCAAGAATAAAATTTATTTCGAATAAAAACTATAACCCTGGTGGTACCACAAATTATCAGAATTATGTTTTAAAATTTCCAATTGTTTTTCTAATTCCAGTTGTATAAAAATCATTTCATCCAGTCCGGCCAGGTTATTTACCTCCAGCGGATCAGTTAATTTATCGTACAACAACCACGTTCCTTCGTTATTTCGGACTAACTTAAAACGTTCCGTTTCAATTCCAAAATAAAAGGACAATGTACAACTTGGAATTCTCTGATAAAATGGAATCGGATACTGAATTAATCGCGGTTTGATTTCCTCAGTTTCAGATTGACACCCCAATAAAAAACCAGTAAGAAATACGCAGAATAAATGAACTGATAAAAGATATTTTCTTCCCGAACTTTTACCCCGACTCATAAATTCTGCATTAAAATCAACAGTTTCTACTATTTGTTTTTCTTTGCTCTTTTTTCTGCTTTTTTCTCTTTTGCGGTTTTTAAAGGCTCCTTCTTTGTTGTTTTCCTAGCATCTTGCGATTTTGCCATGATTTAATTTTTAAACTGTTAATAGTAAGTTTTAATCTGTTTCTCTAACCGAGTGTAAAGCTACATTCTTATTTCAGATTTTGCGCTATAAAAAACAATATTGATTCGTAGAAAACTGTCGGTGTATTACTAGAATCCAACTAGCCATTTCTTCTTTTCACAAAGCCAAAGTAAACTTCAGACGAATGGTATTTTTTTGATACAAATCCACAAAAAAGTGAAAAGTAAATTGAATTCAGCTCAATAAAAAGCGGCACCTTTTGTAAAAGACGCCGCTGAATTGATCGCCAAACAAAGCAGGATGGCCGATGCTATATAAAGTTTACTGAACGGTAAAAAAACTTGACTTCATGGCTTTGAAGCAGTTGTTCTTAGTTTTACAAATGCCATGCCAAAAAGCGTTTTTCTCCCAACTTTTAAATTTTTTATTTAAATGACGATATGGATTCCACCAGCAGTTGAATTACATTTTTTACATTCTGATTAAATACCTGAAGAACCGCTTCCCAGGTAACAGGAGCCTCATCTGTTTTCCAACAATCGTAGTCGGTACTTAATGCTATTGCAGCATAGTTTAAACCCAGTTCGTTGGCTAAAATACATTCGGGTGCAGTCGACATGTTTATTACATCTGCTCCCCACATTCGAAACATATTCGATTCGGCACGTGTTGAAAACCGCGGACCTTCGATGGTAACTACAGTTCCGGAAGGATGATAAGACAAAGACAATTCAGAAGCTTTTTTTATAAGTAATTCCCTTAATTCGCTGTTAAATGGATCGGCCATTGGAGTATGATTCAGATTTCCATTCTCAAATTTTTCAGAGAAAGTTATTTTTCGAAATCGGGTAAAATCAATAAACTGGTCGAGAATCACAATATCTCCACGTCCAATCTCATCGCGCAAACTACCACAAGCCGTCGTGGCTAAAATATGTGTACATCCCAACTTTTTTATGGCCCATAAATTTGCCCGGTTATTCACTTGCGACGGTGGGATGGAATGATCGCGGTCGTGACGGGATAAAATGGCCACATCAACTCCACCTATTTTTCCGCATTTAAAACCCGACGACGGATTTCCATAAGGCGTTTCAATTTTTATGTCTTCAGGATTTTGAAGGATTGCCGGATCTTCTAGTCCTGAGCCACCGATTATTGCAATTTTTATCATCTGTTTTCAGTTTAAACATCGGCTAAAACATACCGATTTTGCTTTGTGTATTAATTTCTATTTTAATTTTTCACAAATTGGGATTGGGATTTTAGCTCTTCTTTTCCGGAAATAGTTTTAATATACTTTTTCTATTTGCTGAACATACTCCCCTTTCGGTAATTAAACCGCTTACCAAACGTGCCGGAGTAACATCAAAACCATAGTTGGCTACTTTACTGTTCTCAGGAATTAATCGCACATTCTGTATCCCTGTTTTGGTCCAACCTTCAATCTCAGACACCTCTCCCGGATCGCGTTGTTCAATCGGAATTTGTTTTACACCATCTTCAATTTCCCAATCGAATGTCGACGATGGAAGTGCCGCATAAAACGGAATGTTATTATCGTGTGCTGCCAATGCTTTTAAATAAGTTCCAATTTTATTGGCAACATCGCCTGTAACACTGGTGCGGTCGCTGCCAACAATTACCAGATCAACCATTCCGTGTTGCATTAAATGGCCACCGGTATTATCCGGAATTACAGTGTGCGCCACTCCCTGTTCGCCCAATTCATAAGCAGTCAGGCGGGCTCCCTGATTTCGCGGCCGTGTTTCGTCCACCCAAACATGCACCGGAATTCCCTTTAAATGCGCTTTATAGATTGGTGCAGTCGCTGTTCCCCAGTCGATACAAGCCAGCCATCCTGCATTACAATGGGTTAAAACATTTACAGTATCTTGTTTTGCTGCATAAATTTTTTCAATAATTTCCAGTCCAAAATCACCTATTTTACTACTAAATTCTATTTCTTCAGCCTTTAGTTGATGCGCTTTCTCTAAAGTTTGTTCCAGCAAATTTTCATCATTTTTATTTTCAAGAATAAAGTCGGTCATACAATCAACAGCAAAAGCAAGGTTTACTGCTGTCGGGCGTGAGGCCTTCAAATAATCGCCCTTGCTTTTAATTACAAATTCGAGTTCGCTTCTTTCTGTTTGCAACAAGGCCAGATACATTCCGTAAGCTGCTGTTACTCCAATTAAGGGTGCTCCCCGAACCACCATTTCTTTAATCGCAAAAAAAGCATCTTCAACGGTTTTCATTTCAAACACCTCAAATTGAAAAGGCAATTTTCGCTGATCGATTACCTCCACAATATTGGTGCTGTTTTTTTGTAACCAAATGGTATGATATTGTTTACCTTGAATTTCCACAGGCCTGATTTATATTATTTATATTAGCGGCACTAAAAATAGTAAAATGAAGATGGACCTCAGCAATATTAAGAACATCATTTTTGATTTGGGAAATGTTTTATTAAATCTCGATTTTGATGCTTCGATCCGGGCTTTCCAGAAACTTGGAAGTAGTGGTGAAATTCTTGATCATAAAAATGCCTACGCCGATCCTGTTTTTTACAACCTGGAAATTGGTAAAATATCGCCTGAAGAGTTCAGAAAAACGGCTAAAAAGATTCTGAATAATCCCGGTGCAAGTGACCGCGAAATTGATGATGCCTGGTATGCAATGATTAAAGATATTCCGGCACATCGCGTTGCTGTTTTAAAAGAACTTGGCAAAAAATACAATGTGTTTCTTTTTAGTAATACCAACAAAATTCACATCGACCGTTTACTAATCGAATTTAAAGCCGCACACGGAATCGATTTTCCATCGCTCTTTAAAACAGCATATTATTCGCACGAAATACACGACAGAAAACCGGAAGTTAGCTCATTTGAAAAGGTGATTGAACTTTCAGGAGTAAATCCTCAGGAAACCTTATTTGTTGATGATTTGGAGAAGAATATCATTAGCGCCCAAAAAGCCGGACTTAAAACACTCTGGCTAACAAAAGAAATGGAAATGGCCGATTTATTTTAAAATGCGCACCTGTTTAATACGAATGTCTTCAACGGGACGCCAACGATCATCGGTTTTAACTTTTACAATTTTATCGACCACGTCCATTCCCGAAATCACCTCGCCAAAAATCGTATAAGTACCGTCTAAATGTGGCGCACCTCCAATTGTTTTGTAGGCGTTCCGCTGCGCTGCCGAAAACTTGTAATCGTTTTGTTTTTCAAGATCATCCAGCTCGTGGTCGTAATAAATGCGGCCCGAAACAATATAAAACTGCGAACCGTCCGAGCGCCGACGTTGATTGTGAGTATCGGGTTTGCGTGGAGATCCGATCATTCCACGCTTGTGGTACAATCCCGGCACAATGTGCGATGGAATGGTATAACCGGGGCCTTTCCAGCCCACACTGGCTTTGGGTTCGGCGTAACGTGTGTCGGCAGCTCCACTTTGAATTCCAAAATCGGCAATTACACGGTGTACCAGCAAACTATCGAAATAATGTTCCTTTGCCAGGCGAATAAAATTATCGCGGTAAGCAGGCGTTTCATTAAACAATTTTAGGGTAATATCTCCGGCTTCGGTTTCCAGTACCAGTCCTTTAATCTTTGCATTTTCGGCTGCAATTTTTGCATTCGATGTGGTTTTAAGTACCTCCAAAGCTTTTGCATCTTCCCTTTTATTCAACATTTCAGATATATACATCGAAGGGATTGCAAAACTTTGTTGTTTGTAATCAACGGTTGCAGAAAAAGCTACTCCAATGGCCTTTCGGTTCGACACAAATACGGGTGCCCCAATTTGCGAGTTCCTGATCAGGTTTGTAATGCGATACAATTTAGTGCCACGCACAGTCGCTAAATTCAACACTTTCCCCGAAAAAAGCTGAATGGTTTTTCCTGTTTTGGGTGCTACATAAATGGATTTTGCAGTTTGAGGCGCAACACCAGTAAACAACGCAACGGGAGTTCGTTTTACGCTGTCGACCTGCAAAATAATAAGATCGTTAATCCGATCGAAGGCCACAAAACGGGTAGCAGCAAATGCTTTTTCACCATCAAATGGAGTCAGCTTCACTTGGGTGGCATTGGTTACAAGTGAATATTTTGTAACCACTAAATTCTCGCCAACAAAAAATCCCTGACCCGATTCCAGAATCCGGCTTCCATCGTACGAATCGATTTTAACCAGCGCCGATAAAATTTCAGCCCATTCTTCATCCTCATTTTGTTTCTGAGCTTCTTTTGTTTCGGATGCCTCTGCCGTGTTTTCTTTTGCAGGTTTTTCTTTTGTACCGCACGAGAGCAAATACAGAGCTATAAATAATATGGCTACAAGTCGGTTCATTTACTTAAAACAGTAACTGTAATTTTCACATCGGTATATGGCCGATTGTTTTTATCGGTATTTAGTGCGGCTATTTTATCAATCACATCAAATCCGGAAATACACTCACCAAAAATGGTGTATTTGCCATCCAACTCGGGATATCCACCAACGGTTGTATAAGCTTCCCGTTGTGCTTCCGAGAATTCCAAAGTTCCCGGATCAAGCGTATATTCAGTTTCAATTTTATCTTTTACTTCGTTGGCAATCGCTCTGAATTCCGCCACTTTCTTTTCTTCCTTAAGTTGTTTCAATTCAGCCCTTACAGATGGAGTCAGATATTTTTCGCTTATCTTTTTTCGAATGGGCCTGTTTACAGCCATCTCCATCGTATCGAGTGCCCCGGAAGTATGCACACTTCCTTTAATTATAAAGAACTGCGAAATATCCGACTGTTTAAATGGATTTATTTCGTCGGGCTGGCGTGGTGCACAAAGCGAACCTTTTTTATGAAAATAATGGGAAAGAATTTCGTCGTCAACCGTTTTGTCCGGATCGCCGTAACCAATTCGTTTTCCGGGAGGCGCATCCTTCGAACTTTTTGAGCCGCCCTGAATCAGAAAATCCTGGATTACCCGGTAAAAAAGTGTTTCATCGTAATACCCCTCGTTGGCCAGTTCAACAAACGCATTTCGATGCAAAGGAGTATCGTCGTAAAGTCTGAATTTCATGGTTCCAAAATTGGTCGAAATCTGAACAACAGTTGTTTGCGATTGCACCTGAAGAACAAACAACACACAAAAAAACAATGTACAAAAAAAACGAACCATGCTTTATTTTACCAATTCAACTTCTATTTTCACATCGCTTTTGGGCCGGTCGAACTGATCGGTTTCCAACTCAGCGATTTTATCTACAACATCCAGTCCATCAACAACCTCGCCAAAAACAGTATATTCGCCATCAAGCGACGGATAACCGCCAATTGTAGTGTATGCTTCTCTTTGTTCGGGCGAAAAAGTTATTTTGGGTTTAGTTTCCCAAATGCTGTCTGTTTCTGCCCGAATTTCAGCTACCCGCACATTAAATCCGGCCTGGTCGTTATTTTGTCTGAATTTATTCAGTTCGGGTGTAGCAGCAGTAAACTGCTCTTTGTAAAAATCGTTTTTAGCCCGCGAGTTCATCATCATTTCCATTGTATCGAGTTTACCCGGAGTAAACAACTCGCCATGTACAATGTAAAATTGTGAACCGCTCGACCGTTTTTCAGGATTTGAAGGACCACCGCGTCGCGCTGCAGCAAGCGCCCCTTTTTTATGAATGTGCCCGGGAATAATTTCTGCCGGAATGGTATAACCCGGATTCCCGGAACCTAATCGTGCGCCGGGTTGTGCGTTTTTAGAATCAGGGTCGCCTCCTTGTATCATAAAATTTTTCATTACCCGATGAAAAAGCAATCCATCGTAATAACCTTCGTCAATTAATTTTAAAAAATTCTTTTTGTGCTCAGGTGTATCGTTGTACAGTTTTAATGTAATGTCTCCGAACTCTGTTTTAATAACAACCAAATCATCCTCACCATGTTTTTGAGCCCGGCTACAAGAGATGCCGGCAACAATAAAAACGATGAGCATTAAAACAAACAATCTCTTCATGTCTTCGTTATTTTAACTAATTTCAACTTTAAAAATTCCTGTAAAGATAAAAAGATGAAGAATATACTTTCTCTCTTGATCATTTTGTTCCTGTTTTTTTCGTGCAACCCCACTAAAAAGAATAAATCTGCTGCTGAAAATATTCCAGGAATTGACACCTTAAAACCGCAGACTTTTATTCCGGAACTGGATGATAAGTTAATTGAGATTTCGGGACTTTTGATTTACGATGAGCTGTTTTGGGGATTTAACGACAGTGGCGGCAGAAACAAAATTTATGGATTTAACAACAAAGGAGAAATTGAAAAAGAAATTGAAATTAAGGATGCGAAAAACAACGATTGGGAATCGATAACGCAGGACGATAAAAACATATACATTGGCGACTTTGGTAATAATATGGGCAGTCGCGAAAATCTTTGTATCTATAAAATCAAAAAGAAAGACATTCAAAACAAAAAAACGCAAAAAATTGATTCTCATAAAATTGAGATCAAGTATGCAAAACAAACTCAGTTTATTCATTTACCACAATCTACTGTTTTTGATTGCGAAGCTATGGCAGAATTTAACGGGAGCCTGTACATTTTTAGTAAAAACTGGAAAGAATACACAACTTCAGTATATAAAATACCAACAAAAAAAGGGAAATATACGCTTTCTGCACTTGATACTTTTAATGTAAACGGACTTATTACAGGGGCCGATGTTAGTCCCAACAAAAAACAACTGGCTTTGGTTGGTTACAAAAATTGCCAATCGTTTATTTGGCTTTTTTCCGATTTTACCGACGATAATTTTTTTAAAGGAAACAGTAACTATTTTCACTTACACGAAACCGGTAATGCACAAACTGAAGGAATTTGTTATCGCGACAACAACACTTTGCTTGTTTCGTGCGAACAAACAAAGGCATTCAAACAACAGGTTTTTCTTTTCGACATTTCAACCATAAATAATGGATCACATTAGAGTAAACGACAAACTTCGACTTGAAAAAGTGAATTTATCGATGGCAAAAGTAGTTTTTGATACCATTGATAACGACCGGGAACATTTGAAACAATGGCTGCCTTTTGTTGATTATACAAAACAGATTTCCGATACCGAGAAATTTATTGCCAGCATTAGCAATCCGGAGAACAAAAAAGATCTTATTTACAGCATTTGGCACAAGGAAGAATTTGCAGGACTGGTGGGTTTTAAAGATACCGATTGGGCAAACCGTAAAACAGAAATTGGTTATTGGCTCACCTCAAAAATGCAGGGAAAAGGAATTATTACTTCGTGTGTGGAGAAGCTAATTCGTTTTGCATTTAAAAATCAGAAATTAAACCGTATTCAAATAAAAGCAGCCAAACAAAACACAAAAAGTGCTTCCATTCCGCAAAAATTAGGTTTTACCCTTGAGGGTGTGGAACGCGAAGGGGAATTACATCAAAGCGGCTATTTCGATCTGGAGGTGTATAGTTTACTTAAATCTGACCTCTCAAAATAAATCGTGCAACCATCTCATTTTTTTCCTGTCGTTAAAAAATGTTATATCTACGGCCATAATTTGGAATTAATTTGCACAAACAGGAATTAACTCGTAAGGAATTTATATATTTGACCCGTGGATTCATTTGTTCGAATTTTAAACTTTAACAATGGTAACAGAAATTGTAGAAGAAAAGTCGATTAGAAGAAACCTCTATAGAGTGTTAAGAAAAACAGGCGTTACTAAAGAAAACATTTGCTTAAGTGCTTCATTTATTGACGATCTGAACTTCGACAAAATTGACTGGACAATTTTTACTTATTATCTCGAACGTATTTTTAACATAGCCGTTAAGGACGACGAATTAAGTAAATTTGGAAGTGTAGATGATACGCTACACTATCTTCGCGGAGAACTTGTTTATCTGAGTAACTAGTAAACAGAAAAAGAATTAGGAAAGACTTCTTAAAAAGAAGTCTTTTTTTTGAACTTTTTTCAGTGTTTATTGTACTTTCAATGAATAAAATCAAGATATTATGGAAAAAATGGAAAACCTTTCAGAACAGTTATACTCCATTATTATGGTGTATGGTCCAAAATTAATTGGCGCAATTATTACCCTGCTTATTGGTATGTGGGTAATTTCAGTTTTACGAAAAGCATTACGCAGCCGCTTCGAAAAACAAAACGTGGATCCTTCGCTTCGGGGATTTTTAAACAGTACCATTGGTATTGGCCTAAAAGCAATGCTTTGGATAGCAGTAATTGGAATGATGGGAGTTGAAATGACTTCTTTTATTGCGATACTTGGTGCTGCAGGTTTGGCAGTTGGTATGGCACTTTCAGGCACGCTTCAAAATTTTGCAGGTGGAGTTATGATTTTAATTTTTAAACCTTTTAAAGTTGGCGATTTCATCGATGCCCAGGGACATGCAGGAATTGTAAACGAAATCCAGATTTTTAATACCATATTAAAAACACCTGACAACAAAACCATAATTATTCCCAACGGAGGACTATCAACAGGTTCGATGATCAATTTTTCGGCCGAAGCAAAACGTAGAGTTGATTTTACCTTTGGAATTGCATACGGTGACGACGTTGACAAAGCAAAAGAAGTGTTGTTAAAACTTATAAAAGCTGACGATCGAATTATCAATGATCCGGCTGAACCTTTTATTGCCGTTAGCGAACTGGCCGACAGTTCGGTGAATCTGGTAGTCCGAGTTTGGGCCGATGCAGCCAACTATTGGGGAATTTATTTTGGACTGACAGAGCAAGTGTATAAAACATTTGACAAAGAAGGTCTTAACATCCCATTCCCACAAATGGATGTTCACGTACAAAAGTAGAAGTAAGAAACATATATGAATAGAAAAGGCGCTCAGATGAGCGCCTTTTCTATTTGATATAAATCTTTTTTGCTATACAGTTTCTATGAGACAATAGTTATTTCCTCGCCCATAATTTCAAGCACATCACCTGCCCTCAATTTTGCTCTTTTCCGATATTCCGGTTCTCCGTTTCGAATTACTTCGCCTTCCTCAACTATTATTTTTGCATGCCCGCCGGTTTGTGCAATTCGAAGCAGTTTTAACAGTTTAACCAGTTCAATGTATTCCTCTGTAAGTTTAAATTCGCGCATTATAATCCAAGTTTGTTTTTAATTTTTTTGGGTATCGCATCTTTATGAACCATAATTGCAATGGTTTTTAAGCGTACATAGTCTTCTGTCAGATGTAAATAACCACCGTAGTCGTTACTGTCTGCACCCCACGAATTTTTGGTATAAAAACAATCTTTACCTTCCGCATCTTTCGATAAACCAACAATGTGCATCAGATGATCGTCGGTGGTGGTTCGGTCGTAAAAAGTTTCCTGCCTTAATTTCTGGTTTACTTTTCCTTGTTGTTTTTCCGAAACATCAGCTTTCCCTTTTTTATGGGTAAATGTTTTTTCGCTGGTATCGCCATCCCACGCAATGGTATAACCTGTATTTAGAGCGTTGTACATTACCTCCAACAAATCGTCAACAGGCAGATTATAATACAAGGCATGCGCCCAGTTATCAGGAATTTCCAATACAAACTGTTGGTAAAACGGATGATGAGAGAATGAAGTTAACTCTGCATAATCATCTGTATCGATCTTAAATTTATCGCGCAATTTTTCAGGCGAATATTTGTCGTCGTCCAGTTCCACCTTCTTTGGCAACTTTCCTAAATGTTCTTTCAAAATTGACTGATAAGCATCAAAATCGGACACATCAATTTTGCCACTTTTCGTTTTATTAATATCATCAGCTTCTTTCTTTAGCTGCGATATAAGTTTGGAATGGTTGTATTTCCCGTCAACTTTTTCTCCCGGAAACGATTCGTACGTGGCAATTCCTTTTTCGCTAACAATATTCAGAACATCGTGCGAAACACTGCCTTCGCCAAAATTATTATTCCCGTGATACAGCAGATATTGGAAAGCTTTGGTTTGGTAGTTGTAGTTTACAAAAAACATTTCCGAAAGATTTGTTTCCGGAAAACCCAATCGCATTATTTCCGACTCCAAAAAACTTGTTGTGGCAAAACTCCAACATGTTCCTGTACGCCCCTGACTAATTACAGGAGTGTGTTTTAACTCTTTAACAATCGTAAATTCCTCCTTTTCGTCCTGGGCAATTAGTGTAAAAACGCCCAGGTAAAAAACTACAAATAGCAAAGCCAATCTCTTCATCATATCTACAATTTACTTAGTTCCTCTTTTTGTTTTTTGGTCAAACTTTTAACGATTAAATCGTACGACTCATCAATCATTTCTTTCATTAAATCTCCCGGAACAGTTCCGTTTAATTCAATGGTGTTCCAGTGTTGTTTATTTAAATGATACCCCGGAATGATTGCTGAATAATGTGCCCGCAACTCAATATTTTTTTCAGGATCGTTTTTTAAACTTATTCGGGAATCATCTAAGCCAAGCAAACAAAACATCTTAATTACTTTAAATACCAGTGTTGTTTCATTGAAAGGAAAACTTTCAGTAACTCCTTCTTTACTTAAACAGTAATCGCGAATCTCTTCAACATTCATCGTCATTTTTTTAGATTCGATAAAAATAACCTAATCCAATTGAAAACAAAATGATAAGCGTGAATAGAAATATGAAAGTTCATTTTTAGTTTTTATCACAGGCCTCGTCAATTGAATACAATACACAAAATTCAAATATTCAAGTACTGACTTACATGGTTGGATAAAACGCATCTTTAAAATGCTCCAGCTCGTGTCCCTGTTTAAAAAAAACGACTGTTATTACATCAAAACGTGTTTCAACATCCAGATCGCGTTCAATTATATAGGCATCGGCTGCTTCAACTATTCGTTTGATTTTTGCGTTGGTAACCGCCTCCGAAGGATGTTCGTAGCGTAATCCGGTACGTGCTTTTACTTCCACAATTACCAGCTCGTCGCAATCCATGGCAACAATATCCAACTCTAAATGACCATAATACCAGTTGGTTTCTTTAATCTCATATCCCAACTTGCTCAAATATTGTTGAGCCATTCCTTCAGCAAGTTCGCCTAATTCGCGGGTTGAAACCATTTAAATTTATTTAAGGTAAAAGTAAAAAGTGTAAGGCAAAAATAAGAACTTGTTTCATCTCTCGCAAAACCGCAAAGATGCAAAGCCATTTTACAATTCTTAGAATATCAATCTACTTTAATCTCAGTTTTGTTATACCCTCCCCAACTTCCAACTCCCATTCGCAGCCAAATGTAAGTGCCAGATTTTTTTTATCGTGGCCTCCCGGGAAATCAAAACACACCGGATAATCAAATCCAGACACAGCTTCCAGAATAATTTCATGAACCGTTTTTCCAAAAGGTGATTCATTGTCTTTCATGTCGGTAAAATCACCCAAAATCAGTCCGGCCAGGTTATCCAGTTTTCCGCTTAATTTTAGTTGATGTATCATTCTGTCGGTATGGTATAAAAATTCATCAATGTCTTCCAGAAAAAGGATTTTGCCATCGGTATTCAAATCATACTTTGTCCCTTGCAAACTGGTAATAATCGAAAGGTTTCCTCCAACAATCTCCGCTTCGGCTTTCCCCTTTTTATTAAAAGTAGCTGAATCGACCGAGTAGCTTATACTTTCTCCGGTAATCAGTTTCATCATTGAAACGAGGCTCTCCGACGGATTTCCATCGGAATCGAAAAAATAGCGCGGCATTACTCCGTGAATGCTTGCAAAACCAAGATTATGAAAACACGAATGCAAAATGGTAATGTCGCTAAAACCGACCAGCCATTTTGGCTTTTGGGCAAAAGTTGTAAAATCAAGCTTATTCACAATCCGAACGGTTCCGTATCCACCACGCGAACAAATTATGGCATCGCAATCCGGGTCATCAAGCGCCTCTTGCAAATCATTCAGTCGTTGTTCGTCGGTACCCGCAAACTGAAAATGCTGAGCAAAAACATGTTTGCCCAATTCCACTTCGAAACCTTGTTGCTCTAACCATTCAACTGCAGGTTTTACATGTTCTTCTTTAATTTTACCTGCAGGCGATACAATGCGTATTTTTGAATTGGATTTTATGGGTGGTGGTGTAATCATTCTCCAAAATTAATAGTTGATTGAACAAAAATGCAACTTTATTTTACAAAATAATCCCATTCTCTTTTATAAAACCAATAACATATTTCGTACCTCCGGCACTTCAAATGCGCCTTTCATTCAATTCTGCTACCCACGTTACGTCCCTCCGGGACAGTTTTAGGTACTAGCTGAATAGATTTAAACAATGTTTTTCAAATCAAAATATCGTCCCGTAGGGACCAAATGTGGGTAGAAAATCAGCACGTAAAAATTCAAAGTGCCATAGGTACGTAATAAATTTTGTAAATTTAAAAATCCCAAAATCAATAATTATGGCCAACACATACACGCAAGTCCATATCCAGATGATTTTTTCCGTACAAAATCGTATCTCAGTCATTCGCAAAAGCTGGGAGGAAGAATTATACCAATACATTACCGGAATTATTCAAAATTACAACCACAAAGTTCTGGCAATTAACGGGATGCCGGATCATATTCATATTCTAATTGGCTTGCGCCCCACTCAAGCCCTATCCGACCTTTTACAGGATATTAAAGGAAGTTCGTCAAAGTGGATCAACCAAAAAGGTTTTGTGAATGGGCAGTTTTCGTGGCAAGAAGGATTTGGTGCATTTTCGTATAGTAGATCGCACGGTGATGCGGTGATTGAATACATCACAAAACAAAAAGAACATCACAAAAAGCGTACTTTTATTGAGGAATATCTGGAGTTTTTGAAAAAATTTGATATCCCTTTTAACGAACGCTACATTTTTAACCCGGTTGAATACGAAACGGAGTAGCTTAATAAAATTCTTTCGTACCTACGGTACTTTAAATGCACCTTTCATTCAATTTTGCTACCTACATTTTGTCCCTCCGGGACTGTTTTGTTTACTGGTTAGGATGATTTAAATGATGATTCTCAAATCAAAATATCGTCCAATAGGGCTCAAATTGGGTAGAATAAATATGGAGTGAAAAAGAGAAAGTGCCATAGGTACGTAATTGATTTTCAAAATGGAGAAAATCATTAAATCAATTCTACAAACCATATTGTGACCAAACAATACTTATACCTATTATCAGCGAATAATGAATCAAATTCAGGCAGATAAAATCTCGTATAATTCATCCACATCGTCAGCAAAATAATCCGGATTTTCGTTTCTCAGTTCTTCTTCTTTTCCGAAACCATAATTTACTGCCACCGTTGACAGCCCGTTTTCTTTCCCGCCCCTGATATCAAAAACCGTGTCGCCAATCATTACAATTTGTTCTGATGGCGTAAGTTGCTGCATTTCCAGCAAATCGGTAATAATCTGCGACTTTGTTGCCTTCTTTCCTCCGTAATCGGCACCTTTTAACCGAATAATGTATTTATCCATTTCAAAATGCTTCATAATCTGAAGGGCATATTTTTCCAGTTTCGATGTGGCAATGTACATTTTCTTTCCCTGTGCATCCAGCTCCGCCAGCATTTCAAAAATTCCATCGTAGGGTTCGTTCTGATGCCAGCCGTTTTCTCCGTAATACTCACGAAAATACTCCACTGCCAGTTTTGTATTTCGCTCGTTTAAACCGAACAAATTACTAAAACCCCATTGCAGTGGCGGACCAATAAACTGATCCATAATCGCCTCTGAATAACCATCAACATGCATCTTGTTCAAGGCATATTTTAACGAATTTTTTATCCCCTGCGTGTTGTCGGTCAGGGTTCCATCGAGATCAAAAAGAATATGTGAAAATTGTGACATGTTGCAAAAATAGGGATAACTCAATTAAATATTGATTTTACGGAACAGTTTTTGATTTTACATAAAGGTATTAATGTTATAAAAGATATCGCCATGAAAAACATCTACCTAAATATCTCAATTGTAACAATTCTGCTTTCTTTCGTTTTGCCTGAAAATTCAACAGCAGGTATTTTCTCACACAAAGTAGATTCCATTCAGCTTGTTTTTGATAAAAACCAACTTGTATTGCCCGGCGAGACCTTTAAAATTGGCGTGCTCTCTTTTCATAAAAAGGGAAAAGTTCGCAGTACCACCGGAATACTAGGAGGAGCAGTTTTATGGTGGAGATACGAAACCGAAATTATTGGCGGCACCATATCGTCGGGTAGAATTTCGGTAAACGAACAATTAATGCCATCAAAAGGAAAATACATTAGTGTAAAAGTTTGGCCCCGAAAAAAACCGGCACTTGCCCAAACGCTTTTAATCCCGTTAAATTATGAAACTCAGATTGAGTTCAAACCAACAAACAATTTCGACAAAGCACCCGGATGCTCATTTAAAGGCGAAATAATTGCATCTTTTAATAACGGCGTTGTGGAACATTACAAAAATTTGAATTCGAAAAAAGTAATTGAAAACTACCGGCTCGGCGCCGATGGATTTATTTTGGATAGAGGAAGATTTATGATCGAACCTGATTTCCAAAAAATTATTGATCACGAGGTGGTTTTGTGGCTAGGATCCAAACGGAATCCCAACATCACACATACTTTCTCGGTACTATTGGATTACAAACACAACTATAATTTATCCTTTTGGGGAAGGTCAGGTTTTAGTGGTTTTAGCGGAACCAGTGGGTCAGGAGGAGCAGGCGGACAAGATGGTTACAACGGATCTTGTGGTGGCGACGGTCAACCCGGTGAAACAGGACCCGATATTGGCGTTTGGACCGACAATTATTTCGACTCAACCTTAAATTGCAACCTGCTTTATGTTTTTGCGCAAAACTTTCGTTCAGGAGAAGAAATAAAATACCTGATAAATCCGGATGGAGGTAGCTTAGAAGTAACCAGTTTTGGCGGCGATGGAGGTAGTGGAGGCAGCGGCGGCGACGGTGGAGATGGAGGCCGTGGAGAAGATGGAAGAATTTGGTATGAAACTGTGACCAAAACCCGAACCGTAAAACAACCTTATACCGAAACCGTGACTAAAAAAGTTAAAAAAAGAAGGACAACCGGTACCGGAGAAGAGGAAGAATATGAAGAAACCGTAACAGAAGAAGTAACCAAATACCGCGATGTTCAGGAAACTTACCAGGTTAAAATAAAACATCAGGAGCCCGGTGAAGATGGAGGTGATGGTGGCAACGGCGGACACGGAGGCAGCGGTGGGCCGGGTGGCGACGGTGGCTACCTGTTTTTACATTTTACCCAAGACGCCTGGCAATACCAGGAAAAAATTGTTGCGAAGAGTATTGGAGGCTCGGGAGGTTTTGCAGGCAGTGGCGGCAATGCCGGACATGGGGGAAGCGGTGGCAGCGGTGAGCCAAACGGCAGAAGCGGAAGCTCGGGATTTAATGGCAGAAGCGGTTGGAGTGGAAATTCAGGATGGAGTGGTCAAATATTTACCGAACCAACCGAAGAGTTTTTCTTTTACGAACCCGTGGCATCGCTTCACCACGAGCAAAATCGCCCTTAAAAAATATGATTTTAATGCTGGTATTTTTGTGAATAAGACTCATTCGCAGGTACTTCCTTTTTATTATCTTTGCACCCCTAAAATTGATTTTCAAGAACGACAAAATATTTCAGAATGAGTAAGTTCAAACGTACATTAATAACCACTGCCTTACCTTATGCCAATGGTCCTATTCACATTGGCCACCTTGCCGGAGTTTATGTTCCTGCCGATATTTACGCACGTTACCTTCGCCTGAAAAACGAAGACGTAATAATGATTGGTGGCTCGGACGAACACGGTGTCCCAATTACTTTAAAGGCTAAAAACGAAGGAATTACACCTCAGGATGTGGTTGACAAATTTCATGGAATTATTAAAGATTCGTTTGAAAAATTTGGAATCTCGTTTGATGTTTACTCACGCACCAGTTCTAAAATCCACCACGAAACAGCATCTGAATTTTTCAAAAAACTATACGAAGAGGGGAAATTTGTTGAAAAAACTTCGGAGCAATATTACGACGAAGAAAACAACCAGTTTTTAGCCGACCGTTACATTATCGGAACTTGTCCGAAATGTGGTTTTGAAAAAGCTTACGGCGACCAGTGCGAAAGCTGCGGAACTTCGTTAAGTCCGACTGAATTAATAAATCCAACTTCAACCATCAGCGGTAACCAGCCGGTTTTAAAAGAAACCAAACACTGGTACCTGCCACTCGATCAGTACGAACCATGGTTAAAAGAATGGATACTGGAAGGTCACAAAGAATGGAAATCGAATGTGTACGGACAATGCAAATCGTGGATCGACAGCGGTTTAATGCCACGTGCAGTAACCCGCGACCTCGACTGGGGTGTGCCCGTGCCTGTTGAAGGAGTTGACGGGAAAGTATTATATGTATGGTTTGATGCACCGATCGGATACATTTCGGCAACAAAAGAACTGACCGAAGATTGGGAAACTTACTGGAAAGATCCGGAAACACGCATGTTGCACTTCATCGGAAAAGACAATATTGTTTTCCACTGTATTATTTTCCCAAGTATGTTAAAAGCCGAAGGAACTTTTAATTTGCCCGAAAATGTACCTGCAAACGAATTTCTGAACCTCGAAAATGACAAGATCTCAACATCGAGAAACTGGGCAGTTTGGTTGCACGAATACCTGGAAGATTTCCCGGGAAAAGAAGATGTTTTGAAATACGTTTTAACTGCTAACGCGCCCGAAACCAAGGACAACGATTTTACCTGGAAAGATTTTCAAACCAGAAACAACAGCGAATTGGTGGCTGTACTCGGAAACTTTGTAAACCGGGCACTGGTTCTTACACAAAAATACTACAATGGTGTTGTTCCTGAGCGTGGAGAATTAACCGATTACGACAAAGAAGCACTTGCTTCAATTTCAAGCATTAAAGCTGAAGTTGAAAAAAGTATCGACAGTTTCCGTATTCGCGAATCGTTAAAAAATGCCATGGACCTGGCACGTTTGGGGAACAAATATTTAGCCGATCAGGAACCATGGAAAGTGGTAAAAACTGACGAGGAGCGTGTAAAAACAATCATGAATATTTGTTTGCAAATTACAGCCAACCTTACTATTTGTTTAGAGCCTTTCTTGCCGTTCAGCATGGATAAATTACGTGGTTTTATCAACCTCGAAAAACTGGATTGGGACAAATTTGGCGATACCGAAATGCTAAAAGCAGGGCATAAAGTAAATAAACCTGAATTGCTTTTCGAAAAAATTGAGGACAATGTAATTGAAGCACAACTGCAAAAATTACAGGACACTAAAAAAGCCAACGAAATGGCGGAAGCAAAAGCAGCACCTGCAAAAGACAACATTGAGTTTGATGATTTTGCAAAAATGGATATTCGGGCAGGAACAGTGATCGAATGCGAAAAAGTTGCAAAAACAAAAAAGCTGCTGAAACTAAAAATTGATACCGGAATTGATCAGCGTACTGTGGTTTCAGGAATTGCAGAATATTATCAACCCGAAGATCTGATTGGCAAACAGGTTTCTATTTTGGTAAACCTGGCTCCGAAAAAATTGAAAGGAATTGAATCGCAGGGAATGATTTTATGTGCCGAAAATGCCGATGGTTCGCTTTCGATTGTGGCACCTGATGTAGCTGTTAAAAACGGTTCGGAGATTCGATAATTTTTAGGAAACTTAGTTTGATGCAAGTCCTCCTTTTTAAAAGGAGGTGTCCCGAGTGCTCGGGACGGAGGATTCGATTTTGGCAGATGAAAAACACATTGCAATCCCCCTTTAATTCCCCCATCAACAAGGGGGACGAAGAAGAATAAAAACATAAGCGCCAACTACTGTTGGTGCTTTTCCGTAAGGTTTCTTGCCGAGTTAAATCGGGTAGAAAACTTACACTACTATATTGAACCGCTTTTGTACGCAAGAGCGGTTTTTTGTTTGTGACAACCTCATTCAAAGTGAGTGTATCACCCGAAGACCAGATGCCATCTCATAAAAAAAAGAAGCGTATTTTTATACGATCACCATCAGAGCCACTACAATACCAAGCAACATAAAAAGAATAAATTGATTTCGAACAAAAAGTCCTAGAAGAATGAGTATTTCAACTTCTTCGCTACACGAAGTAGCGAGCTCTATTGTTCCTTTGTCTTTGGAAATAAATTCGTGCGAAGTGAAAGTGACGATTTCCTGTCCGTTGTATTTCCAGCTCCATCTCGACTGCCAAAAGTTACTGATCTCCAACTCAAAACGTTTGCCATTAATAACAACATCGCTGCGCGGATTGAAAATATTTACCATTACCATACCCAACAATGACTGGCTGTTGCCATCGTAAATTTCCATTTTCGAAAGGAAGAATTCGCGATTCAGCGTAAAAAACTTACCATTGATCATGGCCTGTGCTTTTGAGCTAACCATATTCTCCCAATTAATCTTTCCAATTGAATCTGCTCCCTGCCTGATTTCCAGCTTCGAACCAAAAATATCCTTACTCCACGTCAGCTTTTCCATCATTATTTTTTCTTCTACGAAAATGCAATTTAGAAAAATTAGAATGAAAAAATAAAGAGAAATGAGGGCGCATTTGCATTTTTACAATCTTTAACTAAAAAGCCGGCTCCTAAAATGGAGCCGGCTCAACCTGTCATGGCAAATCGTATTTCTTTCTTTTACTCTTTCGGTAAGCTGCGAACTATTAGTTCGAACAACCACCCGACTTTTGTTTTGCTTCAGGAACCAATACTTTGTCGATTACATGTATTACCCCGTTATTTCCTGAAATGTCGGCTGCAACAACTTTGCTGTCGTTAATTTTAACGCCGTCTGATAAATCAACCTTAATTTTCTGACCATTTAAAGTTGCTACCGATGTGTTCGACAAGTCAGTTGACATTACTTTTCCTGAAACTACATGGTAAGTTAAAATTGGTGTCAACTGTTCCGCTGTCAAATCGTTTATTCCTTCAACTCCCAGCTGGCTGAAAAGATTTTCGAAAGCCTGATTCGTAGGTGCAAAAACCGTAAAAGGTCCATCAGCACTTAAAGCTCCGGCCAGGTCTGCTTTTGTTACTGCTTCAACTAAAATTGAAAAATCGGGATTCGAAACTGCAATATCCACAACCGTTCCGGCCACTGATTCGCTCTTGTTTACTTCAAACAACGAAATGTCGGTCATCCAATTTTCAAGCTCTAAACCCGGTTCTGCTTCTGCATTTCTTAATTCTGTTGCATTCACTCCAACTACTGCTGTGGCAAGTAATAATGCCAATCCTAAACTTCTAAAATTTGTTTTCATTTTTCTATGTATTAATTGTTTTTAAAATCATTTCCATTTTTTAGTCATAGCATCACTTAGAGTGACACTATGACTTATTATCTATTATTCTGGTATTAAAACTTTATCGATTACATGAACTACTCCGTTGGCTCCTTGAATATCGGCGGCCAAAACCTGGCTGTCGTTAATCATTACTCCCGATGATAAATCAACAGTAAGATGTTTCCCATCGCTTAATGTTGGCACGGTACCACTCGCTAAATCAGTGGACAAAACGTTTCCTGAAACCACATGATAGGTCAAAATAGGAATTAGCTGTTCTGCTGTTAAGTCATCAATTCCCGATATTTCGAGGGCTGCGAACAATGCATCAAAAGCATCATTGGTAGGAGCAAAAACGGTAAAAGGACCTTCGCCACTCAAGGTTTCTACCAGGCCGGCTTTTACAACTGCACTAACCAGTGTACTAAAATTTGCATTGTCGATGGCAATATTCACTACCGATGGCGGCAATATCACCTTATCAACCACATGTATTACACCATTATCGGCTTCAATATCAGCAGCTGTTACCATGGTTGAGTTGTTAATGGAAACTCCTCCATCTACCTGAACATACATCGAAATACTGTTCCCGCTAAAAGTTGACAGTGTTGGATAGTATCCTGATGTTAAATCAGTTGACATGGCTTTGCTTCCAATCACATGGTAAAGCAGAATATTACTTAGCGTTTCAACCGAAATGTCATCCAGCGAATTGGCTCCCAAATCTGAAAGAAGCGCAACAAAAGCGTCATTGGTTGGCGCAAATACCGTCAACTCTGCCTCTTTATCTGCCACTGCCCCAACCAGGTCAGCTTTCATTAACGCCTCAACCAGAATCGAAAACTCTGAATTTGCCACAGCCACATCGGCAATGGTGTTTGATTTTTCTGTTGGTGGAACCAATACCGCATCAATTACGTGTACTACGCCATTTGTTCCCTGAATATCTGTTTGAATTACTTTAATGGTACCGTTAAGCATAACCGCTCCATCAATTGTAATTTGAAGTTCTTCTCCTGATACTGCTTCAACTGTTCCGGCCGAGATTTCAGATGACAAAACATTATCACTTACTACATGATAAGTTAAAATCGAAGTCAAATCTTCAACTGAAACCTCATCCAAACCTGAAATTTGAAGTGCGGCAAACAAAGCTGCAAATGCATCGTTAGTTGGAGCAAATACAGTAAAAGGCCCTTCTCCACTTAATGTTCCTGCCAAATCTGCTTTAACAACTGCACTTACAAGCGAACTAAAATCGTCGGAATAAGTTGCAATATCAACAACTGAAGGAGGAAGTAATACTTTGTCGATGATGTGAATAACACCATTTGAAGCCATTACATCAGCAGTGGTAACTTTTGCGTTGTTTATCATTACATCACTTCCCACATTCACCAGTAACGAAAGAGGTTCGCTGTCGGGCGAGTTTGTATTTGCACTTGCCACAACTCCCGAACTTAAATTGTTCGAATAAACTTTGTCAGCCACCACATGGTAGGTTAAAATGGATGCCAAAGTAGCTGCATCCACCTGATCTAAACTCGTTAAATTTAAATCTGTAAGAAGCGCTGCGAAAGCATCGTCGGTTGGAGCAAAAACAGTAATGTTTTGTTCGGTACTTAAAAAATCGGCCAACCCGGCTTTTTGGGCTGCTTCAATTAACACGGTAAACGAACCGGCTTCGACTGCTACATCCACAATACTTTTCTCCATCGGATTTTCCGGCATTGGATCTTCATCTTCATTGTCGCACGATGTTGTTACTACTATTCCCATTAAAAGGATAAAAATTGGTATCAAGTTAAATCTTGATTTCATTGTTTTAAAAAATTCAATAGTTTTCATAATTCTGATTTTAGATAATTAATTATTCTGTTTTCAATTTCTGTTTCCTGAACTTGTTTTTGTTTTCATTTTGTTTAACGATTACTATAACGACATTAAACATTTTTTGTTTATTTATTTTTGTTTTTTCTTTAACATTTTAAATTTAATTCAACTCTTATCCCTTTACATACAAGGCTTTAATGTCATATGTTAATTAATGTTAATTTTAAATTTTAATAAAAATATATGATTGAGAATAATCAGAACAATGAGAATTAGGTTGACCGTAAACACCTCGTTGAATTAAAAAATTGATTGATAGGATCCGAATTAAAAGGAGAATTGATTTGTGGTACTATTCTGCCAATACCTCCATTGACATAAATCACCAAATTACTTGATATTCAGGGTGTAGCTGATTTATATCATATCATTAAAATACCAACGCATAATCTAAATAAATACATTTATATGTCGCACGATCTGAAAAATAAAGCGATTCAGGGACAGAAATGAATCTTCAATTTCATTCTGCATGTATTGTTTTATGCTGCTTTGGAAAACTACGGGATATCAAACTATATAACCTAACAAGTTTGAATAATGCAGAAGGAAAAATCGAGTTTCCCCGACATTGAAATCCTCAAAGAAGATATTGTTGCGTTAAACAAAAGACTAAGTTTTGTTGAGAGTAGATTAAAAGATTTACTACAAAAAGGTACAATCCCGGAGAATAAAGAAGCTGAAATCGAGGATGAAGAATTTGAACTAAACCTACCCTTTAAAGCAAAAAGTTCGATCGAATTTGGAGTTGGTGAGTCGGGCATGGCCTGGCTGGGAAACATTATTTTGTTTATTGGAATAAGCTTTTTGGTTTCGTACATCCAAAACACCGTAACTCCGGCAGTTTCGGCATTAGTCGGATTTGTTGCAGTTGCCGGACTGTATTTTAGTTCGTGGATTACGCGCCAATCGTATTCCTACCTTTCCAAACTGTTTGCCTTTAACGGACATTTACTCATCTTTTATTTTACACTTCGTCTACATTTTTTTCAGGAAAATCCTGTACTAAAAAACGAAACTTTGGGACTGCTTCTTTTATTGCTGGTAAGCGCTGCCCTTTTGTACAAAGCATATCAAAAACAATCACAACTAATGGCCGGAATTGTTTTAATCATGCTTCTGATATGTGGCATTTTAAGCAGCGAGGTAAGCACTTTGTCGGGCATTGCAACGGTTGCAGCAATTTTATGTATGTACCTGTACTACCGGTTTGGATGGATAAAACTAACTTTTGCCTTTATCTTTTTGGTGTATTTGGCTCATGTAAACTGGCTGATAAACAACCCGATACTCGGCAACAATCCTGAATTTATTTCATCTCCCGGAAATGGTTACTGGTTTTTTATTCTTACCTGGTTTGCATTTTCTATGCTGGCACTTATTCCTCCCAAAAAAGAGGTGTCGGGCGAATTGGTAATTGCATCGGTGGTATGGAATGGACTTGGATTTACTATAATTCTTGGACTCATCGTTTTTACGTATTTCAAAGAAAACTACGTCCCCATATTTGTTCTTTTAAGTATTTTCTGTCTGATATTTTCAGCCGTGCTCCAGCTTCGCTCAAAATTAAACATCACGGCCTCGATGTATGTTCTTTTTGGATTTTTATCCTTGAGTGTTGCCATTTTTGGCATTTTCGGACTTCCAGAATCCTATTCATTTTTTGCACTCCAAAGTTTGTTGGTAGTATCAATGGCATTGTGGTATCGTTCCCGTTTTATTGTAATAATGAATACCCTCCTTTTTCTGACATTGATGACCGTTTACCTTGTTGAATCTGAAAGCCGGGACATGATAAACCTGTCGTACATGTTAGTGGCATTTGTATCGGCACGAATTATTAACTGGAAAAAAGAACGCCTGAATATTAAAACAGAATTAGTGCGCAATCTGTACCTTATTTCAGGTTTTATAATGACACTAATCAGTTTCAACTATTTATCTCCTCCGGCTTATATAACAGCATCGTGGATTTTTGTAGCGGTACTCTTTTTTATCGTAAGTGTGTTACTAAAAAAGAAAAAATACCGCTGGCTGGCCATTGCGGCTCTAATCGCCTCCGCTGTTCGATTGATTTTAATTGATATGTCGAATATTGACATTGGATATCGCGTACTCATATTCCTTGTTTTTGCTATTCTTTCAATTACGGTATCCATACTATACACCAAGTACTTCATTAAAAAGAAGGAACAAAACGAGTAAATCCTTCAGAAATGATATGCACAATTGATTAAACAAATGGAAATGAAGCTTATGAATACTTACACCGGCAAATTCCACCTCCTGCTTTTGATGCTAATCTTTGCACTTTTTAGCAGCTGTTCAAACAACGAAACCACATCGGGAGAAACCAAAGTTGCGGAGCAAATTTCACTCGAAAAAAGCATTTTTAAACCTGCTTCAGACACTGAAATAGCAGTTGAACCTCCTCCGTTAACCGACGGTATTTTCCCATGTAACGATTGTCACTCCGAAATAGAACCCAATCCGGAGAGAAGAGAACTTGTGGACATGCATGACGACATTACCGCACTTTTTAACCACGACAGCGAAAACAGATGGTGCCTGGATTGTCACGATGCCAGCAACCGCGATTCGTTACGACTGGCCAGCGGGAAACTGCTTGACTTTAAGGAATCGTACAAATTATGCGGGCAGTGCCACGGCGAAAAACTGAGAGACTGGAAAGTGGGAGTGCACGGCAAAAGAACCGGTGAGTGGAATGGACAAAAAGAGTATTTGTTGTGCGTGCATTGCCATAATCCGCATGCACCAAAATTTGAGGCAATCACACCGGAACCACCACCCGTGATGCAAGAGAACATCAGTTACAGGAACATTAAAACCGATGAACAATGAAAAAAGATAAATCAAGAAGGTCATTCTTAAAAAATATATCACTTGCGTCATTCGCAGCATTAGCTGCTACCGGATGCAACATGAAAGAACTGGAGGAGTTTTTCCAACGAAACTTCAGAACCTTAACAGATAAAGAGAAAGATGATATCATCAATACTTTAAAGCAAAAGTACAAGGATAAATACGATAAAGATTTTCAGGTTTCGGCAAAACCGGCACTCGAAAATGTTGAATTTGCATATGCTTTGGATTTGTCGAGATGTATAGGTTGCCGTAAATGCGTTTATGCCTGCGTGGGTGAAAACAATCAGTCCCGATCTCCACAAATTCACTGGATCCAGGTTCTTCAAATGGAAAAAGAAAAGGGAATCGATTTTGCCCATTCCGATGTACATTACAATCCGGAAAAAGTTCCTGAAAAGGGACATTTCTACTTGCCGGTTGCCTGCCAGCAATGCCGCAATCCACAATGCACAACTGTTTGTCCGGTTAAAGCTACCTGGCAGGAACCCGACGGAATTGTGGTTGTTGACTACAACTGGTGCATTGGATGCAGGTATTGTATGGCTGCCTGTCCATACGGTGCAAGGCATTTTAACTGGGGCGAACCGGAGATTCCGGCTGAAGAATTAAATACAGATATGCACTACCTGGGAAACAGGCCGCGCACAAAAGGAGTAGTTGAAAAATGTACATTCTGCATTCAACGCGTCAGAAAAGGCAAATATCCTTCGTGTGTTGAAATTTGCCCGGTGGGAGCACGAAAGTTCGGAAATCTGCTGGATCCCGAAAGCGAGATAAGGTATATTCTGGAAAACAAACGTGTACTTGTGCTTAAAGAAGAATTAAACACGCAACCACGGTTCTATTACTTCTTCGGAGTTTAAACCACACATTCAGAAAAGAAAAAGTTGAGAATAACTAACAATAAATGCTATGAATTTTATTCGTTTTATTAACGGGAGTATCAAATTAATTCTGCGAGGTTCTAAATCCTACTATGCCTGGTTGTTCTTTCTTGTAGCACTGGCACTTTGGGGCGGCCTGGGTTACATCGATCAATTGCGCGATGGACTGATTACCACCAACATGAGGGATTCTGTTTCGTGGGCATTTTACATTGGCAATTTTACCTTTTTGGTAGGTATTGCTGCAGCGGCAATCATGCTTGTAATTCCGGCGTATGTTTACGACTGGAAACCCATAAAAGAAATCGTAATATTTGGTGAATTGCTTGCCGTTTGTGCCGTGATTATGTGCATTGCATTTATTGTTGTCGACATAGGAAATCCGCTGCGTTTTTGGCACATGCTTCCCTTGCTTGGCACCATGAACTTCCCGTACTCAATGCTCTCGTGGGATTTCTTCTTTTTACTGGCCTATCTTATCATTAACCTAACTGTGGTTACTCATTTGTTGTATTCTATTTTTTACAAAAAAGAGTACAATAAAAAAATGGTGCAAATAGTAGTATTTATTAGTATTCCCATGGCCGTTGGAATTCATACAGTAACTGCATTTTTGTACAACGCCCTGCCGGCACGCCCGTTTTGGAACAGCGCCTTGCTAGCTCCACGGTTTTTAGCTTCGGCATTTTGTTCAGGCCCTGCCATTCTTTTAATTCTATTTCAAATTCTTCGGAAAATCACAAAATTCGAGATAAAAGACAAAGCCATTTGGACCATTGCAGAGTTAATGGTTTACGCCATGTTTATTTATTTGTTTTTTACCATTGCCGAACTGTTTAAGGAATTTTATTCTGGTACTGAACACATACTTTATTGGAAATACCTTCTTTTTGGAATTGGCGATTCAAGAGAAATTGTTCCTTACAGCTGGTCGTCCATTGTAATGGGTTTTATTGCTTTCGTACTTTTCCTCATACCAAAAACCCGCAAAAATTTCGTTACACTAAACATTGGAGCGGTTCTAATTTATGCCAGTGTGTATGTTGAAAAAGGAATTGCACTTATTATTCCCGGATTTACACCCGATGTTTTGGGCCAGATTTATGTGTACACTCCTTCGCTGACGGAAATACGAACAGCCGCAATGATCTTTTCTTTGGGATTTCTGCTTTTTACATTTTTGGTAAAGATTGCCATTGCCATAGTTTTTGAAAATTATAATATTTCGGATATCAGCAAAAAAGAAAAGCTTGCCAAAAGCATTTAGACTATTGAAGAAACACTGAACATTAAATAAAAAAACCTGCTTCCAGTAATACGCTCACTTCGAGTGAGCATATTACTGCATATCTTGGGTTACCTTTTGAACATAATACGAATATTATTATGAACCCCCGGATTAAACTCTGGGCACAAAAACAAAACAGATGTACTTTTTATACCCTATTAACAAATTTCTTTCAGACGTATTTTAAATTTTTCTGTAATGAAGAAAGCAATAATTATACTGGCAATTTTGGTTGCAACTGTTTCTTGCAGCCATCAAAGAGTTTATAACCTTCAAAAAGAAGACCTGCTTAAAATTCACTTTTCAGATGAAGAGATAGTTAGTTTATCCAATCTACTACTAAATTTTGAGAACTATATCTTTACTTCTGCGGAGTCTGATTTTAACAAAGAGCAATATTTAGAATTCTTGAATGACAGTAAGAATTTAGAAAATGCAAATGAATATCTTGATCAAATAAGATCCATTTTCCCGGCAAGCAATAAAATTATTGAAAAGAACTGCGGGAAAATGCTTGTTGAAAAAATATGGATTTTAAATGAACCCGAAGAATCTCAATACTCTCAACTAAACTACAATGGAGAATACTTCAATTTTTTAAAAAATTATGTTTCAGCTAAAAATGACTCCATCTTATTGGACTATTTTAAAGCCTGGGAGATCGGGGGTGATCTTTGTCCACCCATGACAATGATGGTAAAAAAGAATTTAGATCAATTCAACTTTCAAGACGAAACCACCAGATTAATATTGGCCATTCATTTTATAACACTTTCAAATAGTAACGTAAATATGAATCTCAATTAACCAATCCAAAATACAGTGGCTTAAAATAATCGACAAATCACTACTCTTTGTTTAGGACAGTAATGGCAATCCGGTGTACTCAATTCACGATTGTTCCAATTAAATAGGATTTAAATAATAAAATATGAAATACTTGATTATAGTTTTAATGTTTTTTGCAATATCCTGTTCAGTGTTCAAAGACCTACCACCAAATAATCACATGTCAGAAATTCCCAAATATCTTTCTCTTGAAGAATTAGAAGGGGATACTGTTACATATATGGTTCAATCATTATATGAACGAAAAAACTATTATATTGGGAAAAAGGTTAAAGTTTTCTTAAAGTATCTAGATATGGAAATCGTTAACCAACTTCCAGGATATCATCCAGGGAATAAATTAATTGCACCTTATGTATCACTCTATTTCTGTGAAATGGGAAAACTTTATACAGAAGAGTCTGGCAATAATATCCCATTATTTGTAAGCATTGATTTTGAAAGTCCCGCCTTATTGGAACCTATAACAGAATTATCAAAGAAGAATAATAACAAATGGACCAAAGAAGAATATGAGTTTTACAAAGACCTAATTATTAAAGATATTGGGATACCAGAATATGGTGTTTTTCGGAAGTATTTTGGCCAACAAGAATAAGATAAAATAGTATTATGAAAGAATGGCTGTCCATAAATGAAAATTGGGCAGCTTTTTTTTAGATTCTTGCATTGATCCCAACCTTATCTTAACCTTAAGTCCAAAATTACGTAAACATGATTTTTGTTAACATTGGACAAAAACCATAGTTATTCTGACCGTCAATCATTTAAAACCTTTAATTTTGCCGCACGATTTTCAAAAAAACAACTTTCAATATGGCAGATATAAAGCAAAAGCTTTTCGCTGAATTTCCTCCGATAACTACTGAGGAGTGGGAAGCAAAAATTAATGCCGATTTAAAAGGCAAAGATTACGAAAGAGCATTGGTGTGGAGAACCCAGGAAGGATTCAATGTTCGTCCGTATTACCGTCAGGAAAACCTAAAAGAATTAAACTACCTGGATTCATTGCCAGGAGAATTTCCATTTGTACGGGGAAACAAAAAAACCAACAACGATTGGTTTGTTCGTCAAAACATTTTTGTGCAGGATTTTGCCGAAGCCAACAAAAAGGCTTTAAATGTTTTAGGCAAAGGTGTAACATCGCTTGGATTTCTTTTTAGCGAATGTGGTTCGGTTACAAAAGAGAGCCTGGCTGTTTTGTTAAAAGACATTTGTTTGGAAGCCGCTGAAGTAAACCTGGTTTGCTCGTGCGACAATTCAAACTGTGCTCAGATTTTCGCCGATTACATTTCGGAAGGAGACTGGGATAACGACAAAGTGGTAGCTTCAGTTTCTATTGACCCAATCGGAACAATGGTTTTACAAGGCAAGCTCGACACTGATGCCGTTGCTACGCTAAAAGCAAACATCGAAAAAGCAAAAGCCGTTAAAAACCTGCGAACAATAGCTGTTCACGGTAAATTTTTCGCCAACAGTGGTTCATCAATCGCTCAGGAGTTGGCTTTCTCGCTGGCGCAAGGTGCCGAGTATTTGACTTTGCTTACCGAAGCCGGTATTAGCATCGACGATGCAGCGCGTGCCATTAAATTCAATATGGGTATCAGCAACAACTATTTCATGGAAATTGCCAAGTTGCGTACCGCTCGTTTGTTGTGGTCTAAAATTGTTGAAGCTTACGGTCCTGAGTGCAAATGTTCAGCAAAACTGATTGCACACAGCGAAACCAACCGCTACAACAAAACCGTTTACGATCCGTATGTAAATATGCTTCGTACACAAACCGAAGCCATGTCGGCTGTTTTAGGTGGTGCGCACTCGGTAACAGTTTTACCGTTTAACGCCATTTACGAAGAAACAACCGAATTTTCGGAAAGAATTGCCCGCAACCAGCAGGCTTTGTTAAAAGAAGAGTCGCACCTCGATAAAATTGCTGACCCTTCTGCAGGTTCGTATTACATCGAAAACCTAACTGCATCGTTGGCTGATGAAGCCTGGAAATTGTTCCTTGCCGTTCAGGACAAAGGTGGTTTTATTGCCGCTTTTAAAGAAGGATTTATTCAGTCGGAAATTAAAGCAATGGCCGCACAACGCGACAAAAACATTGCCTTACGCCGCGAAAATCTGCTGGGCACAAACCAGTTCCCAAACTTTACTGAGAAAATTACAGCTCAATTCGACGGTTCGCTTTTCGAAGCTGTTGATTTAACAGTGGAAGGTGCTGAAGTTGAAACGTTAAAACCGTATCGTGGAGCACAAGCTTTTGAAGCATTACGTTACACAACCGATATGTATTCGAAAGACAACAAACGTCCGCTTGCATTTATGTTGACCATCGGAAATCTTACTTTCCGCAAGGCGCGTGCACAGTTTAGCTGTAACTTTTTTGCCGTTGCCGGTTTCACAGTAATCGACAATAACGGATTTGCAACTGCCGAAGAAGGTGTTGCTGCGGCAAAAGCTGCCGGTGCCGACATTGTAGTAGTTTGTAGTTCGGATGATGAGTATGCTGAAATTGTTCCAGCTGTTGCTGAGCAATTAAACGATGAAATTCTGGTTGTTGCCGGAGCTCCTGCTTGTCAGGCAGAATTGGAAGCAAAAGGAATTACCAACTTCATTCATGTGAAGAGTAATATTTTGGAAGAACTTAAGTCGTATCAAAATAAATTGGGAATCTAAACTGAACACAAAGACGCAAAGACACTAAGATGCTTTCAAAAAACGAAATAGAAAAGATTGGGAAACAGATTGTGGATGCAGCTTTTGAAGTGCATTCTGAATTGGGACCTGGTTTGCTCGAATCTGTTTACGAAATTTGCTTAGTCGAAGAATTAAAAGAACGTGGTCTTTCTGTCGAGAGGCAAGTAAAACTGCCTGTTGTATATAAAAATAAAATATTACAAAAAGAATTTATCATTGATATATTGGTTGAAAATGAAATTGTTATTGAATTAAAAGCGGTTGAAATCCTATTGCCAGTTCATGAAGTACAGACTTTAACTTATATGAAATTAGCTGACATGAGATTAGGCTATTTAATCAATTTTAATGTCCCATTAATCAAACAAGGTATTAAACGAAAAATAAACGGATACTTTTAATCTTTGTGACTTAGTGTCTTCGTGTTAAAAAAAGAAAAATTATGAAACCGAATTTTAAAGACATAAACATAAAAGCAGCAACTCCGCAGAAAGATACTGCAGAGTGGGCTGAAAAGAACAACATCAGAAAAGACTGGAACACACCGGAGCAAATTCCGGTAAAACCGGTTTACACCAAAGAAGATTTGGAAGGAATGGAGCAATTGAATTATGCTGCCGGACTAGCACCTTATCTTCGCGGACCTTACTCGGCAATGTACGCCATGCGTCCATGGACCATTCGTCAGTACGCGGGTTTTTCTACTGCTGAAGAATCGAATGCATTTTACCGTCGTAACCTGGCTGCCGGACAAAAAGGTTTGTCGGTTGCATTCGACCTTGCAACACACCGTGGATACGACTCTGATCACCCACGTGTGATTGGCGACGTTGGTAAAGCAGGAGTAGCCATCGACTCGATTTTGGATATGAAAATCCTTTTCGACCAGATTCCTTTGGATAAAATGTCGGTATCGATGACCATGAACGGAGCAGTACTTCCGGTATTGGCTTTCTACATTGTTACAGGTTTGGAACAAGGAGCAACTTTGGAGCAACTTTCGGGTACCATCCAAAACGATATTCTAAAAGAATTTATGGTGCGTAACACATACATTTACCCACCGGAATTCTCAATGAAAATTATTGCTGACATTTTCGAGTACACATCTCAGAAAATGCCGAAGTTCAACTCGATCTCAATTTCGGGTTACCACATGCAGGAAGCAGGTGCAACTGCCGACATTGAAATGGCTTACACATTGGCCGATGGATTGGATTACTTGCGTGCAGGTATAAATGCCGGAATGGACATCGATGCTTTCGCACCACGTTTATCGTTCTTCTGGGCGGTTGGAATGAACCACTTTATGGAGATCGCAAAAATGCGTGCAGCTCGTATGATCTGGGCAAAATTGGTAAAACAATTCAACCCAAAAAATCCAAAATCGATGGCATTGCGTACGCACTCGCAAACTTCGGGATGGTCGTTAACCGAGCAAGATCCTTTCAACAATGTGGGCCGTACTGCAATTGAAGCAATGGCTGCAACATTGGGAGGAACACAGAGTTTGCACACCAACGCACTGGATGAGGCGATTGCATTACCAACCGATTTCTCGGCACGTATTGCACGTAACACTCAGCTGTATATTCAGCAGGAAACTGAACTTTGTCGCTCGGCTGATCCATGGGCAGGTTCGTACTACGTTGAAACTTTAACAAAAGAACTGGCCGACAAAGCATGGGCATTGATCGAAGAAGTTGAAAAACTTGGAGGTATGGCAAAAGCCATCGAAACAGGTGTTCCGAAAATGCGTATTGAAGAGGCTGCAGCACGTGCACAGGGAAAAATCGACGGTGGTACTCAAACCATTGTGGGTGTAAATAAATACCGTTTGGAAAAAGAAGATCCGATTGATATTTTGGAAGTGGACAACACTGCAGTACGTTTGTCGCAAATCGAAAGATTGAATAAATTGCGTGCAGAACGTAACGAAGAAGAAGTTCAGGCATCGTTGGCAGCCATTACCAAAGCAGCCGAAACAGGCAAAGGAAACTTATTGGAATTAGCAGTTGACGCGGCACAAAAACGTGCATCGTTGGGTGAAATTTCAGATGCTTGCGAAAAAGTTGCAGGAAGATACAAAGCAGTAATCAGAACTATTGAAGGCGTGTACAAAGCAGAAGCACAAGACAAGAGTGAGTTCCAGGAAGCTCAGGCACTGGCTAAGAAATTTGCAGAAATGCAGGGACGTCAGCCACGTATTATGATTGCAAAAATGGGTCAGGATGGTCACGACCGCGGAGCAAAAGTTGTTGCAACCGGTTACGCCGACCTTGGTTTCGATGTTGACATGGGACCATTATTCCAGACTCCGGAAGAAAGTGCCAAACAAGCCGTTGAAAACGACGTGCATGTTGTAGGTGTTTCTTCGCTGGCTGCAGGTCACAAAACATTGGTTCCTGCCATTATCGAAGAGCTTAAAAAATTAGGCCGCGACGATATTATGGTTATCTGCGGTGGAGTTATCCCTGCTCAGGATTACCAATTCTTGTACGATGCAGGTGCGGTTGCCATTTTTGGCCCTGGTACCAGTGTTGCAAAAGCAGGTAAACAAATTCTTGAAGTTTTAATTGAAGCTTATAAAGAAGACTAGGTCAAGGCAAAAGGACAAAGTAGAAAGTCAAAAAATTGACAACAGATACAAAGCCGGTTCCGGGAGGGGCCGGCTTTTTTAGTTTAACATACAAACTATCTTTAGAAATTTATTAACTTTAATGTCTAAAATAAATTCTCTTTATGCCCATTTGTACAAAACTTGAAATATCTGAATATCTGAACATTACAGAATTTAAAGACTTCATTTTCGAGGTACATAAAAATGGGGATAATCCTCGCATTGAATATTTCAAGCTACAAGCCAAACTTGTCGGTGCAGATTATATTTATTGCATTAAAAATGAACTTGAAGAGAAGCTGATTCCATTTATTTATATTTATGATGAAAGAGGATGTGACTCAAATCCAAACACTTTATCAGAAATAAATAAAAAAGTTTGGACTGTTGGAGAAGTTCCTCTTGCGATCTCGATCTTTAGTGATGAAATAAAAATTATTGATACAAGAAAACCTATCTCCGAAAGAGAAGAAGCAAATATTTATAAGGCTGTAAAAGTCATCTCCGATGAATTAAAATCTCAGATTTTTAGGGGGAGAATACTTGAAGAATCATCCAATGACTACCTAAAATTATCTCCTTATGAAAAGTTATTAGCTCATATTGAAGCCAATATTTTAAATAGACAAAAGGAAATTGGGTGTGGAATTGATCTATTAAAACGTCTAGTCGTAAAATTTATTTTAATTAAGTATCTTGAAGAACAAACTGATGAAAATGACGAAAACGTCTTCACCAAAAACTATTTCAATCAGTTCTCTTGTACAATTAATCTTGTGGAAAGAAATTTCTGCGACATTTTAAGAAATGGAGATATTGTTTCTTTACTAAATAGCCTTGATAAAAAATTCAACGGCGGTATTTTCAGAATAGTAGACCAAGAAGAAATTCAAGAAATAAGGAACAGTAACTTTAATCCAATTGCTGATGCTTTAGATGGTGACAAAGAACTTGAAGGTCAAATTAGAATCTGGCGTTTATATGACTTCAATTTATTACCAATTGAATTTATAAGTAGGTTATATGAGCGTTTCGTTACTTCGGGAAATAAACAAAAATCATTTGGTGCATATTATACTCCTCCTCATTTGGCGAGACTATTAGTCGATGAAGTGTTGCCATTTGATAAAAGTATTGACTTTAATAATTTTAGAATTTTAGATCCAACATGTGGCTCTGGCATTTTTTTAACGTTAGCCTATAAACGACTAATAACTATCTGGATGCTCTCAAATAATAAAACCTCAATTAAAGGGAAAAAAGATATTGAAGCCATTCAAAATATTTTGTCGAATTGTATATACGGTATTGATATTAGTGCTGATGCGTTGGCAATTACGGCTACTTCACTACAAATAGAGTTAACCAGCCATATTCGCCCTAAAGAAATATGGGAGAATTTGCAGTTTCAAGATCTAGAAGAGCATGGTAACCTAAAAGAAGTTGGCTTTTTTAAATGGTATTCCTCACAAACAAATAATTATGATATAATTCTCGGAAATCCCCCCTTTAATTTAGATGAAAAAATTGTTAGAGAAAATGAATTGTTAGGCAAAGATGTCGATTATTCAAAATTCAAGTATCTCGATTTTAATAAAAAATATAAAGAATTTCCTTACAAAAATCCGGCACTAACTATATTGTATTTTTGTCTATCGAATTTACTTTCTGAAAACGGTGAAATCTTTTTGGTGTTGCCCTCCTCATCCTTTCTTTACATGCCAACTTCTGACAAATTTAGAACTACAATATTTAAATATTGGAACGTTGCTAAAATTTATGATTTTACTCTCTTAATGAATCATCTTTGGGGCACAAAATCTCCTACTGCAACAATCGCAATAAAAGTGAACAAACAATTTAGTAACTCAAATGCTATAAATCACTACGTTATTCGAAATACCTTTCTTAATGAGAAAGGATCAGTATTTTTCCAAATTGATAAATACGATAGATTTCGAGTTAATAAATCCGAAGCGATTCAATCCAATTTTCCATGGAAACTACATTTATTTGGAGGAGGGAAGTTGAAATTATTTTTTGATAAGTATAAATCAAACTTCATATCAATCAAAGATTATATTAATACAAATGGTTTCTATTCAACCGGCTTAAGGAATGCAAAAGAAGCGAAAAGAACAATTGATATCAAGGGAGAAAAAAAACTTGTTTCTAATAATTTCAAGCAAGATATTCTTGATAATAGATGCATCGAGAATGTAAAAAGTTCAGAGATATACAGACACGACGTAAGGGATATATTTGAACCACCGAATGTGTTGATAAGATTAAACCTTAACTATTCTCTGCCTAGTATTTACAATAAGGAAAAGATATTTTTCCGACCAGGAGTTATTGGAATAAAAGTTAACAAGCTCGAACAGTTCGAAAAACACTTTAAGCTAAACAGAGAATTTTACATTACATTAATTCATTTGTCTTCTTCTAAAACTTTTATTCAACAAGCAGGGAGTTATAGTATTGATGCTAATGACGTTTTGCAACTACCAATTAATGTTGATGAAATGAATAATTTAATCCCATTTCCCAAAGTTAGTGCGATGGAAAAGATCGTATTTGAAGATACTAAACTTTTTATTGAAGATTTTAAAAATGCATCAGGATTGTTTTACACAAAGGTGAATAAAACAAGGCTTGACAATTATGAAAAGGCATTGTGTGAGATATTGAATGAAATGTTCACAGTGGAAAAGTTTAAATTTCGTACAACCAGAAAAATTATCGAAGATGATTATACATGGATCACATTTGAACACAACGAAGCAGAGACAAATTTAGAAACGTGTTTTTCATCAACTAACGAAAACCTATTTAAAGAAATTCTATCGGATGCACTGACAAATAGTGCGTTAAGCATTAATCAAGTTATAACATATTATGGTGAAAAAAATAAAATTAGCTTTATAAAACCATCAACCTACAAATATTGGATGCAAAGTATCGCCTACCGTGATGCTGAAAATGTTAAGGCCGATTTATTTAATCAAGGATACTAATATGCATTTCGATCATCTCCCACCTTCACATACAAAATATCTTACCGATATACTTTCCATAATAAAGGATGGAATTGCCACGGAGAAAGAACGATTTAAGAAATCCGACCGGGAAAATCTTAAGAATCAGCAGTTGAGTGACCGATTCAATCAAATAGGAACAAAAAATGAGAAAAATTGGATTGGAGTAAGCAAGGAAAATGAGAATGACAATAGTACCAATAGGGAAGATATTTACTTTTATCTTGACGACGATAACAGAACCCGAATATTCTTTGCAGAAGGGAAAAGGCTTCCAAAAGCAGGTTCTAATAGTGAAGAAGAATATGTTGTAGGTATGAGCTCAACAGGAAAACCTTCGGGAGGTATTCAAAGATTTAAGCTTGGTCTGCATGGAGAACCCGAAACCATGACTGATTATGCAATAATTGGTTATATTGAAAAAGATTCGTTTTCTAGTTGGCAAATTAAAATCAATAATAAACTAAAATCTGAATATCCAGCAGATTCTACTTTAACAGAAACCCCAACCAAAGAATCTGATTATATCTCATTACACAACTATTTATCCAATAGCAAAAAATTCAAATTGCATCATTTTTGGATCGATTTAACATAGAATTGTATTCTGCAATCCCAAATAGTCCGGAGAATTGAATTCTATGGTTATGTTCTGGTGTTAAATACACTTGAAAATCAGATCGAGTTTTTTCGACATGAATAACAAATTGTTTTTCCTTCTATTTTTTCTACTGGTACAGATCATATAGTTATACATAAAAAGCCTTCCAATGTTTGAATACTAACAAGTTAATAAAATAATTTCTCCCCCCCTCGGCAAAAAATATTTTCATTCCCATGTAACGATTCGTTTACTTCGCATGTATTGTATGTAGTTAATTGATTTTAGAAAGACATTTACGACCTTCGTAATTCATGACAGAAAAACTGAGCGACGAATTATTAATGAAGCAACTGGCCCGTGGTAATAAAAATGCTGCAGGCATACTCTACGACAGAAACCATAAAAAAGTATATGGGTATTTTGTACGGATGACCAATGATGTGGAGGTCAGCAGAGACCTCACTCAAAACGTTTTTTTGAAAATACTGAAATACAATCAAAGCTGGAAACCAGATAAAGTGTTTGCCTACTGGATGTTCCGGATTGCGCGAAATGTATTGGTAGATTATTACCGCGGGTCGAAAAGGTTCTTTGAATTGGAAGACGAAAAAAGTATAGCAGGAAAAGATGCCTACTACTCGATTAAAGAAATGGAAACAAAAGAAGCGTATGATTTTTTAATGGAAGCCATGTCGCAGCTACCACCCGGTTCGCGCGAATTAATTGAGTTAAACAGGTTTCAGGGATTTTCATACAAAGAAATGGCAGAAACTTTATCGTCGAACGAAAATGCTGTAAAAGTGAAAACATTTAGAGCCATTCAGAAACTAAAAGAGATTTACACAAAAATCATAATCGAATAAAAATGAAGTGTGAAGAAGCAAAAATAAATATTCCGGAATTTATCGATGGGAAACTCGATGAATCGAGCCGCAGGGCAATGGAAAACCACATACAATCGTGTGAATCGTGCAGGGAAATTTATTCAGAAATAAAATCATTTTTGAAATATACCGATTCCCTTCCGGAGATTGAACCGCCGAAAGACATGAAGGCTGAATTTATGTTGATGGCTGAAATGGAAGGAACGGACGAAAAAATTCGTTCGCTGTTTGTTCCGGCGTGGATTAAAGCAGCTGCCATGATTATTGTAGTGTTCGGCACATTTGCAGTGGGTTATTTTGCGGGGGCAGACAAAAACAACAGCCAGTTATTAATGGCAGAAATGAATGAATTAAAACAGCAGGTACTATTGGCAGGTTTACGCGACTATTCGGGGCCGCAGAAAATTGAAGCCGTGTACAGTGTGGCAAACATGGGCGAAACAAATACCGACCTTGTTGATGCTTTGGTTTACACACTTAACAGCGACAAAAATGTTAATGTTCGCTTGGCAGCCTTAAATGTGTTATCAGGAATGATGACAAAAAATGAAAAAGTTAAAACCGAATTGATAAATGCCCTGGTTATTCAGGACAATCCACTGATTCAGATTTCGCTGATACAAATACTTACGGAATCGGGTGTAAAAGAAGCCAAAGAAAATATTGAACTGATTTCGGGCAAAGACGAAACCGATCAGAACGTAAAAGATTACGCAGAGAATATGATTAAAACAATTATATAAAAAGGGAGACAAAGTCAGTGCCGGCCGAATTTGTGTCCGAACGGATGAATGTAAAAAATAAATAAAAGTAAAATGAAAAGAATAACAATACTACTGGTAATATTTGTTTTGCCTCTGGTTCTTTTTAGCCAGGAAAACAAATTTGAATACACTCCAAAAGTAAAGAACAAGATTGAAGTGACTGATCTTTTGGGAAAGATTATGCTAAAGAATACAACAGGAAATGCAATTGTGATTGAGTCGGACTTTAAACTGAAAAAGCCAGACAGAGCAGATGGATTAATGTTGTTGGGAGCAGCAGAAGACAATACCGGACTTGGTGTTAACCTGATTGAAGAAAACGGTGTGGTTACAATAATTGGAGTTACAAAAAAGGTAAAAGACCACACCTATACAATTTCTATTCCCGATGGAATTGCAGTAAACATTGACTATCACAGTCCGTTTGCAAATGGTGATCTGGAAATCGACTCATACAAAGGAAGCCTGGAATTAAAAACCCTGGCAGCCGGAGTTAAACTAACCAATTGCACCGGGCCATTTACTGTGAGTTCAATAAGTGGCGATATTGAAGCCGTTTTTGGCAGCTTGAACCAGGAACAACCTACTTCGCTGGCATCGGTGAGCGGATTGGTTGATGTAACTTTGCCTGCCAGTACCAAGGCAAACATTCAGGTTTCCAACATTACAGGCGACGTATACAACAATCTCGACTTAAAAAACAGCTCGAAACAAAACGATGAACGCTCCGACGGTTTAAAGGAAATTAAACATCGAAACAACTCGGAATACACTTTAAATGGTGGCGGACAAAAATTGTTCTTAAAATCGGTATCGGGGAATATTTATTTGAGAAAAAAATAAAAAGAAGTGACCGATGAAAACAATAGCGATATTCTGTGCCATTCTTTTGTGCACATCAACAGAAGTATTCTCACAAAAAATTATTGATGAGAAAATAGAAGTGAACAACCGGGAAACAACAATGAATTTCAAATTTGCAGATGACATTGTATTAGAAGCCTGGGATAAAAATTACATTGAACTGCACGTTGAAGTAAACATTGACGACAACAAATACAACGAGTATTATGCATTGGAAATTGATAAAAACGGTAATGACATAACACTGGAAGAAGAAATTGATTTTGAAAAAATTAAAGAACTAAAAGGTTCGCGTAACAATTGCAGTTTCAATACCGATTTGCACTACACCCTCAAAATTCCCAAAAATCTGAAGGTTGATTTAGAAACCATTTCCGGAGAAATTGAATTGATTGGTTGTGAAGGACAAATGTCAATACATTCCATTAGCGGATTTATCGATTATTCCATCCCAGAAAACCACAAAGCCAATATTGATTTGTCGACAATTACAGGCGATGTTTACAGCAATGTAAAATTCGACAACAAAACGAAGGAAAACATTTCGTGGGTGGGAACTAAACAAGAATTTTCTCTGAATGGAGGCAGCACCGAAGTAGACCTGAAAACAGTAAGTGGCGACATTTATTTAAGAAAATACTAAGAAACTATTTCGTAAACACAGAAAGCCGGTTCATTTTTGATCCGGCTTTTTTATTTGCCAAACTCCACCATTTTTATACAATAATCCACCAATTGTATTCAAAACTCCACCTTATATTTACTTTTGTGATTCATATTTGTGAAAGAGAACAAAACTTTACGTCAGGTTACAATACTGGAGTTAACAGGCACATACAGAAATTTAAATTTCTGCAGAACTTGAAAACATAAGAAACCACAGTATGTACAGCAACCTTACATTTTGAATTTTTAAAACTAATTATATCAAACCTATGAAGTCTCAAAAACTAAGTGTACTCGAGAAAATTGGATATGGATCCGGGGACGCAGCAGTAAATGTTGTAATCTCTTCGATGTTTCTGATTATTACATTTTTTTATACCGATATATTCGGTATAAAACCCAAAGATGTAGCTCTGTTATTTTTATTGGTACGATTCATCGATGCAATTACCGATCCGCTTATGGGACTTTTAACCGATAAGGTTAAAACCCGGTGGGGACGTTACCGACACTATTTTCTGTTTTTATCGGTTCCTTTTGGGGTATCTGTTTTCCTAACATTCTCCACTCCGGGATTCGATTATGCAGGAAAACTAATCTATGCCTACGTCACTTATATTTTTGTTACAATTATGTTCACATCGGTAACAATTCCCTACATTTCGTTGATTGGCGTACTAACGAATGATCCGAAAGAACGTTTATCGGCAAACGGCTACAGATTGTTTTTCGCAAAGGTGGCAGCTTTTCTTGTTTCGATAGTAGTTCCAATAATGGCAGATGTCATGGGCAAAGAGGATATGGCTCGTGGTTATCAGTTAGCCATGGGATTAATGGCGCTTTTGGGTACTCTCCTGTTTTTATTCAGCTTTTTTACCACACGCGAACGGGTAGAACACATTGTTGATAAAACACCTTTGTTTCAGCAATTTAAGCTACTTATTAAAAACGGACAGTGGACCCTATTATTTGGAGTTTGCTTTTTTGGAACGGTAGGTTATGTCATTCGTAATTCGGTTGCTATTTATTATGCAAAATACTTCCTTGGAGGCGATGCCGGTGTGCAATCTTCTTTTATGGCCACTGGTGTAATTGCCGCAATTCTGGCAATGCCTGTGTCAACCTACATCACCAAACGCTATTGCAAGGTCAAACTGTTTAAGTGGTCTCAGCTCGCAGTTGGAGTTATTAGTGTAATTATGCTTGCCGCAGTGCGCCCCGGAAATTTACTGCTTGCTTACCCCTTGTATTTTATACTGTCGTTTGTTGTTGATTTGCATGCACCGGTTTTCTGGTCGGCAATTGCTGAAGCCGTGGATTACGGACAGGCGAAATCGGGTCAGCGCGTTTCAGGATTGGCTTTTGGTGGTATTTCGTTTGCACAAAAAGCAGGTATGGGTATTGCAGGTGCCGCCGTTGGTTATTTACTCGACTTTTTTGGATACATACCCGATGGAGTGCAGAGTGAAACTGCACTATTAGGAATCGCACTCATGCTGACAGTAATTCCTGGTGTATTTCATACCATTATGGGAAGTCTGATGTTCCGTTACAAAATTACGGACAGCTATTATGAAAAAATCAAAATTAAAATTCACATCTAAAATGAATAATTCAGAAAAAAATACGCCACTTGTCGAGCAAAGAGCTGATCCGTTTATTTACAAGCATACCGATGGTTATTACTACTTTACCGGGTCGGTACCCTCTTATGACTGCATCGAGATTCGAAAATCGAAAACCTTAAAAGGTTTAAAGGACGCCGAAACATTTAATGTGTGGTACAAGCACAAAACCGGGCCAATGAGTCAACACATTTGGGCTCCTGAAATCCATTATCTGGATGGCAAATGGTATGTATATTTTGCAGGTAGCGAAGTGGATGATGTTTGGAAACTGAGACCCTATGTGATTGAATGTAAAGGTCAGGATCCATTAAAAGATGAATGGATTGAACTGGGACAGATGCAGGCAGCCGATGGCGACAATAAAACATTTATTGATTTCTCATTAGACGCAACAATTTTTGAAAATAAAGGGAAACGATATTTCTGTTGGGCCGAAAAAACCGGAGGCCAGTTTGCAGCGTCAAACCTTTATTTGGCTGAAATGGAATCGCCAATAAAGTTAAAAACAACTCAATTTATGCTTACAACACCTGATTATGACTGGGAAAGAGTTGATTTTTGGGTAAACGAAGGACCTGCCGTAATTAAAAATAATGGCAAAATTTACATCACATTTTCGGCGAGTGCCACTGGTGCATGTTACTGCATGGGAATGATGGAAGCTGATGAAGAATCTGATATACTCGATCGTAACTCCTGGAAAAAATCGAGATTCCCTGTGCTTGAAACCGATTATGAAAAAAAGATATTTGGTCCAGGACATAACTGTTTTACGGTGGCTGAAGATGATAAAACACCACTGTGTGTGTACCACGCACGCGACTATGAGAAAATTGTTGGCGATCCCTTATATGATCCAAACAGGCATGCCCGAATTATGGAAGTAAAATTTGATGCAGAAGGGAAACCAGTATTTGAGTTTTAAGGAAACGAGTTAAGAAATAGGAAAAGGAACATCAAAGGGTGTTCCTTTTTTAGCATAATGCTCTTCAGTTTATTTTAAGCTGATCAGAAAAAAGCGAACCCTTTCAGGTTCGCTTTAAGTTTAACTAATCTAACTAAACTTACAATTACTGTTTGAGCAAAACATTATATTCATATACATTATCATCACTCACCAAAACCGCATCATAACTTCCTTCATTCAACTTCGAAAAATCCACAGCGCTGTGCAGTGCAAAGTCTGTCCCCAATGCTATTTCTTGAAGTAATTTTCCCATTTTATTGTCATACACATACAACATTACTTCATCTTTCTCGTGATTCAAATAGGAAATATCCAAACGATCGTTTTTAAATGCAAAATACGGTTGAACCTCCTTTTCCTGATCAGTAACAGTTACTTTCCCACTTTTAATGCTAATAACCGACAGGTTTTGTTCGTTGTCCAGCCGAACCTCCAAAGTATAGTCACCATCGCGCAAACGCGAAAAATCGAAGGTTTGCGTTAGGTTTTTCGATGGTCGCTGAGTTTGTTTGTAATACACAATGTCATTATTCACATTACGAATTTCAACCTCAAACTGACTCTCAACCACATTGCTAATTTTCACAATCGCCTCGTCGTAAGCACTTTGTTCAATATTTACTTTAAGGTTTCCGCTTGCCATCACTGCCCCCGAAATGAGGATCAGAGCTACTGTTGCTAAAACATTGTTTAATTTTTTCATGACTTTCAAATTTTGAATTACTAAATCTTTCTGTTTTTGTTTTCATCTACTAAGACAGCTAAATTAAAAGATAGTTTAGTCTTTATCAATAGCAAATTGATTGTTATTTTGTAATTCCCTGTCTTTTCAGTAGTTTCAGAAGTGTTAATGCGATGTTAATGTTTGTTTTTTATCTTTTTTAAAGCATATGGACATTTGATAAAACGAAGGTCAGCACATTATATAGAAGAGATGCAATCAAAAATGTTTTGATAAACCGATCATTCCCTTTTTAATTTTCCTGCTTCAAAAAGAACTATCTAACAAAATAGGTTGCACTCTGATGAGAAGATGAATAACTCAGCCAAAAAAGTAGTTTATCAGATGAATTATTTTATCAATTATTTATGTTTACCAGAAAACCTTTTCAAAAATTGAACTGTAAAAACAGGAAAATAAAGGATGAATCAGAGTCAAACAAAAACGACTCAGCAACCACATATTCTCTTTTATTTATACGCTAAATCCCGGTGATTTCAAAGTCAATACTTTATCCACTTGTGCCGTATATCAAGCCATTCACTCATTTAAATAAACCATTCACAAGAAACTAAACACAATTCTTGGATAAATCATATCTTTGTTACAATGAGAAAATTTAATGCCATACTTGTTGACGATGAAATCAATTTACAAGAGACTCTTGAGATTCTGATTCATCGGAATTGCCCCGAAATAGAGATTGTGGGTAAAGCAAAATCGGCAGAAGAAGCTCGAGAGCTGATTAAGCAAAAAAGTGTCGATCTTATTTTTCTTGATATTTCGATGCCTAAAGAAACCGGCTTTGATTTTTTAGCTTCTATTCCAAAAGAAAATTACGTTGTAATTTTCACCACCGCCTACGAGGAATATGCCCTTAAAGCAATCAAAGCCAATGCAATAGACTATTTACTAAAACCCATCGACCCACTTGAGCTAAAGCAAGCGGTGTTAAAAGCAACGGCGTTAATTGCTTTAAAATCTCAAAAAAAAGGGGCAGACGAAACATACAATGAGTCGCTTAACAATTTAACCCAACAAATTAAAAGCGGACAAACCCATTTTTCAAAAATTACAATTGTTGAAAAATTTGGATATCGTATTGTGGAGTTAAAATCAATTCGATATTTGGAAGCCGATAGCAACTACACCATCATACATTTATCCAGCCTCGACAAAATTGTGTCTAGCAAATCGTTGGGGGAATATGAAAAAATCTTAGATCCTGATCTCTTTTTCAGAATTCATAAATCGACGATTATTAATCTGAATTATTTGTCCGGATTTTCAAGTTATCAGGGATATTTTGCTATTTTAGATGACAATACCAAGCTGTCCATTTCAAGAAGACGTTTCAATGAATTTAAAGATATTGTAGGGTTGTTATCCAAATCTGTCGATTAGTGAAAAAAAACCATTTTATATCCCTCCTGCTAATCTTATTGTACCAACATGTTTTGGCGCAAAATCCGTTTGTAACCAATTATACAATAGAAGACGGGCTTCCATCGAATAAAGTCTTCTGTGTTTTACAGGATAGTAAAGGTTTTATGTGGTTTGGTACCGATGCCGGAGTGACACGTTTTGATGGAAATCAATTTGTTCATTTTAATGAAAACAATGGATTAAGTGGGAATGTAGTAGTTCGAATAAAAGAAGATTTAAGTGGTAGAATCTGGTTTCTAAACTTTAGTGGCACTTTAAATTATTTTTATAACGATATAATTTACAATACTGAAAATGCACCATTCCTTGCCGAACTGGAAACAAACTTCTTTTTTCACAACTTTTACGAAGACACAGATTCTCTCATCTATTTTTACAATCAGGCATCCGAAATCTATGTTGTAAAAAACAATCAATACCTGGACTACCAATCCTATAATAAGAAACCCGACAATACTTCACGAACTACCTATCTTTTTAATAAAGATTCAAACGGTAATTTTTTGCTCTGGACAGACGATGGCTTACTAAAATTAAAAGACATAAACACCCTGGAAGAGAGAAAGAACTTAGTCATTCAAAAAGCCTTTTCTGTAGAAAACTACAACACATTTATTTTAGATGAATCCGGGAATGTGAGCCTTTTTCATAATGATACACTTATGCAGTCGAACGGCTTTCATTCAGAATCTCAAATCATCAACGATATTGTGGTGGATAGAGATGGTTATGTGTGGGTGTCAACATATGACCAGGGACTGTATTGTTTTAAAGATAATTCATTAATTTTTCATTTAGACATTCGACTGATTCAGAATCTTATTCTTGATAATGAAAATAATATATGGACAGCATCAAATTTTAACGGAATTTATAAAATAAACCGTGATATCCTCAATTCCAATTTTATAGATAAGAACGAATTTGACAATAGTGGAATTACAGAATTGTCAAAAGCAAACAATGATGGCATTTGGGCTACAAATGGGCAATCACTTTTTTGGATTCATAACCAGAAAAAATTTAATAGAAAAATAAGTATTGGTGGCCACATTTTGGAGAGCATTCATCAGTTGAAGAACAACACTGTTATTATAAGTGGATCAAACACTAATTTGAGATTTATCGAAGATGTAAAAGTTGATGCAGAAGAAGATGTGCTTGAAATAGGCAAAATGATTCGTCTCGGATTTAGCGTAAAAAATGTAGCTATTGATTCCACTGAATCACACTTCTATTCGATTGCTAACGACAAACTTATTGATTTAGATCTGAATACTAAGTATACAAACTTCTATCAATTGGGAGTTGGACGAATCAACAATCTTTTTATCAATAATAAAAATCAATTAGTTGTTAAGGGATCAAGATATGTCGTACTTGAAAATGATTTGATATACAATACATCAATATATCAAGAATTTAACGAACAGATTATTACTTCCCACATCAATATCGATAGTGAAAATGAGATACTGAATATATATGGGAATAATCTAATTTTAAACCATAACGATAAACTATACAATCTCACCGAACACTTAAAATCCTTGATTGATTATAGAATTCAAGACATATTTTATTATAATAATACCTTGTTCTTTTTTACCGTAAAAACAGTATATTCTATTTCTAATCCACTAGATTTTATTGATGGCGCAGAACTAAAAATCAACCGAATTAATATTGAATTCAACAATATTAATGATATTCTGTGCGAGGATAGTGTACTTTATGTCGCATCAGACAACGGCTTAACAATGTTACCGATTGAAGAATCTATTAATTATAAACAGCAACCAACAAAACCTTATTTTACAAAAGTTTCATTAGACGATACCAATTATAATCTGGCTTCTAATCTTGTTGATTTCAAAAACAAAAAAAGATTAGCAATTGAATTTTCAAGTTTAAATTACTCCTCAATTCCTTCCGAATATTCCTATAAAATGAAAGGAATTAATGAGGATTGGATCGAAGGAAGGGAAACAAGAGTAGTTTATCTGAACCTTGAGCCAGGCAGTTATACCTTTCAACTTAAATCGCGCAAAAACAAAGAACCTTACAGTGAAATAATTGAGCTGCCAATAATCGTACACCCCACAATTATACAACGTACCAGTACAAAAATTGCGTTGCTTATTCTGTTATTACTACTAATATCGCTGATTGTACGTGCCATTTATCGTCGAAAAATCAAACAAAAAGAAACGGATCATCTTTTAATTTCGCTTGAACACAAAGCACTACAATCGATGATGAATCCACACTTCATCTTTAATGCTTTGGGTTCGATCCAAGGTTATCTTTTACAAAACAAGTCGTCAGAAGCAGGTACTTATTTATCGCAGTTTGCACGGCTTATAAGGCAAAATATGAATTCGCTAAAATCGAATTACATATGTATTGACGATGAAGTTGAGCGTTTAAGGAATTATATTGACCTTGAAAAGCTTCGGATGAACAATCGGTTTGACTTTGAAATATATGTTGATGAGAATATAGATAGTTACGAAGTTTGTATCCCTTCAATGACCGTTCAACCATTCATCGAGAATGCCATCTGGCATGGGATTTCGACAATTGAAGATGGTGGAAAAATTAAAGTTACTTTTAATTCGCTTGATGAAAAAAGCATAGAAGTAATTGTTGAAGATAACGGAGTTGGAATTGAGAACAGTAATCCAACGGCCAAATCGGGACATGGTTTAAATATGGGTATGAACCTTACCAAGAAACGTTTAAGACTAATTGGCGAACGTTATGGTGTTACATCAGAAATATCATCAAAAAATATTTCCAATGATCCGGATTGGCCCGGCACTCAGATTAAAATTATTATTCCAATTGTTGATGGTGAGTCTTAAATAACCTGTCGTTAAAATTCCGATAAATAATTACCTCCTACCGTTTATCTTTAAAAAATACCCATTCACTAAAACACAAATTTTGTTCTATTATTAATTTCTATACTTGTATTGAGTTCTTTTACTTATTGGTAAAACAATAAAGGAAATTTGAATATTACGTCGAATAATCGAATTAAAGATACGACTCCCCATCGCAATATTTCCTTTATCCGTGCAATTAACCCTCAAATTAAAAAAGTTTTCTTAATACACTTGTCCTGTCCCTCCATCCTTTTAGAAAACGTATTTTTAAATGCACGCACGGATAATTGGATAAGAGATCTCGAAAGCCAGCACATTTTGTGCTGGCTTTTTTATTTGCTAAAAATTCATAAACGGCACAACCAAGATCACCCGTAAAATCCGGTGGATTTGAATATTTATATATCAAAAGTACATGGGCACACTAAAGTCAATTTGACCTTTAGTCGATTTTAAAATTGCTGCCGCAGGCCTTCATCCCGATTCAATTGGGACGAAGCAGAAAAATCCAGGCTGCTTTTGATCCTTGCCTTCCGCTATCATAAAGACCAAAAGAGGCTGATCCTCTGATCTGGGGATGGCAAACCAAAGACCTTATTCGAAGCTTCGGCCTCGTTCGGTGAGCCGGAAAACAAGTGGTGTCGGCGTTAAAAAATTACTGCTGTTTGAGGAGGTACGACGAGTTTCAGGAATTTTAGCCGGCATCGCGTAGCTTTTCCGAGTGAAGCGGGCGCAGCCTTGGGGTTTCTGTCTACTCTTTGGGCCAAACCAAAGAGTAGAATCGGCCTGATAAGGCAAAGGCGCATTATAATATCTATTGTTGCAGGATTATACAAACTTCGAAAAATTACTCCACCTGAAATTTCATGTGATCCCACAACCATAAAGGTTAAATTGTAACCATAAAAAATGTACATTTATAATTTGAATTATAATAAGTGAAACGTATGAAAAACCAAACTTTAGCTAAACTTTACACGAACGCCTTTCACCAAAACTGGGACAATTTAGCTTTCTCCGATTTCGATGGAGACAGTTACAAATACCACGAAATAGCAAAAATTATAAAATCGCTTCATTTATTCTACCAGTTGGCCGGTCTGCAGCGTGGAGACAAAATTGCGGTTTTGGGTCGAAACTCGGCACATTGGGGAGCTGTATTTTTATCAGCAGTTTCAGCTGGTTTGGTTATAGTTCCGATACTTCCGGACTTTAATGAAAAGGATACCAACCATATTATAAACCATTCTGAATCAAAAATAGTAATTGGTTCTAAATCGCTTTTAGACAAAGTTGATTTGAAAAAATCATCCAATTTACAAACAGTAATTGTGCTCGAAGATTTTAGCTTCCACAGCGCTGTCGATCCAAATATGGAATACAAATTAAATGATGGATTCCAATACTACAAAGAAAACCAACTTACAAAAAAAGGATTCCAGTTTGAAGAATGGGAACGCGAAGAAATGTGTATTATCTCGTACACCTCGGGAACTTCGGGATTTACAAAAGGAGTGATGATTCCGGAGCGCAGCCTGGTTTCTAATATTATTTTTGCACGGGAACACATGCCTCTAAAATCGGGAGATAAAATTGTTTCTTTTCTTCCAATGGCGCATGTTTATGGTTTGTTATTCGAATTTTTATTCCCGGTTACACTAGGTTGTCACATTACATTTTTAAGTAAAATGCCATCACCGGCAATTATTACAAAAGCATTTGGCGATGTAAAACCAAACCTCATCCTGTCGGTTCCGCTTGTTATTGAAAAGATCTATAAAAAACGTATTCTTCCTGCCATTGAAAAGCCATCGGTAAAAGTATTGCTTAAAATACCCGGAATATCTGGCATTATTCTTAAAAAAATACGTGCCAAAATGGTGGAAACATTCGGAGCCAGGTTTTTTGAAATCGTTATTGGCGGAGCTCCGTTGAGTGCCGATGTAGAGAAGTTTTTTAAGCGAATTAATTTCCCATTTACAATTGGATATGGGATGACAGAATGTGGACCGCTGATAAGTTATGAAGCCTGGGATAAAACAATGCCATCGTCGGCTGGTCGTTTGGTTGATCGTATGGAAGTACGGATAGATTCGGATGATCCTTTCGCAACCGTTGGAGAGATTCAGGTAAAAGGCGAAAATGTAATGCTGGGGTATTACAAAAATGACGAAGAAACCAAAGCTGTATTTACAGATGACGGATGGTTAAAAACAGGTGACCTTGGCGTAATTGACCAAAATAACTTTATTTACATTCGAGGACGTTCAAAAAACATGTTGCTTGGTCCATCGGGTCAAAATATTTATCCCGAGGAAATTGAAGCAAAAATGTGTAACCAGAATTATGTGGCTGAATGTGTTATAGTTGAACGTGACCAAAAATTAGTAGCAATGGTTTATCCCGATTTTGAAACCATTAAAACAGAAGGTGTTGAACTGAATAATCTGACTCAAATAATGGAAGAGAACCGCAAAAAGGCAAATATTGAACTTCCAAAATACGAGCAAATAAGTAGAATTGAAATTATGGAACATGAGTTTGAGAAAACTCCAAAACGAAATATTAAACGCTATAAATACGTATAAGAAAAGAAAACCGGAAAATTAGGTTCTCCGGTTTTTTTTTTATTGAAAGCAAGTACTTTTATTTTGCCATATGTACATCCACCTGTGGAAATGGAATTGTAATACCGGCTTTATCGAGTGCTAGTTTGCCTTCTTCGTAAACATAAAAATAAACCTCCCAGTAATCCTGCGGTTTAGTATAGGGGCGTACCGCCAAATTCACCGAACTATCGGCCAATTCTTTCACTCCTACAAACGGTGCCGGATCTTTTAACACTTTTGGATGACCTTCAATAATTTTTTGCAATACATTTTTTGCATCCTTGATATTCGAACCGTAGGAAATCCCAAAAAGCATATCAACCCGAATCACACCTTCAGTAGTATAATTAACAATATCGCCATTAGAAACTGCCGCATTGGGTAATATAACAGTCTTGTTTTCAGGCGTCAGAAGAATTGTAACAAAAATATGTATCTCCTTAACTGTTCCCAAATGCCCCTGCGACTCTATTAAATCACCCACCTTAAACGGTTTAAATATAAGAATCATCACACCTCCGGCAAAGTTCCCAAGCGTTCCCTGCATAGCCATGCCAACTGCCAAACCAGCAGCACCAAGTACTGCAATAAATGAGGTAGTTTCAATACCAACCATTTTGGCAATACTTATAAGCAGCATTACTTTTAGCAGAATATTTATCAAACTTCTAAGAAAACCACGAACAGAAACATTCAGTTCCCGCTTTTCCATAACCTTATTGGTTCTTTGGGTTACAACTTTAATGATCCATAAACCAACTATTAAAACAATTATGGCCGTAATTACTTTAATTCCGTGAGTGATAACTAAATTGTATACCTGTTCGGCATATTCAGAAAATTTTTCATTCATAATTCAAAGATTAATATTCAGTATTCAATTTACACAAAAAACACCCACAGGTCAAGCTAGTGAGTAACTCATATTCCTGAGGTAATCGAGAAACTTTATTTATTACATTTGTTATAAACCAACTTTGCCTAAAATGAATACTCAATCTGACTTAAAATTTTCAAGTGAACGATTACTCTCTCTCGATTTTTTTAGAGGTATAACCATGTTTTTATTGGTTGCCGAAGGAACCAGACTTTGGTCGGTATTGGTGCATGATCCTATTGCAGGTACCGTGTTTGAAACCTTCTTTCAACAATTTCACCACCACCACTGGAACGGCCTGCATTTTTGGGATTTGGTGCAGCCCTTTTTTATGTTTATTGTAGGAGTTGCAATGCCTTTTTCGTATGCAAAACGCGTTAAACGTGGCGATCGGAGAAATAAAATAACAAAACATATTATTCAACGTAGTCTTATTTTGCTGGCTTTTGGCGTTGGATTACACTGTGGCTACCAGCGTAAACTAGTATGGGAATTGTGGAATGTACTTTCACAACTGTCGGTTACCATATTAATAGCCTATTTTTTAATGCGTTATAAATGGTCGGTTCAGATTGTTGTTTCCATCGGTCTTTTGGTCCTCACCGAAACGCTGTACCGAACTTTCCCAATTGAAGGATACAACCAGCCATTTGTAAAAGACCATAATTTTGGAAGCTGGATGGATTTGATTTTAATGGGAAAAATGAATAACGGAGGTGGATGGGTGGCCATAAATGCAATTCCCACTGCGGCACACACCATTTGGGGAGTTGTGGCCGGACAGTTGCTGCAATCCGCAAAATCGCAACATGCAAAAGTTAAGCTGCTTTTATTAAGTGGCGGAATCATTCTAATTGTTGGTTATCTTCTTGAGTGGACATCAATTACTCCCATTATAAAACGTATTTGCACCAGCTCCTTTGTCCTGGCATCGGGCGGCTGGGCGCTTATAGTTCTCGCATTCAGTTACTGGTTTATCGATATTAAAAAGAAAAACCGCTGGATTTTTCCTTTTGTTGTAGTTGGAACAAACTCGATATTTATTTACCTGTTTTTTAATACCCTTGGCTCACAATGGTTTAATGGCTTTGTTGGTATTTTCACCCACGGATTCTTAGCCTGGTTCAATACTCCTCAATTTTTGGTCGAACTATTTACTTCAATCAGTATTTTAGGACTTGAGTGGCTTTTATGTTATTATTTATACCGCAAAAAAATATTCTTTCGAATATAAAATCATAATTTAGCAGGAACTTAAATCAATAAATATGAATACAAATCGTAGAAATTTTTTGAGAACCACTGCAGCAGTTACAGCTGGTACCATGTTGGTTTCGCCTGCCTTTGCAGGTTTTGCTGAAAAAAAATCACGTTATCAGATTTCCTTGGCCGAGTGGTCTTTTCATAAAGCTCTGTTTGCGAACGAAATGACCAACCTCGATTTCCCGCGAGTTACACGCGAATTGGGTTTGGAAGGAGTTGAGTATGTAAACCAGTTTTTTAAGGACAAAGCAAAAGATGAAAAATACCTGTCAGAGTTAAAAAAGATTACAAAAAATGAAGGTGTTACAAATGTGCTGATCATGTGCGATGGAGAAGGAATGGTTGGCCACCCTGAAGAGGCAGAACGCAAAAAAACCGTTGAAAACCATAAAAAATGGATCGACGCTGCCGCTTTTCTGGGGTGTCATTCAATTCGTGTAAATGCGGGTAGCCGCGGTGAATACGAGGAACAGCAAAAACTTGCTGCCGATGGTTTGCGTATGCTTTGCGAATACGGAGACACACAAAAAATAAATGTAATTGTTGAAAACCACGGAGGTTTATCAAGTAATGGTGACTGGCTTTCGGGAGTGATGAAAATGGTTGACCACAAACGAGTTGGCACACTTCCTGATTTTGGCAACTTTACAATAGATCGCCAAACCGGTGAAGAATTTGACCGTTATAAAGGTGTTGAACTACTTATGCCATTTGCAAAAGGAGTAAGTGCAAAAACCAATGTTTTTAATGCCAAAGGCGATGAAGCAAACATGGACTACTACCGCTTAATGCAAATTGTTGATGATGCCGGATACAAAGGTTTTGTCGGAATTGAATTTGAAGGTTCTGAACTATCGGAAAAAGAAGGCGTAATTGCGACAAAGAAATTGCTTGAACAAGTTTTTAAAACATTATAGAAGAACAAAAGAAGCACCAAATCAAAAGGTGCTTTTTTTATTTTGAACATCTTTTGATGTGGTTAATTTTTGTTAAATCTGTTATTATTGCTAACAATACGAAACAATCAAGGGGAACAATTCGTACGCCATGTTACAACTTTGTATTCCCTAAAGGACTTAAGGGGTTGATTGAATAATTATATACAAGGTTTAAAAAGGTCATTAGTTGTTTGTCTTTCAGAAAGAAAGCGGTGTTAAATTCACCGCTTTCTTTGTTTTTATCAATCTTGTATCCAAATCTTAAGTTAAAACTTACCCCACTCCTCATTTGGATTCGGGCCCATCTCCAATTCAAGCATCCCTCCTTTTAGCAGTTCACTTGCAGGAAACTTAAAATCATTCAATTCTTTCCCATTTAATTTGGCACTTTGAACATATTTATTCAACCTGCTGGTATTTTTGGCATGTATAATAAACTTGTTGCCTCTTCCGAATCGTTTGCCCAAATCAATTTCGATTTTTTCATAAAGCGGGCTTCCAATTTCATAAATCGGGTTAACACTGCATCCACCATCGGTTTGGAACAATCCCATTGAAACCATTACAAACCAGGCACTCATTTGCCCCTGATCTTCATCGCCCAAATATGCATTTGCAAGTCCATATCCATAATAACGTTCAAGTATCGATCTACTCCATTTTTGAGTTAACCAGGGCTTTCCAACCCAATTAAACAAAAAAGCGAAATGCATCGATTGCTGGTTTCCCTGCACCACCGGATAATTCCAGTACTGGTCGTTTAAACCATTAAAGCGTGTTTTATAACTTTCTTCAAATCCCCAATCAAGACGTTCCACAAACCGGTCTTTTCCAATCATTTCAGCCAATGCTGAAATATCTTGCGGAACAAAAAAAGTAAGCTGCCATGCATTTCCTTCCACATAATGATGATTGGCCCCCGATTTATAGGCATCAAAATCGGGCAGCCATTTGCCGTGAGAGTCTTTCATGCGTGCAAACCCGGTTTCTTCATCAATAATATTTTGCCAATAGTAACCTCGTTCAAAAAAATGCGTGTAATCAGCTTCCTTTCCCAATGCCAGGGCAAACTGAGAAACAGTCCAGTCATCAAATGAGTATTCCAAAGAATTGGAAAAACGTCCTTTGTCGAAAGGAACATATTTGTGTTTTAAATAGCTTTCAAGATCACGGTTTCCAGCATAGCCTCCTCCAACAACCTGTCCGGGCGTAGTTTGCATTTTTTTTACTGCCTCGAAAGCCTTTTCAACATCGAAATCGCGAATGCCCATTTGATATGAACTCACAATGAGAGGTATTTCGTGTTCGGCCACCATTACAGGAATATACTCCATTCCGGCAGGTCCTTTTGCCAGCCAACCACCGGCATCGTACATGGCAAGTTGCGACTTCACCCAACGGTTGCTCCACTCGGGAACCACCAGATTCCAAAACTGGTTCAGATTCCAAAACGTATTCCAAAAAGCATCGCAGCCCAATGCCGGCGACGAAGGATCCTCCATTTTTCGCAGCTTTTCATCTGCATCCATCCACTCTCCATTCACATCGCTGAATGTATTTCGGCAAAGTGAACGATATACATTGTTATAAAACCGAACTTTTTCCAACCTGTTGTTACTTGTAATTTTTATACGCTGTAACAATTTGTTCCACGAATCAACATTGTTTTTTCGTGTGGCATTAAAATCCCAACCAAACGGTTCTGTAATTTCCTTTTGGAGGTTCTCGCGGGCATTTTCAATACTTACATATGAAATCCCCGTTTTTAATTGCACCACATTGTTTTCGCTGGTATCGAATTCAACTATGGCACCAACATCTTTTGCATTTTTAATATGAATACCATCCGTTTGTTCCACTCCATCTTCTGTCCAAACACTAAAACCAGAAATAGCTTGGTCAAATTCGGCCACAAAATGGACTGTATATTCCTGCGAGATTCCACCACTCCATGTATTTGGACTAAGCTGATGACTAAAACCTTCAATGGAATTCTCACCTGTTTTTTTTATGTATGCCTCAATAGAATTGTACCTGTATTCGCTTGGTATCACCAAATCGAGCAGTACACGAGAACCTTCTCTGTCTTTTGGAAATGTGTAGCGCTGAAATCCACAGCGTGAAGTTGCCGTAACTTCAGCCTTAATATTATAATCCGTCAGATTAACTTTGTAATATCCCAAAGGAGCCTCTTCAGTTGTTTTATCAATTCGCGACCGATATCCACTATCAGGATCATCCTGATCGCCAACTTGTGTTTTCAACGAACCATTGGTTGGCATAATTCCTAAGCCGCCCATTGTCCATTCGTGAATATGAGAAAAACATCCAATCGATTCGAAGATAGGATCGTAACCACTTTGCCAGCCATCGTTTTGGTTGTCCGGACTCATTTTTACCATACTAAAAGGCATCCACGGCCCGGGGGCAATCATCCACCGGGAGTGAGCCGAACCTATTTTTGTATCGACATATTCAGCGGCTGTTACCGATGTTTGAGGTCTTCGTTCTATTTTACCCGATTTGATAATTTCGCCATTAACTGACACCGCATATTTACTCTTTGTTCCTTTTTTTACCGCCGGCATGGGAGCTTCAAACATATACCTGCCGGCTTCAACAGTTTCTGAAAAGATGCTTGCTCCATCCAAAAGCACCTTCAGTTTAGGTTGCCCGGAAAGATGTTCGACATCAACCAGAAGTGGCTGTGCTGTCCCATTTTCTGTCTCAATTTCGTAAGCTGCTGCTTCCACACTTCTCAGATAAACCTCCTTATTTTGCGTTAAGTGAACATTTGCAGGGCCTTCCATTTTTAGCTGGTCAAATTTTAACCACGAACCGCGTAAAGTAGTCAGGCTTATTTCGTTTCCGCCCGTACGCATTAATTCATTTGGAACAGGAATTTCGAGCAGATACTCTGAAGAATCGGGAATTTCACCGGTGATGGAATTGTCTTTATTGATTTCCGGGATGGTGTACTTCCACGACTTTCCATTTAACGTTACTTTAAAAAGCGGCAAATCTTTTGAATTACAATCCAAAACATCAATCGTAAGTTTCCACTTCCCTTTTTTAGGAAGTTTGTCGATTCCAAACAATACATTTAATGTACTCGAACGCCACCCTGATGTTCCCCATGTGCCTCCCCATGTATCATTGGTCCCGGGAATTATATAGGGCCAATCGGTTTTAGGATCTGAAGTTCCAATCAGAAAATAATTGTCTTCCCAGCCAAAATCGCTTTCTATAAAACGTTCATAATCATTATCTGAAAGTGCAAATTCAGCTCCGCTGTTATCGTTTTCACCAATTTGCCACACCACTTTATCTTTTACAGAACAAGCCTGCATAAAGAAAGTAACTGTTGCGATTAAAAAAAGAAATTTATACTTCATTTGTTTTCGTTTGCCCACTTATTAAACATTTCAATTGATTTCGCCAAAACGCCTGCCGATCCTTTAAAATTTGCCGATCCGGCTGGTGTACCATCTATTCTATACCATTCGTAAAATCCATCGTTTTTAAGTACCCGCTCAAACATGGGATTCGCCTGTTCATAGGCCTCTTGCACAAAACCGTTCTCAATCAGCTGTTGAATCATCCGGCCACCAAACCAGGTCCAGTCTCCCCCGTTTTGATATTCGTAAGGACCACACACATTCTCTGCCAAAACTTCTTTCGGATAAGTTGGGTAAAGTGTTAAACCGATTGAAGGAGCGCCCGATTCTTCCACATTTTTAATCATCTGACTCAATACTTCAGCAATTTCATTTCTATTCAGAATTCCGGCTTCAATGGCCACTGCCGTTCCTCCGTGATAGTGAATCCTGTTTTCATCAAAGTCTTCGGGAAAAGGCGAATCATCAACATAAATGTGAGGAATAAACTTACTGTTTTTCGCATCCCACAAGTATTTTCTTATATTCTGAGTGATGTTCGAGTGCATGGATTCAAGCCGCCGTTTTTCGTTTGCCTCAGTGCTTAAGTCAGCAAGATTCTGAAGTGCAATGGCCAGCATCGCATTGTCGTATACATCAATGCTCCAGTGGGTTAAATCGTCCACATCAACAACCGCACCTCCTTCCACCTGTACATCGCCCCAATCAAAAGTTGTGGCACCTGTAATCAGACCATATTTTTCAGAGTACCTTTCACGATACAGATAATCAATGGCCCGGTTCAGCCTTTCGTTTACCGATACTCCGGCAACTATTTCTTCCAGAATACTTCGGTCGTTTGTTTTCGAAATGTATTTATATATAGCCTGAATAAGCGATGTTTCCTGATCGGTTTCAACTGTGTTTTTAAAACCAATATGATCGGGAGCGGTTTCCGATTCGTAAGTATGCGGATCGCCCCAGGTAAATGCTTCGCGTGGTACATATCCGTCTAAAAGTTCACCGTTTTTTTGTTGAAAATGGAAAAACATCAACAGGTTTTCGCGGATGACTGAATTGTCATATTCTTCGCACGACAATTCGATAAATGTATTTAAATCGCGTGCCCAAACCATTTGATAACCGGAACCCGCATAAAAACCATTAGCCATTAGTTCACGCGCCATACCATACACTTTCTGCAGGGTTTCGTCGGCGAGGATTTTATTTGCCAGTTCCTTCTTTTCTTTCTCCTGCGAGTGGCACGAAGTAAGAACAACAACTAAAATTAAAATAACAATCCGATTCATATTAAAAGTTAGTTTTTACTATTTTACAAAGGCCTTCACCAGCAGAGCAACACCATCCGACTCATTCGATATTTTATACGAACCGGCAGCTGCAGGAATTACAAAAGTTTCGGCATAATTAAAACGTTGTTTTATGCCATTTTGAGTTTCAACCAGAATACTTGTTCCCTCGACCAAACTTAAAACGTGACATTTATTTTTGGTTTGAATATGAATATCATTATGAAAATGAAAACGATGAACATCATACAAATGCTGCTCGTGTGTTGGCAAGTGGTACAGTTCCCAGTCATTGCCTTTCTCCAGCAACACCGGTTTTGATATCAGTTTTTCTTTAACGTATTCACCCTTTCTGTCGAAACAAAGGTTTTCCATTCCGCGCTCAATATTTATGGGACGAGGTTTCCCGTCCATATCCAAACGCAGCCAGTCGTACATTTTAAAAGTAAATATGTAGGGTGTTGAGCTAATTTCCAGTACCAGATTATTGATTCCGGAACCATGAATTGTACCCGGAGGAATCAGGAATAAATCGTGTTTTGAAGCCGTATGTTTTTGCACATATTTTTCAATATCAACTTCCTTGTTTTTCTGAATACTTTCAGTTAAAACCGCCTTAAATTTATCGGGTTCAATGTCATTCTGAAATCCAAGGTAAACATCTGCATTGCTCTTTGTATCGAGAATATAATAAGTTTCTTCCTGCGTAACAGCCTCGTTAAAATGCTTTTTAGTGTATTCCTTATTCGGGTGGCACTGAATGGAAAGATTGCCTCCATCAAAAGTGTCCAGAAAATCGAAACGAATTGGAAATTCCACTCCAAATTCCGGGAAAGCTTCTCCTAAAACATTCTGGCCTTCCTGAAACATGACCGTATCGAATGACACCTCGCACACATTCCCTGAACTTTCGAAAAGCAGGCCATTTTCAGGAACGATGAGCTCAAACGACCAGGCATAATTTGGAACTTCCTTGTTCAAACCCTTAATTTTATCCTTACTCCACTGCCCGCCCCAGGCACCGGGTTCGAACCATGGCCGCACCCGAAACACATTTTTACTGATCTCATTCAATCCGTGTCTTAAATCATCGCCCTTTAACCATGTAATTTCGTTAATACGTTGCCCGTCAATTAATACATCAATGGTTGCAAGAAGCTGCTGTTTATGTTTATTCAGCACAATCCAATCGACAAAATAAAAACGTTTGTACATGGGTTTTATCTCATCCGGTTTTGCTGCGCCAATGTTTGTAACCGATTTTGCCCGGGCCCTGAACTGCAGTTCATTTTTTGGCAAATCAACATAGATCAGGGCACCATCCAATTTAGTCAAAGCTGCCCCTATTCCATAAACTACATTTATGTCGGCATTCTCATCAAGACTTAGTTCATCCAGCTTCTCTGTTCGAAAAAAATCAGATAGCTCCAGAGTTGTGCGCGTTCCAAAAACCGGATCGTCACCTCCCAAAAATGGCGCAATCATTTTATCGATTTCGAACTCCGATTTTAAAGCCTCCGAAACATCAATCCAATTTGATTTTACTCCATTATGATGAAAATGAATCTCAAGCTTTTCACGAAGATTTTCGAAAAAAACGCCCTGATAACCATCCAGAATTACTGTTTTATGCCTTTGGAATTCATGGGCAAGTTTCTCAAAACCCAAACTGATTTTTTCTTCACCCAACGAATGAGTCGGATATAAACTGTAATCTCCAATTCGCTCACTTCCCTTTTGAGCCGGCATTAAAAACTGGCTCGATTTTCTCCATTTATCGTTCATATCCTTATTCTTATTAATCATTTTTTACACCCCAATTTTTGTTTGGAGTGTTTGAAGTATTTAGTTTCAATGTGCCTCCCTCTGTAAATGTTTTCCATGAAAATTCACATGAATTCCAATCCTCGCCATTCAAGCTTGCTGACTGAATATAAATATCGTTTGTTGGATTGCCGTTTACCTCAATTACAAAGTTGTTTCCCGAATAATAGTTGGGATGCAGTTTAATTGTTACTTTCCGGAAATGCGGCGTTACAATCTGCAAACCTGGTTCTGCATCACTTCCGCCTTTTACATCAAACAATCCCATACCTGCAAGTACTTCCCATGCACCAAGCTGGCCCTGATCTTCATCCTGTCCGTAGCCGTATCCGTGAATTCCTTCAGTTCCGTAAAAATCATTGCAAATTTGACGAACCCATTTTTGGCTTAACCATGGCGCATCCGAAAAGTTAAACAACCAGGAAATATGCAAACTGGGTTGATTTCCGTGGTTATAAACATTTTGCAGACCGGCAAAAGCGTCAATGGTTTTACCTCCCCCAAAACCGGTTTTTTGTGCCGTTTCGAATAAGGAATTTAGGCGCTCGTTAAATTTGTCACGTCCAATTCTATCAACCAAACCAGTTGGATTGTGGGGTACATAAAAAGTATATTGAAAAGCGTTTCCCTCCTGAAATCCACGCCAGACTTCAAATGGATCAAAATTCTGAATAAATTCTCCCGAAGTATCGCGGGGACGAATAAAACCCGTTTCATCATCGAACAGCTTTTCCCAACCCGTTGACAGATCCATAAAAATCTTGTAATCGCTCCATTTATTTAGTGATTTTGCCATTTGAGCGGCAGCGAAGGCGCTAAAACTGTATTCTAATGTATGCGAGGCCGAAAATTTGGAACCGTTTGCGGAAGAACCGGAGTAGTACGATTTGTTATCAGTAAGCGGAACATATCCGAGCTCGGTAAAGATTTTTGTGTCTGCTTTTCCAACTCCTTTGGGCCGGTTTTGCCAGGCCAGTTCATTTCGTCGAACGGCTTCATAAGCCACCTCAATATCAAAATTTCGAATTCCCCGGTTATAGGCAGATGCAACCACCTGCCCGGTAAAATTTGTACCAACTCCCGAAACAAATTTAGAAGTAGCAACTCCATCGGCAAGCCAGCCACAATCTTTGAAAATATCCAGCTGACAATTAATAAACTCATTTAAATAATCGGGATATGCAATTGCCCACAACTGAGTCAGGTTCCAAAAAGCTCCCCAAATGGCATCGGTATTGTAATGATGGTACAAAGGATCACCATTATTATCGCACTCAATTTGTCCAATTGTTCCATCATTTTTTACGTAAGCGCCATTCACATCACTTGCTAAACCTCGTCCTAAAATGGCGTGATACAATCCTGTATAAAATTTCGTTCTATCCTTTTGTGCTCCTCCGTCAACAGTAATCCGGGCCAGCATTTCATTCCAATAGTCCTGAGCATTTTTCTTTGCATCATCAAAACTCAAGTTTTCTGCTTCCTGTTCAAGGTTTAATCTTGCATTGGCAATACTGGTATACGAGAGTCCGAATTTTACAGTAATACTTTCGTTCGCTTCTGTTTCAAAATTAAAGAACATTCCACAACCAGGTCCCTGTGCTGCCATTTCCTCCGGCTGAATATCCTTGCCAATGAATGTTCCAAAATTCACAGGCGATTTGTCAAATTCGGCCACAAAATACATTTTAACCATTGCTCCGGCCTGGTAGTTTTTAACATACTCAGGTAAGGTAATTACAAAACCTTCGATGGAAGATTCTGAAACTCTGCGCACAAAAGCATCAGAAACGGCTCCACTTTCACCTTGTCGGTTGCCAATATCGAAAATCAAATTTGACTTACCTGATTTTGGGAAGGTGTAGCGATGAACAGCAACGCGTTTTGTGGAAGTTAATTCAGCAGTAACATTGTAGTCATCCAATTTTACCTTGTAATAACCCGGCTGTGCCACTTCGTTTGAATGTGAAAAACGTGAACGGTATCCACTCTCAGGATTTTCCAGTTCTCCGGCCACTGTTTGCAACTCGCCAACAGTTGGCATTGCTGCAATCCCTCCAATCTGAAATTCGTGGAAATTAACAAATCCTTCAATCGATTCGTGGCGTTGATCGTAGCCGGTGGCTTCCCATCCTGATGCATTTCCATAATGACCATTTGTTGAGGCAGCAGGTTTAGCCATGCCAAACGGATTGGCGGCCGGAGTATAGAAAAACCACCGCGAGTGTGCTGCTCCAATATTTGGATCCACTTCGTTAATTAACGATGCTGTTTGCGAAAATGCTGAAATGGAAATCAGCGCTACTAAAACAAGTGTTGTATAAAATACTTTCATAAATAATTCATTAATGCTTCGTTACTCCAACTCTTCAAACAATACTATTGCTTTGTATAAAACTCCGGCCGAACCTCTGAACGTTCCGGAACCTTCAGGTTTATTTTCAACGGTGTACCATTCATAAAAACCATCGTTCTCTTTTACTCGTTTTACCATGGCTTGCATTTGCTGATAAGCCTCTTCTTCAAATCCATTTATTATTAATTGCTGAATCATTCGGCCGCCAAACCAAGTCCAGTCACCTCCGTTTTGATAACCGTACGGATACATTCCTTTGTTTTCAAACGAACCTTCAGGATAAGGCGGATACATGGTCAGACCAATTGAACCGGCTCCGGATTCTTTTACATTTTCAATCATTTTATTGAGCGAAATTTTTATCTGCTCCTTTGAAAGCAGCCCAGCTTCAATGGCAATTGCAGTACCTCCGTGGTAATAAATTTCGTTCTCATTAAAGTCGGCAGGGAATGGCGAGCCATCTATATAAACATGAGGAATAAATTTCTGATTTGTTTCATCCCACAAATATTTCATGGTGTTAGCAGCAATATTTTTGTAAACCGGTTGCCATTTGTTTTTGCTTGAAGGAATCATATCCATCATATTTTCGAGGGCAATCAGCAACATTGCATTATCGTAAATATCGATACAGTATTTGGTACTATCGGTAATAAAAACTCCCCAGGGATGACAATGTTGAACATCTCCCCAATCGGCAGTTGTAGCTCCCCAAATTAATCCATATTCTTCACTCCAACGCTGATTTAAAAGAAAATCCATCGACCATTCCAAACGTTCGGCAACCGTTTTATCGCCTACTTTTTCATTCAGGAAGCCGGTATCACCGGTTTTGTTTACGTACTTGTAAACTGCCTGAACCAGCGAAGTTTCATGATCGGTTTCAACCGTATTTTTGTGCCCGGCATAATTTGGTTCCAGGTCGGTAAAAATATAATCGTATCCGCCTTCAGTCTCTTTTGCTTTGCTTTTGTGAATAAAACCATCTACAATATTTCCATCCTCACCTTGTAACCTGAAAAACACCAGCAGGTTTTCTTTTAACTTTTCGGCGGGAAAAACCTCTGCCGAGAGTTCAATAAATGTGTTGTAATCGCGAATCCAGACTTCGCCATAACCATCGCCGGCATTAAATCCTGTTTTTACAACTTCAAGTGCTTTGTTTTTTGTAAAAGCAAAATATTCATTCGACTTTATTTGTTGCTTTAAGGTGGGCGTTTTGGTACCATTTGTACTACAACTTATTACGCCAATCACACAGAAAAAGAGTATTAATGATTTCATATTTTTCAGTTTTTTATTCCGATTTTTTTAAAGTATAGAGCGATAAACCCACCAAATAAACGGAGCAGGCCAACAACACGAACATTCCTGCTGTAACATTCATTAAATCGGTAACTTTTCCAACAACCGGGGGAATAAATGCTCCACCGGCCACCGCCATTATCATCAAACCTGAAATTTCGTTGGCGCGGCTTGCGTATTTTTCAACCGTTAATGAAAAAATAAGCGGGAATACATTTGAAGCTCCCAAACCTATGGTAAACATTAACATCAGTGCAATTACATTGCTAGGTGAAAAAATAAAAGCCAAAATTGCAAGCAAGGTTGCCAGGCTCGAGCCAAGAAGAAATTTCTTTGCCGAAATGCGTGTCAATAAAAGGGCACCTAAAAATGCACCTAACATTTTTCCAAAAAAATACAGGCTGCGACCTTGTTTGGCAGGTTCCACATCCATTCCAAGTTTATCCATCAGAAACTGCCCCGATGCAGCATTAATTCCAACATCAATTCCAACCACCAAAAAAATTCCCAACACCATTAAAGCAATGTAGCCAACACCCAAAAGTTTTAAACACGAATGGATAGTGGCTCTTTCCTTGTTTGCTTTTGTTTCCTGAATTTTGGAGAAATGCAACCAAACAACCGATATAATAGAAATTCCACCAAATACCAGGAATACAATCTTCCAATCGCCAAAACGGACAGCAAAAAAAGTAGCCAGGTAAGGTGCAATCATCGATCCGATGGCTTTTACAAACTGCGAAAAACTCAAAAAGCTGGAAGCCTGTTTAGAAGGCACAACATCTATTAATAAAGGATTTGCAGAAACCTGAATAATTGTATTCCCGATTCCCAGTAAAGCAAAACCTGCCAGTAAAACCGGGAAAGAATAGACAAAAAACGGAACAACCAGTCCAAGGGCAGTCAGCAACATTCCAATGTTTAGCATGTTTCGTTTTCCAATGCGGTCTTGCAAAATCCCAACCGGCACCGACAACACAAAAAACCAGGCAAAAACCGCCATCGGAATAAATTGAGCCAAAGTATTATTCAATTGAAAATCGGCTTTGGCATTGTCAACGCCAATTCCCACCAAATCGCAGAAACTCATTACAAAAAAAGAAAGCAAAACCGGGGTTACATAAGTAATTGATAGTTTTTTGGTATTCATTGTTATTGGTTTAAGTTCTGACACAGTGGTTAAATGAAAATGAGCATTCTTCTCTTGAATTAGTACATTCCACTTACCAGTTTTGAATAAAAATTATCGTTGCAAAGCCTGGCACTGCCAATCAGGGCTGCATCTTCGTTTAACTTTGATGCAAATACTTTTATTTGAATATTTTGAGTCAAAAATTGATTCTCCATATCAGGAAGAAAAAGTGCAAGGCTTTTCGAAATGTTGCCACCAAGAATCAGGCATTCGGCGCCAAACTTTTGAATCCATGGCACAAGGAAACTCCCCAGATTTTTTCCAAACTCGTGAAATAATTTTTGAGAAACAGAATCCTTTTCAAAATTGTGAAGCAATTCTTTTACTCCCGAAATTTCGTTCCCCGTTAATCGTTTGTATTCATTCAAAAACCAGCGGGTTGAAAAATATTCGTCGGCAATTCCATTTTTAAATGGAATGTGGTACAAGAAGCCGTCGTCGGGAACTCCGTATTTTGCGGCAACCGGTACACTGTTTTCTAAAAAGGTTGAGCCAAAACCGGTCCCGAGCGTGAGTACCAAAATCCGCTTATAGTCTGCTACCGCTTCCTGATTGGCCTCCCCAACGGCAAAACTTGCCGCATCATTTAAAAATCGAAGCGGAAAATTTTCCGGAAAATCGAGCCTTTTTAAAAGTTCGGACTTTACATTTATACCGTGCAGATTATGAAATTTACCTACGTTTTGGTCAAACAAGGCTATTCCGTCTTTATAATTAAAAGGGCCCGGCATTGCAAAGCCGATTCCGATCAAATCGTACAAATTAATTTCTGCCAATGCCTCGTTAATGGCGTAAACCCAGCTACCCAGAATAGATTCTTTTGTTCCGTTGCCATCAACGCAAACGCGTTTTTGAGTTCCCTCTAACAAGCGGTTCGTGTTTAAATCGAAAAGTTGGCAGGTAATGTGGCTTCCGCCAATATCAACTCCCAGCGCAAGTTTTTTCATGCTATCTTCTTATTTCGATTGAGTATGTAAATTTTTCGGCAATGTAAAAGCCAATGTTGTATTCCACGGGACGGTTTCCGGGATCGCTTACAAAACGTTCGCGAATTAACACCGGCTCGCCCTGGTTTATTCGCAGGCGGTCGGCCGTAATTTTTGAAGCAATTCGGGCTTTAATTTTTTCGCTCGATATACTCACCGGCGTGCTGTATTTTGTTTCGAGAAGTTCGTATAAGGGTTGCGAAAAATCTTCGTTTTCAAGTACTCCCATTCTTGGGTGAAGGTAACTTTCAAAATACACAAAAGGCCCGTTCTCATCTCCACGAAGCCGTGTTACACGAAGTACTTTTGAACTTACAGGAATATTAAAAAATCCGGCAATTTTCTCATTTACCTCAACAAATTCCGATTGAACCAGAAAGTTTGTAAAAAGAATTCCCTTCTCATTCATTTCCTGGGTAAATGAATGCCAACTGTTTAACTGAGTTGTAAGTGTATTTTCGGCCACTTTTGTACCATACCCTTTTTTGCGAACAATTAATCCTTCATGTTCCAGTTTATTTGTTGCCTGACGAATCGTATTCCGGCTAACACCCAGCTTTTTGGCCATTTCAACTTCAGGCGGCAGAAACTCTCCTTTTTGGTATTGCGGCAACTCAATCATGGCACGAATCAACTCTTCAACCTGATAATGCAGTGGTAACTTGCTGGAATGATCAATTGTAAAATTCATGTAATTAGTACTTTATAATCAGAGAATAGATTCAATTTCTATTTTGTTCATATGTTCATACATTTGCAAATGTAGAAAAAAAATTTACTTCTCACACAAATTGTGCAACACTTATTTTTTACGATAGAAAGGTAAATTAGGATCTGTTTCGCCTCGCGGACCTTTTCCTGATTCGCCAACTGAGATGGAATATACCAAACCTGCACTAATCTGAAGCGTTAGCGATGAACGGTTGTTGTAACGCAGCATGTCCTTATCGTCCACTTTTTCGTAGGTGAAATTTGGAACACCGTTTATTATTCCTGAATTAATTACCGTGGCAGTTCCATCCACCTGAAACGACCAGCGCTCGTTAATCGAATAATCAAAACCAACTCCTCCTCCCAAATGAAAGGCCGGCCATTTTTCCTGATCAGTATTTGAAGTTCCACGGGCATACAAAATTGTATTTGGTAATTCAACAGCATAATCAATCATTGCATTCGTATTTGGATCAAAACCAGGCAATTCCAATTGATTAACATATTCTTCAACTGGGAATTCACGGTACTGGAAATCGGTACCTACAAAAGCCACCACCCCGGTAAGTTTTACAAATGGTTTTAAAGGCGAAGTTTTAAAGAAAAAGTATTTCCAGTTTACGGCTACATTAAAAAGTGTTGTATTAAACGCCACGGGAGCATCGTAATAACTGTCCTGAAACTGATTAAAATACGGGGTTAAATAGTAATTGTAAAAAGGTGGTGTATTGTTGTAGCCTTTTAGTTTTGAATATTCCAACTCGATTCCAAAATGCGACATCGGCGACACCTGAAACAGGATTTCTCCTTCGACTCCTATGGTTGGTTGCGGAACAAACTTTTGGGTATTAATGGCAGGAGTGGCAGCTAATGCGTCGGGGTGCGGCACGTCTGATGTACCAAGTTCGTTTACAAACACATTTGAGTTAACACCAAGGCGGAAACCAATAAGCTGGCTTTTTGCTGAGCCAACGGCAACAAAAATCAAAAACAAAAGCAATGGAATCTTCCTGAGCGTCATACAAAATTAGATAACAAGCAGAAAGTTAAGTTGTTTTTGCCAAAAACAAAAGAACAATTCAGATTAACTAACGTCTCTCTTTTACATCTTTTGCATCAACCATTTTATAGAGTTTATCCGCACGACGAATAACTGCATCAATAGGAACCGAAATGCGCTGCCCTTTAAAACCTTCTTCCACAGGATTTAGCTCAAAACGAATTTCCTCAACTTTGGTTTCTACAACTCCGGATGTTGGCCCCGTAATAATTATTTCATCGCCAACTTTTAGGTTTCCGGTTTCCAATTTGAATTCAGAAACACCAATTTTTTTGAAGTAGTTGGTACACTTTCCAACATAAAGTTTACGTTTAGTGGCAAGCGATCCGTAGTTTTTACTCCACTCGCCCAAATGCTGGCCCAAATAATAGCCATCCCAGTAGCCACGATTAAAAACTGCGGAAAGTCTTTCATTCCAGTTTTCAATCTTTTCATCAGTAAACGTACCATCAAAATAAGCGTCAACAGCCTCGCGGTAACATTGCGAAGTTGTTTTTACATATTCGGCTGAACGGGCACGCCCTTCAATTTTTAACACCGAAACACCTGCATCCAGCACTTTATTCAGAAAATGAATGGTTTTCAAGTCTTTAGGCGACATGATGTATTCGTTGTCTATTTCCAGCTCGGCACCGGTTTCTTTATCAGTAACAGTGTAGGCACGTCGGCAGGTTTGCAAGCAGGCACCACGGTTTGCCGATGAATTCATTTCGTGTAAACTGAGGTAACATTTTCCGCTGGTGGCCATACAAAGCGCGCCATGCGAAAACATTTCAATTTTCATTAACTCTCCTTTGGGCCCCTTAATCTGTTCTCTTTTTATCTGGTCGCTGATTTCCCAAACCCGGCCTAAATTCATTTCGCGGGCCAAAACAACTACGTCGGCAAAATTGGAATAAAATTTAACCGCTTCGGTGTTGGTAATATTTACCTGGGTTGAAATATGCACCTCCAGATCAATCGACCGCGCATACTGAATAACAGAAACATCGGCAGCAATAACTGCAGAAACACCTGCTTGTTTTGCTGCATCAATTACTCCGTGCATTTGTTCCATCTCACCGTCAAAAATTTCAACATTTAAGGTGAGGTAAGTTTTTACATTGTGCTTTGATGCAATTTCAACAATTTTACGAAGGTCGTCGAGTGTAAAGTTATTGGCCGACCGCGAACGCATATTTAAATGTTCCACACCAAAATACACAGAGTTTGCTCCTCCCTGAATAGCTGCCATTAAAGATTCGTACGAACCTACCGGCGCCATAATTTCCACATCTCTTCTTTCCATCGTTTTTAAATTTTGCGTGGCAAAGTTAAGATAATTTGGGAATTAAAGGTGAGGAGAAAAATAGTGATACGCTCACCTGGAGGGAGTGTATCACTATTAAATATTCTATACAAACTTCTCGCGTTTTTGCATGTTATAAAGGCCGTAAAGCACAAATACAAGCATGCCAATTCCGAGAAATATGCGGTTTTTCTGAATTGTTCCCTGCCAGATCACTTCATTCAGATTGTTCGGTATCTCAAAGGGATTCAGGAAAATATTCCATTGTGTGCGTTCCAGAGCATCGGCCAAAATGAGTAATGCTACTCCAATTAAAACCATAACCACAGCTGTTCCGTTCCCGTTTTTTATCAGGGTTGAAAACATAAACGACATGGATCCTAAAAACACAATTGGATACATCAGCTGGTAAGACATCTCCAAAACATCAACACGATACAAAATTATGGAAGCAATAATTGCAAAAAGTACGATGATTAGAAAAACCAAAACATAAATCATTACCAAACGTACCAGCCATACTTTGTACCTGTAGTTGGGAATCCCGAACAAAATTTCAAGCATTCGCGAATCGTCGTCGTTTTGAATTCCAAATACCGATGGATAAAAAATGAGCAAAATACCGGGAAAAATAAGCAGATTGTAAACCGTTCCTTCGGTGAGCGTAGTTCTGTCGAGCACCACCTGAACAGCAAAAAACAAGAAGAAAGCAAGTGCCGCCAAAAGAAACCAGATAAAACGGTTCGCAAAAATAATTCTCAGATTGTACCTGATCATTTTTATCAAAATGAAAAGTCTGTTTTTTATGTTGAATGTAGTAGCCATGTTATACAAAGTCTTTTAGTAAGCACAAATAAGCATCTTCCAGGTGCGGCGAAACATTTACTGCATCAGCTGCCGGTTTTTCTTTCGCCAGACAACGTACCTTAATGTTTTCGCCATCGCGCATGTGGTGAACAATCATTTGTTTATTTGCAAAATCGTCGAATTCTTTTGCCGGAATCGAGAATTGCCAAACAAAGTTATTACCCATATTTACCATATCGGTAGGAGTACCAAAATATTTTAGATTACCTCTGTTGATTACAGCTACCTGGTTACAAGAGCTCGAAATATCTTCAATAATATGGGTTGAGAAAATTACTATACGTTCCCGGCTTAGTTCTACCAGTAAATTCCTGAAACGTATTCTTTCCCGAGGATCAAGTCCGGCAGTAGGTTCATCAACCACCAGAATTCGTGGCAGATTGAGCAGAATCTGGGCAATCCCGATCCGTTGTTTCATACCTCCAGAGAATGCACCGATTTTATCAGTCCGGCGTTCCCACATGTGTACATTTTTCAAAACATATTCCAGTCTTTCCTCACGTATTTTTGTATCCTTAATACCTTTTAAAATTGCCTGGTAATCGAGAAACTCCCATGCTGACATATTTTCGTAAGTACCAAAAGCCTGAGGCAAATAACCAATTAAGCCCTGCAATTCCTCGCGGTATTTTTGCGTGTCTAAGCCGTTAATCCAGATTTTACCATAGCTCTGTTCCAGAATTCCGGTAATAATACGCATCATGGTTGATTTACCTGCACCGTTCGGACCAAGCAAACCAAACATTCCGGTTTTAATTTCGAGCGAAACGCCGTTAAGTGCGCGGAATGGTTTTTTGCGTTTCCCAATGATAGGAATCTGGCGAACCATTGTAAAATAGGCTCTTCTGATGGCACCAAAACGTCCCTCAATTCGGGCTACATTCACATTTTTATTGTGAACATATTCAGCCGAACGATAGAAGGCCAGCAATAAAAACCAGATAATTCCGATAAAAATTACCATTCCCAGGTTGTCCCAGTTTCTGAAGAAAATAAACAGGAACCCTGCCGGTACAAGCCAGAAAATAAGGTTATAAATCCATTTGTTTAACTTCAGATAAAATGCTTTACCACTTGCTTCATTTTTGTTAATCAGCACCTGATTTAACGGTACACGCAACAAGAAAAGGAAGAAATAAACAAAGTGCGACAAAATCCATGTCCACAAATTATTATCGAGATAAATAAATGTGAAGTACACCATAAAACCGAAGAGTGGGATTTGCCATGCCAGGTCGTAAAAGTCGCGTACTTTTTTGTAATCGCGGGTTAAACCGGCACGTTCACGAATTTTTATACCCGACTTCCACTCGCGTACAAATCTGGAATCGCGATCGTAAACTTTAACCAGCTTGCGTATTTTAATGCTAATTGCCGCATTTTCATCAATTACTTTTTCGCTTGCCTGGCGTAAACTGGTCATGGTAAACGCTACCACTCCCGGAACCAAAATAATAAGCAACATGTAATCGAGTAACTGCCATACAAACGAATCAACTTCTAACCAAATAAGAATGGCACCAACCACAAACACAACCAGCATTCCGGTTTTTAATCCCCAATGCAAGGATTTTATCCAGTTCAATGCATTCTCCATACCCGCATATAATGTTGGTATAAAAATAAGTGTGAGTATTGTACTTAACGACAAACCACCGATAACGGTAATTGCAAACGGTGCACCAATTGCGCCAACATATTCGGCTTGTCCCATAGCAAGTGGAAACAAAGCTACGATGGTAGTTATTGCGGTAATCAAAATGGGTCGAACACGCGACAGCCCGGCTGTCATTAATGCCCGCGATTTACGATAACCCCGTTTTCGCAGAATATTTGTAAAATCGATGAGAATAATTCCGTTGTTTACCACCACTCCAATAAGGATGATAAAACCCATTAAGGTATTGGCGTTGAACAAGCTGTTGCCGGTAAAAATTAGTGCCAGGAATGAACCAATTGCCGCCAGTGGAATGGAAAACATTAAAACAAACGGCGTTGAAACCGACTCGAAAACCGAAGCCAGAATCATTAAAATAAGAATAAATGCCGCTGCAATTAAAAATTTAAATTCAGCATACTGATCTTCTTCATGTATCACTTCCACCGCAATTCCCGAAGGCAATTTATAGGCTCCTATTATTTCATCTATTTCCAAACGGTATGCTTCCAACAGGTCTTTCGACGACTCCGCCTCATCCACAAAACGATAAGTAAGTTCGATCTGTTTTTCCTGGTTTACCCGTGTTATACTTGCCATTCCGTTGGAGTAAACCAAATCGGAAATATCCTGCAAATCATGCGTACCACCCTGACTGTTGCTAATTTGTAATCTTCTTAAATCCTCAATCCCTTTTTCTGTGTCTTCTTCTTCAACACCATCAGGAAGCTTTTCTTTAATTACAATTTCGTATTCTTCGGTACCTTGTTTAAAGTTAACACCCGAAGTAAACTGCCGTGTAAACGTTCCAAGTTCAGAAGTAATATTGTTTAGCGATATTCCGTACTCGGTAAGTAAGAGCTGGTTAAAATAAAGATGAACTTCGGGGCGATTATTTGCCACACTAATATTTGCACGGTTTATCGATTCCAGATCTTCAATGTAGTACAACAAATCTTCGGCAACCCCTTTCATTACCTCGAAGTTTTCGCCTTTAATAACAACCCGTTCCTGGTTACTACCAATTCCCATAAACTGGCTAAAACCGGCAGTTCCGGAACGACCGCCGCCACCACCGCCACCACGGAAACTGGCACTTGAAGTAGGTGCTTCGAGGCTTATTTCAGCCTGCGATATATTTTTTACACGATCTTCGACATCCTTTTTAATTTCTGCAATTGTACGGTCGTCAATGTCCTTGTAATCTTCGTCAAGAATAAAAGTAAGAATGGCTTCTTCTTCTTCAATCTTCGAAATCAGGTCTTTCTTTTCCTTAATTTCTCCCAAACGATTTTCCACCTCGGCAACTACCTGGTCGGTAGCTTCAAGTGTTGAACCGGTTGGCATAGTAACATACACCGAAAATTGCTCTTCTTCAACTTCACTAAGATTGTTGACACTTATAGCCAACACGATAAATACAGTTAAAAAGAAAAGTACAATGGCCCCAATTACGGTTCGCGCCGGGGTTCGCATACTTGCTTTTAACAGCAAAATGTAGATCTGAATGATTCGGTTATTTGTTGTTACTTTCTCGTAAAATATATTGTGTTGCTGTTTGCCGCGTAATAACAAATGGGCAGCCATTGGAATAAGTAACAGTGCTACAAACAGCGAAACCACCAGTGTTGAAATAATTGAAACACCAACGTGATTACCCAACAATTTCACCATATAATCGGTTGAAAAAACAAAGGGAAGGAAAACGGTAATTGTAGTTAAAGTAGCAGCTACAATCGATCGCCACACTTCCTGAGTTCCCAATGTAACCGACTTTTCAGCACTCATCCCGCTCCCCGAAAGCCGGTATATATTTTCGAGCACCACAACACTGTTGTCGAGCAACATTCCAATGGCCAGCACCAAGCCAACCAATGTTAAACTGTTAATGGAAATATTAAAGGCGTAAAACAGGTTAAAAGCTGTGAAAACCGAAATCGGAATTGCCAGAGCGATAAACGATACAATGCGGAAGTTTTTTAGAAACATCCACAAAACAAAAATAGCCAGCAAACCCCCAACCAGGGCTAAATCCATAATCTGGTCGATGTTTTTTTCCATTGTTTCGGCCAGGTTGGTTTGCACCACAATTTCAACATCTTTTGCTGCCAGTTTTTTGTTTAGCCTCAAAATCTCGTCTTGCACACGGTGCGAAAGTTCAATTAAATTGGCTTGCGAATCGCTAACAAGCAACATCGAAACCGCATCTAAACCATTAATCCTACTTATTGATGTTTCTTCTTTAACGCCAAAAAATACATCGGCAACATCTTTCAGGTAGATCGGTCCTTCGGCAACTACTATGTTTTCAATGTCAGAAACCTTTTCGTATTCGGCAGTTACGTGTACAAAATACTGTTTATTCGAATCGTGCAGATAACCGGCAAAGGTTCTATTGCGTGAATTTCCGGATATGGCACTCTGAATTTGCGAAGGAGTAATACCATAAGCTTTGCAGGCAGCATCGTTGTAATTCACTTCAATCGATCGTTCTTTTCCTCCAAAAACACTAACCGATGCAACTCCATCAACATTTTCAAACTCCGCAGCAATCTCCTGATCCACAATATTCCGAACCCTGTCGACACCTCCGCTTCCCCGAATCTGAAGTTCCATAAACTGATTGGTAAGCTGATCGAGATCCACTTTATTAACGGTAACAATAAAGTTGTCGTCGAGGTCTGAAGCAATCAGATCGATTTTCTCCTGTAGCTTTAAAAAAGTATATTTAAAATTAACGTTCTGCTTAAAATTAACCTGAATAGAAGCCGAGCGATTGTTAATATACGACTCCATACTTTCAATCCCTTCCATGGTACTGATCGCTCCTTCAACTGGAATTACAGCCTGATTTTCCATGTAAGTCGGATCGACTTCAATGCGCGACTGAATCTGAACAAAGAGCATCGGAAGCTCGGCATTTGGCATTAGTTCAACCGGCAGCCGTTTGTACGAAATGTAACCGAGCATGGTTAGCCCGAGAAACAGCATACTGATGAATATTTTTCTTTCTATGATAAACTTCATTTTTCTTTTTTTGATGGAACGCTGATGACGCTGATTTTTAAGTTAATCCGGCCTCATAAAGTTGGAAGCAGGAAATACTACCTGCAACATGAAACCTGCAACCCGAAACCAATCTATTTCGTCTACCATTCATCTATTCATTTATTACAACTTGTTCAGTCGTTTTATCCTTTGTAAAGAAACCCCGAATACTATCAAACACATCGTAAACACAAGGAATTACAACAAGTGTTAACAGAGTTGAAGTTACCAGACCACCAACCACGGCCAAAGCCATTGGCGATCGTAAAGAGGCGCTCTCGCCAAATCCTATTGTAAGTGGAATAAGTGCCAAAATGGTTGTTAAACTGGTCATAATAATCGGACGAATACGTTGTTGTCCGGCTTGCAAAATGGCTTCTTTTCGTTCAACTCCATCGCGAATTAACTGGTTTATCCGATCGACCAAAATAATGGAGTCGTTAACCGCAATACCAACCAGCATAATTACACCGATTATAGCCATAATATTTATGGTTTTTCCGAGAAGAAAGAATATGAGAATACTGCCCACTACTGCCAGAGGAATTGTAAGTAAGATGGTAAACGGATGGATCAATGACTCGAACTGAGAAGCAAGAACCATGTAAACCAACACAATTGAAAGCAGCATGGCAAACACCAGGTTATCCAATGATTCCTGACGTTTTTCTTCTTCTCCGGTTACCATAATCCGGTAATCGGGTAACAAATCAATTGCTGAAGTTGCTTCCCTTATTTCCGATGAAACATGGTCGAGCGCTACTCCTTTTTGCAACTGGGCAGTAACTTTGCCAATCCGGTTTTGGTTTCTTCTGAAAATTTCTTTTGGCGAAACACCATACGAAATGTCGGCAATTTCGTTTAAGCGAAATACCTGGTCGCCTGAAGTGATCAGAAAGGCACTTATTTCATCAATTCCTTTCTCAGGTACTTTGATGGTAATGTCCTGCATTTCACCACTTTTTTCCAACTGTCCGGCATTTTTACCTTCCAACTGGTCCTGAATTTGAGAAACAACGGTACTGATATCGATGTTGTACATCCCGGCACGCATCCGGTCTACTCTGATTTCCACCTCAGGAGCACCATCTTCAATCGATGTTTGTACGTTAAACAAACCATCAACAACAAGCATTTTTTCTTTCACCTCGTTTACAATGTTTTCAATCTCATCCAGTTCATCGCCACGCACCTCAACAACTACAGGCGCTTCATCGGTTCCAAGAATCGATTGCAAGGCACTTTCTTCCTGCGAAAAAGAAAGTTCCAGCCCCGGAATATTGGCGGTAAGCTGGTCGATTGTTTTTACTACACTTTCAGTCGACACTGTTGATTCTGCAGAAAGAATAACCTTAATTTCAGCTGTGTTTTCGCCCTGGAAAACAGAACTTGCGTCACCACTTATTCCAGATGAAGGTCCTGCCTGAGAGTAAATTTTATCAAGGTTTTCCCCTAAATAATCCATTAAAATATCCTCAATGTTGCGAACTGTTGATTCGGTACGACGTAGTTCGGTTCCTTCCTGAAGTTTCAAATTAATGGTCAGCTCTTTTGTTTCTGTTTTAGGCATAAACTCCGTTCCAATGTACGGCACCAACAATACCGAAGCACCAATTGATACAGTGGCAACCAAAATTACAAGCCATTTAACCTTCAATATTTTCTCGAGCAAACGTGCATAGCCGCCCATTTTTACCGACCTTACTTTTGAAGGCGATTTTTTATTTCGGTAAAAACGGTGGTACATCATTGGAATAAGAAAGATGGCCACCACCAGCGAGGATAGCAGAGAAAAAGCCACTGTCCAGGCCTGGTCTTTAAATAGCTCTCCCGATGCTCCGTGCAAATAAACAATGGGAAGAAAAACAATAATAGTAGTTAAAGTTGAGGCTGTAATTGCACCCCCAACCTGCGAAGTTCCGGTAATTGCTGCTTCGCGCACACTCATTCCGTTTTCGTGGTTCCGGAAAATATTCTCCATCACCACAATGGCATTATCAACCAACATACCCGCACCAAGTGCAAGCCCTCCCAAAGTCATAATATTTATGGTGAGGTGGTTAAAATACATCAGGTTAAATGTGGCAATTATCGAAATCGGAATTGCGATACTAACAATCATTGTTGTTCCGAACCTGCGTAAAAACACAAATAAAACAACCACTGCCAAAAGAATACCCAACAAAGCTGTTTCCTGTACTTCTTTTATGGCGTCGCTGATAAAACGCCCCTGATTGGTAACTCCGGTAAGTTTGTAACCCGGTAATGCTTTTTCAATGTTTACCAGGGCTTCATTAATTTGTTCAACCGACTTTACTGTATTGTATTTTGTTTCTTTATAAATTGAAAGTCCCACACAACGCTGCCCGTTAATGTGAACAATGTTTTCGGGTTCTTTATTTCCGATTGTAACAATGGCCACATCTTTTAAATAAACAGGTGCCATTTCGCCAACAGTCTGTCCTTCGGTTTGCGTACGAACCAGTTTGTAACCCACGATCAGATTCTCAAAATCATCAACCGTTTGCAACATCGATACACCTTTAACAATGTATTGCATTCCCATGTCGCTGATCTGACCTCCGGAAACATTTCGATTAAAATTCTGAATCCGCGATGCCACTTCATCCATCGAAAGATTCTGTGCGTCGAGGCGGTAAATATCTGTTTCAATAATTATTTCACTTTCCTCCTGCCCGGTAAGCTCAACTTCGGCAACCCCTTCCAAACGTACCAACTCGTTTCGGATGTAGTTTTCGGCCACCTTTCTGATTTCATTCATGTCATCAATTTCGGTGTGCGTTAAACCAATAATCATTACCGGAGTTGTATTCGGGTCGTGCTGAGTTATTTGAAGTTCGTCGATATCGGAGTTCTGAGTTAATGCTGTTAAAGCTTTTTGCAAGTCAAGAAAAGCCTCATCCATATCTTTGTTCCAGGCATATTCAACCGTAATTTGAGCCGATCCCACACGCGAAGTAGAAGTAACCTGAATTACATCGGATTGGCGAATGGCCAGAGCCTCAATGTTTTTCACGTACTGTTGTTCCATTTCTTCAGGTGGCCGCTCACCCGAAGTTACTTCCACAAAAATGCGGGGCGAATTCAGGTCGGGGAAAAGGTCAACACCCAATTTATCGTACGAAATGTAGCCAAGGAGAACAACTCCAAGAACCACCATCAGTACGGTAACCGGATAATTGACTGAAAATTGCGTTAATTTTTTCATACTTAAAAAGTTAGAAGTTGGAAGTTAGAAGCGGGTGTTTTACGAAATCCCCGGTTCACTGTTCCAGCAAAATTCTTACAAAATGACTTTAACTTTTGAATTATCGCGAAGCGTTTCAAAACCTTTAATAATCAAACGATCGTTGGCTTTTAAACCTTCAATAATTTCGATTTGATCCTGATTCGAAATACCGGTTGTAATTCTGCGATCTTCGGCAGCACTGTTTCTACCCACAACAAATACATATTTGCCACGCGAACCCGACATAATAATGTCTTTTGGAATAACAATGGTGCTGTCTTTTTGAGCGGTAACAATATCGGCTTTTACAAACATACCCGGACGAAGTTTTAGTTCGGGATTATCGATTTGCAATTTTCCTTCAAAAGTACGTGTCTCGCTGCTAATTACCGGCGACAATTCAGTAACATGTCCGGTTAGTGTGTCCTCGGTAAGCGTATAACTGGTAACAACAACTTCTTGTCCTAACTTAATTTCAGAAATATTTTTCTCGGGCAGGTTAAATTCCACATACATTTCTTCGTAGCTCATTAAACCAACCATGGTTTGTCCCGAAGCTACACGAACACCTTCGGTATAGTAAGGTAAATCAACAATTACACCCGAAAAAGGTGCTACAACCTGCATTTTTGCCATTTGAATTTCGGCTCCTTCGTAAGCGTATTTTGCATCAATTTTAGAAACTTCGGAGTTACGAAGTTCGCGCAAAGTCACTCCCCCTTTTTCGTAAAGCGATTTTTGTTTTTCGTATTCCTGTTCCGATATCTCAAGATTTAATTTCCGGGATTCGATGTTAATTCCGTTTACATATTCTTCGTCTTCCAGTTTAATAATTACCTGTCCGGCCTGAACCCGATCGCCCAGTTGAAATTTACGGCCTGTTTTTGGATTTACCTGCAACTTGTAGTCGCCCGAAATTTCGGAAGCAAGTTCGGTTTCGGAGCGTGCCTTGGCTGTTCCGGTTGTATTTATAAATTGCTGAATACTTTGCAGTTTCACATTTTCTACTGAAACAGGAACTGCCAAATCGGTAGTTTCAGACGATTGCTGATTGTTGCATGAAAATGCCACGGCTACAACAGCAACAAGGATAAGTAATTTTATATTTTTCATAGTTCTACGATTTTCTGATTATTATTTCTGTTCGTTTAGGTAAAGTTCAGCCGGAATAATTTCTTCGCCGGTTTCGAAGTTGTATAAGGATTGAATTTTAAGGTTCAATAATTCTATTTTGTAATTGATAAGCGCCTGGCTATACGAAATCTTTTTTTCGGAAAGCTGTGTTTGGTAAAGGTTTAAGTCCATACCCGTTAAATCACCGTTTTCGTATCTCTCCAAATTAATTTCATAGGTAAGCTGCGCGTTTCGTTCGTTTTGTTTGGCAATATCAATCTGATTTAGCTGGTTTTGCAAATTGCGATACACCTGTCTGATGTCAACGATGATTTGCTTTTTCTCTTCCGACAGGTTCAATTCCTGCGAACGAATTGAGGCTTCGGCAGCAGCAATCCGTGCCTTTTTTTCACCCCAGTCGAAAATAGGAATATTAAAACTTAATGAAACCGACGGACTTTTTGTTGGATTGTCGTAGATTTGATTCAACTGGTAATTATCGCCGGTTATACCAAACCTCAGGTTCATATCGCCTTTAAATTCGTTTAACGATTTGGTTTGAATTAAATCAAACTGGCTGGTTTCCACATCAATTTCGCGTTGACGAAGTTCCATTCTTGAATTTAGTCCGTTCTCGATGGCTTTGTCCAAATCAACTGCAACCGGATTGGCAGTAATGTCAGCCAAAATCATAATATCCTCGAATAAATCCATTCCCAGATAAAGCTTCAACTGATCTTTGTTGTTTTCAAAATTTACCTCGGCGTCCTGCAAAGTCGATTTCGATGTGGCAAGGTTTAACTCGGCCTGGTACTGTTCTTCTTTAGCAGCCAATCCGGCCTGAACCTTGTTTACAATAATATCGTAACTCTTTTGTGTATTAGCCAGTTCTTCTTTTGCAATACTCAAATTCATTTGCGACATATAAACATTGTAGAAAAACTGTGTAACATTTCGCTCAAGATTGAGGCGCTGCATGGCATAATTCAGGTTAGCGTTCTCAAGATTCAGCTCCAGTGTTTTAAGTTCGAGTTTTAAGCGGTTGTATGTAAAAAGAGGTTGGTTTAAATTCAGATACAAATTATTAAAAAACACTTCACTTTCAATGTCTGTAGAAGTTGAAGCATTGCTCGACCACCCAAATTCATTGGTTAACGAAATTGTTCCATCTGTGACTAAAATGGGTTGCTCAACCCGAAACAAGGTACTGGTTTCAAAATTTTCATTGGTATACCACTCCGAAACCCTTGTGTCGAAACGTCTTTGTTTACTGTAATTAACAGGATTTACCTCGAGTGAGAAACGTGATTTTAAAGCAGCACGCTGGGCTTCCAGGTTTTTCTGATAACGCTCTAAATTTAAAAGCGACTGCTGAAGATCGGGACTACCGGTTTCGGCAATACTTAGCGCTTTTGCAAGGGTCAGGGCTTCCTGTGCCTGAACTGTGTAGGCTCCCAGTCCCAGCATAAATACAAGGAGAAAAAGCACTTGCAATTGTTTGGTTTTTGTTCTTTTCATGTTTTTATTATTGTATATTTTTTGCAACTCTTACCTGTCAGAAGGCAGGTGGGTACTGTATTTCTAAAAATTGATTTTGTTTTACAACTCCACTATTTTAACGGCATCGGCAAAAACATATCGTAAATCCGATTTATCCGACAATTCAATAACTGCTTTATCCGATCCAAAATAGAACGAGCCCAAATGACACCAGCCATTTTCTGCGTTCTGAACTTCCAAAGCTGCTTCTTCAGCTCCGTCATCGGCATGAATCGTAAAGTTGTAGTTTCCTTTTTCTTCATTTCTGTCGCGGCCTCTGCCACGCATTTTTGTCAAATAAAAATACACATCGTAGTAACCGGGTTCTTTTACGGGAACATTCCAGGTTGCTTTCATATCGCCAACTCCCGATTTTATATAATGCGCCGATCGGATGTATTCGCCATAAAAATCGGAATTGGTTGTGGCAGTCCAGTTTGTTGGCGGTCTCCACCAATTTATGCCTTCGTATTTTCTTTTCGTTTCTTCTTCCTTGATAATTAAGCGTTCGAGCAAACTAATATTCTCTGTTACGGTAACTTCAAATCCAGGATCTTCATTATCCACAACAGACTCGTTAGGTAATTTTGTTTGAACAGGAACATTTGAAATACGCTCTCCCTCAACGGGTTTTGCCTTTAAATCTTCTTCTACTTCGCGGAAGAACTCCATCATGGTTTGCGGAACGTTTTGCGATGTCATGGTATTAAGTATCACCATTCGAGGATCTCCATCGAGCAAATAACTTAACTCTTTGGTTTGGTTGGCTTCCAAAAATATCAGGTTATCGATAACATCGCTGCCACCCATACCTCCTCCGCGTCCACCGCCTGGGCCACCCGGCCCTCCACCCATACGAAACGACAGTTTAACCAAACCTTCCACTTCCGAAAAGTTAGTTACCTTCACCGAAACCATGGTTTTCATTGCATCGCCCGACTTCACTTTTACAGCTTTTATTGGCGAAATTAAATAACCGGGCAACGATTTGGCATTAAACCAATCGTCCATTATCGGAACCAACTCAATTCCAAAAGCTTCGTAAATTTTGTGATCAAATTCTTCAAACGAAATATTTTTATAACTGCTCTCGGCCAAAACTTTCCGTAAGAAGGTCTCAAACTCCTGTTGTCCGGCTTTCCATTGTATTTTCGAAAAAAGTACATCACCCTTTAACTTGATTACATTGCTGACAATGTCTTTTTGTTCCGGATCAGCCAAAATCTCTTCAAATGTCATGTCCTGCAGTGCAATATTGGCCATTACATCCGGACTCTCTCCATTCATGCTGCTCATAAAAACCGAACGCATATCAACCGCCTGGTTTTTCAGATAAGCCTCGAAAATACGATTGGTAATTGGCCATTTATCCGACTGAATATTGTTTTGGAAGTTGTACAGCATTGGAAAAATAAAATAGGGATTGCCCGACTGTTCCACATCCATTTGTCCACCACGCCCCCAGTTTCTATCTGTTTCGAGTTCGGTAGTAAATTTGCTAAAAAAGTCACCAATCACCCGAAGTTCTTTATCCTGCGGGGTCATGTCTCCGGCATTGTGCCCCCAGCGGCCAACTCTTTCCTTTTGTTTTACAAAGTCGGCTTCACGCATCATAAAACCCTTTTCGGGAATAAAAACCTGCTCGGGTTGTACCGCTTCCTGAATAGAAGTCCACATGCGTTCGTAGGTTTTAAATTGTGCCGGAACTTCCACAATAGAAAGTCGCGGAGAATTGTATTCAAGATTATACGTTCGTTTGAAGTCTTCAAACCGTTCGGCAATCACACTCGACAGGGTATCTTTCGACTCGGGAAAAACATCGGCAAAATAATTGTGTCCCCCAAAATACCAAACGCCAAAGGTTACGCTGTCTTTTTCCATTGTTATTTGCTCGTAATCACCAATGGCCAGTGAGATCTGGGTTAAACGTGTTTCGTTTTCAAACACAAATTCGCCGGGCGAAACTTCATTTATATTTCCCTGCGAAATGGCTTGTAACCCATCAGTTGTTTTTACCCGAAGCGTATAATTTACAAACTCCGACTGAAACCAACTCACATTTTTGTCGCTGTACGTTACACCGGTTTTTGGATACCAGTTGGCTTCGCGTGTTAACAGCACATAATTGGGCTCGATAAATGCATATCGTTTGTCGACATTTAGTACAAACTTTCCATATTTTTCCTGCATTGTTTCTGCCTCAATATCCAGGTAACAATAGGTTTCGTCAATTGAACCTGAATACACGAATTCAACTTTTGAAGTATCACCGGGCTGAAAATTTACCTGATCGGAAATAAGAATAAGGTGTTGATCGCGAATAAATTTGGTTTCTTTTCCGTTTACTTTTAACGATTTCATTTGAAGCCCGACGTTCAAACTAAAAATCAGCTTGTCAATCGGTTTTTGTTTGTCGTTTGTAATTGTAAGCAAAGAAGTTACATCAATGGTTTCTCCCAAGTGATTTACCTGCAAATCGTTTGCGACAACCGATGGAACAGTTTCGCCGACATATTTGTTGTTTAACTGAACGATTTCCTCGCGTAATTGATCGGCGTGTTTAAAATAATTAATGTGATTAAAGGCCAGATAACCGGCTCCGCCAATAAAAACAATACTAAATATCAACGAGAAATAAGTCATTGCTTCCGACTGCGGCAAACGCTTTAAAAGAAATATCGTTAGAAATATAAAGCCAACCCCGAGTCCAAAATATATTCCGCGGTGCGCCATAATCAAGGCCAAATTTCCAAAGCCAACCACATCAGAACTCAGCATCGGAATATTAAAAGCCATGTAATCGAAAATATAGTAAAACTTGGCCTGCAGCAAGAAAAGCGTAATTCCGATGTAGCCCAGAATTAATACAAAAGTTATGGCCTGGTTGCGAATAACACTCATTAGCAAAAACGACAAACCCATTATAAATACAAGGGTTGGAATACTGATCAGGAGCAAATAAACTCCGTACGACATCCAGTTTATCGATGTTCCCTGCGAGAGCGCGTTAAAGATCAGTGCCATAATAACCACAGCAACATTCAGAATCATAAAAACCTGCATGTTACCGAGCGTTTTTCCTATTACATACTCACCGTTAGTCATCGAACGCATATAAATAACCTCGGTGGTATCCAGTTTTTTATCCCGTTTCAGGAAATCGGATGCCAAAAACACGGCAATAACAGCCTGTGCCACGTTCAATATCAGCAAGTTAAAATATGGAATTCCGCTTGGAATAGCACGAATGGCCCAGCCTTCGCTGCCGCCACCTTCAATCACCATTCCGAAATTCATTCCAAAAAGTACCAGAAGCGAAAGGATACTGAATATTCGAAAAAACCAACTGCGAAACAAAGTTTTTCGTTCGTATTTCGCTATTGAAAATATGTTGTGTAATGAAATCATTTAATAAGCTTTAGGCGTTTGACCACTGGTTAAGTTTATTCTCCATAAAATGCACATAAGCGTGCTCAAGATTGGGTGCAATTTGTTTTCCCTGGTAACCGTTAATTTCTGCTGCTACCACTTGCACTTCCCATCCTCCGTCAATCGGGATAGTAGAAATTACCGGATACTTCTCGTTAATTTCCATGTACTCTTGTTCAGTTGCTTCAATCTGCCAAACATTTCCTTCGGCTTCTTTAATCAACTGCTCGGGCGAACCGGAAAAAGCCAGTTTCCCGGTATTTAGCAAGGCCATATTATCGCAGGTACTCGAAATATCGCCAACAATATGTGTTGAAAGGATAATAATTACATCGCGTGTACTGATTGTCGACAGCAGATTTCGAAAACGAATCCGCTCTTCCGGATCAAGACCCGTTGTTGGCTCATCGACAATAATAATTTTTGGATCGTTTATTAATGCCTGCGCAATGCCAAGCCTCCGTTTCATACCACCCGAAAGTTTATTTGCATTTCTGTCGCGTGCTTCAAACAGGCCGACTTCCTCGAGCATCTGCTCAACGGCAGTACGTCGCTGAGCACTGTTTTTCATACCCGACAAACGAGCTGCGTAATCCAAAAACTCATAGGTTTTCAACTTCGAAAAAAAGCTAAAATCCTGTGGCAGGTAGCCCAGCATCGACCTTATTTCGCGGCGGTTTTTCGACAGTTCCAGCTCGTTAAAATACACTTTGCCACTACTTGGTTTCATAAGCGTTACCAAAATTCGCATGAGTGTAGATTTACCGGCACCATTTGGTCCCAAAAGACCGAACATTCCGTTTGGAATTTCAAGGTTTAAATTATTAACGGCATAACTGCCTCCCTTGTAAACTTTGTTAAGATTTTCTATTTTAATATGCACAGCACACAGTTGTATTTGATTTAGACACTGACTTGGACTTTGGAAGTATTGAATCGTTTAATCCGATTCATTATAATTATGTTTTAAAATTACAAAGAATATAAGTTCACATACAAATTGTTAATCGTCTTTTAGCTAAACACGCGCATTCGTTCGACAAACAATACATTTTTAGATGAAAATTGACTTTTCGGGAGATAAATTCGGACCCAACAAATCCCATTTTGAATCCATCGGGTTAGCACATAAAAAAAGAGGTCTCAAAAACGAAACCTCTTTTCCTAAACCAAATTTTGAACTTATAATTTTGCGATGTATTTATGATCTTTAAACTGATCTGTTAATACAATTTCATACTCCCCTTTTTCAAGCTTCGAAAGATCAACACATTTCTGAATGGTAAGATCTTTTCCAAGTTTAACTCCATCAATGTGATTTCCGTTTTGATAAACGTTTAAATAAACCTGCGATTTTGGACAGTTAAAAAACGATACGTTAAGTTTTTTACCATTCATACAAAAATAGGGTTCGTATAAATAGAACACATCTCCTACTGTTATCATTTCATTTTTTACGGCTAAACTGCGGCTAACACTTCTGTTCCCGAAATTCACACACACGCAGTATGTTCCGTCTCCCATTTCCGAAAAATCAAAGATTTTCTTGTAATCACTGTGTCGTTCTTTAGTCCTTTTAAAATACACAATCTCTCCATTCGCATTTGTCAAAGTAATTTCCAGAGGCGAAGCTTCTGACGATTCAAATGCGACCAAAGCTTTGTCGTTTTCTACGTGTACTACATTCATTTTGGGGAATTCGGTGGCAAACCCTATTGCTGCAATAAAGAATGCCAGGCTTGTTAAAACCCATTTTCTTGTTTTCATTTTTTTGTTGTTTAATGTTTTCAATGGCAACCGTTAAAACAGCATTGTAAAAAATCTGTGGCTTAATCAGAATTTTTAATGTGTTCAACAATTTAAAATTTAACTGTTCTCTAATTAACTGACATCAATTTAGCTATGACGTTACATTAAACGGGTATCTTATCGATGAACTGCACAATAACGTAGACAAACACAAAAAAAAAGGTAACCCAAACTATTTACCTTCTCCAAAGTACCATTCACTCAACCGAACGAGCCGTTTGTACATAAAAAAAAGGCCGCCATCTGTTTCTGCACAGATAACGGCCTTTTAAACCAATAACTTTTGTAACCTATTTTTCCAAACTATAAGTAAATTCATTATTATATGAACTAAGAACAACATCGTATTTGCCTTTTGTAAGACGAGACAAATCATAACCTGAAGTTAGATTAAACTCTTTTCCCAGTTTTGATTCGTAAACCAAACCTTTTTCATCATAGATGGCCAGGTTGTAGCTTTCTTCGTCAAAATTCAAATAAGACAGTTTCAATACACCTTCTGTGTAGTTAAAGAACGGATCAAAACGTAATTTTGACTCTCCGATCTCGATACCGTTAGATGCAACTGAAAAATCTTTTGACAAACGTGTGTCATTTACTTTTAAGTGCATAGTATAACTACCATTTTCAAGCGCTTTAAAATCAAACACTTTCTGATAGTTATTTAATGGCTTAGTAGATTGTTTATAATATACTAAGTCTCCATTTTCTGCATGAATGCTTAACTCAAACAAAGCTGCATTGTCGTTTTGAATTGACACAATTGCTCTGTCGGCTGTTAAGGGTACAACACTCATTTTTGGCTTCTCCACTGCAGTTGCAATTGCTACAATCGCTACCGCTAGTACTGTCGATAATAATTTAATTGTTTTCATAACCATTCAATTTTTTAGTTTAACAATGAATGACGATACAAACATACATGTTTTACAGCATACATGCTCTAAAACATACTTTAAAAGATTGTAACCTAAACAATAATTTAACATGAAGAAGTATTTTATTGAAAAAACAGACCGTGAAAGCCTTTATATACAGGCTTTATGTCATTCGAACATATTGCTATTACAATAATCATGCCGTTTTGTACTTGGATATATTAAATAATTTTTAATTACATTCGCATCAAAGCGCACAAAATGGACATAAAAATACTCCAACTCATTGAAGGAGCGAATGTTGCAACAGGAACAACCGTAATTATCGATGTATTCAGAGCTTTCTCAACAGCTTGTTATGCATTTGAAAAAGGAATTTCAAAAATAATTCCCGTTGGTAACATTGAGTTGGCTTACAAACTAAAAAAAGACAATCCAGATGCAATTTTGGTTGGCGAACGCAACGAACAAAAACCCAAAGGTTTTGATTTTGGCAACTCTCCGTCACAATTAGTAAATGCTTTAATTACGGCCAAAACAATGATACACACAACCAGTTCGGGCACCCAGGGAATTGCAGGGGCAGTTAATGCCAACGAAATACTAACAGGTAGTTTTGTAAATGCCGGTGCCATTGTTCGCTATATTCAACAAACGCAGCCCGCTACCATTTCGTTGGTTTGTATGGGTTATGCCTGCCAGTACCCAACCGACGAGGACACACTTTGTGCCGAATACATAAAAAACGAACTGACAGGAAAACACAACAACTTTGAAAAGATGGTTGAAACGATTCAACAAGGCGACGGTGCCCGGTTCTTCGATCCTGCAAAACAAAGCTGGTCGCCAAAAGAAGATTTTAACCTTTGCTTAAGCCTGAATCGTTTTAACTTTATTTTAAAGGTGAACAAAGAAAACCATTTGAATTTTCTGGAGAAAATAGATATTTAATGCAGCTCTTCATCCTAAAGGAACAAACGCAGCTTCACATATTATATAAATCAAACCTTAACGTCATACGTTTTCTATTCCGAAAAACATTATTTTGGTAGTATATTCCAGCGAAAAACAAAAATTGAGGTAAAGTCGGTATCTATGGCAAACAAAATAACATCCTGGTTATATCCATTACTTATTTTAATTGTAGTATTTGCAGCACATCCGAAATACACTTTTTCGCAGGAAAGTATCGACATATCATATACTTCGGGCTCCATATTAGTACACAATTCTAAAATAGAACCAATTTCAAACAATCCTTTAACCGGCTTTTCAATTCGTTATTCGCGTAAAAACAACAATGGAGATCAGTGGCGAAAATATTACAACTGCCCAAACTATGGTTTTAATTACAAATTCAAGTCATTTAACTATCCCGATGTTTTAGGAAACGCCCACGCACTCACTACTTTTTTGCAAATTTCATTTTTAAAACAACAACAGCATTTTGATATTGGTTTTACTGGAAGTGCCGGATTTGCATACCTGACAAAAACCTACGATGAAGTTTCAAATCCTGAAAATGTGGCAATTAGTACACATTTTAACATCACCGGCGAAGCACAATTTTATACCCGATTAACGTTTCACCCTGTATATATTGAATATTCGTATGGCCTTAACCATTTTTCCAACGGACTGATAAACTCGCCAAACCTGGGCATTAATTCATTAAACAACCAGTTTACGCTGGGTTGGGAGTTTGAAAGGCAAATCGAAAAAACAAAACCGCCCAAAGAAGAAAGAACGCCTTATATAAAAAATGAATTTTGGTTATACACTTCGGCAGGTACAAACAAATTAAAAGATTATAACAACCGTTTTCTGTTTTTGGCTGCCTCATTAAACTACTCAAAACAGTTAAATCCAATCAATAAACTTGGTATTGGAATCGACTTCATAAACGACGAGTCGTTAAATCAATACGCCATTATAAACTACAGGTACAACGGAGACTCCGATCTTAGTTTTCGTTTTGGCCCAAATATTCAGGGCGAATTTTTGTTTGGCAATCTCAGTTTTTTGGGTGCCTACGGTTTCTTTTTTGGCGATGCAACAAATTATGTTTCGCGCGCTTATTATAAAGTTGGGGCAAAATATTATGCAAAAAACATTGTTGCTCTTACTATGATCAGGGCAGTGCCATTGTTTAAAGCGCAGGTTCTTGAATTTGGAATTGGGTATCGATTTCCACAAAAAAAAGATTGAGAAGCCAGTAGATTTCAGTTATCTTCGGCGAACAAAATTCAGGATATTGCATTTATATCTTATTTGCACTACGATTTATTATACATGTTATGAAAAAATACGATTTCGACGAAATAGTTCCGCGCAAAGGAACCAACTGTTTAAAACACGATGCCCTTGAAACTTTTTTTAAATCGAAAGATCTGCTGCCGCTTTGGGTGGCCGACATGGATTTTAAAACACCCGATTTTATTGTTGAAGCCATAAAAAAACGTGCCGAACACGAAATTTTCGGCTACACTTTCCGACCCGATTCGTATTTTGAAGCCATTATTAACTGGATGAAACGACGCCACAACTGGGAAATTAAAAAGGAATGGATTTCGTTTAGCCCGGGTGTAGTAGCAGGTTTAACCTTTGCCGTTGAAAGTTTTTCGAAACCCGGAGATGGTGTAATTGTCCAGCCTCCGGTTTATTTCCCGTTTTTCGACTCCGTAAAAGGTACCAAACGAAAAATGATTGAAAATCCATTAAAAATTGAAAACGAAAGATACACCTTTGACCTGGAAGACCTAAAATCGAAAATTGACAAAAACACCAAACTACTGCTGCTTTGTAATCCACAAAATCCGGGCGGTATGGTTTGGACACGCGAAGAACTTGTTGCGCTTACTGATATCTGTCTGGAAAACAACATTATGATTATTTCGGACGAAATTCATTCAGACTTGATTTTTGGAGATCACAAACACATTCCACTGGCCAGCATTTCGGAAGAAGTTGCCCAGAACTGTATGATTTCGATGGCACCCAGCAAAACTTTTAATGTTGCGGGCTTGACCTCATCGATGGTAATTATACCCAACAAAACAAAACTGGCCCGCTACGACCGTACGATTGGAGTCGGACATTTGGGCATGGGCAATATTTTTGGATCGATTGCACTTGAAGCTGCTTACACGCACGGCGACGAGTGGCTCGAACAATTGCTCGACTATTTATGGTCAAACTTCCAGCTTGTAAATGACTTTATGAAAGCCAGACTACCGCGTGTAAAAGTGATGAACCTGGAAGCAACTTACCTGGTTTGGATGGATTTTACAGATTACGGAATGAAAAACGACGATCTGATGAAATTTCTGCTTGAAAATGCAGGAGTTGCACTAAACGATGGCGGACGTTTTGGAACCGGCGGCGACGGCTGGTTACGTATTAATATTGGCTGCCAACGCAGTGTGCTGCAAGAAGCGCTTAACAAACTGGAGAAAGCTTTTGGCTAAGCTATTTTTTGCACCGTCTTTCAAGGCGGTGATCCCGAATTCGCCATCTCAGTCAGATTTTTAAAGATTTTTGTATAATTGAATTTACAAAAATCCTTAAAAATCAATACTACTACTCCTTCATTCATTCACCGCTCTAAAGAACGGTGCAAAAATACAACTATCAGTGATCGTATTCCGAATAAAACTCATTTAACCTTATCAGGATTCTTTTTTATAAAGTCGGACCAGTTTTTATATTCCTTCGACTTTTGAGGTTTATTTAATTGTATAAAATGACAAATGGCAACAGCAACGGCATCGGTTTCGTCAAGTACTTTGTCCATATCTTTTAAGTTGTACACTTTCTGAAGAAAATAAGCCACCTGCTCTTTTGAAGCCCTACCCATTCCGGTAATTGCCTGTTTAACCAAAAGCGGCGCATATTCGTGTATCGGCACATTGTGCATAAGTGCTGCGGCCATTAGTACTCCCTGCCCGCGACCCAGCTTTAACATCGATTGCACATTTTTCCCATAAAAAGGCGCTTCAATCGCCATTACGTCGGGTTTGTATTCCTCTACCAAATGCAAAGCCCGCTGATGCAAATATTTCAATCTCATATAATGGTCGGAGTATTTTTTGGGAGTAATGTTTCCCATGTGCAAAATCACCGGCTTTTTGTTCCGTATTTCTACTAAGCCGTAACCGGTAACTGTAGTTCCGGGGTCGATGCCTAATATTCGTAGTGGTTTCTCCATGCGTTGAAAATAGTAATTTGTTGCCAACCTGCAGGCAAAAGTACCTTTATTGTTTTGTTCCTTCGGAACTTGAGTTCAATTTATCCACGAATTACACTGATTACACTAAATATTCAGAAAAACCAATAAGATTCGTTTATAGGAACCACAATAGATTAGTTTAACAATTACAGTTTTTGATTGCCAATTGCTTATTCAATATAAGATTGTTAATCGAAATTCGAACATCTTCATTCATCTCCGTTTCCTTCGATCGAGCTGCTGCACCAGCACTCCCGAAACAATAAATAGCAAACCAATAAACGTTGTAACGTAGATGGTTTCCTTTAAAATAAGGTGAATAAATACCAGCGACAGAAAAGGTGCAAAAAATACCAGGTTGCCAATTTTGGCATTGCTGCTGGTCAGATTCATGGCTTTTAACCACAACACATAAGTAATTCCAACCTCAAAAATTCCGGAATAAATGGTAGCGATAAAAGCTTCGCCCCAATGTACTTTAAACGACGAGAACAATGCTACAACCGGAGTCAGGTAGATTAGCCCGATGGCAAAATTCAGAAAGAGTTTAACGATCTGGTCGCGCGTGTCTTTTACATTAAATATCCAGTACAACGACCACAATATTGAGCTTCCAACGGCCAGCACCACTCCCAGCGGATTGGTGTTGCCAAATCCATCGAAACCTCCCTGCGACGAAATAAAAAACACGCCCACAAAACTTATCAGCAGTGCCACAAAACTTATCCAGCTGATCTTTTGTTTGAGCATCGGTACCGAAAGCAGCGCCAGCGTAATCGGCCAGATCATATTCAGCGGTTGTGCCACTTGTGCCGGAAGCAATGAATATGCCTTAAATAACACGAGGTAATATAATAGCGGATTAAAAGCCCCCATTAACAGCGAATACAACCATTCGCGTTTGGTCTGCTTAAATATTAAATGCGTTTTTCGTTGCACAACCAACACAAAAAACAAAAGCACCACTGTTACCGCTGACACATAAAATATAAGCTGAATAAAATCGTACTCGCGCAGCGCCAGTTTAAACGATGTGGCCACGGTCGACCAGAATAACACAGCCAATCCGGCATATACATATGTTCTAACAATTCGCGACATAAGCTGGTAAAATCAGAATGCCAAAGTACGAAAAGAAATTGAATGGGTTTTCTCGGTATAAATGAGGCAAGCCTGCAAAAACGCCCGAAACATTTAGTTTTTCATTCGCCCGTTGCTTTTTTCACCCATAAACAAACCTTTAAACCACAAGAAATCTAAAGGAAGGAGTTTAACCAAACGTTTAAGCCCCAAAAGATTCGCCGGTCGAGGTTTAACCAAACGTTTAAGCCCCAAAAAGGATGATAGTCTGCGCTTAACCAAACGTTTATGCCCCGAAAGAGCTTTTGGCCATGTTTAAACAAATATTTAAGCCATAAAATGCTTTTCCCCAATAAACGAATGCAATGGCAACAAAAAGTTGGGCCATATGATCGTTGCACAAAATTCTGAAAACAACGCAACCATAACAGCCGAAAAACAATCATCAAAGAAAACCATGGCCCAAAAAGCTATTATGAAAAAAGCACTTATCTATTTAGTTTTCATTTTTGCAAGCACAAATTGGTCTTGTGATAAACAAGACAAATGTATTGATGTTGATTGTTTTACCCCGCCACCCCCCTTTGTGTTTGAGCTGGTTGATAAAACAACAGGAGAAAATCTATTTACATCAGGTGTATTAAGCTCTGAAGACATTCAGATTGTGAACCTTGATGACAATAGCAATGTTGAATTTCAATTTATTGATGAGAATGATTTTAATGTTATTCACATCTATTCTATCGGCTGGAAAACTCAGACTATTACTTAC